>NZ_JBXSOW010000002.1:0-807331 GCF_057784375.1 Martinezella sp. CNPSo 3964
AGTCTTTCTCCGTGTCGATAAAAATCGGCTTCATCGAATGCGGCATCGGCTCCATCCTCATCCTGAGGTGCGGAGGACGCAGACCGGAGCCTCGAAGGACGAGGATGGCCCGAGGAAGCTCATCCTTTAACGCTGTGGATCATTCTCCAGCGCAATCGGCTTGCCGTGTGGTGTTGCTTCCGCCGCACGTTGCCAGCTTTGCTGCAGAGTCAGGATCGTATCCGCATCGGCGATGCCCTTCGCGACCAGCAGCCCTGACAGTGCAGCCACCCAGCAATCGAAATAATCACTGCCGTCAGGCGCGCGGCCCGGCTTGTGCAGTTCCGTCGACAACTGCTCAGCCCATTCGCTCCAGGCAAACAGGCCCTTCTCATGCAAATGAACGGTCATCGCGAAAGCATCCGCCGCCCAAGGTTCTGGAAAGACCGGCTCGCCATCGGCCGACTTCGGCAATCCAGGCGATTGCGCCAGAGGCGACGGCACCTCACACGCGCTCAAGATAGCTCTCCCAGGCATCGATCGAGACCGTTAACGAGGGATCGGCACCCTCGCCCCAGATCTCGCCGCCATCGAAGACCACCGTATAGACCCATTGCGGATTTTCGCCGCGGCCGTGAGCGTTGTCGTCCGGGAAGACGAAAGAGCCCTGCACAGCCTCGACGACACCCGCCTTGGCCCGGGCATAGCGCGGCAATCTCGTATGGCCCGTCGGATTGAAATTCTTCGTCCGCACATGATCGCCGACGGCGAAAAGCGGCGCTGAATCGAGCGGTCGGTCGCAAGGGCCGCCCTTGGCCAAGACGCCATCGACCATATCAGCCTTCAGAACGCGCTTCGGCGCTCTGCCCTGTTCGATCGCATGACCCGTGCGCAGCTCCTCGGACGTGGCAAAGCCATGCCGCTCGAGCAACGTATCAACAGCACGAGTCCATATCTCGTAGTAGCTGGCGCCGAGATAGCTCGCCGGCGCAATGTTTTCGCGCGCGTGCCGGCTTTCATCAATATTCCAGGCACCGAAGGCGCCACAGGAAAGCGTGATGCCGAGCGCGCGCTTTTCCCATTCGGCGTGGAAATAAGGCTCATTCGGCTCCGGCGCGACAGCGCCGAAACCCATCTGGCCGCCAAGATCGTGCGGGCCGTTCATAGCGCGGCCTCCGGCGTTTTGGCAATTGCCGTTCCGATCATGGCATCGCGGCTGACGAGATCCGCGAGCGCCGCCTCATCCATGCCTTCGGAACCGGCTGGCCGCTCCGGGATCACCAGATAACGGAGTTCGGCAGTCGAATCCCAGACGCGGATTTTCGTCTCCTGCGGCAAGGTCAGGCCGAACTCGGCAAGCACGCCGCGCGGATCGATCACCGCGCGCGACCGATAGGCCGGCGCCTTATACCAGACCGGCGGAAGCCCGAGCACGGCCCACGGATAGCAGGAGCACAGCGTGCAGACGATCAGGTTATGCGTTTCCGGCGTATTGAACACGGCGCGCATATGCTCGCCCTGCCTGCCGGTAAAACCGAGGCTGGCAATCGCCGCCGTTGCGTCGCGCCGCAACCAATCGGCAAAATCGGGATCGCTCCAGGCCTTTGCCACCACCTGCGCGCCGTTGCGCGGCCCGACCTTCGTCTCATAGGTCTCGACGATACGGTCGATCGCCGCCGGGTCGATCAGCCCCTTTTCCGTCAGCAGCGTCTCGAGCGCCTTCATGCGCGCCTGCATGTCCGAATAGTGGTTGTCGTGGTGATGGTGATGATCGTCGTCATCATGCGAGTGTCCGTGGGACATGGCTGTCTCCTGTCTCTTTGCGACTACTTTAGCATCGGCCAGAGACTGAGCACCAGCAGGATAGCCATGGTTATGTTGAACCATTTGAGCCGGACGGGATCAGAAAGCCAGTCGCGCAGCGCCGAACCGAAGCCGGCCCAGGTCGAAACGCTCGGCAGATTGACCGCAGCAAATGCCAGCCCGACAAGAAGGACGGTGACGAGGTAGAGCTGCTCATTGGTATAGGTCGCCATGGCGGTGACTGCCATCACCCAGGCCTTGGGATTGACCCACTGGAATGCGGCGGCGCTGATGAAGCTCATCGGCTGCGCCGAGCCCTCGCTCTCGGTCAGGCTGCGGGACGTGCCGATCTTCCAGGCGATCCAGACGAGATAGGCGCCGCCGGCGAATTTCAGCACGGTATAGAGCAGCGGCACGGTGTGCAGCACAGCACCCAGGCCGAGTCCAACACCGAGCAACAGCGAGAGAAAGCCAACGCCGATGCCGAGCATGTGCGGAATGGTACGGCGGAAACCGAAATTCACACCGGATGCAAACAACATCATGTTGTTCGGCCCAGGCGTGATTGAGGTTGTGAATGCGAAAAGTAGAAGAGCCAGAAATGTATCCAGCGCCATGATGCCTCCTAGGACACCGTATCGTGACAGGGCGGCATCCAAAATTCTTCTTCATGCGCACAAAATGTAACGACGCATGGCCGTGCGACATTAGTTCGCCAGCCATACGAAAGCCATAGGGTGATTGTCACGGTGACATGACGGATGTCGATTGAAATCCGGTCGAATGCCCTTATCCTTCGGTTTTCTGCAGTGAGGAATGACCATGCGCGAACCCATCCCAACCGTCACCCTTCCTTCCGGCATCATGGTTCCGGCACTCGGCCAGGGAACGTGGAATATGGGCGAGAGCGCCGCGACCACCCGGGACGAGATCACCAGCCTGAAAACCGGTCTCGATCTCGGCATGACGCTGATCGACACGGCGGAAATGTATGCCGATGGCGGTTCCGAAGAAGTGGTCGGCAAGGCTATCGAAGGCCGTCGCGACGAGGTTTTTCTTGTCAGCAAGGTCTATCCCGCCAATGCCAGCCGCAAAGGCGCGGTCGAAGCCTGCGAACGCAGCCTGAAGCGCCTGAACACCGATCGCATCGATCTCTATCTGCTGCATTGGCGCGGCAACTACCCGCTTGAAGAAACGGTAGAAGCTTTCGAAGGTCTGAAGGCTGCGGGCAAGATCGAGGCCTGGGGCGTTTCGAATTTCGATGTCAACGATATGGATGAGCTGCTTTCCGTGCCGAATGGCGGCAATGTCGCCGCCAACCAGGTGCTCTACAATCTCTCCCGGCGCGGCATAGAATACGACCTGTTGCCCTGGTGCCAGGAGCGCAGCATTCCGATCATGGCCTATTCGCCGATCGAACAGGGCCGTCTGCTCCATCACCCGGAATTGATCCGCGTCGCCAAGACCTATCAGGCGACACCGGCCCAGATTGCCCTCGCCTTTCTACTGGAGCGCGACGGCGTGATATCGATCCCGAAATCCTCGAACGCCCAGCGCATCGAGGAGAACCGCGACTCGATCGATATCGACATCACGGACGAAGATTGGGCTATCCTCGACGCCGCCTTCCCGCCGCCGTCGCGAAAGAAGTCACTGGACATGCTGTAGGTTCAGGCAGCGGCCTTCTGCTGCGCGACGATCAGCTCGATCGCCCGAAAAACGTCGATCTCCCGCCAGTCTGCCGGATCGCGATAGGTCGGATAGAGCGAAAAGGCGGCGGCAGCGATCTGATCGACGGTCCGAAGCTTCGTTCGGCGGCCGGCAAGCGCGGCCTTGGTATGGACGCCGAAATGATCCTCAGTCACACCCCAGCCGGCATAAAAGGGTGCGGCATAGCAGCGAACCGGGATGCCACGCAGCAACGCATCGAAACCGAATTGGCTGGAAACCGTCCAGACTTCATCGACGACTTCGAGGATCGATGCCACCGACACCTCGTCACCGACAAGCATTGCATCGCCTTTCGAAGCGCCATCCGTAAGATACCCCTTACGAAGTCCGGCCATCACATCCGGATGGGTACGGATCAGGCATTGCGCATCGCTCGCCAGCCCGTCAGCAAGCATTTTCTCGAAAGAAGCCTTTGAGCCGAGTGCACGGCCGACGGAAACGTCGCCGACGACCTGGTCGACGAGCAGAATGCGCCGCTTCGTCATTCGCTCAATGCTGGGCGGGCGATGTGGGAGATGATTGTATTTCGAAAGCCTGTTGAGAACGATCTGCTCGCGAATGGCGCGGCCAAGCTCGCCTGCCTCTCCTGCGCCTTCTATCAATCGCTCAAGCCGCGACGGCCGACCGGCATCGACGGGCAAGCCAAGATCGTCAATGACGATCGACAGCGGAATGGCACCGGACTTGCCGAGCCCCATGGACCGAAGAAAACCATCCTCCAGATGCCAGTGTCGAAGATGGCGAAACCGCGCAACGCTGTCCGCTAGCTTCGCCGGCGCACGGCCACCCCAGGAGACGACACCGCCTATTCCAGGAGAGAGGACCGAGGCCAGTTTCTGCGAGCCAAAATAATGTCCAAGCCAGGGAAAATCGCCGCGGACAAAAAACGCAGCGCCGAGACGCATATCATCAGGCGGATGCCATGGCTTTCTGCCGATCTCAAGCAAAGTCTCGCCGGCAAGGACTGCCACCCTATTCCTCCGCTGCAAACAACATCGCCGACCCAGGCCGACCGCCACAAAGATAAAGCGGTTCAGCGTTCCACGGAAGCACTGAACCGCTCTGATTTCTAACGCAATTCCGAACGGAAAACCGATCCGCGCCGCAGGGTCTTACATTCCCTGCGAACCACGGTTCATCGCGGCAATGCCGGTGCGGCAGACTTCGATGAGGCCGAGCGGCTTGATGATGGCGATGAACTGGTCAATCTTCGAGGACTTGCCGGTGATTTCGAGAATGAAATGCTCGACGGTCGCGTCCACCACCTTGGCGTGGAAGGCATCGGCCAGCCGCAACGTCTCGGCGCGCATCTCACCGCTTCCGGTCACTTTCAGCAGCGCCACTTCGCGCTCGATCGGCCGCTCCTGGCCGAGTTCGCGGGCGCGCACCGTCAGATCGACGACGCGGTGAACGGGAACGATGCGCTCAAGCTGCGCCTTGATCTGCTCCAGCACCTGCGGCGTGCCGCGCGTTACCACAGTGATGCGCGACAGATGCGCCTGGTGCTCCGTCTCCGAAACCGTAAGGCTTTCGATGTTGTAGCCCCGGCCGGAGAAGAGGCCGATGACGCGGGCAAGAACGCCTGGCTCGTTGTCGACAAGCACCGAAAGCGTATGGCTCTCAGCCGCTGCGGTTTCGGGCGAAATGAAGTAGGCGGAGCCCGTGGGTTGAAGGTGTGCGTTCATTATCCTTGTTCCGTTTCCTCGGTTCTTGTTCGGTATGCCAGCGGGATCGGCTGGGGCATGGCAACCGCCGCGCCTCAGCTATCGATCAAACCAGCTGGCGACCCTTGGCGTCGATGGCGTTGGCAACCGCTTCGTCGGTCGCCTCGTCCGGCAGCAACATTTCATTGTGCGCCTTGCCCGAGGGGATCATCGGGAAGCAATTGGCGAGATTGGCAACGCGGCAATCGAAAATAACCGGCTTGTTGACGTCGATCATTTCCTGAATGGCGGCATCGAGATCACCAGGCTTTTCGCAGCGCAGCCCGACGGCACCATAGGCTTCGGCGAGCTTGACGAAATCAGGCATCGCTTCCGTGTAGGAGTTGGACAGGCGGTTGCCATGCAGCAGCTGCTGCCACTGGCGAACCATGCCCATGTACTGGTTGTTCAGGATGAAGATCTTGATTGGCGCATTGTGCTGGATCGCAGCCGACATTTCCTGAATGCACATCTGGATCGAGGCGTCGCCGGCGATGTCAATGACCAGGCTTTCCGGATGTGCGATCTGAACACCGAGTGCTGCCGGCAGGCCGTAGCCCATGGTGCCGAGGCCGCCCGAGGTCATCCAGCGGTTCGGCTGTTCGAAGCCGTAGAACTGCGCCGCCCACATCTGGTGCTGACCGACTTCGGTCGTGATGTAGGTATCGCGATGCTTCGTCAACTCATAAAGACGCTGGATCGCATACTGAGGCATGATGACATCGTCGCTCGGCTTGTAGGCGAAGGAATTGCGCGCGCGCCAGCGGGCAACATCGCCCCACCAGTCACCCAGGCGCTCCGCCGCCGGCTTCTGCGGCAGCGCACGCCACAGGCGAACCATGTCTTCCAGAACATTGCCGACATCGCCGAGAATGCCGACATCGACACGGACGTTCTTGTTGATCGAGGACGGATCGATATCGATATGGATCTTCTTCGAGTTTGGCGAGAAGGCGTTCAGGCGGCCGGTAATACGGTCGTCGAAACGCGCACCGATACAAACCATGACGTCGCAATCGTGCATCGCCATGTTGGCTTCGTAGGAACCGTGCATGCCGAGCATGCCGAGCCAGTTCTTGCCGGATGCCGGATAGGCGCCGAGGCCCATCAGCGTCGAAGTGATCGGGAAGTCGGTCAGCTCGACCAGCTCGCGCAGCAGCTTGCAGGCTTCCGGGCCGGAATTGACGACGCCGCCGCCGGAATAGATGACGGGACGACGGGCATTCTTCATCAGCTCGATCGCCTGGTTGATCTTGTTGAGATCGCCCTGGATCTTCGGCTGATAGCTCTTCTGGACATGATGCGCTTCCGGCGGCGTATAGGTGCCGGTCGCAAACTGGATGTCCTTCGGAATGTCGACGACGACGGGACCCGGACGACCCGATTGCGCGATGCGGAAAGCTTCGTGAATGACGGCCGCCAGCTCGTTGACGTCCTTGACCAGCCAGTTGTGCTTGGTGCAGGGCCGCGTGATGCCGACGGTATCGCATTCCTGGAAGGCGTCGGAGCCGATCAATGTCGTCGGAACCTGGCCGCTCAGGCAGACGAGCGGGATGGAGTCCATCAAGGCATCCTGCAGCGGGGTGACGGCATTGGTCGCACCCGGACCGGAGGTGACCAGCATGACGCCGACCTTGCCGGTGGAGCGGGCATAGCCTTCGGCCGCATGGCCGGCGCCCTGCTCGTGACGGACGAGAATGTGCTGGATGTCGTCCTGCTGGAAGATCTCGTCATAGATCGGAAGCACGGCGCCGCCCGGATAACCGAAAATGTGTTCGACGCCGTTGTCCCGGAGCGCCTGCAACACGATCTCCGCGCCTGTCATTCGATTGCCGCTCGCCTGATTATCTGTGCCGGTCATACGTTTGTTCCGCTGTCTGCTGGAGGTTTGGAAAGATGAAATCTCGATTTCGGGCATAAAAAAAGGCCCCTTGGGGAGCCTGTCATCTAGCGCATGGGTGGCTATCGCCGGATGGTTACACCATCCTGCCCATGCGCCTTCCCACCACGATAAGAACGATCGAGTTTTTCATGGGCCGAAGTGATAGACAGAAAATTTCGAAGCGTCAACGCGTGAAGCAATAAAAAATCGCGGCCCCGCGGAAACCCTATAAAAAGCGTGGGTGGTCGACAGGGTTTTATTAAGCCACCGTCTCTATGCTCCAGCCACTAATGATTGGGGTAACTGTTTGCTGAATAACGATCTGCAGACATCAGGCAACGCTGGAGATCTTGATCGCCGCGACAGATTGAAACCGGGAAATCGCTTCCTCGGTCGCGTCGTCGCGTGCAATGGCTCTAGAGCGACGATCGCCGCCGTGGCCGAGGCCGGCGGCACGGACCTGACCGAACTTTGGTCGGTCGGCCGGCTGATTTCCATCAGCGTCGGCAAGAACCGCGTGGCCGCCCTCGTCTATTCGATGAACACGCAAAGCGTCGGCTGGGGCGAAGGGCAGGACAATCTCTTCCGCATCGAAGTCGAATTGCTGGGCGAGGTCCGCGTCGGCCCGGATGGCCGCGAGGAATTTTCGAGCGGGATATCGGCCTACCCCTATCTCGGCGCCATCGCACACCGTATCCGCGCCGCCGACCTCATGCGCATTTTCGATGCCGGCAAGGGCAGCAGCTGTGTCATCGGCAAGCTGACGCAGGACGAAAGCATCGACGCTGCCATCCACATTCCCTCGATGCTCGCGAAGCATTTCGCGGTCGTCGGCTCGACAGGCGTCGGAAAATCGACGGCCGTCTCGCTGCTGCTGCACAAGGCGATCAGCGCCGATCCGAAACTGCGTGTGCTGATCCTCGATCCGCATAACGAGTTCGCCGCCGCCTTTCCGAAGCATGCCGTTGTTATCGACACGGATACGCTCGACCTGCCCTTCTGGCTGATGCGGCTTGAGGAATTCAGCGAAGTCGTCTTCCGTGGCCGCCCCGCGATACCGGAAGAGCTGGATGCGCTGCGCGATCTTATTCCCGAAGCCAGGCGCGCTTTCCGCGGCAGCGATTCAACCTTGATGCGCCGCCAGACGGAAAAGGCCTCGGTAACGGCGGATACGCCGGTCCCATACCGCATGGCCGATCTGCTCGCACTGATCGACGAGCGCATCGGCCGCCTTGAGGGCCGTCAGGAAAAGCCGCATCTGCGGTCGCTCAAGATGCGCATCATCTCGGCGATCAACGATCCCCGCTATCACTTCATGTTCTCCAACAATACGATCACCGATACGATCATGGAGACCATCGCCAAGATCTTCCGCATTCCGGGCGACGGCAAGCCGATCTGCACCTTCCAGCTCGCCGGCATCCCATCGGAAGTCATCAATTCCGTCGCCTCCGTGCTTTGCCGTATGGCCTTCGAGCTGGCGCTCTGGAGCGACGGCGCGATCCATATGCTCGTCGTCTGCGAGGAAGCGCACCGTTATATCCCTGCCGATCCGAACCTCGGCTTCTTCCCGACGCGCCAGGCCATCGCCCGCATCGCCAAGGAAGGCCGCAAATATGGCGTTTCGCTCGGCATCATCACCCAGCGCCCGGGCGAGCTTGACCAGACGATCCTTTCGCAGTGCTCAACGCTCTTTGCCATGCGTCTTGCCAACGACCACGACCAGGAAATCATCCGCTCGGCCATCCCGAATTCCTCGATCTCGACGACCAGCTTTCTCTCATCGATCGGCAATGGCGAAGCGATCGCCTTCGGCGAGGCCATCGCAGTCCCGATGCGCATGCGCTTTTCCCAGGTCGAACGGCATTTGCTGCCAAAAGCCAGCGGCAGCGTCGCGAAAACCAGCGAGGATTCGCCGGATACGGTCGATCTGCGCACGATCATCGGCCGTATGCGCTCGATTTCCGGCCCCGATCTCGGCTCTCTGCAGCAGAACTACAATGCTGCACCGATGACCGATATCGGGGACGATTTCGACGATGTGCCCGTCCAGCAGACGACCCGGTATCAGGCGGAGCCGAATCCGCCGTCGATCGAACCCTACCGTCCCGACATGCTGCCGCGCACTGCCGCACCGCAACCCGCAGTTCCTTCGCAAACATCAATCGACAGCAAGCTTGCCGAATTGCGCCGCGAATTCCGCAGCGATGAAGGAGGCGCACGCTCGCTGCCGCCAAGGGAAACTGCCCCATCCCTGCGGCGGGAATCCGGCTTGTCATTGCGGGACAGCATTCTGAAGAAGCCCCTGAGCAGCCTTTACGACAAGGACTGAGGCCCTTCGCGAACTACGGGCTCAAGCGTTCCCAGCTCTCGTTCATCTGATTGCGGAACCAGGTCATCTGACGCTTGGCATATTGCCGCGTCGCTGCAGCCCCGTTTTCGACGACCTCGGCACGCGTCATCTCTCCCCTCAACATCGCGGCGATCTGCGCGACACCAATAGCCTTCATGACAGGCATTTCCGGCGGAAGATCCAGAGCCAACAGAGCCCGCACCTCGGCTTCCGCCCCCAAGGCCAACATCGTCTCAAAACGGCTGTTGATACGCTGATGCAGGATAGCGCGCTCAGGCAAAACCACGATCTTTCGCGCGCGGTCTGGATCGATGATCATTGGCCCGGTCTTGCCCTGAAAAGCGGCGATGGACTGGCCCGTCGCTTCGAGCACCTCCAGGGCGCGAACGATGCGCTGCCCATCCTGCGGATTCAGCGTTTCCGCAACGGCATTGTCACGTTCCGCAAGCTCGCGATGCAGCACTTCCGGCCCCTCCGCCAGCAGGCGGCCGCGGAGCTGATTGCGGATATCGGGCGGAATATCGGGCATATCGGAAAGCCCGCCCGTCAGCGCCTTGAAATAAAGCCCGGTGCCCCCGACAAAGACAGGCATGCGGCCCTCGTCGCGTAGTCGCTCGATCAATGCCCCGGCCTCGCGCAGCCAGACACCGGTCGAATAGGCTTGGCCAGCTGGAACGTGACCGTAAAGATGATGCGGAATGCCTTCCATATCGGCTTCGGATGGCCGCGCAGTCAGTACGCGCAGGGTGTCGTAGACCTGCATGCTATCGGCATTGATAACGACGCCATCATGCGAACGCGCCAATTCTACCGCCAGTGCGGACTTGCCGCTGGCGGTCGGCCCGGTTATCAGGATCGCGTCGATATTGCTCATAGGGTTTCTGCTCATGGCCTTCGTTGCCACGCTTATTGCCAATCCGTCAAACCCCGGTCTTGTTCCGTCCATCGCAGAGAAAGCGGCTGAAGCCGTCAAGGCGTCCGGGCTTTACTGGCTGGCCGACGGCGTTGCCTGCGATATTGCGCTTCGCGACGATACGGACCCGCAGGCCGCGGAAGCCAATATTCTGGCCGTGATCGGCAGCGAGCCTATCGATCTGGTGATCCAGGAAGTAGACACCCGCCGCAAAAAGCTGCTGATTGCCGATATGGATTCCACAATGATCGGCCAGGAATGCATCGACGAGCTCGCCGCCGAAGTCGGCCTCAAGGAGAAGGTGGCCGACATCACCGCCCGCGCCATGAACGGTGAGATCGCCTTCGAGCCGGCCCTGCGCGAGCGCGTGGCTCTCTTGAAGGGACTGCCGCTCTCCGTCGTAGATGATGTCATCGCCAAACGCATCACGCTGACACCTGGCGGTCCCGAACTCATCGCCACCATGAAAGCGAAGGGCTATTACGCCGCCCTTGTTTCCGGCGGCTTCACCGTCTTCACCAGCCGCATCGGCGCGACCCTTGGCTTCGACGAAAACCGGGCCAATATCCTGCTCGAAGAAAACGGCATCCTGACAGGCCTCGTCGAGGAGCCGATTCTCGGCAAGCAGGCCAAGGTGGATGCGTTGAACGATATTGCCGAAAAGCTCGGCATTTCCACTGATGACGCCATGGCAGTCGGCGACGGCGCCAATGATCTCGGCATGCTTCAGCTCGCCGGCGCTGGCGTCGCGCTGCACGCCAAGCCGACGGTCTCCGCACAAGCCAGGATGCGCATCGACCACGGCGATCTGACTGCCCTGCTGTACATCCAGGGCTATCGCAAGACGGACTTCGTTAAACCATAGAGCAGCGCAAGTCGCTGATATCGGAGGCCACAGATGATTATCACCGAAACCGATCGCCTCATCATCCGCAACTGGCGCGAGACCGATCGCGACCTGGCCTACGAGATCAACTCCGACGAAATGGTCATGGAATTCTTTCCGTTTCGCCGCAATCGAACGGAGGCGGATGCCTTCTTCGATCGGGTTCAATCGATGATCACGGAAACCGGGCTCGGCCTCTACGTGCTGGAGCTGAAGGAAAGCGGCGAAGCAATCGGCTATTGCGGGCTGATGCGAACGGATCATCTGGAGCCCTTCGTCCCGGTCGGAACGATCGAGATCGGCTGGCGGCTGGTGGCAAGGCACTGGGGCAAAGGATTGGTCAGCGAGGCAGCGCGCGCGCTCCTTGCCCACGGTTTCGGGAAACATGGCCTGGACCAAATCGTTTCCTTCGCCGTGCATAACAATGTCAGGTCCACCGCAGTGATGGAGCGGATTGGCATGCACCGCGTCGAGGGAGGCGATTTCAATCACCCCAACGTTCCCGACACCCATCCCCATTTGCAGCGCCATGTCCTCTACCGCCTGACCTCGGCCGAGTGGCGCTCCGGGCGATGACGACAATCGAAACATCTCGGCTAATCCTGCGGCCATGCCTGGCAGAGGATCGCGAGCTGTTTTATGAGCTGAGCTCCGATCCGGCCGTTCTCGAATTCTTTCCCTTCAGCCGCAGCCGTGAGGATGCCGACACCATCTTCGCCATGATCCGGAACCTCATCTGCGAACCCGGCTTCGATTTTCTGGTTCTGGTGCTGAAGCATAGCGGCGAGGCAATCGGCTTCTCGGGGTTGTCCAGGGTGGAGCTCACCCCTTATTTGCCGAGAGATGCCGTTGAGATCGGCTGGCGAATATCAGCGCGCCATTGGGGCAACGGCTACGCAACCGAGGCCGGCTTGGCCCTTATGCGTCACGCTTTCACCATCCTGAATCTCGAAGAAATCCTGTCCGTCGCAGTGCATGACAACCGCCGAGCGCTTGCTGTGATGCACAAGATCGGCATGCACCCCAATCCGGCTTGGGATTTCGACCATCCGCAAATCCGCGAGACACATCCGCACCTGAAGCGTCACGTCGTCCACCGCCTGAGCGCCGCCGAGTGGCGCGCGCAGCAGACGGAGCAAGCCGGGAGCTGAATCTACTCCAACGCGACAGCGATGAAGCGCAGGTCACCATTCGGAGACGCGATCATCATCTGCGCATTGCGACGTCCCTCACGCTTCAGCGAGGCCACCTTGTCCGCGGCGGCACTCGGGGTCTGGACGAACTCCTGAGCGACCTCGACGACGACGTCGCCAGGCTTCAACCCCTTTTCAGCGGCCGCTGAGCCTGGTGCTACTTCGGTGATGACGACGCCATCGACGCTGTCGGCAATGCCGAAGCTCTTGCGGTTTTCCGCCGTCAGTGTCGAGAGCTTCATTCCAAGGATATTCGAGGTCGCCTGCGCGGGCGGCTGAGCCTGCGGCGATTGCTGCGGATCACCACCCTGATCCTGCCCGTCCATGCCGTCGTCGTCACCATCGTCTCCCTGGTCGGGATTGATGACGCCGTCGCTATTGCCTTTATCGTCGGGTGCGAGCTGCGGCTTCTTGTTCTTGTCGGTGCTTGCGGCTGCCGCCTGGTCGCTGTCCTCCAGCCGCCCGAGCGTCACCTTGACGGTCTGCTGCTTGCCATCGCGATAGATGACGACATCGACCTCCTTGCCGACGGGGCTTTCGGCGACGACACGCGGCAGGTCGCGCATCTCGTCCACATCCTTGCCATCGAATTTGAGGATGACATCACCCGCCTTGATCGAACCGTTGTCGACCGGACCGCCCTTGATGACACCAGCCACGAGCGCGCCCTTAGCCTCTGAAAGGCCGAGACTGTTGGCGACATCATCGGTTACCGGCTGAATGCGCACGCCGAGCCAGCCGCGGCGCGTCTCGCCGAAGTCGCGAAGCTGATTGACGACGCCTTCGGCCAATTCGGACGGCACGGCAAAGCCGATGCCGATCGAACCGCCACTCGGCGAGATGATCGCCGTATTGATGCCAATCACCTCGCCCTTCATGTTGAAGAGCGGACCGCCGGAATTGCCCTTGTTGATCGCCGCATCTGTCTGGATGAAATTGTCATAGGGGCCGGCGTTGATATTACGGCCGCGCGCCGAGACGATGCCGATGGTGACCGATCCGCCGAGACCGAAGGGGTTGCCGATCGCCATCACCCAGTCGCCGATCCGCATCTTGGAGGAATCGCCGAACTTGACGGCCGTCAACGGATGTTTTGGCTCGACCTTGAGGACCGAAAGATCGGTCTTCGTATCGGTGCCGATCAGCTTGGCCTTCAGCTTCGTGCCGTTCGGGAAGATCGCCTCGATATCGTCGGCCCCTTCAATGACGTGATTGTTGGTGACGATATAGCCGGAAGGGTCGATGACGAAACCGGAGCCGAGCGAGCTCACCTTGCGATTGCTGTCGTCGTCTTTCTTGTTGTTGAAGAAATCGTTGAATTCATCCTGGTAGGGCGAGTTATCGGGCACCTTCGGAGTCGCCGGCCCATTCCCCTCATCCTTGACCTTCTGCGATGTGGAAATATTGACCACCGCATCGAGCAATCCGGAAGCGAGATCGGCGACCGATGCCGGCCCCGCATTCATCGCCGGGTTCGTCGTGATTGTGGGAGATGCTGCCGGCGGCGTCTGGTTATTGGTGGTGGTGGGCGCCTGAGCGCCTGCGGCCGCACCGCTGTTTTGCGTCTGCGCATAAGCCTGTTCGGTAACGCCCACAATGGGGCCGGCAATCAGCGCGATGCTCGCAAGCAAGGCAAACGAACGGCTGAAAAGCAGGCGATTGGTCGAAGCCATCAGGCATCCTCATCGAAAAAGGGAAAACTTGTATAAGCATCAACATAAGGCGGAATGATGAAGCGTGAAATCACCTTTTTGAGAAATCCCCGAACCTCCCGCCGCCGATGCTTGCAGGCTGAAGGTGATGCAATCCGCCATAAAAAAAGGGCCACCCGGGGGCAGCCCTTCCGTTTGCTTGAGATCGACGTCAGTTCGCAGGCGGCGTCGGGTTGGCGAGCGCCGGAGCCCCCGATTTGGGCGCAGAACCTGCCGGACTGTCGAAGTACTTGAAGAAGTCCGACTGATTCGGCGGCAGAACGAGCGTCTTGCCACCCGAGGCAAGTGCCTTGTTGTAGGCGGCCATCGAACGATAGAACTCATAGAAGTTCGGATCACGCTTCGAGGCATCGGCGAAGATGCCATTTCGCTCGGCTTCGCCTTCACCGCGCAACACTTCCGAATCCTTCTGCGCATCGGCAACGATCTCGACGACCTGACGGTCGGCGACTGCACGCCGGCGCTGACCTTCTTCGTTACCGCGGGCGCGGATCAGTTCGGCTTCCGCCAGACGTTCGGCCTTCATGCGGTCGTAGGTTTGCTGCGACACTTCCTGGGTCAGGTCGGTGCGGCGGATGCGGACGTCCTCGATGTTGAGACCGAGCGTTTCGGCATCGCGGTGCAGATCGTTGCGCACTTCCGTCATCATCGAGGCGCGCTCGCTGGAGAGCGCCGCATCGAAGCTGCGCAGGCCGTAGACACGGCGCAGCGAAGCATCAAGGCGGGTTCTGAGACGCGATTCCGCCGCATCCCGATCGCCCGAAACCGTTTCGCGGAACTTCCGCGCATCGGCGATCTTGTAGACGACGAAGGCGTCGACTTCGTAGAACTTACCGCCCGAAACCTGAACACGGATATTGTCCAGATCGAAGCGCAGTTCCTGCTGCTGGATATACTGCACGCGATCGGCGTCCATGAAGGCGAAGGGAAGCTTGAAGTACAGGCCTGGCTCCGTCTTGACTTCCCGGATCTGACCGAAGCGCAGGACGATCGCCTGCTCTCTGGCATTGACCACAAACACCGACGAGTAAATGAGCAGCAGCACTACCGCAAGCGCGATAAGAATGGCTGGCAAACGGCTGGACGTCATTATTTGGCCTCCGGCTGAGTTGCAGCAGCGGGCTTGCCCGCCTGTGTCGTGGATTGCTTGCCGATTTCGTTCAGCGGCAGGTAAGGCACGACACCCTGCTTGTCGTCGATGATAATGCTGTTGGAATTGCCGATGACGGACTCCATGGTTTCCAGGAACAGGCGCTTGCGGGTCACTTCCGGCGCCTTGACGTATTCGTCGTAGATCGAGATGAAGCGCTGCGCCTCACCCTGAGCTTCCTTCACGACACGATCCTTGTAGGCAGCCGCCTCTTCGCGGATCTGGGCCGCGCGGCCGCGAGCCTGACCGAGCTGCTGGTTAGCGTATTGATTGGCCTCTTCCACCTGCTGGTCTTCGTTCTGTTCGGCACGCTGCACTTCGTCGAACGCGTCGGCCACTTCACGCGGCGGAGCCGCATCCTCGATCGGCACGGCATTGATGGAAATGCCGGCGCCGTAGCGATCCATCGTATCCTGGATAATGCTTCTGACCTCGGTCGCGATTTCCTGACGCTTGTCGCGATAAATGTCCTGAGCAGGACGGCGACCGACGACTTCACGCATGGCACTTTCCGCAACCTGCTGCAGCGTCTCGTCGGGGGTTTCGAGATTGAACAGATAGGATTGCGGATTGGTCACGGTATAGAGAACCGAGAACTGCACGTTGACGATGTTCTGGTCGCCCGTCAGCATCAATCCGGACGTCGAACCGGCCGTGGAGCGGCCGCCGATATTACGCTGCTGTTCGGTAACCTTGACGAACTCGATGCGGTCCATCGGCCACAGATGGAAATGCAGGCCGGGCATCGAAACTTCCTCGCGCGGCTTGCCGAAGCGCAGTTCAACGCCCCGCTCGTCCGGCTGCACGGTGTAGATGCACTGAATCAGCCAGAAGATGCCGATCACCGCGACAATGATAAGGACGACGCCTGCATTGAAGCCACCGGGCACGAAACCTTTCAATCGGTCCTGACCACGGCGAATGATATCCTCAAGGTCCGGAGGTCCTCCGTTGCCGCCACCTCGCGGCCGGTTCGGTCCTTGCCCCCAAGGTCCCTGATTATTTCCGCCGCCGCCACCGCCGCCCCATGGGCCGCCGCCGCCGCCATTCTGATTGCTCCAAGGCATCAAAACCTCTTTATCTGTTGACTCCCGAAATCGCTCCAAACCCATGAAATTCATGGCTTGAACTCCGCAGGCGGTGGCGATCGTTTCCCGTTATAGGTATCGAAGCACCTGCTTTCAACGCGACTTCAGGAAGTTCGTCGGATTCATTGGAAAATATTTGCTTTTTGGGGGCAGCTTTTATGCTTTTCGCCTTAAATAGCTAACGAAACGCGTCGGATAAGTATCCTTTTCGCCTGCCGGAACGGCAAGCTCGCTATCCGTTTGCCAGATATCGCTATCGATCTCTGGAAAGGACGTATCGCCTTCCACATCCGCCTCGACATGCGTGATCAGCAATCGATCGGAGAGATCGAGCGCCTGCCGATAGATTTCGCCGCCGCCGATGATGCAGATTTCGTCGACATTGCTTTCTTTAGCCAGACGGGATGCAACCTCGATCGCTTCATCGAGCGAATGGACCGCGACTATCCCCTCAGCCGAAAAACCGGCGTCGCGAGTAATGATGACATTCGGGCGGCCGGGTAACGGCTTGCCAATCGACTGGAACGTCTTGCGCCCCATGATAACGGGTTTACCGAGCGTCATCGCCTTGAAGCGCTTGAGATCGGATGACAGTCGCCAGGGCATATCGCCTTCGCGCCCGATAATGCCGTTGCGCGATACGGCAACGACGATGGTCTTGATCGGCTGTGTCATGCGTCTTCCTCGGTCTGCCTCGCCGACACCAATGCGAATCGGCCCGGCGATTTTACATCATGATGGCTGCAACGGCAGATGGAACGCACCTGTCATGGCCATGGATCAGCTGCCGCTATTCAATTTATCGAGCTGATCTGCCAAAAGACCTCCCTCTTCCCGATCCCTGGCCATCTTTCGGTAGAGCCCGGCCATGCCCTTGAAGATCAAGGCGGCGGGATCATCCTCGCCGAGAAACTCGGAAATCTCCTCCATCTCCGCGACCCAGCGATAGGCTTTCGGATACATGTCGGGAATGCCGTGGACGAATTTTGCATCGAGATCCGGCAGGCTTTCCTGAAGCTCGCGTTTCAACGCCGCATCGGCGCCGGAGCGGATCGCGGCAAGCAGCATGGCGGTGCCGAGGCCAGTGACGCCCTTGTTGATGCCGGCGTAACACATCTTCAATGCCGAAGCCGCGCCGATCGCGCCGTCGATGCGACGAACCTGTAGCCCGTGCTCCACAAGCACGCCACTGTCGTTGGCGGCATCGCCGCTCACATAAAGCTTCGGTCCCTTCTGTCCGGGCTTCGGCGGACCGCCAATGATGGAGCCATCGAGCACCACGCCGCAGTCGCTGCCGAAAATCGCCGCAACTTCGGTCATGGTCTTCGGCGAGATCGCGTTGCAATCCATGAAAGTCGTCTTGCTGCCGTGCCGGCGGAGCTCGGCGGCGACCTGCTTGGCCACGGCAACCGCCTCGGCCGGCGGAACGATGGAAAGAATGAGACGCGACGCGGCAATCGCGTCCAGCCCGACCGGCTCCATGCCTGCTGCTTTCGCGCGCTCGACAGTCGAAGCCGAGCGCCCTTCAAGATAGGTGACCACTCTCGCCCTGTTTTCGACCAGACGGCGAGCGATGGCACTCCCCATGGCGCCAGCTCCTATGACTGCGATCTCCACGGCCAATCTCCTTCTCCGCTTGAGGAAGGTGGCACCATATCGCCTATCGCCCGGCCGGACGAGCGGAATGCCGTGCGGTAACGCTAAGTTTAGCGCCCCGCCTCACGCGTTGCGAAGCACAAGGACGGCATAGGTGCAGGGCACTTTGCTTTCATTCCTGAAGACGCAATCCGTCGGTGGACCGAGTTCCAGGCAATCGCCCGCCGACATCAGATGCCTGGCGTCTCCTTCAAGAAAGGTCAGCCGTCCCTCCAGTACCCAGATCAGCTGCCGCATGAAGGCATAGGCCGACGCGGGCATCGGAACTTCCGCCCCCGCAGGCAATTCGATGCGGACGAGATCGAGCGGCAGGTCCGACTTCGGGGAAACGTGCCGGCGTTCATAGCCCGTCTGCGGATCGACCCAGACAGGTTGCTCTTGCCTCCGGAGAAAACGTCCCTGCTGCATCTCCGCACGCGCCATCAAGGTCGACATACTCAAGCTAAAGGCGCCGGAGAGCTTGCCGAGCAGCGTTGCCGTCGGGCTGCTCTCGCCGCGCTCGATCTTGTGGATCATGGCACGGGATACGGTCGAGCGCTCGGCCAGCTCCGTCAACGACCAGCCGCGGCTCTCCCGTTCGATGCGAATGCGTGCGCCGATGCGCCTGTCGATATTATCAAGTTGAGACATTCCGTCACTATAGTAGACAAATATGGGAAAGACAATCAATGTCAGACGCCTTTGAAAGATCGCGCCATCCAAACTTAGCGATCCGGCGACAATTGAATTCAAGAGCCTATTTAGTTGTTGAAATGGTGCTATATTTCATCAGATCGCGCATGATGCGCCGTTGATCTCATTGCTTTCGATTTGTTGGATTTTTGTAATAACATAGTAGACGAATGCAAAAATCGGTGTATGACAGAGTGGAACGCCGAACCAAATACCCATCCAATTTAGTGGATGACCACGGAGCCGCCGATGCAAATTCGCGATGCGAGAGACGAGGATATTGCGGGGATAACTGCGATCTACAATGACGCTGTTGCCAACACCGCTGCGATATGGAACGAAACGCAGGTCGATATCGCCAATCGCCAACAATGGCTGCTGGACCGGCATAAGCTCGGCTATCCAGTACTGGTGGCGACCGATGATCAAGGCGACGTGATCGGCTACGCCTCATTCGGCGACTGGCGCGCCTTCGACGGCTATCGCCATACGGTCGAGCATTCCGTCTATGTCCGCAACGATCAATATCGCGGCGGCATCGGCAAGGCGCTGATGATCGAACTCATTGAACGCGCCCGGTCGATCGGCAAGCATGCGATGGTCGCGGGCATCGAGGCCGGTAATGAGGCTTCGATCAGGCTGCACGAAAAGCTCGGCTTCCAGCAGGTCGGCCTTCTGCCACAGGTCGGCACCAAGTTCGGGCGCTGGCTCGATCTGGCCTTCCTGCAGCTGTTGCTTGATCAGCGCACCGATCCCGACTCCAAACCGATGGCCTGAGGGCAGAAGCACCATGCCGATCACTGTGGCAACGCTCATTCTCGCCGGCATATCTCTGGTTCTGCAGAACGCGCTGATGGTACGGATCACCCAGTCGGCGTCGACAGTGCTCATCGCCCTCGTGATCAATTCCTCTGTCGGCTTGTCGGCATTGCTTGCGATCCTGATTTCGCGCAACGGCCTCGCCGGCCTTGCGGAAGCCGTCGGTGCCATCAGGCCGTGGGCCTTGCTACCAGGCCTGCTCGGCTCGTTCTTCGTCTTTGCCGGCATCCTGGGATATCAACGCCTTGGCGCGGCGCCCACCATCGCCGTACTCGTCGCCAGCCAGCTGCTGGCCGGCCTGGCATTCGATGCCACAATATCCGGAAAGACGACGGCCGGCTTTGGCGTATGGCAGCTCGTCGGAACAGCGCTGCTCGTCACAGGCGCCGTGCTCGTTGCCGGCCGGAATGCCTAAACCGCGACTTCGGCCGCAATCGCGGCATGTGGCTCGTAGCCCACAACCTCGAAATCCTCGATGCGATAATCGTCAATGCTGTCGGGCCGGCGCAACAGGCGCAAAGTCGGGAACGGCTTCGGTTCACGGCTGAGCTGCTCACGAATCGCATCCAGATGATTGAGATAGAGGTGAACGTCCCCGCCCGACCAGACCACCTCTCCGAGATCCATATCGACCTGCTGCGCGACCATGGCCAGCAAGGCCGCCTGCTGGCAGATGTTGAAGGGTTTTCCGACGTCATGTTTCTTACCGTCAATTTTCGGTATCATTAAAGACCTCTATGCTCCTTCTTGTGATGTTGAGCCACACCCCTCCAATGGTCAACGATACCCATTTACTTGCGATGGAAATCTCCCCTTGCTCCATTGGTAGTCCGCCCGTGTCGTGGAGACCCCCATATCGCAGCGGCGCGGGCGGACGGCCTACAGGGCTCCCGTCGGCTTTAGCCTTAGAGCGGCAAGAAGGTCTTTCACGTGTGAGCCCAACTCTCTGCCTAAGGCGAGCTGCGATTCTGTTTTTCCAAGGAAACGATTTCGTCTTCCCGGCTTTACCATTGTTGGCCTGTCTTTGACTCCAGCGAAGTCGCGCCGTGCATCACGGGCGAATTTGTGCATTCCGTCAGGGATTCTCGCCGCGAAATCTGGGCCTGCCCCAAAAATCCATTCCGCCTCAGAAACCTAATATCCCGGAGCCGAACGCGCTCATCTTTCAAGGATTTCTCCATGGCTGACGATACCGCAAAGATCGCACGCTCTGCAGACAAGATGACGCTCGCAGATCATTTCTGCGAGTTCCCCGGATGTGTAAAATGGGGTGGGCTTGGATACGAGGTGGGGTACGGTGAAGCCCAGTGGTTTTGCTACGAGCACAAATGGACGACTACCGTCTGGGAAAAGCGCGGCGGTCATTCTTCGATGACGAGGCCTCGGGGATCGAGGCGATCATGGTCGAGCCGCTTGCCGTGGCGTCTCGCTAGGCGGAGATTTCACCTGGTCACAGCAGACCTTTCGGACATACGTGTTCCCCAGCGTAACTATCGCGTCTTTGGCTATTGGGCCGCTGTTATCTCCGGACAGCGGATCTACCTCGACATTCAGTGGACGCTACATATCGCGCACTTGCTCAACATGGTTCCCTCGGAGGGACCTCATACCGACACCATCAGTTGCTTCTTCGGGAAGAGAACGTCGCCAGGAGCGATACTCCGGCCATCGGAAACCAGTTCCTCGCCATAGAGCCGAGGAGCTTGCAGGCCGAACTTCGCCAGAAGGGCTTCCGATGATGATGGCAGGAATGGAAACAAAAATCGTCCAATCGTGCAAAGCGCGTGGACCTGCTCGGCGAGGCTGTCCTCGATCCTCGAAGAAAGCTCCGACGCCTCCTCTCCAGTGCTGTGGAGTAGCCTTTTCGCATCCGTCCACGGCGCCTTCCGCACGAGCCGGGCATTCGCCGCTGCCGCGTGCCTGAGTATCAGGCTCAGCGCGGAGTGAAACTCACGACGATCCCACGCTGCCAGCACGTCATCCGTGAGCTGATCGGTGGATCGCGTGAACTCGTTTCGGCGGAGACGAGGCACGATGCCGTCGCACTGTCTGTCTATGAGGGCGAGCACGCGGCTGGCAAGGTTTCCGATCTGGTCGGCGAGTTCTCCGTTCCATGCCGTCTGAAGGCGGCTCTTGGAAAAGTCACCGTCATCGAAGGGACGAATGTGGCGCAGAAGATAGTATCTAAGCGCGTCGGGCGTTCCGTAATCGGCAATGATGGGTTCGGGATCGATGCCGTTGCCAAACGACTTGCCAATCTTCCGTCCATCCACCGTGAGGTAACCGTGGATGAGAATGCGCGTGGGCAGCTCAATCCCCGCCGAGAGCAGGATGGCTGGCCAGTAGATAGCGTGGAACTTCGATATGCCTTTCCCGATGAGGTGGCAGCGCGTTCTGACATTCGACCAGCGACGTTCGAAGCCATCCGGGTCTTCTTCGAAGGAGATGCCTGACAAATAGTTTGCGAGGGCGTCGAACCAGACATAGACGACATCCTCGGGATGATCCGGGACCGGGATGCCCCATCCGCCTGCGCGAACGGCACTGCGGGAAACGCTAAGGTCGTGAAGACCGGAACGCAGAAGCGACAGAACCTCGTGGCGACGGTGATCTGGGACGATCTCAAGTCTTCCGCTCTTGATCAGATCGAGCAGTGGCCGCTCGTATCGCGAAAGCCTGAAGAACCAATTCTCCTCGGAAACGGCTTCTAGTATGGTTCCGTGTTCGGGGCAGCATCCTCCGGCCAATTCCTCCTCGTCGTAGAACTGCTCGCATCCGACGCAGTAGAGACCACTGTAGGACTTGCGATAGAGGTCGCCATTGGCAAGACAGGCATTCCACAGGGCACGCACGGTCGGCTCGTGCCGCGGATCCGATGAAGTTTTGACAAACGTATCAGGTACGACGTCGAGCGCTGCGGCAAGTCGCTCGAAACGGCCGGAGTTGCTGGCGACGAGATCCGCAGTCGAAACCCCTGCCGCGGCAGCCGCGCGGACGTTCTTCAGGCTGTTGTCGTCGGTTCCGGTCTGAAACCACACATCATCCCCGAGGAGCCGCCTGTGCCGCGCGAGAGCGTCCGCCTGGACAAGCTCGAGCGCGAAGCCGACATGCGGAGACGAATTCACATAGGGGAT
The DNA here is from genome assembly GCF_057784375.1 of Martinezella sp. CNPSo 3964. Taxonomy (NCBI): domain Bacteria; kingdom Pseudomonadati; phylum Pseudomonadota; class Alphaproteobacteria; order Hyphomicrobiales; family Rhizobiaceae; genus Martinezella; species Martinezella sp. CNPSo 3964. The sequence continues at coordinate 22,675 of NZ_JBXSOW010000002.1, forward strand.
GGAGGTTGATAGGTAGAAGCTGGTCATTGCGGTCATCCTTTGCTGGCTGTGCGTAAGCCCGCGAGACGGATGTGCAGACAAAGAAAAACCGCCTCGAGGGCGGTGGGCGCTGATGAAGACGCACGAGTTCCGCCACGCTATGAGCGCAGCATCATCATGCCGAAAGAGAAACTCCGTTCGTTCTTCATGCGAGATCTATGACACGGGATGTGGCGGACTACAAGGCATGATATATCCGCGCCGTTCCGAGTTCATGGGGCTGTGGTTTGCCAAAGGCACACCAAGGAATCTCTAGCACCGCTCGAGGCTCCCGCCCTATAAGGGTCGATAGCATTCTTTGAATGAAAATCGCGCGACTGTGCCGTCAACACGGACGACCCAAAAGCACCGAGTTCCATAGTCTGCCAATCGGACTTCGAAATGTCTGACACCAGCTCCGATCTTCGCGGCATATTCTGGATGCCGCAGCAGCGCCAGCCTTAGAAACCGGTCGTCCACTTCATCGACCTTCTGGTTTAGGCCGTACTTGTAGAGAATACCTCGAAAGCGCTCACGCGCCTCCGCTTGAGTACCGAACGTCTCGCCACCAATCTCAATCAACTGCCGTTTTCCCATCGCAAATCCTACGTAACAGGTCGAATGATGTTCAAGGTGCCGTGTTCGAGTGTCGAGAATTTTCCAACGAAGAGATCTTCCGGGATTTGGCTCCAAGGCATTGCAGTCGCCAATATGACTTGATGTTCCACATCCGTTGATTTTGATATCTCAATGACCTGCTTCTGGAAATTATGGCTTCGGGCCTGCTCCATACCCTTGTCTTCGGTGATATCGATCATGAGGAAACGAGGATGCCGGAAGTCCTTGTCGTGCAACGCCGCGGCCAGAAAGCCAACAAGGAAGGCCGTCTTCAACACCACGCGGGAGCTGGCTGAGAAGTACGTGTGATCGTCAACTGTGATCGTATTTTTTCCGAAAGAGAACTCCACCCTCTTCGGATCGACGAACGAGTCCTGGCGCTTGAGATCTCCCTTCAGCAGCTTGATTGTCTCGCGCTCGATTTCGCTACGAGCCACTCGTATCCTATCGGTCTGATTTCTCTTCAACGTCGCAATCCGGTTTTCCAAGTTTTGGATGTCCAATCCGAGGTTCGCCTTCCTCTGCGAGAGATCACCGATCTTGTTCGCCAGTTTGAACTGCGCCTCGACATCCTCAATGGACCGATCGAGGTATCCAAGTTGCCGATGGAGTTCCCTGATCTCCTCTCTGACCTTTGAGGTCGGCCGGGCTGCAATCGCCGACAACTCACGCGACTTCGCAGCCCAGCGAGATTTGATATCCTCGACCTTTGTGACCTGGGTCTTCAATCGGTCTCCGCGGATTACCTGAAGACGCTCGGACTGCTTAATTTGTATGGAAAGATTATTGATGATCCCGGTAACTTGCTCGTTCGCCCGTTCTGGGTCGATCGGCGTCTTACACAGGTGACATGCGAAGGAGTGCTCGTCCGCTTCAAGAAGCTCTGCATAGCAGGCAGGGCACGTAGCGAAATGCACGTCGGGAACAAGCTTGGCGGCAAGCCGGGCGTCCCTCAACGCTTCGGATTTCCGCTTCAGGCTCTCGATGAACAATTCGGAATCGGAAATTTCAAATTCAATTCCACCCTGGGCTTCTTGGGCTTCGACGAGATCCTGTTGCAGTCGCTGGACCGCGCTATAGAGTTCGTTTTGCTGCTTAAGGCTCAATCTCTGGAGCGTTGACGAAGAAAAGAACTCCTCTTCCTTCTTCGCGATCTCGTTCAACAAACGATCCTTGTCCGCAATAAGACTGGCGCGCTTCTGCGTGACCCACTCCTGTCCGAGGCTTTCCTCCCCGCCTACGACACGAAAGATACTCCGGAGTTCCGCAGAGACCTCCTGAAATTCCTTCTCCTTCGCTCTGAGTGCCTGCTGGGATTCATAGATTGCAGTGTCGAAGGCACCGCATAGAAGGTTCCCTACAGCTTCACGCAGATTCTCCGGGTCATAGCCTTCGAACCGGAAGAGACTATCGGTGGGGGAAAGTTGGTCAGCATAAAGCAGCCGGAGGACCTGATGCATCGTTATGCTCGAAGTCCCCTCAACTGCGACATCGGGCATTCCCAGCAGCCGAAAGATCGCTTGAGAGAAGCTCTCTTTGTTTTGAGAGCGCGCATACGAGTACCGCAGCCAAGATTCGATTGGCGCGGCCGCCGCAGCTTCGTAACGTCCGCCGAATATCTCCATGTCCGATTGAGCCGACACGTCAATCTTCCGACGCAGAACGGCAGGATTGCCGTTGAACTCGACCTCGATCCAGACGTGGTCGCACAACAATGCATAATCACTCCAGTCGAGTTTGCTGAGATCTCCTCCCAAGCCAAAGAATATGAAATTGAGTATGGTAGACTTGCCCGAGGAATTATCGCCGCGGACGACGTTGACCCCTGCGTGGAACTGCTCGTCATAGGCGATATACGCACCGCGTTTGACCACTAGGCGCCGGACAATCAGGCAGGGCTCAAATCGGATCATATCTGTATTCCAGTAACTTGCTGCGGGCTTTCAGACCGTCTTTCCCATAGAGGGCGTATCGGCTATTGATCTGACATAGGATCGAGATAAAGTCGGCCATAGAGGTATTTAGCTCGGAACACCGGCCTTCAAGTTCCACCCCAACTTGCTCGCCAGCAAACAGGATCTGGTTTCGCTCCCAGGCTTCTTCGCGAATAATCCCGGCTTTTGCCATGCTCTCGGCGGCGGTCTTTTGGAAAGGCGCCATGCGGTCGAACAAGGAATTGTCATCCGGCAACTCACCGTATGGCTTAAGTCGCGAGTAAGCCTTGCTGACCGATCGCCAGCCCGTGTCATCCGAAAACAATTGCAGGTTCTGCAATCTGAACGGATAAAGCAGATAGAAATCGAGGATCCTAAACTTATCGAAGGGCACAGCTTCCCGAAGGTTGCACCCGAAGTACAGTCTCAAGTACCTGAAAACCGTATGGTAGGGATCGAAGGCCTCGTTGTATGATAGCTGGGTCATGCCACAGCTCTTGGGCTGTGGTGCCACCGTATGAAGCACTGCTCGGCCAGCCAATAAACCATTCCCAGAACAATGTTGTGACTAATAATCATCAACTCACTGTTGCACTCTTCAACAATTGGATTGACGATGCGATCCATGACCATCACGTTCATCTCGTGCTCGGACAACTTCGGGATCTGCGGATAGATCACGTGAGAAAACTCGTTCTCGGTCTTGGCGAGAATATGGACGAAGATCGACTGGGCCGAAGAATACAATGACCATCGCTCAAGAAGCTTCGCGAACATCTCCTTCTTCTCGATAGCCTCATCGTAGTAGTGAGACATATTGGCCGCCCTAAGCTTGTCCTCGAGCCCCTGGACGCCATCCTGAGCCCGGCGGGCATGGTAGCGCGCGAGCTCATCAATCGTGATCTTTGTTTCATCACTCGAGTCGTATTGTTGCTTCAAGCGATGAAGCAGTTTTTCGACCATCGTCTTTGGAGCTTCTATCGTGACGTTCTTATCGCGTCCAATTACATCGCGTTCGGCACGAGCTTTGCTTTGATCGACTGTATTCATCGGCATTACTTGCGCGTAGTTGTCTTGTCGCGCCCGATGATATCACCCCGAGCGCTCGCTCGACTTTGATCCACCGAGTTTCCGTTCGTGCCTGACCGCAAGTTCTTTGTAAGCTGGAATGTGATGAGTGCACTCGCCGCACCACCCGCAATTAAGCCCGCAAGAAAATTTGAAAGATCAAAAGTAAAAGTCATAATTTCTCCCCTAGGTAGAGTAACCTAGCTATGCTTCGAGTAGTTTTGTCAATATTCGCATTCCCCAAGAAGTGAATTTGTATCGCCGCACCCACAACCGGTTGACGCCAACTCGCTCGGAACCTGAGCCACTCCTGGAAGTTATATCCGTAGAAGGAGAAGCTGCCATGATCCGCAAACTAAAATCGGGTGAATATCGTCTTTACTCACGCAAGGTCGATCCCAAGACGCACAAGCGCAGAAACCTCGGAACCTTCAAGAGCCGCCAGGCGGCCGAGAAGCACGAGCGCGAAGTGCAGTATTTCAAGCACCACTAAATCCGAGCTATCCGGTTTATTGAGTTGGGAGAAAAGGAGATTGGCCATGACGCAGCCTCGCAAATCCAAAATCCTGCCACGAGAAGAGGATTATCGCGACTATCAGGATCGCGACAATCGCGATGGCTGGCCGTATTCGGATGAGAGCGGTTTGAGTTCGCCCGATCCGGAAAATCGGGAATATGGCGCCACCCCGGCAAATTTTGACGAGGAACCTAATTCGGGCGTGATTGGGGATACCGCAGATGCGGACGGACTCGAGGAAGACACGGCCCACACGATTGGGCCACTTCCACCCAGCCGCATCGATGACGATGAACTGGAAGCGACGATTACCGAACGCCTCATTGAGAGCGAAGACATCGATGCAGACAGCATTGAGGTTCATGCAGACAACGGCATCGTAACGTTGGAAGGCGACGTCGAAACGCAGGCGGTTGCCGAACAGGTGGAAGCTCTCGGACTGTCTACGCCTGGTGTCGTCAAGATTCACAATAATCTGAAGACGATCAGTGTCGATTCCCATATTCCGCCGGATGTGTGACATGCGGCCTGGCATGTCCTGGAAGCTCGCAAATTAGTTCGTCCTTGTAACGTCGCCATTCAGTCCCCATCTACTGCCAAGAGAATTGCGATTCCGCTGCGCCACTGCGCTGCAATGGCCGACCAGTCCTCAATCGCCCTGGTTCCCTTAAGGGTCCGTTCTTTGCCCTCCGTTCGATAAAGTGACGGGCGTTTCCACCATCCATTGACTTAAGGGCTGGCCTCATGGCCGGCTGAGGAGATTTTATTGAACAAATCAAACGTAATTGCCGCAGACGCGGCAGCGAAACCGCGTGAATTCGGTGAGGTTGACAAGAGAGCCGACGACAAAAACTGGAAGCCCTACCCCTGTTTGCTGACCCGCAGCGAGCTTCAAAAATTGATTGCCAAGCAACTCGGTTGACGGCCTCCCACTTACCACTGGCGATAACAAGGAGAACAAGATGCAGGTTCTCGTAAGAGACAATAATGTAGAGCAGGCGCTCAAGGTGCTGAAACGAAAGATGCAGCGCGAGGGCCTGTTCCGGGAAATGAAGGAACGACGCGCCTACGAAAAACCGTCGGAACGACGTATTCGGGAAAAGGCGCAAGCTGTCAGCAGACATCGCAAAGCCATGCGGAAGAGGATGGTGCGCGAGGGACGCTGATAAGTCGGTCAGACTGCACATCCAGCCGCCGATTGCTGTTCGGCAACGGCCTACGGACACCGCGAAACGCAAGCGAGGCCTGCATTTCCGGCATCGCCGGTGATCGGTTTCACGGCGCTGCCGCGGTAACGCGCCAAACCGTGTTCCCGACGTCGTCGGCAATTAGCAGAGCGCCGGCTTTGTCAACCGCTAGGCCTACCGGCCGCCCCCTCGCCTCGTTGTCTGCATTCAAAAAACCGGTCACGACGTCCTGCGGAAGGCCTTTTGGTCGACCCTCTGCGAATGGTACGAAAATGACCTTGTAACCGTTGAACTGATGGCGATTCCAGCTCCCATGCTCGCCAACGAAAGCACCGCCGCGGTAGGTGTCTGGCAAACTGCCACCGGTATAGAAGGCCATACCCAAAGGCGCGACATGCGAACTCAGCGCGTAATCCGGAACGATCGCCTTCGCAACCAAATCCGGCCTTTGTGGCATGACCCTCGGATCGACGTTCTTGCCAAAATAGCTGTACGGCCAACCGTAGAAGCCGCCCTCCTTCACCGAAGTCATATAGTCCGGCACGAGATTGGGACCGAGTTCATCGCGCTCGTTGACGACTGCCCAGAGGGCGTGCGTCTGCGGCTCCCAGGAAAGACCATTCGGGTTTCTCAATCCATCTGCGAAGATGCGATGGCGGCCCGTTCCCCTATCGACCTCCCAGATGGAGGCCCGGTCCATTTCAGCCTGTATGCCGTTTTCCGTGATATTGCTGTTCGATCCGACACCGACATAAAGCAGCGACCCATCTGGGCTCGCTACAAGGCTCTTGGTCCAATGGTGATCGATCGGACCGCCGGGCAAATCGGTAAGTTTCGTTCCCGGATCGGGGATGCTCGTCTCCCCTGTCTTGTATGGATAACGCATGACCTTGTCCGTCTCCGCGACATAGAGGTCGCTACCGACAAGAGCGACGCCGAAGGGAGAGTCGAGATGGTCGAGAAAAATACTCTTCGTTTCGGCAACCCCATCCCCGTCAGCATCGCGCAACAGGGTTATGCGATTGCTTCCTTCGTTGTTGCCGGCAGATGTCGCCATTGACTCGATCCAGCCCATGATCAGATCCTTGGGCCGTTTGATCGATGCCGCGGGCGGCGCTACAGATTCCACAGCAAGAACATCGCCATTCGGCAGCACATAAACCGAACGCGGATGCTTCAACCCGGTCGCGAGAACCTTGATCTGCAGCCCTTTCGCTACCTGCGGCTTTTCACCGTTTTGCCAACCGATCACCTTGGCGACGTGCATTGGCGGAATGAGATATTGTGTCTGGGCCGGCAGTGTTGGATTTGGTCCGACCTGATCCTTCGGATCTTGTTCGTTCTGACTGCAGCCAGAAAGCGTGAGGATTGTGCCGCAGACAAGTGCAGAAAAGTAGAGGTGGCCAGTTGGTTTACCTGTCCTGATGTTCATCTTTCAACCCCTGGACCTCGTTGGTAAATCAATGCCTGCCTTATCCAGCCGCTGAAAAGGACGAGCACGACCACCACGGATGAAAGAATGAGGCCGCTCGGAACGACGGAAGTCCATGCATCCCTGCTGTGAACCAGCGCGTTGAAGAACGACAGGACAAGGACAAGAGCGTTGCAGATCGAATATAGCCCGACTGGCCCATGCATTGAGGAAAGTCGCCGGCCGAGCGCATCGATGACCATTGCAATTACGGCAAACAAACCGAACAGCAAGCCAACTGCAAGCAGCCATGCGGAGGCATCAGCCCACATGATTTCAGCCGTCCCCCAGTAAGCCAGGTCCGTTGCCAATGTAGCAAGGAAGCAAACCATTGGAATTGGAATGAAGAGCGAGTGAATGGGGCGATGTGGATGTATAGCCCGAAGTTCTTGATCGACCATGTCGCTGTCTCCAATATTTATTCCTGCGAGGAGCGCTCGCCAATCATTTATCGATATGTTTTATTCCGAGCGAACACCTCGAACGTTGGAGGACACGGCGAATCCTGAACTCAAACTCCCGAGGAGGAAGCCGACGGGCGACCGATTCAAGCTGGCCTGGGCTGAATTGAGACATCAAGCCTTTCGCACAGCTTTCGAGTGAGCCGAAGTACAGCGCTAGCTCGCCTACTTGCCACCTTTGCGCTTGGGATCGTGGCTGTGATGGCGATCCCGTTCGCCGCCTCCACCCGAAACCTTGCTGCGGTCTCGCTTGTCTGGCTCGGCCGGCGGCTTTGGAATATTCAAGAGCGCCTTGGCGTTTTCGTGCGATGCTCCCGGACCGCCCTGGCGAATGCTGGCCGGTGTTTTGGTTGATGTGGACATTGGCACCTCCCTATCGATCCTGCTGATGGCCCTGGTGACTGGTGTTGATCCTGCTATTTCCCTGCTGACCCTTCTTGTCGGGATCGACGGACGTGTCAGGCTTATGGGGATCGGATATCGATGGTTTGGCGTGATCGCCAACCCCCTTATCGCTTCGATTTTCCTCGGGAACCGGTGGTGGTCTGCTGTTCATTATTTTCTCCTGTCATCTTTTCGCTGGAAGCTGTGGATGATCTACGTCATCAGCGAATCGATAAGATCGAACCGCTTCTCGCCCGGAATGTTCCTGGAATGAGCACCTTCACCGAAATCAAAGGATAGGCTTGCCTCCGGTGACGGCGATGGTGGCGCCGGAAACATAGCTGGAGAGTGGATCGGCGAGCATGACATAGGTCGTCGCCAGTTCAGCCGGTTGACCTGGTCGCTTCATCGGCACCTGTTTTCCGAAATTCTCGACCGCCTCTGGCGTCATCGTGGACGGGATCAGTGGCGTCCAGATAGGTCCGGGCGCGACGGCATTGGCGCGAATGTGCTTTTCCGCGAGCAACTGTGCCAGCCCAGCGGTGAAATTCTGGATAGCCCCTTTCGTGGTGGCATAGGCGAGCAAAGTCGGGTTCGGAGTATCAGAGTTGATTGACGCTGTATTGATGATCGCGCTGCCCGGCTTCATGTGCGGCACGGCGGCCTTGCTCAGATAGAACATAGCATGGATATTCACCCTGAACGTCAGTTCCCACTCCTCGTCGGTGATATCGCCAATATCGTGAAATGTCGCCTGATGCGCGGCATTGTTGACAAGGATATCGATCCCTCCAAGCTCAGTCACCGCCTTCTCGATGATGTCTCGACAATGATCGGGTTCCTGAATATCGCCGGCCACCAAAACCGCCTTGCGGCCAGCATCCTCGACCCATTTTCCGGTCTCGTGAGCATCGTCGTCCTCGCTCAGATAAGCGATCAGAATATCGGCGCCCTCGCGCGCGAAGGCGATCGCGACCGCGCGGCCGATGCCGCTGTCGCCACCGGTGATGACAGCCTTCTTGCCAGCGAGCCTGCCCGATCCGCGATACGTCCTCTCGCCGTGATCGGGCGTCGGGTGCATGGCAGCGGTATAGCCTGGCATGGGCTGCTGCTGTGATGAAAATGGCGGTTTCGGATGCGTTGACATATGCGTCCTCCTTGTCGGGTCATATCGCTCGGATGTTTGTCCTCTAACCTTTGCAAGGCTCCGCGGTTCCCGTCGCAAAGTGGAATTCTCCACCAAGAAGGCACCCAACAGCGGAACCTTCAAGCCGCGTCGTTGTTTCAACCCGTCGACCTAGTGAGGGTCCGGATCGGCCGTCATCCACAGGATACGCCGATGCGCCTCAAGGCCGACAAGTGACTGTGCCGGGGCTGCCGTCAACGGCAGGAGCAGCCTCGGCACGCACAGATCGCGACAGCCAACATGGAGGCGATGCCATGCATCATAAGAAAATCGAACTTCAAAACGGGCAAAAGACCTATGTCGTCGTTCTCGACACGAATGAGGAGGCATTCTCCACGCTTGCCGCATTCGCAACCGAACAGCGTTTGACCGCAGCCTCGATCACCGCAATCGGTGCATTTGAAAGCGCGACCGTCGGCTGGTTCGATTTTGCCGGTCGCAGCTACCGCAACATCCCGGTTGCGGAGCAATGCGAAGTGCTGAGCCTGATCGGTGACATTGCGATGGGCGACGATGGCAAGGCGAGTCTCCACCTCCATGCTGTCCTGGGCCTCAAGGATGGCTCGACACGCGGCGGCCACTTCCTCGAAGGCATCGTCCATCCGACCTTGGAAGCAACCATCGTCGAAACGCCGGCAGAGCTGCATCGTCGGCACCAAAGGGATCTCGGCATCGCACTGATCAAGCTTTGAAATTGACGGCCGTTAGCCTCCAGGCAGCAGGAACATTCCGGACCGGGAGAGGTTCGGTCAGCGGTACCGGCGGCAGAAGGAGGATATCATGGCGACGGAAGAGAGCTTTGAAACGTCACGCGGCAGCGGCGGAGAGACACATCAGCACATCCCCGAAAGCGGTCCTCACGACGGCGCGGAGCACCTGACGACCAATCAGGGCATCCGGGTTTCGGACAATCAGAACAGCCTGAAATCAGGAGTGCGCGGCCCGACGCTGCTTGAAGACTTTGTCCTGCGTGAAAAGATCTTCCATTTCGACCACGAGCGCATTCCCGAAAGGATCGTGCATGCTCGCGGTTCGGCCGCGCATGGCTTCTTTGAGCTCCATGAGCCGCTTTCGGATATCACGAGCGCCGATCTTTTTCAGCGGAAAGGCGAAAGAACGCCAGTTTTCGTCCGCTTCTCCACCGTCGCCGGCGGCGCGGGCTCGGTGGACACACCGCGCGATGTCCGTGGCTTTGCCGTGAAGTTCTATACCAAGCAAGGCAATTGGGACCTGGTCGGCAACAATATCCCCGTGTTCTTCATTCAAGATGCTATGAAGTTTCCAGACCTTGTTCATGCCGTGAAGATGGAAGCGGACAGAGCTTATCCGCAAGCCGCTTCCGCTCATGACACTTTCTGGGATTGGGCATCGCTGATGCCGGAATCCACGCATATGCTGATGTGGGCGATGTCGGATCGCGCCATTCCTCGCTCGCTGCGCATGATGCAAGGATTCGGCGTTCACACCTTCCGCTTCGTGAACGATGCGGGCAAATCGACATTTGTAAAGTTTCACTGGAGACCGAAACTCGGGATTCAATCGCTGGTCTGGGACGAGGCGCTGAAGCTGCAGGCAGCCGACAACGACTATCACCGTCGCGATCTCTTCGAGGCGATCGCCGCCGGGCATTTCCCGGAATGGGAATTGGGTCTGCAGCTATTCGACGAAGCCTTCGCCGAAAGCCTTCCCTACGATGTTCTGGATCCCACCAAGATCATTCCCGAAGAAGTTCTACCGCTGAGGATGGTCGGGCGCCTCGTCCTTGATCGCAACCCGGACAATTTCTTTGCCGAGACCGAACAGGTGGCATTCTGCCCGGCCAACATTGTGCCAGGCGTCGATTTCACCAACGATCCCCTCCTCCAAGGGCGCCTGTTCAGCTACCTCGACACACAGAAATCCCGTCTCGGGACAGCCAATTTCCATCAGTTGCCGATCAATGCACCGAAATGTCCTGTCATGAACTTCCAGCGCGATGGGCAGATGCAAATGCAGGTCCCGAAAGGCCGCGCCAATTACGAACCGAACAGCCTCGGCGAGAACGGTGAAACGGGCGGACCGCGCGAATGTCCGGTGACGGGTTTTAGTACCTATGAACACCGGGCGGTTGAAGATGAAGCAGGCAACAAGCTGCGCGTCCGCGCCGAACTCTTCGCCGACCATTACAGCCAGGCGCGTCTTTTCTGGAAGTCACAGACGCCGTCGGAACAGGCTCATATCGCATCGGCCTTCGTCTTCGAATTGTCGAAGGTGCAATTGCAGCATGTGCCGCCGCGCATGGTCGGGAACCTGATGAATGTCGATGCCGGCCTCGCCAGTCGCGTTGCCGCGGGGCTCGGACTTGTCGGGCCCACCAAGAACTCGCCGGCGCGCGAACCAATCGAACTCGACGCATCTACAGCGCTCTCCATCCACAGGAACATGAAGGAGACGTTGGAGGGGCGCCAGATAGGAATCCTGATCGCTGCGGGAAGCGATGCCAAGGCGATCTCCGATCTCGTCGAGGCCCTGAACGATGCCAAGGCAAAGCCCTTCATCGTGGCTCCGAAGATCGGGGAGACGAAACTTTCCGACGGCAATACGATCCGCGCCGACGGACAGCTCCTTGGTTCGCCGTCTCAACTTTTCGACGCCGTCGCCGTCATCCTTTCCAGGGAGGGAGCAACGTCCTTGATGAACGAGGGAGCGGCCATACAATGGGTGATGGACGCATTCGGGCACTTGAAGGCGATTGGCCATGACGCGGCTGCGAAACCGCTGCTCGACAAGGCCGGCATTCACCCTGATGCCGGCGTCGTGGATCTCGGCGCCTTCATCGGGGCGGCTTCCAAGCGATATTGGGACCGCGAGCCCCATGTTCGAATGCTTGCCTGATCGCCACGCATCCTTGATGTCGCCGATAGCGCCTCCGTCGGCGACCAGGCGACACCTGCCAAGCCCTCTGATTGGCAGGTGTCGTTTAACTTTGCGGAAGGACGCGGTCTACCGTCCGCCTCTTGAGCCATCGATAAACCTGAATTTCCTCCAAATCCATCCACTGCAGAAGCCGTTTGCTCCTTGTCCTAAACTTGAGGACATCGCCAAGGACACCCGCCCTGAAATCTTCGAAGACCGCCGGATGGATATAGGAGGACCTGCAGACGGAACGGGTATTGACGAGTCTTGAAGCCACCGCATCGACCGCCTCGTTGATCTGGCGCGCGATCGCCCGTTCGGATGCCTCGACGTCGAGCGGAGCCAAAAACGCAACAGCCATGCAGGTCGCGCCCCAGGTCCTAAACTGGCGCGAGCTGAAATCATTCTCGACCGTCTCCTGGATGTAGGCGTTCACGTCCTGAGACGAGATCTGACGGCAGTCGTTTTCATCGCAGACATATTTGAAGAGCTGCTGTCCCGGCAGTTCCTGCAGGCATCGCACGACATTGGCGATGCGGCGGTCGTAGTGGATCAGATTCCATTCCTTGCCGGACTTGCCTTTGAAGCGAAATTTGACTGCTGAACCTTCCACCTGCACATGCCGGCTTTTGAGTGTGGTGAGCCCGTATGATCGGTTTGCTTTGGCGTATGCCGTATTGCCGACCCGAATGTAAAGATTGTCCAGCATCCAGACGACGGTCGCCAGAGCTTTTTCCATGGTCAGGCCTCGGGAGTGCAGATCTCCGTCCACCCGCTGCCGGAGATCCGGAAGGCAGTCCGCGAAATCCACGAGACGGTCGAACTTCGCACGATCTCGTTCGGACTGCCAATCCGGATGATAGCGATATTGTTTGCGACCACGCGCATCTGTTCCAACAGCCTGAAGATGAGACAGAGGATTCGTGGAGATCACGACGTTCGTATAGGCGGGAGGTATCGCCAGTGCGTCTAGGCGCGCGACCTCGGACCGGCTTACAATCCGGCGACCGCCAGGCGAATAGTAGAGAAATCCATGCTTTCCCGGCTTTCGGGTAATGCCCACGTCAAGGCCGGGAATGTAAATCAAAGCGGACGTGAGCTTCGCTTCCGCCGCCGCCGCAGCAACACCGACTTTGGAGAGCATCCGGTTCATGCTCGAATAACGCCGATTGATCAAGCGGGTTCCCTGGACGCAAAAAAGCCCACTGCGCGCAACCGACAACCTTCAGTTTGAGACCCAACCCTGCTGCGGTTCCGAGCAGGGTCCTTTCCGGCTCGTCGATTGCTCAATAACTATCGGCGCCCCGGAAGGAAGGCGCTGAGCGCTTGCCTCAAAGTACCTTTGACGACACCGCTCTCCTCGGGGTCTCCTTTCAACAAGGCAGCACTCAGATTGCGCATCTGCTCGAAGGTGATATGCGGCGGCATCGGCGGCACCTCCGGATCGGTTTTGACCTCGAGCACGACGGGCAGCTCCGAAGCAAGCGCCTCGTCCCAGGCTGGCCCCAACGCCTCTGGTCGATCGACAAATATGCCATGCAGCCCGATCATATCGGCAAAGCGATGATAGGGAACATCGGGAATACGCTGCGATGCTTCGAATTTAGGATCGCCTTCCATGACGCGTTGCTCCCATGTCACCTGATTGAGATCCTCGTTGTTGAAGACGCAGACGATCATTCGGGGATCAGGCCAGCTCCGCCAGTATTTCGTTACGGTGATCAACTCCGCCATATTGTTCATCTGCATCGCCCCATCGCCAACTAGGGCGATCACTGGACGATCTGGATGGGCCACCTTGGCTGCGATCGCGTAAGGCACCGCCGCTCCCATGGACGCAAGACCGCCGGAAAGCGAGGCCATCATACCGTGTCGCAATCGAAGATCGCGAGCATACCAGTTGGCGCACGAGCCGGAATCACTGGTGACGATGACCTCGTCAGGAAGTCGAGGCGATAGCTCCCAGACGACACGCTGCGGATTGATGGGATTGGCTTCGACATGGGCTCTCGCCTCCAGCGTCCGCCACCATTCGCCGACCCTCTCCTCGATCTCCTTGCGCCATGAAAGATCCTGCTTCTGCTCAAGGAGTGGCAGGAGAGCCTGCAAGGTTTCCCGCGCATCGCCGACAAGATTCACGTCCATGGGATAGCGCAGCGAAAGCATGTCCGGCCGGATATCGATCTGAACCCCGTGTGCATCGCCTTCTTCCGGCAGGAATTCCGAATAGGGAAATCCAGAACCGATCATCAGCAGCGTATCGCAATCCCGCATCAAATCCCACGACGGTTCGGTGCCGAGAAGTCCGATTGAGCCTGTGACCCAGGCAAGATCATCCGGCAGGACAGCTTTGCCGAGCAGCGCTTTTGCCACCCCTGCCCCCAATCGATCAGCGACCGCGACAACCTCTTCGGTGGCACCGAGTGCACCAGCGCCAACGAGCATCGCAACTCTCTTTCCGGCATTCAACACCGACGCGGCGCGCTTCAGATCGATCTCATGCGGCACAGTTCTGGGCGCGACATAGCCAATGCCTGACATGACCGAGCCATGCTTGCGCGGCGGCGTCTCATAGGGGATTTCCTGTAGATCATTTGGCAAGATGACGGCGGTGACAGTCTTATTTGCAAGGGCAATGCGGGCTGCCCGGTCGATCAGATGGCGAACTTGAGAGGGGGCGGACGCCTGATGGACGAAGTTGCCTGCGACGTCCTTAAAAAGCGAGGCAAGATCCACCTCCTGCTGGTAGTGGCCGCCGATCGCGCGACGGGCCTGCTGGCCAACAAGCGCCAACACCGGCTGATGATCCAGTCGCGCATCATAAAGACCGGTCACCAGGTGAGTTGCACCAGGCCCCGACGTCGCGATGCATACGCCCAGCTCGCCTGAGAACTTGGCATAGGCCGATGCCATGAAGGCCGCCATTTCCTCATGGCGGGCCTGGATGAATTCGATTTTTCCGTTGGCTCGATTCAGTGCACCGAAGAGACCATTGATGCCGTCTCCGGGGTAGCCGAAAATGCATCGCACACCCCAATCGTAGAGGCGCTGTACAATGAAATCGCCAACTGTCTTTGCCATAACCGGTCTCCAATTGTTGGGCGTCATCAAGACGCGTGGTGATCCAACAAGGAGATACGTATTATGTTCCCGCTACCGTGCTCGACGATAGGGGAGCCCGGCAGCGGAGCAGCCAATACATCGACTCATTGCTAGAAATGCCGAAGCCGCTACTGCAATCTTTAGTCGTCACGATATATCTTCGAACCGGATTTTCTGACCGTCGAGGTAGCCATGCTCGTAAGCCTTGGCCTGTTCGCTATTCTCGGGATAAGGGTTCTTTCTGTTTTCCGCTTCGCATTTTCCAGCCTCGACTCCCTGTTCATACGCCTTCTTTTCGCTTTCTAAAGCCGGAAGACGTGGCGATTGCTCGGGATAGTATTGTATCGGATTCGGTAGCCCAAGCGCGGGTGCGAAGACTGAGCCTGTGATCGGCGTTTGCGGGCACATAACAAATTCCTCCTGACTTTGAAACGCTATTTGCGGTCGACGGTTCCCTGAACCATCACACAATCTGTCGACAGGACGCGTTCATCATTCGAACGGTGAAACTTTTTGAATTTTGGCCCGTTTTTGTGCTTATGACTGATGCTAAATCCAGTCCGAAATTGGCCGACGATACCAAGTCGGCTGATGTAGAGAGGTCGCCCCAAGAGAAGAGTTCGACTGCCGAGGTCGAGCTGCCGCCAGATATAGTCGAACCCGACCCGGATTTGACCCCCGAGGAAACCGAGCGGGCACGGAAAAGCTATCTTCTCACGCGTTTCTGGATAAGCGCACGCGGCTATTGGAGCCGTCGTGGCGACCGCCTTGCCTGGCCATGCTCGATCGGACTGCTTTCGTTGATCGGCCTCAACGTCTGCTTCCAGTATGGTATCAATATCTGGAACCGCTCGATTTTTGACGCTATCGAGCAGCGCAACGCTCATACGGTCTATTTCCTAAGTGTCGTGTTCCCACCGCTGGTGCTCGGCAGTGTCGCGCTCGTGACGATACAGGTCTACGTTCGCATGATGATCCAAAGACGATGGCGCTTCTGGCTCACGACCGCTCTCATCGCCCGATGGCTCGCCAACGGCCGTTATTATCAACTGAATCTCATCGGCGGTGACGACCACAAGAACCCCGAGGCACGTCTCTCTGAGGATTTACGGATCGCCACGGAATCCCCGGTCGATTTCATCGCCGGCGTTATCTCCGCCTTCGTGTCAGCTACGACCTTCATCGTGGTGCTTTGGACCATCGGCGGCGCGCTGACCTTCCAGATCGCCGGTTCAGTTTTTACAATCCCAGGCTTTCTCGTCGTCACCGCGGTCCTCTACGCCGTCATCACGTCCACCTCGATGGCTGTCATCGGCCGCCATTTCGTCGAAGTTTCCGAGGTCAAGAACCAGGTGGAAGCCGAATTTCGCTACACGCTGACGCATGTCCGCGAAAACGGTGAGAGCATCGCATTGCTCGGCGGTGAAGAGGAGGAGCGCAATGACCTCGAGCGGACCTTCGGCAATGTCCTGAAACAGTGGGCGCTGCTCGCCCACCAATATATGCGCACGACCCTTGTGTCGCAGGTGTCCATGCTGATCGCACCCGTTGTGCCGGTCCTGCTTTGCGCGCCGAAGTTTCTTGAGGGCAGCATGACGCTCGGTCAGGTGATGCAGGCCGCCTCCGCCTTCGCCATCGTTCAGACCGCATTCGGATGGCTGGTCGACAACTATCCGCGCCTCGCCGACTGGAACGCCTCCGCGCACCGCGTCGCCTCACTCATGACGTCGCTTGACGGATTGGAGCGCGCTGAAAAGAGCGATTCCCTCGGACGCATCAAGCACGGTGAAACCGAAGGCGAAGCGATGCTACGCCTCAACGATCTCTCCGTAACGCTCGACGACGGCACCTCCGTGGTCAAGGAAACGGAGGTAGAGATCGATCCGGGCGAACGTGTTTTGGTCGCCGGAGAATCCGGCACGGGCAAAAGCACGCTGATACGGGCAATTTCAGGTCTCTGGCCGTGGGGTCATGGCAGCGTCGACGTCCATCCCGATAGCCGATTGTTCATGCTGCCCCAGCGGCCTTATATACCGTCGGGCACGCTTCGCCGCGCCGTTGCCTATCCGCGTGCGGCCGACGACTGGACAGTGGACGAGATCAGGTCCGCCGTTGAGAAGGTCGGTCTCGACTATCTGAACGATAAGATCGAGGAAGACGCGCCATGGGACCAGACGCTGTCGGGCGGCGAAAAGCAGAGGCTCGCCTTTGCGCGTCTTCTGCTACACGATCCCGATATCATCGTGCTAGATGAGGCAACGTCAGCACTTGATGAGAAGAGCCAGGACAAGATGATGGAGATGGTGATCCGCGAATTGCCCAAGGTCACCATTATCAGCGTCGCACATCGAGCCGAGTTGGAAGCTTTCCATAGCCGCAAGATTACCCTGGAGCGCCGTGAAGGTGGCGCAAAGCTTGTCAGCGATATCGATCTTGTTCATCGCCAGAAAAAAGGGAACCTGCTTTTGCGGCTCTTGGAGGATAGAAGACCATACCGAAAGGCAACTTGACCTCTGGCAAGGAGGGCGGCCCCAAGATCGGCCGATATTGCACTACTTGGCAATTGTGGAGCGCCGTGAGCATGGGCGCCCTTTCGCGTAGTTTCCTGAATTCGTGGCCGGCGTCCAAATCACGCGCAGCAAAGCAGCAAAAGCCTGCTACTATCCGCTCATAGATCATATATGCGCGAACGACTATCTTGTGCTTGTTCGCACCGACGAAGCGCGTCTATCTATGACGATAGGGATCGCCGGGCTTTCGTTTGCCATGGCCTATGGCGGGAGGAACCAAATGCGCCGCTATCATCACCTTGTCGAAGGCATTCTTCGGCCAGAGGAAATCGACAGTCTACAAAGAATTTTCGATGTCGTGATCGCTCAGCCGTGGTTCAACCTGAACGAAGTGAACCGTGAAGCCTTTGCGGCGGAGCTTATCAAGCTTTACCGAAGCGGTGTGATCGACTTTGTCAAACTTCATCAGCTTGCCGCCTTAACCGCCATCGGCTCTTTTAGCCGTGACATGCCTGAGGAAGAACGGAGGGCTCTCAGTCTTCTCTATGAAGGGCAAATTGATTGAGGCGATGGCGAAAGCCTTGTGCTCAAAGGGAAGCACCAAGGAAGATCGGCAACAACTGCAAGGAGAAAAGAGACTTACGTTCAGGTTTTTGAAGCGACCAGAGCTCGGTCGCTGGAAGCCTATTTGTTCAAGGCTTCAACTGAAGCCAGAAATATCCGTAGGGCTGAAACATGATCGGATAATCAAGCTTGCCTACGGCTGGAAATGTCGCCTTCCCAAACAATTCCCTGGGACTTCTACCCGCATATTGACGCAGGCCGAGCATGGTGGCCTGAGCAATATTTGACAAGTTCGCGACGCAAAGAACGCTTTCCCCGCGATACTCTCTGACATATGCGATGACGGCGGGATTGTCGGTGTCAACAAAGTGAATCGCTCCCCTTGCGAAGGCAGGATGTGACGATCTGATTGCCAGGATGCGACGGACCCAATTCAGAAGAGAATGTGGATCGTCTTCCTGTGCAGCGACGTTAATTACCTGTAAGCCGAACCGGGCATCTTCGATCGGTGGCAGCGCAAGGGTCGCTGGATCGCCGCTGGAAAATCCGGCGTTCTTGCCGCTGGACCATTGCATCGGTGTGCGGACACCATCTCGATCCCCCAAATCGACATTGTCGCCCATGCCGATCTCGTCGCCATAGTAGAGCACCGGGCTGCCAGGCAAGGAAAGCAACAGCATGTGCAGAAGCTCGATGCGGCGCCGATCCTGGTCCATCAGCGGTGACAGGCGGCGTTTGATGCCGAGATTCAGCCGCGCCCGCTCATCGGCGGCATAGGTATTCCATAGAAAATTGCGCTCGTCCTCGGTGACCATTTCCAAGGTCAACTCGTCATGGTTCCGGAGGAAAATGGCCCACTGGCAATCCGGGGGGATGCCATGGGTCTGCCGGACCATGGTGATGATCGGCTCGGAATTTCTCATTGCAACCGCCATGAACATCCGCGGCATCAGCGGGAAGTGGAAGGCCATGTGGCATTCGTCCCCTTCCCCAAAATATTCCCGAGCCTGATCCGGCCATTGGTTTGCTTCCGCGAGAAGAATGACGCCGGGATGGCTGACTTCGAGCGTCATTCTGATGCGCTTGAGTAGCCTATGCGTTTCGGGAAGGTTCTCATTATTGGTGTTGTCTCGCTCAACGAGATACGGAACGGCATCAAGGCGAAATCCGTCAACGCCGAGATCGAGCCAGAAGCGCATGATATCCAAAACCGCTTCGATGACCGCGGGGTTGTGATAGTTCAAGTCCGGCTGATGGGAGTAGAAGCGATGCCAGAAATAGGCGCCTGCAGCCGGGTCCCAGGTCCAGTTGGATCGCTCGCTATCGACGAAAATGATCCGCGTTTCCGCGAACTTGTCGTCCGTCTCGGACCAGACGTAGAAATCCCGTTCCGGCGACCCGGCTGCTGCATGTCTGGCACGCTGAAACCAGGGATGCTGATCCGAGGTATGGTTGAGGACCAGTTCGGTAATGACGTGCAGCTTGCGGGCATGGGCGGCATCCACAAATCTTTTGAAATCGTCGAGAGTACCGAATTCCGGGCTGATACTTTCATAGTCGAGCACGTCATAGCCATCGTCGCGGCGAGGAGATGGATAGAACGGCAAAAGCCAGATCGTGTTGACACCAAGCGATACCAGGTAATCCAGTTTCAACGTCAATCCGGCGAAATCGCCAAACCCATCCCCATTGGCGTCGAAGAACGACTTCACATGGAGTTGGTAGATGACGGCATCCTTGTGCCAGGACGCATAGCGAAGCTCGCGTTCGGTTTCGCTCAATCGGCAGCTCCCTCGGCAACTATTGTTTCGGTCGGGCGCGACAGGTGCTGGCTCGAAACTAATGTCATCCGCCGTCTCTTCAAGATTGCTCAGGGGAAATGTTCGCGCTCGTGACCTGGAACATGAAGGCAACTCGCGTGTTCGGAATTCAGCACCGGCAAACTCAGCGTCTCGGGTTGCCCGCGACACCGCGAATTCAACGAGGAGCGCAGCAATGCCCAAAGGTAAATCGAAGAAATGGTCACAGAACGTCACTGAGAACAGCGACGCCATGGATCTGAAGAAAGGCGTATTCAACGAACGCAGCGCCAAGAAGATTGCCGATTCACTCAAGGAATCCGCCGAAAGCAGCAAGCGTCGAAAATCCAGTCCGTTTCAATCCGCCATGTCGATGTTGAACTTCTATATCAATCGGGCAGGCAATCAGCTTTCGAAATCCCGTCGGGCAACATTGGAAAAAGCAAAGATCGAACTCCGGAAGGATTTCGGTCGCGATCTTTGAATGTCGCAAGCGGGTTCGTTCTCGGGATCGGAAGCCGAGCTGCCGTCGAAGACGAGCTCCTATTTTCTGCTCGTCATTTCGAGCAGGATGTCCAAGCCGTGCCGATATTTTGCGGCACCCTTTCCAATCCGCTGGCTTTGCCAAAGGTTGTCCTCGAGGTCGGCCCGTTTGACAGGGAGAGCCAACGTGTTCGTTGCCGCGCGATGGATGAATTGATCGTCCGCTTCGTCCGGCCGCCGGGTCAAGGCGTCGACGGCTGATAAAATCCTTGTTGGGAAACCCTCCGCTTTCAGACGGTCGAGCGTCCATCCTCTTCCCTTCTCAACGACATCATGAAGATAGGCGACGGTGCGAGCCTCGTCGCCGGAAACGAGAAGCGCGATCCGTTGGCAATGTTCAAAAAACGGTCGACCCGTTTTATCCGTCTGCCCTTCGTGTGCCTCGAGTGCGATGTGGATGGCTTGGTCAAGATGCTTCACAGTGGAGGGCTTTCTGGATCGTTGGCGTGTCTTGCAGACGGATATGCCGGGAAATCGAATGCTCGATCGGGCTGGATAGCGAATGAACCCTGTGCACAACGGATTGTTCCTCCTTCAGGGAAGGGAAACACGCTGGAACGTCGATCGCCCCGCCAGATTTTCAATCCTGCCATGCTGACGCCGGATTTTTCTGGTGTCTGCCAGGCTGACTTTGGAAGGGCGCAACATGGAATTCCTCAATCGCTACATCGATCGTCCGCTGCTTGCCGGCGGATCGGCAGGCATGCGGCTATGGCACAAGCGGACGGGCCATTCCCCACAGAAACTCGGCCCCTTGTTGAATCTCGTCGTCATCCTTGCCCTTCTGTCGACAAGCAGTCTGCTTCTGAGTGGTCCGACCTATCTTTTCGCCCTAGGCACGCTCCTCTTGCTCGCCGTTCCATCACTGCGCTTATTCGCACGTGATTGGACAGGGCGGAGTTACGATACCCGATCCTACCAGGCGCTGGCGGCCTCAGCCGCTCGCAAACGCGAGGCGGAATGGGCGACACGCCTGACGGTTTTGCTGACCGCCACCGTCTTCCCCTTCTGTGTTTCCGTGGCCGATCCGACGGCAAGCATCTTCCTGCTTGGCGCTAGCCTTTGGTTTGTGCTTACAGCGCCGGTCAAGATGTATCTGGACGCTGCCGAACCACCTCCGCCCGACAGCGGAGGCCAGACGGCCTGGAGGAAACAGGTGATAATAGCGGCGTGACGCCGTCTCCTATCCACGGAACAAAGCACTCCCGTTCCCGTTCTCCTTCCATCAACCAATGGAGAGCGAAATGCTTTATTATGCATTGATATTTCTCGTCGTGGCTTTGATCGCGGGTGCCCTTGGCTTCGGCGGCATAGCGGGCGCGTCCGCATCCATCGCACAGATCCTGTTCTTTATCTTCCTGATCTTCTTCGTCGTGTCGCTCATCATGAATGTGATGAGACGCTGAGGCAGAAGACGAAAGAGCATGCGATCATTGAGGCCAGCCGTGGCTGGTCTCCACGATCATCTCCATCCTAACCGACATCCAATATGTGCAACTTACTCTGGAACGTTTTGGCCCTTTCGAAGTTCGAAGACGGAAGAAAGGAGAACGCCATGAAACGCTCAACCATTACTGCAGGAATCCTGCTCCTGGCCACCACAGCATTTGCCCAATCAGCCGCAGAAAAGACAGGCGTCAATTCCCTTGTCGGCGCCGCACCAACGACGCAGGATTTCGTCAGCGAGGCTGCGAGCAGCGACATGTTCGAAATCGAAGCCAGCAAGCAGGCTCTGCAGCGCGGCGATAACCAGACAAAAACTTTTGCTCAGCAAATGGTCGACGACCATCAAAAAACAACCATGCAGTTGAAGGACCTGGTGACGAGTGGCAAGGCGAACGCAATGCTTCCCGCCGAAATGACGTCCACTCAGAAAAAGATGCTGACCCGACTCCAAAAGCTGCAAGGAAAGGAATTCAATCAGCGCTATGATTCGGACCAACGTTCGGCTCATGCCAGTGCCGTCGACCTTTTCAAGCGATATGGAGAAAAAGGAGACAACGCTGCCTTGAAAGCATGGGCGGCAAATACGACACCCACACTGCAGCATCACCTGGAAATGGCCAAGAAACTCGGAAAATAAAGCCTGTTGGCTCCTGTCCCGCGAACTTCACTTGGCTCGGACGCGGGACGCTGAAACAGCCTCCGGCGATGCAAACTACTCGGCAAAGTCGCGATGATGAACCGTATTGCTTGCTCGAGCCCTGCCAAATCTGGAAAATTCGGCTAGTCCGCCTACTTATAGATTGTTTCGCCAAAGACCTCTTCGAATGATCATGGTTAGCCGACGGCGAAACGAGCTTAGGAGGAAATCCATGTCGACCCAGAGGGTTCAGGAGGCGCAGGCCGCCGTTTTTCAGAATGCGCCCTCACGCACTGCACAAACCAGGAATACTTTGCTGGAGCAGCTTGGATCCAACGCCCCCACCGCTCAGGCCTTCCTTGCGGCAATCGTCGAGAGTTCGGACGACGCGATCATCAGCAAATCCATCAATGGCATCATTACGAGCTGGAACAGGAGTGCCGAACGGCTGTTCGGATACACCGCGGAAGAGGCGATTGGCGAGCATATCACGATCATCGTTCCCGAGGATCGACTTCGCGAGGAAGAAACAATCATCTCCGCTATCAGGGCGGGAGAAAAGATCGATCACTACGAGACGATCCGACGCCGAAAGGATGGTACCCTGGTTGAGATCTCGTTGACCGCGTCTCCGGTTCGCGACGATCTCGGGAATATCATCGGAGCGTCGAAGGTGGCGCGCGACATTTCCGAGCGCAAGCGCGCCGCTGAGCGCCAGGAGTTGCTGCTGCGGGAAATGAACCACCGCATCAAGAACATCTTCGCGGTCGTCGGTGCTGTGATCGGATTAAGTGAACGCACATCAAGCTCGATCAAGGAATTCGCAGGTGATCTGAGAGCCCGTACAAATGCACTTGCGATCGCCCATGAGTTGACTCTGCCCGGTGCAAATAGCGCCGGCGTCCAGTCACACGACACGACCCTCTTTACTCTCATCAGCGCGCTGTTCGCGCCTCATCAGGATGGCTGCACCGACCGCGTGTCCCTAGATGGGCGGGATGTTCCTGTTAGAGGCGCAATTCTGACGTCGCTTGCCCTGTTGTTGCATGAATTCGCAACAAATGCGGTGAAGTACGGGGCGCTCTCCAGTCAGGACGGGAGGATTGCGATCAATATTAGCTGTGATGACGACTTTGTCCTGACATGGACTGAATTCGGAGGACCTTCGATCGCCGAGCCTGAGGGTCCCGGAGGATTCGGGTCGCAGCTTGAACGCGCGACGATCGGCTCTCTGCACGGGGCCATCGACCGCCAGTGGAATCCTTCCGGATTGAAGATCCTGCTGCGAATCCCTTCACATGTCCTACAGGCTGAGCGGGGTTCGGACGCCGCTTGAATGAAAACGCAAGGCAATTTCAACGTATGGAAGAGGCAGTCGCTTGCGGCTTCCCGCCGCGTATCTCTCCGTCACTCATGCGCATTCATTGTCTCGCGCCGTAAAGTGGAAGGTATTCAAACTCCGACGATGCGCCGCTGTCGCGACGCATCGAAATATGGAAACCGGTGCTTTATGCCGCTTTCTTCGCCTTCGCGTTTGCCGCAGTTTCCGCGAGTTTGGTCAGCTTTTGATCGGTGGCCTTCTCCTCGTTCAGGGTCTGCTGCAGAAGGGATACGGCGTCCTTGAGCCCAAGCTGTTTTGCCCATTCGATGAGGGTGCCGTAGCGGGCGATTTCATAGTGCTCAACGGCCTGGGCCGAGGAAATGAGGCCTGCATCGAGCGCCGGGGTGCCCTTGAACTCCTCCATGATCTCGTCGGCCTCTGCGATGATGCCCTGGATTGCTTCGCAAGTCTTTCCGCGTGCCGGCTTTCCCAGCATGTCGAACACCTGCTCCAGACGTTCGACATGACCCTGGGTCTCATCGCGATGATGAAGAAAGCCCTGCTTGCCCTCTTCAGCCTGGGCCGCGCGCGCCATCTTCGGCAATGCCCGAAGAATTTGCTTTTCGGCGTAATAGATGTCTTTCAACGTTTCGAGAAAGAGATCGTTCAAAGTCTTCTCGGATGCCATTGGGGTCCTCCATCATGTATGGCGAGATCATTTTGATTATGAGACCTCCTCGGCCTCGCTCACCGAACAGACGACCAAAGGATTGGTTCCTGACCGGCCTCAGAAAAATGCAGTCACGGCCATGCCGATCACGGCAGCAAACATCGCGGCGCACGAGATCCATCCAAGTGCTTTCAATCCGCCGCGGATAACAAACTGCTTCATGACCTGGTGATTGGAAGCAATCAGCATGAGGATCGCCATGACGGGAACGGCGACGACACCATTGATCACAGCGCTCCAGAACAAGGCCTTCATCGGCGGGATAGGCGTGAAGTTCAGCAGCATGCCTACCACGGTCGCCAACCCCACCGTCGTATAGAAGGCCTTCGCCTCGCTCGGCTCGCGCGACAGCCCAACCTTCCATCGAGCCGCCTCCCCGACCGCATAGGCAGCCGAACCGGCGAGAACTGGCACAGCCAGAAGACCCGTTCCAATAATACCTGTGGCAAAGACGATCTTGGCGAAGTGTCCGGCCAAAGGTTCAATCGCCTTCGCCGCATCAACGGAGCTCTCGATATTCGCTGCACCAGCCTTGTTAAGCGTGGCTGCGGTCGTCGTTATGATTGCCAGCGCGACTATATTGGATGCCGCCATGCCGATGAGCGTATCCAGTGTGATGCGAGCGTCCGCCTTTTTCGCTTCCTGCGGATGCTTCACCAACGCTTCCTGCCGGGGTTTTTCCTTCAGGTCTTCGGCTTCCTGAGATGCCTGCCAGAAAAACAGATAGGGGCTGATCGTCGTTCCAAAGATCGCAACGATCATCGACCAGTAATTCGGGTCCGCCTTGAACGTCGGCAGCAGCAGCCCTCGAGTGAAGCTCGACCAATCGACATGCACCACGAACAGGGTCGCGATGTAGGACAGAAGCGCCAGGCTCAACCATTTCAGGACGGCCACATAGCGCTTGTATTTGAGGAGAACCTGCAAAAGGATGCAGATCACGCCGAAGCCCGCGACATAAATCAGTGAATTGCCGTTCAACAGCAAATGAGCCGCGTCTCCCATCGCACCGAGATCCGCGCCTAGATTGATGACATTGGCAACCAAGAGCGGGACAGTAACGCTCACTCCAACCCAGCGGGGATAGCATTTCGCCATGCTGCCCGCCAAACCTCGGCCAGTGGTTCGGCCGATGCGGGCGCTGATCATCTGCACGGCAACCATTAGCGGGTAGGTAAGGACGAGCGTCCAGTTCGCGATGTAACCGAATTGCGCTCCGGCCTGCGAATAGGTCGCAATTCCGCTCGGATCGTCGTCCGAGGCACCGGTGACCAGACCAGGCCCAAGGATTTCCAGTATCCGCGGTTTCGAAGGTTCAACGACCGAACTTTTGTCATCCATCTGATAGTCGCTCATGGCCGCCTCCAAGCGGATGCCGGAACTCGGACATTTTCTGTCAGTCGCGGCCCGATGCGAATGAACTCCACTTGCCTCCTGTTTGTTCCGCACAAGCATTCGACATTAAATCGATGCAACTTCAGGGACTTGATTGTGGTGCCTGCTCAATCCTTGAGGCTCCTTCGCAGCTCGTCGGCCATCGGCTGAAGCCGGGTTTGGTACGCCGTTTGAGATCAGCGGGGTCCAAGGATTCAACACTATTGGATTGAATACTGCCGATGAGTTGTCAGCATCAAAATCGAAGATTGCCGCGAGCCGCGGACAGACAGACAGTTTGAAGAGGAGGCGTGCTGACAGGTTCAGCATCGTCGGGAACATTTGCTGGTTGGCAATGTTAGATCCGCCCCATCGATGGCTCGCTGGAAAAGACCATCGGATGGAAACTTTGACGCTAACAGGCGAACTTCGATTTCGTCCACAACCGCGTGAGTGCCTGGGAGAACTTAGGTCTCGACTGAGACCCAGTGCCTCCTGGCAGGAGATTGATATGGCCAATCTATTTACTCCAATGGACTTGAACGGCCTTGCGGTTCCCAATCGTATCTGGATGTCAGCGATGACCCGCACGCGCGCAACAGCCCAGAACGTGCCCACATCCTTGATGGGCGAATATTTTGCGCAGCGTGCGGCGGCAGGCTTGATCGTGACAGACTGCACAGCGGTATCAGCGCAAGGCAAGGGCGTGATTAACGGCCCCGGCATCTGGCGCGAGGATCAGATCGAAGGATGGAAGGTGGTCACCGATGCGGTTCATGCGGCCGGTGGCCGAATCTATTGCCAGCTCTGGCATTGCGGCCGCGTCGCACATCCGGAAATGCGGGGCGGAGAATTGCCGGTCGCGCCCTCCCCCTCTGCCGGCGAAGGGCAAGTACAAGTTTCCCGACCACGAGGCGGAGTTCCCAATTCCACATGAACTCGCCGCTGCCGAGATTCCGAAAATTATCGAGGACTTCGCACAGGCGACCCGCAATGCCCGCATCGCAGGATTCGATGGTGTCGAGTTGCATGGCGCCAATGGATACCTGCATGATCAATTCCTGCAAGACGTCAGCAATAGACGCACCGATCGTTGGGGCGGCACGATCGAGAACCGTTCGTTGTTTATGCTTGAGACAATCGAAGCAATGGCAAACGCATGGTCAACCGACCGGATAGGCATCCGACTGGGGCCGTCGACTTCCCTTTATGGGATGGGCGACAGCGATTCACTCAAAACGTTTGGCTATCTCGTCAGGCAACTTGATCGTCGCAAAGTCGGCTATCTGACGATGCTGGAACCGAACAGGAAGGAATTGGAGTCGGGTGTCCAGGTCTCGCATGTGGCCAAGACTTTTCGACCGATGACGACGGTGCCATTCATCGCCAATACGGGATTTGACAAGGTCAGCGGAATGGATGCTATCGCTTCAGGTGATGTCGATGCCGTGGCCTATGGCACTTTGTTTCTGGCCAATCCTGATCTGGTGGCGCGCTTTGCTTCAGGAGACAGCGAATTTAACAAGCCTGATCCCGAAACTTTCTACGGTACCGGGCCAAATGGTTACACGGATTATCCCTTGCGTCGCGGGAAACCTTGAGCACGCCGCCCGCCTGCTGATCACGCCTCAAATATCTCGACGCCACCTTCTTCGAGCGCAGCAAGGAATGCGGCTCTCGCTACGAGCGCCTCTACATGGCCTTCGTGCGCGCTAATCAACGTGCGCTTCGCGTTTTTGAAGGCAATTCCGTGCGACTTTGCGGGCCAACTTCGCAAAAGATAATAGGTGGCGGCCTCGGTGTTGACAATCGTCAAGCGCTGACCGGGCTTGCTCGTTTCGACCGTGATTGGCTTGCTCCACAATTGCTGTGTCATGATTGTCCTCCTCCAGCCAAAACGGCACCGCGACCTGAATGTTCCGGTGGAGAACCCTTCGCGGACAATATTCAAAACCGGAACAATGGAGGACCAAAGCTCGTTTGACTCCTATCGTTCACAGGAGCCAGCCTATGAGTCCGCGCGCGCAATGGAAGGGATACCTGAAGTTCGGAGAGGTCAGTTGCGCAGTCGCGCTCTATACGGCGGTTTCCACTTCGGAGCGGATTTCCTTTCACACGTTAAACCGGGAAACCGGAAACCGCGTCAGGCGCGAATTCATCGACGGCGAGACCGGAAAGCCGGTGCCGCGCGAAGATCAGGTTAAGGGATATGAGCTCAACAAGGACGACTATATCGTCCTCGAGCCTGAGGAAATTTCCGCCGTGGTGCCGGAGAGCGACAAGATCCTGCACGTGAAGGCCTTTCTGGCATGTGCTGAAATTGACGACGTCTATTTCGATCGGCCGTATTATCTCGCTCCTTCGGCCCCGGCAGCGGAAGAGGCATTCACGCTGATCCGCGAGGGCATGCGCAAGAAGCAGGTTGCCGCCATCGCCCAGGCTGTTCTATTCCGCCGCGTGCGAAAGATGTTGATCCGCGCTCACGGCAAGGGGCTCATCGCCACCACGTTGAACTTCGATTACGAGGTGCGCCCGGCAAAGGAAGCCTTTGAAGACGTTCCGGACATGACGATCAAGGGCGAGATGCTCGATCTTGCCAAACACATCATCGACACGAAAACAGGGACCTTCCACGCAGGCGATTTCGATGATCGCTACGAGGCGGCCCTTGCCGATCTCGTGAAAGCCAAGATCGAGGGCAAGGCGATCCCACAGCGCGAGCCAGCGACACCTGCCAAGGTTACCGATCTCATGGAAGCCCTACGCCAGAGCGCCGGGCTGGATGGCAAAAGCAAGGCAAAGGCGAGGTCGAGCCCCAGGTCCAAGAAAGCAACGAAATCTCGCGCGCCATCCTCTTCACGGACGCAACGCAAGGCGAGCTGACCATGGCATTGGAAATCTACAACCGTAAGCGTGATTTTACTAAAACATCCGAGCCGAAAGGTCGCGCAAGCAGAAAAAAAGCCGCCGCCGCCGGCAGCAGCTTCGTCATCCAGAAGCACGATGCACGCCGCCTACACTATGATTTTCGTCTTGAACTCGACGGCGTGCTGAAGAGCTGGGCCGTGACCAGGGGACCGAGCCTGGTGACCGGCGAAAAGCGGCTCGCGGTGCAGACCGAAGACCATCCTCTCGAATACGGTGGTTTCGAAGGCACGATCCCGAAGGGCGAATACGGCGGCGGCACGGTTCTCGTCTGGGATAAAGGCTCCTGGACGCCGATTGGCGATCCGCACAAGGGACTGACCAAGGGACATCTCGAATTCGAGCTCCACGGTAAAAAGCTCGGCGGGCGCTGGCACCTGATCCGCATGGCCGGAAAACCCCGCGAGAAGCGCGAAAACTGGCTGCTGATCAAGGGGGAGGACAATGCGGCTCGCCCCGAAAGAGCCCCCGACATCCTGGAAGAACGACCGGAATCGGCCAAGACGGGACGGCTTATCAATGAGGTCGAGAACGAGAGGCCGGGCTGGTCATCCAAAACGGGTAAGATCGATCGCAGAACGGCGAAACCGAAGAACGGCTCCCTTGAGTCGAGCAAGTCGGAACCAGAACGCGATACAGAGGCTGTCGATCCCTCTCCCTTGAAGGGCGCAAGGAAGGCAGCGCTGCCTTCCTTCATCGAGCCGGCTTTGGCGACGCTGGTATCCAAGCCGCCCTCGGGTAAACGTTGGCTCCACGAAATCAAATTCGACGGCTATCGGCTCGAGGTTCGCATCGAGGCGAGCCGCATCAAGCTACTGACCCGCAGCGGTCTCGACTGGACGCAAAAATTCGGCAAGGAGATTCTCGCCTCATTCCGGGATCTTCCGGTCGGCACGGCGATCATCGATGGCGAACTGGTCGTCGAGCCCGCGGCCGGCGCCTCTGATTTCTCCACCCTCCAGGCCGACCTTAGCGAAGGGCGCAGCGACCGCTTCGTCTTCTACGCGTTCGATCTCATCTATCTCGATGGCTATGACCTGACCGCCTGCCCGTTGATCAGCCGCAAGGAATTGCTGCAGAAGATCATTCCATCCGAAACCGGGACCCTTCGCTTCAGCAGTCATTTTGATGAAAACGGAAACCTGCTGCTGAGCCATGCCTGCCGGTTGAGCCTGGAAGGGATCGTATCCAAGGTCGCCAGCGATCCCTATCGCTCCGGCCGCGGCAAGACATGGGTCAAATCGAAATGTTCGTCACGGCAGGAATTCGTCATCGGAGGCTTTGTGCCTTCGACGACATCTCGAAAGGCGATCGGCTCGTTGGTTCTCGGCGTCTACGAGGACGGCAAGCTGGAGCATGTCGGCCGCGTCGGCACGGGCTATACGCACACCGTCGCCGAGCAGCTCTTCCAGAAGCTGACCCGCATGAAGGCGGAGGAAAACCCCTTTGCCACAAAGCTGACCGCGGAGGAAAATCGCGGCGTCCGCTATGTACGGCCGGACCTTGTGGCAGAAGTAGAGTTTCGCGCCTGGACCGCCGACGGCCACCTGCGCCATGCCTCTTTCCGAGGCCTTAGAGAAGACAAGAAACCGCTCGACATCGTTCGGGAGACACTGAAATCTCCGACGAAAGCTTCGACCCAAAAGCCTCCCAGAAGCAGTGTATCCCTCACCCACCCCGATCGCCTCTATTGGCCGGACGAAGGCGTGACCAAGGCCGGGCTTGCCGACTACTATAGCGAGGTCTGGCGCTATATGGGTCCTTTCGTCGTGGGACGGCCACTCGCGCTGGTGCGTTGCCCGAACGGGATCGGCGGCCAGCACTTCTTCCAGAAACATGCCTGGAAGGGCATGAACAAGAATATCGCGCTGGCAAAGGACCCGCAGGACGAAGAGCCCTATGTGAGCATTGATGACGTGAATGGCTTGATTGGCCTCGTGCAGGCCGCGGTCCTCGAAGTCCACCTCTGGGGATCGATGGTCGGCGATTGGGAAAGGCCTGACATGATCGTCATGGATCTCGATCCCGGTCCGGACGTTGCATGGCGCGAAGTCATCGTCGCGGCCGAGGAAACAGCCGAACGGCTGAGACGGGCGGGCCTCGTACCTTTCGTCAAGACATCGGGAGGCAAAGGATTGCATGTCGTCTGCCCGCTGGTCGCCAAGGCCGAATGGCCGGTCGTCAAGGCCTTTACCAAGGATGTCGCCGATGCGATGGCGGCAGAGGCCCCCGATCGCTATGTCTCGACGATCACCAAGTCGAAGCGCCGCGGCAAGATCCTCATCGATTATCTCAGAAACCAGCGCGGCTCGACCGCCGTCGCTCCCTATTCGACCCGCGCACGTCCGGGAGCAGCAGTCTCCATGCCTTTGTCCTGGGAGGAGTTGAGCCCGGCAATTGGCCCGGACTATTTCACCGTGCTCAACGTGCCGACACGGCTTGCGGCGCTCAGATCTGATCCCTGGGCCGACTTCAGGCGTGCTGCCAAACCGTTGCCTCAGCCCGACGGGAAGCGCAAACGCGGTTCGTGACAGATGCCCGCCTTTCCGAGGGAAATCGTGCCATGTGGACTATCATTTCTTGGCGCTCTTTTCCTGCGAAAGGCTCTTTCGGAGCGCATCCATGATGTTGATGACATTGTCTGGCGCAGGCGTCTCGTCCATCTTCGCCTTCGGGGGGCGCTTGCGACCTTTCTTCTTGGAAGCGATGATATCGAGAAGCTTGTTCTGGACGGGATCGGAGACCATTTCAGGATCCCATGGCTTCGTACGCTCCTTTATCAGCTCTTCGACAAGCTTCATCAGCTTGGCCTCGGCCGGTTTCGCGTCGATACCCTCGAAGTAATCCTTTTCGTCCCGGACCTCGTCGCCAAACCGCAAGGTCCAAAGGACGATCCCCCTATCTCGCGGTTCCAGCATGACGGCCCGCTCGCGGCGATACATGACGAGCCGGGAGATGCCGACCATGCCGCTCGCGGCCATCGCGTCGCGGATGACGCAATAGGCCTCCTCGCCGACAGCATCGTTGGGTGTCAGGTAATGCGGCGTATCGAACCAGATCCATTCGAGACTGTCGCGCGGCACGAACATGTCGATATCGATCGTCCGGGTGCTTTCGAGCGCGACCGCATCGAGTTCGTCATCCTCGAGCATCACATAGTCGTCCTCGCCGCGCTCATATCCTTTGACCTCATCGTCCTCGTCGACCACGCCGTCCGTGACTGAATCGATATATTGGCTGACGACACGATTGCCCGTCTTTCGGTTAAGCGTGTGGAAGCGAACCTTCTCATTGTCGGTGATCGCAGGTGTCATGGCGACAGGACACGTCACGAGGGACAGTTTGAGGTAGCCTTTCCAGAATGACCGCGGCGCCATGAATTTTCCTCCAGTACGAAGGGAACGATCACCGACAGGCATGGTTCCCCCGAGAGGACTGTCGGCAGAATTCAGCATCAATGCACGCCGCCCCCGCCTCCCTCCTTGAGATCGACATTGCTGAGGATCAAGGCGAGCGGAATGGCGCAGAGCACGATCAGCATCAGCACATGGAACACATCGATATAGGCCAGAAAGCTCGCCTGGATCTGCACCTGCTGTCCGATCCAGGCGGTCGCCTGCGACTGCGCATCCGGCATCGTCGCGCCCCTCTCCGCGAAATAGCGCGTCATGGTCTGCAGCGTCCCGTGATAGGCGGGCGCGGACGGCGTGATGTGCTCGACCAGCCGGTTTTGATGCCATTGTTCGCGGTGGGCAAGCACATTCGACGCGATACAGACGCCGATCGAGCCGCCGATGTTGCGGGCTGCATTGATCATGGCGGACGCCTGATTGGTCTGCTCCGGTCGTAGGCCATAGTAGGAGGCCGACGTGATCGGGATGAAGATCAGTGGCAGGCCGAGCCCAATATAGAGGCGCGACCATACGAAGAAGCCGAAGTTCAGGCCAGGATAGAGCCGGGTCAATTGCCACATCGACACTGCGATGATCGCGGCTCCGATGGCGATCAGATATTTCGGCTGAACCAGGGAGTTCACGCGACCGGCAACGAACATCATGACCATGGTCACAAGTCCGCCCGGCGACAGGGCAAGACCGGCCCAGGTCGCGGTATATCCGTAATTCTGCTGCACGACCTCCGGAAGAAACTGCGTCGTTGCGATCAGGATCGCACCGGTCGCCATCATGACGATAAAACAGGATCCGAACTGCCGCGTGCCGAGCAACCATCCGTCGATGATGGGATTCGTCCTCGTCAGAACCCATGGGATGGCGAGAGCAAGGGCCAGCACGCATATCCCGGTCATTGCGATAATAAACGTGGAACCGAACCAGTCATCCGTCTGGCCTCGATCCAGGACCAGCTCCAACGATCCGAGAAATGTCGCGACCAGGAGGAAGCCGATAATGTCGAAGCGCACTCCTTCGCGACGAAACTCCTCGCGCTTGCGCTGCGTCTCATGCGATTCCTTCAGCAGCGCATAGACTAACACAAACGCGAATATGCCGACGGGACCGTTGATGAGGAAGCACCAGTGCCACGAGAGATTGTCGGAGAGATAACCGCCCAAAGTCGGTCCGATGACTGGGGCGACGACGACGGCGACACCGAAGAGGGCAAAGGCCTGACCCCGCTTTGCCGGAGGAAATGCGTCGGCCAGAATGGCCTGCGACGTCGGCACCATGCCGCCGCCGGCAAAGCCCTGGATCATCCGGAAAATCAGCAATGTCTGGAGATTCCAGGATAGGCCGCACAGAACGGACGCAATTGTGAAGGTTGCAAGGCACAGAAGATAGAAACGTCGTCGCCCGAAGCGCTCGGAAAAATAGCTGCTGGCAACGAGCACGATCGCATTCGAGACGAGATAGGTCGTCACCACCCAGGAGGCTTCGTCGGAGCTGACGGCAAGACCACCGGAGATGTAACGCAACGCCACATTGGCGATCGTCGTGTCGAGCACCTCCATGAAGGTTGCCAGCGATACGACAATGGCGATCAGCCAGGGATTCGTCGCGCCTGCGGAGGATGCTCCCGCTCCGCCGGCCGTTGCGCTTGCCCCGCTCATGTCAATGTCTCGGGCGCACGGTCACGGTCGGCACCACGGACATGCCGGGGCCGATGGCGACATCTGCCGGCCATTTATCGACGATGATCTTTACCGGCACGCGCTGGGTGACCTTGACATAATTGCCGGTCGCATTCTCGGCCGGCAGCAGCGAGAAGGCCGTGCCGGAGCCCGGTTGGACGGAAGCGACCTTGCCGTGGAGCGTATGATCCGGATAGGCATCGATCGTCAGATCCACCGGCTGGCCTGGCCGCATGTCCGTCAGTTGCGTCTCCTTGAAGTTCGCCGTGATCCAGACTTCATCGGGAACGAAGGTCGAGATCGCCTGGCCCGCATCGATGAACTGTCCCTTGGCGCCGGTAAGGCGAACGACGCGGCCCGGCTGGGCCGCGGTGATCGTCGTATAATTCAGGTTCTGCTGAGCCTCTTCCGCCTGCGCCTGCGCTTGTTTCAGGCTTGCAAGCGCGCTGGATTTCTGGGCTTCCGAAACCGCCTTGTTCTTCAGCGCCGAGGTCACGTTCGCCTGCATCTGGGCGAGGCTCGCCTGATCCTGCTGCAAGGTCGCCGCCGCCTGCTGTACTGCCTGCACGCTGCCGGAGCCGGTCTTGACCAATTGTTGCTGGCGATTGGATTCCTGCTGCGCAAATTGCAGAGCCGCGCTGGCGGAATTCTGTTGCGCCCTTGCGACGTCGACCGAGGCGCTGGCCGCCTCGATCTGCGCACTTGCACTCTCGATGGAAGCCTTGGCGACCTCGACCTGCCCGTTCGCCTGATCGAGCGCGATCTGATAATCGCGCGGGTCGATCTTCAGGATGACATCGCCAATTTTGATATGCTGATTATCCGTCACCGGAACCTCGGCAACATAGCCGGAGACCTTGGCGGCGACTGCGAAACTGCGGGCATCCACGAAGGCGTCGTCCGTCGTCTCATAGGGGTAGAAATAGATCTTCCAGACGAACCATGAAGCGACGATCAGTGCTATCAATACCGCAACGCCGAACACGATCCACCATGGATGGCGGCGAAGGAGAGAGGCTCGCTTGGGCTCTCGCTCCGCCTTCTTTCGACGATCAGTTTCGTCCAAAGCTTGCTGTCCCGGCCTATCCGGCCTCTGATCCATAGTCGAGGGTTGATTGTCAGCCATGACATGACCTTTGCATGTTGTCCTCGTAGCGCTGGCGTGCGATGGCCGGCAGAGAGGGTTTCAGTGGCGCAGAAAGCGCCGGATCTTTTTCAGATCCTGAACGAAGGCGAGCCGGTTCTTTTCCCTTTCCTCCACCTCCCTCATCCGCAAAAGCGCTGAGGGATGGATGGTGACGAGAACGTCAAACTTCGTAGACGGATGCAGGATACGGCCGCGGTCGCGCAGGACCCTCACCTTCGAGCCGAGCAGCGAGGACACGGCCGTTGCACCAAGTACGACCACCAGCTTCGGCTTCAGGAGTTCGAGTTCCGCGCCGAGCCACCAGGCGCAACGCTGCACCTCGCCGGCATTCGGCCTTGCGTGCAGGCGCTTCTTGCCGCGCATCTGGTATTTGAAATGCTTGACGGCGTTGGTGACGTAGCAACGGTCCCGATCCACGCCCGCCTCTTTAAGGCAGCGATCGAGTAACTGGCCTGCCGGGCCGACGAAAGGTCGGGCGGCATGATCCTCCTTGTCGCCGGGCTGCTCCCCAACCAACACGATGTCGGCCGTCTCCGGTCCCTCGCCAAAGACGAGATGCGTGGCGTTGCGATAAAGTTCGCATCGCCTGCACGATCGCGCATCCTCATGCAGTTCACCGAGTCTATCGGCGTCTGCATGTTCATACGCTAGCGCAGGGCCTGCGCCGGCCGAACGAAGATTCTCGAGCATTGGGGAGCTCGCAATGGTTTCAGCATCTCCGACGATCAACTAGCCGCCGTCCTGTTTGTTCCATGGATGCAAGCCGATCGCGTAGGGAACCCACCTCCCCGGCATTCGTTAGGACAATAGCAACACTGAAGAGGAGAGATCGCAATGACACCCGAAAGCAAACCAGGCTCCTTTGCGCTCAGCGCATTCTTCGACGACGAATATGATGCGGAGGCCGCCGCCCAGGCACTGATGGAGGCCGGCATCCCCAGGGATGCGATCACCATGACGCCAGGCAATCGACCAGATACCGCCCCAATCGATCACATCGGTTTTCTGGACGCCCTAACGGGCATGTTCTTCCATGAAGAACAGCGCGCAGCTTATGCGGCCGCTCTGGAACGCGGGGGAACGCTGGTGACCGTGCAAGAGATGAACGAGGCGCAGCATAATATCGCCCTGGCGATCCTGGCCGAAAAAGGCCAGATCGAACTCAACGAGAAGGAACGCAGCGGCTGATATCGGCAAGCATTCACGTTCGACGATCACGGAAAACCGGTGTGCCCCCGTTGTTCGGGAGGTTGCCGGGCAATGACCGCCAACCAATGGAGGATGCCATGGCACAGACTGAGATCCACGACATGTTCGTCATCGGCCTTCGCAATGCCTATGCGATGGAAAATCAGGCATTGGGGATAATGAGACCGCAACTGTCACGCCTGGAACATTATCCGGAGGTGGCGGCAAAGATTGAGCAGCATATCGACGAGACGGAAGATCAAATCAGCCGACTTGAGCACATCCTCAAGGATATGGACGCGAATTATCTCGACCTCAAGGACATGATCCTGGCCTACACCACGCCGACGACGGTGATGAGCTATACTGGCTCGGGCGACGCGGTATTGAAGGATGCATTTGGCGACTTCGCGTTCGAGAACTACGAGATCGCCACGTATAAGTCGTTACTGACGATCGCCGATGCCGGAAATTTTGGCGAGGCAAAAAGCGCGCTGCAGGATAGCCTTGTCGAAGAGCAGGCCATGGCCAAATGGCTCGATGACAATCTACCGGCCGTCACGCGAAAGTTTCTGCTGATGTGGGAGCAAGACGCGCCACTCGCGCATCGAGCGTAGAATGCGTGCTGCACCCCGGCGATCGGACCCTGTCAGTCTGACGGATGGCCAGGCACGTGCTGATCGCTACGGATCTTTTGCGCATCCATAAATCCATGCGCCCATTGATCGCAGCGATGATCATCCTTTGGAAATGGGTTGTTGTCACTGCTCACTCCCTTTTCAAAGGCCTTCCGGCCGAGCTCGTAGGCGTCCTTTTCTGAAATCGCATCATCGTTGCTCGTCTTCACGACGGCCTCCTTCCCGGCATCAAGCGCGCGTCGAGGCAGGCAATCACAAAAGCGGCTCGGGATGCCTCGACGGGAATTTTGTGCGAAACCGCCGCAATGCATCTTTCTGTCGCACGCGCGTAGGAAGTGCTCCGCTCGCAAGGCCATCGCCGTGACAGGAAATGGATCGCATCCTCTGGCCCCTGGATCAGACAGTTGTCTCGACTGCTGGTCGCAAGGCAGACTGGCATCGACCAGAGCATTTTGAATTCCACATCAATCACATTATGCATCCGGCCCTCCCGTGTCGTGGATGCCCCTCTCCTGGGCTCGAACCATATGCGCGGCTGTTTGTTCCCGAAACCGACCCTATCCGAGACTGCTTTCCAGGAATTATCGCATCAAGTCCGGAAACCTTTGCCGACGGCATTTGTTCGTATCTGAGGGTAAGGATTTCCTCTCATTCCTGCTCACCTAAGGCCCCTCTTGATGAGCGTACAAAGCCAGCCGTTGCCGCACGCGAGCCATGGTTCACGTTCGGTTCACGCGCCGACGCCTATAAGCAGGGCTCAATCCGGATCGAGAAATGGACGGTTCAGCGCCTCTCTTTTGTCAGATGTTTTCGGGGAAACGGCTCCTGGTAGCAGAGAGCGGTTACTTTCTAACCGACGAGGTGCGCCAAAAACTGCGTGAGCTCGGGGCAATGGTAGTTGGTCCAGTCCATGATCTCGAATATGCGTCCGATCTCATCGAGGCAAATGACGTGGACGCGGCAATACTCGACCTGAATCTCGAGCCGGAACAGGTATTTCCCCTGGTCGTGCAGCTCGACAGGCAAAAGATTCCCTATCTCTTCGCTCTTGGCGGAGAGCCAATCGATGCAGGCATGAAATTTACGGGTTTTGTATTATCCAAGAGGCCAGTCGCCCTTGAGCATATTGCCAAGGCACTGTTCGGCACCCCGGACATGGATACCTAGCACCGTGCATTCCGACGCAGTGCAATGAGGAGAAGGGCGGGATCATCAATGCCTGTCTTCATCAAGGTGGGCTGCCAATTGCCGCCGGGCTCGACTGAGCCGGCTTTTCACCGTCCCGATCGCACAGCCAAATTTCTCGGCGGCGGCATCATAGGAGCGCCCCTCTATGACCACATATTCAAGCACGACACGATAAGGCTCCGGCAGGAGATTGCAGGCCTCTTCCATTTCCTTGGCTCTTATGGTCCATTCCTGCGAAGGCGGGGCTGCTCCGACGCCCGAAACACATTTCTTGCTGCCGGGAGCCTCACGCTTGGCAATGCGGAACTTCGTGCAAAACGTATTGCGCATGATCGTGAACAGCCACGATTTCAGCCGGGTGCCATGATCGAATTGATTGAGATTGGACAGCGCTTTCGCAAGAGTTTCCTGCACCAGATCATCGGCGTCGTTGGCGTTTCTATGAAATGTGCGCGCGAATGCGCGAAGGGCCGGAATAAGCTCCACTATTTCGTTTTGCAGATCGGTTGTGCTGGAGGTATCGGTCACAATTTTCTCCCTGAAAAATGCGCGCAACAACAGTTCCAGCATTGGCGTGCAATGCGTGGCTTCGGCTGCCGTCAGATGCGCTAGACCGGCACCGGTGCCCTGCGGACGTCGGAGAAAGCCTTGATTGATCGTGATGTAACGAGACCTGTTGTCTGCCACGTCGATTGCGATGCCGGGACGCTCCCGAGCGATCTTGGGGACTTGGATGCACCTTGCATCTCTTGTAGGAGAACGACTGCATCCTGCGCTTGTTCCATGAAAGTCTAAATAATCATGAGAACGCGGCGCTCTCGCCACATGAGTAACGCTGGTCGCCGTCGATTATCGCTCGATCGTACCGTTGCGGCGAATTTTGCGCTGGAGGAGGAAAATGCCATAAAGTAGTGCCTCTGCGGTCGGGGGGCAGCCGGGAACATAGATATCGATTGGAATAATCCGATCGCAGCCGCGCACTACCGAGTAGGAATAGTGATAATAGCCACCGCCATTCGCACATGAGCCCATGGAGATCACATAGCGTGGCTCCGGCATCTGGTCGTAAACCTTGCGCAGTGCCGGTGCCATCTTGTTGCAAAGAGTGCCGGCAACGATCATCAAATCCGACTGCCGCGGGCTGCCTCTCGGCGCGGCGCCAATGCGTTCCACATCATAGCGCGGCATGGACATCTGCATCATCTCGATTGCGCAGCAGGCAAGGCCGAACGTCATCCACATCAGCGATCCGGTGCGCGCCCAACTGACGAACTCGTCCGTGCTTGTGACGAGAAAGCCCTTGTCTGCGAGTTCGTTGTTGATCGTTCCCATGAATGGGTCCCCATCCGGGGCCTCGCCCGGATATTGAAAATCGCTGATGATAGGACGATCCTTGTAGGACGACATGGTCCGCACTCCGATGGAAAAGACACCTAACTTTACTCCGATGGAAAAGACACCTAACTTGCGGGGGATCAGCTTGTTCCCGCATGGGCGTCTTTCGATGCTGATGATCTCTTTGAGGACAAAAATCAAAAAACTTGGAAACAACCGCTCCATTGCCGAGTTCGAAGGCGGCAAACTGAAGAGAGGAATGTTCCATGTTGATGAAAATGATCGCAGTCTGTGCCTTGTCGATCGGCATGACCACGGCCGTCATGGCGCAGCAGTCCGGCTCAGGCGGCGCGGACACCGGTGGCTCCGGCAGCGGCAATGGTGCCGGCACAGGTTCGCAAAATGGCGGCACGTCCAAGGGAAATGGCAGCACCACGAACAACGGCTCGACCGGTACGAACGGCACCCCGAATTCGAACGGCCAGTCGCAGGATTGCAACGCCATGAAAACCGGTAAGAACACGACACAGGGCAATGACATGCAGGGCAGTCAGTCGAGCGACAACACGACGAACAAAAACTGTCAACAATAGCGAAACTTGCACGGCTCTCGGGCCGTGTCGGCCCGCGTGGGCCAATCCGCGTCACCGCCGGAATGTTCCGCTGAACCTGATTTGGATAACCCGAATGCGGATTGCTGGCGATGCGGGCTAATCGAGGAGCACGGTCATGAAGAACAGCGCACAGGAGCTTGCAAACGAGTATCTTCGGCTCGGCGGGCATAGGCTTTTGGTCATGGACGATAATATCCTGTCGACCCAAAGCTGGGAGCAGGACCCGCCCGAAGCCGAGACCTTTTGGAAACAGGAAATCGAGGTACTGGCCCCCAGGCGACGCAACGAGGTCATGTCCTTCCTGCCGTCCATCAATGTCACCTAGCATTTTACAACCGGCCCCGGTTCTTGCCGGAGCCGGAGCCCATAGTGAGAAATGAGCCTAGTCCCAACGCCTCTCAGGCGCAGGGCAAGACGGAAAACGTTATATTTGCGCCCTGCTCAATCCGCGTCGAATCTTTGTGTCTACCCGATATGCGGCACAGCCATTGGAGCAGCTCACGGAGAGCCTGCCGACCTCAGACTGACTATTGCACGACGGTGGTTTCATACGAGCGAGCCCCACGCCGGATTCCAGGCCACACCTTCCGACAGCT
Source organism: Martinezella sp. CNPSo 3964 (assembly GCF_057784375.1). NCBI lineage: Bacteria > Pseudomonadati > Pseudomonadota > Alphaproteobacteria > Hyphomicrobiales > Rhizobiaceae > Martinezella > Martinezella sp. CNPSo 3964. The sequence goes on from NZ_JBXSOW010000002.1 coordinate 63,157, forward strand.
CGACAAAGATGGGTCGGGCGCGCTCGTCAGCGAACTTGTTTCGCGCTGCTCGAAAGGCTTCATCAGGTTCCAGCTCCTCTCCGGGAAAGATGACATCGTCTTGACCCGCCTGGCCGATTTCACGCAGGAATCCTCTGACCTGGCCGCCGGAATGATAGAACTTGACCACGATGGAACCGGGAGGTGTCTCGTTCTTGCGGTATTGATGATAGATTTCCATCTTGCATCTCCTTTTTCGCAAGCATCCACCAGTGCGGTTCGTGTGACGCAACAATCAACGCCGAGGCCATGGGCTGGATAGAGCGGACCGCAATTCCCCATCTCGCATTTGGTATACTCGCACCTTGAGCGCCAGGGTTAGTTCTGCGTTCCATCGCGGCTCGGCCGGGCGGGTGTGTTCTTCGTGCCTTGCTGATTATTTTCCGTTCGGTCAGTCGGCGCCGGTTGAGCGGATTGGCCCGCGGGTGGGCTATTGTCGATCGTGCCACCCTGCGGCTGTCCGCTGGAAGAGCTGATCGGCGGCGCTGAGGTTTGAGGCTTGTTCAGTTCGATATACCGTCCCCAAACCTCAGCTCCAGCCCATGCGATTGCCGCCAAAATCAATGCAGTAATCAAGATACTGAATAGGTGCGTACCGCGTATGCCCTGGCGTGCTTCCGTTGCAGACAATGTCTGCTTCTGCTCCTTGCGCTTTTCTGGTTCCTGGAATGCCATTGCAAACCTCCATATGTTGGGGATGCCGTATGGACCTAACCGGGACGCCTGGAGATGGTTCCACCAGGCGCCGCATCCGGTTGACTCTAAACCGGAACAATGCCGACAACCGGACGTTAGCCCTATGAGGTTGCAGATCGTGCCAAGTGGACGCGATGGTGCTGAAGAATATGGAGATTTTTCCGCTTTCTCTCCATAGCCAACGAAACGGCAGCCGAGCTTCCTATCCATCCGATCCGTAGCCTTTCCAACACTTCAAGGAGGTGGAAAATGGACGAGCGACTCAAGCTTTACCGTCTGGTTCCGATAGCGGCCGACGATGATCCCAACTGGCTGGATGCCAAACCGCATGGCGAGGTCCTCGTGGCGGCCCGCACCGCTGGCGACGCTCGCATCGTGGCTGCCGAACGAGAGCTGGACTTCATGGATATCGACGCGGCACCCGCGGAGGACAAGACGACCAGGATGGCAAGCGTCTTTCGCAATGAGAGGCTCTACACCGTCATCGAGGTGAACAATGGCAAAGAATATCACCAGCGCGGCGTCATCGATGGCACGATCGGCGTCGACACTATCATTTCGACGCAGGTTTGACCGGCCGCGGCATCTGAGCAGTTGGACGCTGCCCAGATGTCGCAGCATGCTGCTGGTGGCGGCAGTTGCAACCGGGCTTACATCGAGCTTCGCATCCGCTCAACAGGTGCCAAACGACGACCGCTGCAAGGCCACCGACACAAATAGGCCGACCGAAAACAATCAGACTGGAACCAGGCAGGCAGCTCCCGCACCGGACGGCAATCCCAGTCAAAAACTGTCGGATTGCGGTGGCGTGCTCAAGCCGCCGGCCGTCGGCGACAGTCAGATGGAAAAGCCTGCGCCAGAGGTCGGAAAAACGCCCGTCATCAAGCCTAGCGATCCGAAACATGGGCAAGATGGCTCCCAGGATAAACAGCAGCCGCGCAAATAGAGGCCTCTCGTCAGGGCTTTGGCTCGGGCTGCTCGATCGGCCCTTTGGGAACGGTCGACTCCCGCCTGTCGCCAGTGGCAAACGCCTTTATGACGAGAATGGCCAGTACCGATCCGATCATCAGGCAGACAATGACGATCAGCAGCCCACGCATCGTGACCGTCCCGCCTATCGCCGCGTTCGAACGGCAAGATTGGTATCATGGCCGGTTATGCCGCTTGCCTGACGGGAAATCGCCTCCGCCCGCTGCTTGGCTTCATGATTGTCGACGGAGCCTTCGATGATGACGCGCCCGTGACTCACGGTTACGAAGATGCCGGCGGCATCTAACAGACCGTCCGCTTCCAATCTGCTTATGATCTCCGCCCGAATTTCCGCGTCTGTTCTTGGCCGAACGGATGCGGAGCCGCCAGGAATTGTTTTGAGATCGGCAATCCTTGTGGAGACCCCATCGGCGGTCCGTTGGCGCTGCGCGTCGCATTCGGCCGAATCTTCGCAGCGCGCATCGTCGGTCCCATGGTCGGGTCGGATCGCAGTCGAGCCGCCGTCTTCCTCCTCAGGCACGATGTCACCGGAACCACCCGCTGCCTGATCGAGCGCCTGCAGGGTGCGGATATCATTGCGATCCGGTGGCCTCTTTGCCGATACCTTGTTGCTGATTTCGGTCATCGTTCTCTCCATGGCTCATGGAATTCACATCATGTCTGATAAGGGACAACCGCCGCCACATCGGAATGTTCCGAGCTTTGGGCTCTTCTCACGTCCCCGTTGTCAGCATCTCGAAGGATATGATCTTGTGATGCTCCTGAAGAGCGGCAAGCAATTGCGCACCACCGCCATCCGTCCCAGCCTGCCTCCAGCGCACGTCATAGGAGACATGCGCCGTGGCTGCGGTCGGGCCGGTGGTCTTGCTGACGAAGGAGAAGGCATAGCCACGCGGTTCGAGCGCGGTCTGTATGTCGGTAATCGCAACGCCGGCGTCCGGCGGAAACTCGATCACGAGACGTGCCTTCTGCTTGCGCGGGATCAGCCTGTCGAGCCATTTGAGCGGCGACAGCACAACAAAGGCGATGACGGCACCGGCCAAGCCGATGACGAGCTGACCACCGCCGATGCACAGGCCGATGACCGTCATGATCCAAAGTGTTGCCGCCGTCGTCACACCGGTCACGAGATCACCCCGTCTGAGAATGGCGCCACCACCTATGAAACCGACCCCAGTCAGCACGCCGAGCGGGAAGCGCAACACATCCATCGAGGCGAATGACTGCGGCGTCTTGCCCAATGTCGACAGCAACAGATTGGCCTGGATCATCGTCAGACATCCGGCAAGCCCGACCAGGATCGTGGTGCGAAACCCGGCCGCGTGCCCGCCCATCTCGCGATTGATACCGATCAGACCCGCGGCGGCGACAACCAGCAGCAGGCGGACGGTGATATCCAGCCAGTTCAAATCCAGGGGCATGCTATCCGTCAGATTTAGCAACGCGTCCTCCTGCAGAAGAGTCATCACAACGATTTTCTCGTGTGGGAACAGCGCCGATGAACATTTCGTTCCATGTCCCAACATGTCGCGCATTTCGCCATCGAAAGGGCCCCAACCGCCTGGCCGTTACCAAGGGAAGCGTGCGCACTTTTCGAATATTGGAGATCTTGAAGACATCAAACGCTTCAACCGTCTTCGCGTTTCAGCCCTTCTGCGATTCTTCGACGCCCTCAAAATGAAACCAATCAAGTCGCACTACGTTTGCTTCCGAGAGGAACCGTCATGCAATCGCAGACACAGCACGATGCGCTACACTCGAAGTTTTACCCCGCCTCCCTCACCGTTCTTTGCCTGGGCGTGATCGTTGCGCAAGTCGACACATCGGTTGTCAACCTGGCGGTTCAGCCGATCGGCAAGAGTCTTCAGGCTTCAGTGACACAATTGCAATGGGTCGTCGATGCCTACAACCTTGTCTACGCCGCCCTTCTCATCAGCGGCGGCCTACTTGCCGATCTTTATGGACGTCGCCTGATTTTCACGATCGGCTGCATCATCTTCACAATCGCAAGCCTTGGATGCGCCTTGGCTTCAACGACCGCTATCCTGATCGGCGCCAGAGCGGTAACGGGGTTGGGCTCAGCCCTCCTGATACCAGCCTCGCTTTCCCTCATTCGAGTGATTTATCCCGACGAGCGGATTCGTGGCCGAGCCCTCGGCATCTGGGCCGGCTGCAACGGCATGTCGCTTGCCATCGGTCCAACCCTTGGCGGCTATCTGATCCACAATTTCGGATGGCGCGCCGTCTTCCTCGTCGTCGTTCCGATCAGTGTAATGGCCGCTATCGGCGCATTGCGCTGGGTTCCTGAAAGTGCGGACCGAGACGGAAGAACCTTCGATGCGCCTGGGCAGTTGTTGGGCATAGCCTCCCTGGCAGGCATCACCCTTGCAGCAATTCAGTCCTCGCATTTTCCGGTCATCTGGACCATCCTGTTGGCGCTTTGCGGCTTCGGTTTGCTGTCGCTCTTCGTTGTGGCGGAACGGCGCCTGGGTCAGCAAGCTCTCATGCCGGTATCGATGTTTTCCACTGGGCAGTTCAACGGTGCGATGGCCGGAACGGCCGCAATGACGTTCGGCATGTATGGGACACTTTTTCTGTTCCCATTCGCGTCCCTCAGTCTGGATCGGCTGGCTCCAACCGGGGTCGGACTGGCACTCCTGCCGATGGCGCTCAGCTTTGTGGCGATTTCACCTTTCTCCGGCTTCTTTTCAGAATATCTGGGAAAACGGCACACCATTAGCATCGGGTTGACGACAATAGGATTGGGAAACCTCCTGCTCGGCGTCGCACTTGCTTACGATTTTCTGATCGGGGAAGAATTTGGTCTGCTCCTGACCGGCATCGGGATGGGCATGGCGACAGGACCTCTTACAGCAGTCGCGGTTTCCAGCGTCGCCCCCGAACGCGCCGGAACTGCAAGCGCACTGATCAACGTCGCTCGCATGGTTGGCGCAACCATCGGCGTGGCCACCCTCGGATCGGTCTACGCATTCCTGCGCGAACCCGCCGCAGGCTTTATTGCAGCCATGCTTTGCGGTGGGAGCATTCAGCTCTTTGGCAGCTTGGCAAGCTGGCGATATCTCAGGCGATCGTGAACTCAGTCGATAGCACACGCCGCTTCGTGGCCGCCTCGGCTCCGTGATTACTTCTCAGCTCGTTGCAGGAGAATGCGCATCTCCTCGAAGCGTCGTTTGCGATCAGCATCGCTATCACCAGGCGTATAGCAGATTGTTGATACGCAGAACTTGGCGAGATTGTGGGGTTTGTCGGGCTTGTCGAATTCGCATTCGAAAGTGTCGGTCATTTCCGCAGGGGACGTCCCTTGACGGGTAGAATAAGCCATCCGCACGCCAGGCGGCTTCAGTTCCGGAAAGGATTGGACGGCGCCAATTGCGAGGCTCTCCGACAGGAAGAAGTTCTTAGCCACGATTTTGCAGGTTGTTTCAAGATCGGCTGATTGCGCGAAGGTCGCCGTCGGCATCAACACAAGGCCAAATAAAATCAGCGGTTTGATCACAGTAGCCTCCTTCAGCATTCCAGACTGTCTCTGAATCCAAGCAACAAGGAAATGAATGCCGATCCCGTCGCAAAGTTCCTCCAAAAAAGTCCGCTCGGAATGAGCGAAAATGCACCATGGCGGCAAAGTCCGTGACAGATAGGCTCGTGACGAACCTTGAACGTCTTCCCACAACAATTTTGAACCAGCGATCCAAGGCCACCGGCTGCAGTTAGATGAGATTCGATCAATTCCAATCGAAACACCCGGAGCTAGGCGACGCACCTGCTCCCGCCTACCGATGGCGGCAATCGTCAGTCCATCATGGATTGAGAATGACCAATCACCGCACGGGCTCGAGCGGAAGCAGTAGCCAGCCCCTGCGTCGACAGGATAAGTCCCATCGAGCATTAAAGCTACTTGTCATGAATCCAAAGCGACCGGGCACACCGGTCTATTCTGTGCGCAAAGGGCCCCGAGCGGGCCGAACGGATTTGGTTAGTCCTTGTCTTTCTTCCACTTCTTGAGGGCTTCCCTGCGTTTGCCTTGACCTACGATTTTGCGTTCGATCTGGCCCGGAAGTCTCGCTTTTGGCGGCGGGTCACTGGACCTTTCGCCCCCTGACTCCGATCCGCCAATCGGCCCCGATTTCTCAGCCTTGCCGTCATCGTCCCGTTTATCATGTGACAAATTGGCTTTCGGCATGTTAGCGCTCCGACTCCACCACGAGTTCATCGTCGCAGTACGAAATTGCGATCAATGGGCCGCCGACGTCCCAAACGCGTCGGCGCGGCTGCCCGCCCAGCTCTAAGCCGCCTTCGCCAATCCGCTCCGCTCAATCTTCACTGTGCCGTACGTTACGACATCGGCTGCCAGTGTAAGGATTCGTTCGCGCTCCTCCTTCAGCATTGCAAGTACTCGCTTCCACTGCTTCTCGAGGGATTGCGCGACTTCGGATTCCATCTTCTCCGGAAGTGGTTTGTCACCGAGGTCCTTAACGGTCCCCATGAAAATCGGAGACCTGCCAAATCCATAGCTTCCTATCATGCGCCTTGCGATGGCGGTCGCCCGCTCGACATCACTGCCCATCGAGCCACCTGACCCCACCGATCGATCACCGAACACGACAAACTCGGCAGCCATTCCCGCCAAAGATGTAGCAATCCGATTCAACAGGGTCGTTTCCGTCGGAAAATAGTCGGGTATCAGCTCGTATGTTGTGAGCCCGCCAACAAAATCATCCGCATTCGGGTCGAAGGCATACTTAATCTCGATCGTCGCAGCGGTCGCGTGACCAAGACCGAGCGCAACAAGGGCATGCCCAGCTTCGTGTGCAGCGAGCCTGAGCAACTGCTCTGGAGTATAGAGCGATTTCTCCGGAAGCTGGGCCTCCAGGTCGCGCAGTTCCAGTTCTCGGTTATCATTCCTTGCGGCCGTGCGAGCATCGCGAACCAACCGCTCGAGATCCGCACCGGGCTTTCCCTCGAGGTCCTCGGCAATGTCGAGTAAGGATTCGAGGGGCAGTAGCCCACCCGCGTGATAGCTAAGGATTTTAGCCCTCGTCAGCCTATCGGGCAGGGAAAGCGTAAAGTGGTCGTCAATCCTTCCGGCGCGCAATATCGCGGGGTCAATCCAGTCAGGATAGTTCGTGGCACCGACCACGACGACGCCTTCGCCGAGACTTGACAGCAGCGTCAGGAAATCCGTGACCACGACTTGCCAATACTGGTCGTTATGATGTCCCGATGGTCGGGCGAGCCGCGTGCCTATCGCGTCGATTTCGTCGATGAAAAGAACGGCGCCCTTTCCGTCGTTCACGCTTTCAAAGGTCGTCCGCATCGCTGCAAGCATGTCATCGAGCGAACCAGCCGATTGCCAGGCGCCGACAGTTACGGAGACCAGCCTCATCTCAAGCGCACTTGCCAGCGCCGAAGCGAATAGAGTCTTGCCTGTTCCAGGAAGCCCCGAAACGAGGATCCCTGCTCGAGCCAGCTTCCATTCGAGCTTCCGTTGGCGCCAGCGGGAAACATTCTCCACCAGGTCCCTAGCCCAAGGCTTGACCTCGTCGTACCCCGGCAATTCGAAAAGACTGGGACCAACCGTGTCCAACCTGCCGAGATCGTCAATCTCATTGAACGCATCTTCGGCGAAGGTCTGTTTCAGGACCGTCGCGAGAATGACATTCTGAGGACGCTTGGCCACCTCGGACGCAACGACATCTGAGATTGGGGCCTTCCCCGATATGCGCCTGGCGGCATTGATGTGCTGTGCGGTCGGTGGTTCGACGAACAGAACAGCGGTCGCCGCAAAGCGCACTTCCTTCGGAACTTCGGCGATATTTTTTGCGACCAGAATGTCGAGGCCTTCCAGATCGAAGATCGATGTCGGCCTGTGGAGAGTGCCTTTTCTTCGAACCGGGTTCGCAAGACGCACCCTAATCTCCTTATCAACCCAGTCATCCGCCCATCTATCGCGCACGGCGTCGAGGATTACCAATGCGGCGGCCTTGTACTCCTCGGCACGATGTCCCGGAGGAACAACAAAGACCAGAAAGCCATTGATGCTACAACGGAGCCGTCCGATGGCTTTCGCAGCGCGAGCAAGACCGCACCCAGCCAGGAACACGCCGGCATCCTTCGAGAGCTTTTGGTTTCTGAGCTTTGCATCAACGAACCGCATTCTAATTCCCCCTGCTCTGATCGCATTTGGAGAGGCGATACCAATTGTTCATTGTCCGGGCGATTCCCTTATCGGGATCCAGGTAGAAGAGCTGGCTAGTAATGATCTCTTTGCCGTCTTGGAGTCGAGGATGGCCACTTACAATTCCCGACAACGCGTAGGCGCGCCCAAGGACGGCCCGATAGCCATGGAGGAACGGCGCATTGGCAATATCGCTCAGTTCAAACTCTCCTGCGTTCACTCGGCGAATATCTTCAAGCAGGCGCTCCGTTGCGCGGCTGTCTATCCATTGGAACATGGTCGATCGGCTCCTTCGTTGACATCGATTCGGCGTCGTCAAAGGACATCGAGTCCTTGTGCGACTCATTGGTATATTTTGACGATTTATTTGTCGTTTTGTGCCATGGATTGGTATATGTCAACAATTATTTGCACACTGGGGGATTTGATGACACTCAATCCTTATGAGACCGCCGCCACGCCTACTCGTCGCTGCTCGCCTTCTCCTCGGTCAGACACAGGCCGAGGTCGCTGACGATTCCGAGATCAGTGCGAAGACGATTTTCAAAGCGGAAAATGGTAGTGCCGGTATCGCGAGCGTTGAAAAACTCATGCGCCACTATTCGGCGAAGGGCATCTCATTCATCGAGCCGGGACCGAAGTCAGGATGGGGAATCCAGACGGATTTTCTTCAGAACGATTATGATGCGGAGAGCGCAGCACTCCTGAAGTAGCTCAGCCATCTCGTCCAGAAATGTGGTTCAGTATCCAAACTGCACGACAGGCTCGCTAGCGAGACCACGCTTCTCTGAGAGTTTGGCACCCTGAACCAACGCAACTGGCTTGCCCCAAACTTTGGACTCCCCATGAGAGACATGTCCTCGAAGAGGTCGGTTGAACCCGTATTTGGGGTCGTTGCAGCAGGGGGGTGGAATGCGGAAGCGACTTCGCTAACCGCCTTATGGACTCTTGAATGCGGAGCGCGACCGGCTCAAACCGTCGTCGCGGCTGCCGAGCCGATGCGCGAATATATCCGGGTGTAGAGCTGTACTCTGTAATCGGTTAGTGGAGACATTCCTCGCGGATCGTCTGCGGGAACAACCCCTTAGAGAGGTCGCCCAGACAGTGGTTACGCGGCAATCGTCCAGGCATCCTCGAAGAGCCTGGCGCGGTCGATCTCGTTCGTCACACGACGGAGCAGCGTCCAAGCCTTGCCGTCCTCGCCTCCTTCCAGGAACTTCCGTGCGCTCTCGACGGTATCGAGCAGATCCTGCCTGCGCGCCGGACTGGCGGCGTCGAAGCCAGCGGCCGCGTCCTGCGACTTGAGTCGGGCTTCCTCCGCTCGTCGAAACACGATGTCGTGCAGATATGGCGCAAGAGAACGCGGCGAACTGTGTCCCATGACCTGCGCCGTGATGATCAATGCGGTCTCGTGCCACCCAGACGAAGGATCGAGGGAAACGCCGGCCTCTTCCAGGTGCCGCAGAGTCAGTTCCACCGCGTTGTGTGCGAACCTCGCTCGAAGCCGATGGATGTTCGCGTTGTACACCAGGGCTGCCCGGAACAGCTCGGCGCATATGCGGGAGACGCTGTCGGGCACGAGAGGAGAACCCCGCTGTGATAGAAACACGGCATCAGATTCCTTCCCGCCCTTCGCCGACGCGATCTCCTGCCGCTCGTTCCGAATGTGGTTGAGCGTGTCCCAGATTAGGTCCGCCGGAGCATACAAGACGCCGCCGTTTGATCGTCGCTTGCGCTTCCTGAGCTTGATGATCCACTGGTCCTTTTCAATCAGCTCGGCGATTTCTTCTTCGGTAGCCGGAAGGTCCTGCAGCCGGATCGAGAGGATTTCGCTCACCCGCGCTCCGGTCCGCAGTGCCCAGTTCATGATGAGGACGTTGCGCATGCCATGGCGCTGGACGTCAGTGAAGGCGTAGATGCGGTCGATCTCCTTGAAGGTCGGAGTGTATCTGCGCCCGTACTTCGTGCCGTCGCCCTTTTCAAGGAATGGCCACACCCAGAATACCCGCTTCCGACCTTTGGATGTGAGGACAGTGACCTCATGGGACGAGATTGGAAATTCGTAGGCAAGCATGGATTCCGCATAGGCGCTGGGGCGGCCGATCTGAATCATATGCCTGATGATGCCGTGCTCTTCGGCCCATTTGAAGAAGGAGTGGACAGTCCGCAACAGAGCATTCCGCCGCGGCTTCTTCGTATCCCCTTCGCGTAAATCTCCCTGCCAGTTCAGAAGGAAGTCGTCATTCACCGCCCTGAGAGGAACCCGCCTCTTTCGGCGATATTTTATGAATTGCCTCATATGCTTCGCCGTCTCCTCCACCGTCGACCAAGCCCTTTTCAGGTTTACGATGAGATATCGGAACCAGTCGTTGACCTCCTCGTCGAGACCGGACGGCCAGACGAGCGTCGGAACCTCCCAGATATGCTTGTGGAGCTTGACGGTGGAGCTGATTATCCGTCCGTCTTGCCTGGGCAATCGTAGCAGCACGACGTTGTCCGCCTCTTTCGGCGACGACTGCCAAGCGCGTTGCCGCCTCGATTCGATCCTTGGCCCCTCCCATCCGCCGACCAGCCTTTTCAACCGGGGACTGGAACTCAGCGTGGCGGCCTTGCAGCCGATCAGGCGGGCGAGCCATGGGCGGCTCAGGCCCTTCCGCGTCCACAATGGCTCCTCCCCATCGAAGTCCGCGTCGAAGAGTCTCCGGAGTCTTTCCTCTAGGACCTTGGCGGATGTCCGCTTGGTATCAGCTTGCTCCTCAGACATCTCATACCTCCCGCAGTCCGCGGCGTTGTAGGTGCCGAAGCAGCAGTTGAATCCGTTCGTTGAGTTCCTTGTTGGTGTCGTGCAGCTCGGAATTGATCCTTTCCAAATACCCTGCCCTCTTCTCCTTTTCCTCAAGGCGGTAACGGACCTCATGCCACTGACCGGTGACTTTGGAGAGTTCGCGCCTTAGGCACTCCGTTTCGTGTTCAGCCTCGAGCCGTCGGATCTTTTCAGGCCTGTAGGTTCGCTTGGAGGTTTTCCTAGTCGCGGAACTGGCCTTCTCACCGCCCTCCTTTGCATTGAGCGCGTCTATCAGGCGCTTGATCTTCTTGACCTGGACTCCGACATCAGGATCCGTCATCGTGAACTTCGTCTTCGAACCGATGGCAAGGATACCGTTCGCGGGATCATTCCACATTCGGGCCGCGTTGAGGCTTCGTGGACGATCGACGCCTAGTGGAACCCCGTTCTTGTTCCACTTCTCCAGCAGTTCGAGACGAGCCGCTATGCGTGTCGAAAGGCTCTGGACCACACATTTCCTCCCCTTGTTTGAGCATCAGCGTTTCAAGGATTCGCGGTACTTCGAAAGCACCACGACCTTCTCGGACGCTAGTTCGGCGAAGATGCCCGAAGCTTGCACCGCACCCGCCTCGAGTTCCTCGATCTCCAGCTCGATGTAACCGACATTTCCTTGCGAGATCAGCGCCCAGGGACACGCAGGGCAGATCGCGGGTCCGGCCGCCGCGAAATCGGGGCCGACCGCGCCCTGCTCAAAGCCAGCTTCCTTCCTGCATACGGCACGCTCGCATCCCCCTTCCGTATGCGGGCAGCAGCAGGTCGCCCATGGCTTCGGCGTCAGGACAAGATGATGCTTCGACATGGAGCGCAGGACGATCGCGGCCATCCGCTCCGGAACGATCTTCACAGTCTCCTCGAACTTGCGGCGAAGCCTTTGAACAAACTTCTTCAGACGGTCACCCATGGCGCCGACCAGTTCGTTGTCGCCCTCGGCGATCCGACGCGCGACGAAGATCTTGTAGCCCGCCATCTCCTTCAGCCAGATCGCGGACGTTTCCGGGTCGAGACGCAGATAGTCGTTCGCCGTCTCGAGATCGTAGTGCCTGAGGTGATGGGCGAGCGTCTCCTTCTTTCCGTGGTATCGGTATATGAACAGCACAGCGAAGAAGCGGCGGAACTGTCGGGGCGTCCATTCCCAGGCGAGCGTCTTTCCACCGCGGTCCACGTAACTGTCAACCCCGAACTTGTGGGCAAGGCCCTTGATCGTCGCTTTCAGCTTAATCCGGCGGCCGCTGACCGGATCGTTCAGCGTAAAAAGATTCTGACCGTCGTCGGGATTGTCGACGTCGAAAGCGCGCAGCGCCTCGACCGCTCGGGCGACGATCCTTGGAATGGGGATCCACGTCCACTTGCGTTCGGACTTTTCGATATAGACGTTCAGCCACCAGCCGTCCAAATCGTTTCCGGCCAGGCAGTTACGGCGAAGCTTCAGGATTTCCTCCAGGCGCCGCGCGGTAAACGCTGCTATCAAGACGAACGCCGCGGCGACAATCCATTTGACCTGCGCTTTTATTTCGGACGCCAGCTCGCGGCTCCAGGCTTCGGTGTCCCTGGAGCGCCAAGCCACGAGATATCTTGACGCAACCTCCCGCGCGTTGCGTTGGATGTAGTTGGCGCTCTCCGAAAGGAACTTCAGGACGAGCTCGGGCGGCGCGATCGGGGTCGGCTCGGTCGTCGCGCCCAAAGCTCTGGCGCGCTGCGATGCCCCCTCCGGGAAAGGAATGAAATTGATCGAGGGCGCGGCCATGAAATGGCGCAACTGAAACATCGCCTCGAAGACTGTCGTGATCACGTGAACGTTCTGGGCGGTCACGGTTCCCGTCCCGGATCGCAACAAGGTCTTGCCATTCAACCGCGCCGTAGCCTGGTTGATTTCCCTGTGCAAGGATGTCCTGCCCCAGTCTCGCGGAAGGTGGAGGTCGTCAATAATGCGATTGAAGTCGAAGACATTCTTCTGAGCATAGATGCCAGGAACGTCATCCCAACTCTGAAATTTATCAAGGGCAGCTCGAAGAAGCTTTGAAGCCGATGTCACTCCGTCTTTTCCAGCCGCGCTCGCTTCACAGATCGCGTCGACATCATCCGAAGTCAGTCTCGCAAACGACTTGTGTCCACGGGCGGCGATTCCATATGCGAGTTGCATCACCGACACCGCATAGAGACGGTGCCTGTCGGCGTCGTGGATCTGCGTGTAGTTGCCCTCGCGAATCCAGAAGACGAACTCCTTCACCGTGGCGTAGAGCTCTGGCTCGTCGGTCAGGACCCTGCCGCTCGGAAGCCTCACGCGAAAGCTGAACGTCTGCGGCTTGCCTTCTCCCTTCGTGTCCTTGACCGTCCATTCGTCCGCTTCGTAGGGAGCGTCCAGCCATTTGGCCGTGCGATCGAGGATACGACGGGGAGCGGACGCGGTGGTCAGCCCGGCAACTCTTTGCGCCACTAGAACGGCCTCCTGTGTCTGAAGTTGGGATGTGCCATCACCTGATCGGCCAGGGCTTGCGCTTCGCGCCAGACCCGCGCCATGGCGGTGAAGGTTATCTTTTTCTCGACGACTTCGATGAAGATCAGCCATGGGAGCCAGACCGAATGCCAGCGCTCCGGCCGGTCGCGGACCCATTCCTCCTCCGCCTCAATCAGAGAGGCTCGCCATATGATCATGAAGGCGAGGTCCTGCTTTCGCGCGATCACGATCAACTGCGGGCAATTGTTCCAGCAATCGAGCTGCGTGCAGGCGCTTCCCTCGTTTCCCGGCCTCCCATTGCGATCGCGGCAGAGCGTTCCCAGACCGGTCTCCGCAAGGGCCGTCACCCTCTTCTCCATCTCGTCCTTTGGGACGCCAAGCAGGGCCTGTGCATCCTCCTCGGCGTAGACGACCAGCGTCTCCCAATTGTCCATGAATTTGCGGATGTCCATGTCGCGCAGGTAGCGGGTCGGCGGATGGTTCGTGTAGCCCTGACTGACGTTGAGTCCGTGCTGCCCGAGCGTCGCGGCAACATGCGCGCTGGCGTCGCCTTCGAGGGCAGCGATGAGCAGCACCGTCGGCCTCAACATAGATGGGGTCAGCCCGAGATCTGCGAGTTCCGGTATACCTGCGACTATCCTCTTGAAGAGGTCTCTTATCCAATATTCCTCCAGAGGTTTGGAGCGAGTTCTAAAGTTCCCGACGAAGAGAAGTCTGCTTTCGTCCACGTCCAGTGTGGCGCGCAGATCCGCAAGCGAGCCGACCAGCCATTTCATGGCCTCGACGGCATGAGACCGTTCGTCCAGATGGGCATGTATCGGCTTTCCGCGAGCCCGCGCCTTCTCGCCGGTGATATGCACGCAGCCGGCGATCTCGGAAGGCTCCATCGCGCCAGCGAAAAGGGTCCGCCCCACGGCCATGTTGGCTCCCGATCTCGCGAGATAGAGGATCACCGCCGCGCCCACGGCGTCGGAATGAGGCGTGACGTATCCTTCGATGTGCGGTTTTCCCCCGAACTCGAGCGCTCGTTTGACGAAGAACTTACCAAAGGTCACCTCGTCTTTCGGATATAGCCCGCCGAAGCGGTCGGCGATAAGCCGGACGAGATTGGCCAGGGCACGGTCCGGTTCGTCGAGGGGAAAGTATCGTCTCATGTCGAGACGGCGGCGATGCTCGTGGCGGGAACCCGCGACAAGCAATTCCTCCCAGCCATCGCCCAGTTCCTCGCCGACAGCGAGCAGCTCGCGACCGCGATCCCAGTGCCGCCGCCATCGGAGGTAGACTTCGGCAAACGCATCTTCGATCAGAGTCATTCTGCGCTTGAGGACACGCAGGATGATCGTCGCCGGCGTGTCGTCGAGGCGGGCCTTGTCTTCGGTGAGCTCCTTTCGCAGGGTTTTTAGGAAGCCGGCCTCGTCGTCTGGTTCGATGTCTAATTCACGCAGCTTGGCAGCTTCGCGAAGCATCGCCGTGGCGAAGGCGAGGTAGTCGTCCACCCCCTCCTCGGTCTTTGGCCCCTGCGCGATGGTCCGCCGATGCCCGGACTTTTCTCCTTTACCGCGGAGCGGTAGATCGAGTTCCGGGAGAGCGCCGTAGTTCGAGACACGCCTTATCACCCTAGTTGCGTTGTTGAGCTTCGTGTCCGGGGTACTGCCTTTCAGCTCTTGATCTTCATTAACCCACGAGGCGTACAACTGAGTTGCGAATGTCCAGTCCGCGGCAGCAACCGACCTGACGCCGCCGGTGCTGAGACCGTGTTTCACCTTGCGGCAAGTCGGCTCCTCGGAAGACCCGAAAAACCGCAACATCTCCAACAGCGAATTGTAGGCGTCCTTTGCCGCATTCTGGCCGGCTGCCTGGAAACCGCGCCGGAAGGCATTGCCTACGCCTATGAGGAACTGCTTGGACCATCCGAGGTCCTGCAATGTCCTAAAGGAGAAGAGCCGCCCCGCGAAGACGTGACACAGCTCGTCGGCCTCAACCTGCGCCCGAAGCTTTCTGTCCGCTTCGGCAATGACCTCTCTAAACGGAGACCGAACGATGCGGCCCATCGAAATGCCGGTCCTCGACGAAAGCGCCGTGCGGTTGTACGACAATCCGGTCTTGGCGATCTCGGCATTGTCATGGAGACTTGCAACAAGCAGATCGACTTCGGCTCCGATGGACTTGGAGAGGTAGCCGCTCGAAACGATCAAGCGATCGTACTTCTCGATCAGAGCGAGGACGCGGGGATTGCGTACCAGTACAGCGTTTGTGTCAGCCATATCGAAGCGCCGGTAGAAGCTTCTCCGTTCAACCCTGCCGTCACGGGTCTCCAGCGTTCCATCCTCCATCGACTGAATGAGCCACGCTTCCATTTCCGGAACCTTCGCCTCGTGAATGTTCTGGAGTCCCCCCGTCGCCTCTTCGTAGTCATGAAGAATGTCGACGTAGTGGGTCATTGCCGTGATCGAGAACCCAAACTTCCGCGTCAGAGCGCGCCGGTCGATCTTTCCTCTCCGACTGCGCGGTATTCCACCAGCCGCCAGGTAGCTGTTGAGTATGTCGACCAGTCGTCCTCTGGTGTTGTCCAGACCGTAGCGTTGGTGTTTCTCCAACATCGGATAGTATGAGACCACCTCGGCCGCGGCAGGAGACAAGATCGTCTCGGCGGGTTGGTGCTTGCGGAGACTCGGATGCTCCGAGAGGCGCGGGTTCTCAGAGTTCGACTGTTGCTCCGCGGCGGGCGTGACGTCGACCTTTTCCAGAATCTTTTCGGTCAGGTGCTCGGCGGCCTGACCATTCAGTCGAAGTGATTCATCAGCAGATGTCACATTGTCTGTTGTCACAATGGATGGAGGAGCGGATTCGATTTCATCGCAGCCTAGGGTCGATTTTGAAAGATCATTCCCGACCGGAGTTCCGTCCGCGGCAGCGGCAGCACCCGCCTTCGAAGCAGGCTTGTCCTCTTTGGGTATCGTCAGCGCCTGTTCAGTGGTCGTGTTCACCGCACTGTCGACGACTTCGTAGTCGCGAACAATGTGCCGATAGGATCCAAGTGCACGATGATCTATGCCTAGGCCGCGCGCCAAGGCGATCTCGTCCAACGTCCCGTCGGAGGCACGAGGCAGTCCGTCACCACTGACCATGGCGTTTAGCACGGCGACGGCTCGACCAAATGCACTGGATGGAGTGTAATTCTGGTGGCGAACTAGCGAAGGATGAGGCGGAGGAGGAGTGTTCGACCTTTCCTCATTGCTAAACCGATCGTTCGAGACGAACCTTGTTGCGATATCGTAGTCGACAAGGATGCTATCATAGGCGGGAAGCTCCAACCGGCCGATGCGCAGTATGTTCTGGAGTTCAGATCTGTTCAAGCCTCCGTCTGCGGTTCGAGGCAGCCCTGGTCCGAGGACCATTTCGTTCAGAATGGATACGGCTCGGCCAAGGGGGCTGTCAGGCGGATACTCTTGGTGGCGCTTCAGTTGCGGAAAGAACACAAGGAGAGGTCCCAGCCAATCTCCACCGCGTCCGTCCGGCACATCCTGGTGGCTGCCAGTTCCACCCTTCTTGTCTTGGATGACCTGCGAAAAATCACTAGGCCAGCCGTTACCGGCGGCTCGATCTTCACTTCGGTCATTCAAATCCAGTGCCGCGACGCCCCGGCGACCCTCCGCGACATCAGAGCATCCATCTCTGTCCGTCGCGGCGGCACTATCCGGTACAAAATGGGCCGACTTCGCATCGGCGATTGCTGCAATGCCGGTGCCGTGCCGCTCGCGGTACGCCTTCACTTGCTGCGCGTAGCGAGCAAAGACATTGTCGTCGATGCCCGATACCGTAACCAAGGCCTGAGCGAGATAGAAATTGCGGTCGACGGAACCGTCGGAAAGAAGCCGAAGCTTGCCGTGTCCGAGATCCGCCGTCACCGCTGCGTCGATTACGGCGAAGACTGTGTCACTACCAATCGGTTTGATTTCCGTTGCAGGCTGCCCTCCGCCATCACGGTGCTTCTCATTCTCCATCTCGGTCGATGAATGGACCTCATCGTCTTTCGCGCGGACAACGGCCCCTCGGGAAAGGCCGTCAACCTTTGTGCGAATCTGGGCATTTTCAGACAGCAGCGCCCTGGCAGAATCTGGCTTTCGGACACGTGACGCAATTTTATTTCCCGCGGCTTGCTCCTCTTTCGCTTGGCCATGAACGGCCTCGGCACTTCTCGCCGCCTCGCACTGGTCGACGAGGATGTCGTATTTCTCCAAGAGGGCGCTAATCTCCGGAAACCGTGTCTCGAAGTCGGAGTGGGTAATCCCGAATGCGGATTTGAACTGCGCCCTTACCAGTCCGCCTCCACGGCGAGCCCTAAGCGTACCGTCCGCCATTCGAGCTTCGAGCCACTCCTCCATGCGCTGGAGGTCGTCGTCGCGATAGCGCTTGGCGCCACCAAGCTTTCCTTCGAAAGAGTCGAACACCGGAATGTGCGGTGTGAGCGCCGATTTGGTGACACCAAGCTGCGTAGCGTAATGTGTGCGGTCAATCTTTCCGCCTCGACTGAACTTCAAAGTACCGTCGGCGAAATCCCGTGACAGAAGCCCGAAAAGAAGATCCTTTGTCTTGATCTCACCGAGCTTAGCCTCGTACTCTTCGAACAACTCTTTGTAATATTGCGTATTGCTGCATCCGGCACGCCGGGCGTAGTGCAGCTTGCTTATGAACCCGGACTTCGAAAAAACGACGCGTCCGTTTAGAAAATCTTCAAGAAGCATTGATCGCAGCGTTTCTTCAGTCGAGACCTTCTTGGCGCCAAGGTCATCGAACTGTGCGAACACTGCGAGAGGGAGAGCATTTTTCGTCACTCCGAGACGGCGCGCATATGCGGTCCGGTTCACCGAACCAAGCTCGTTCCAGATTATCTCTCCTCGCTTCCGATCTTTCTCAAGCTCTTCAAGAAGCCTGCTGGCCAGAAGCGAAGCCATCGCTAGACTGCGACCGGTGCCTCGATGGCGGGATGCGGATCGTATCCCGTCACCTCGAAGTCCTCGATCCGGTATCCATCGATGCTGTCAGGACGCCGAAGCAGTCGAAGCTTAGGGAACGGCCGAGGTTCCCGCTTCAGGATCGTCTGTGCCAACTCGATATGATTGAGGTAGAGATGGACGTCGCCGCCGACCCATATCAGTTCGTGCGGAACCATGTCCACCTGCTGCGCAACCATTGCAAGAAGCGCCGCCTGTTGACACACATTAAAAGGATTTCCGAGACCCAAATCGTTGCTCCTGGTGCCAGTCATCAGGGATAATTTCGGCGGCTGCTCCCCAATGTCTCCGCGGATCCCGCTCGCAAAGAATTGATAGAAATTATGGCATGGATTTAAGGCCATACGGTCCAAATCCGCTACGTTCCAGGCATGAAACAACATACGTCTGCTCGCCGGATTCGTCCGAAGTGTCTCGATGATCGTCGCGATCTGATCGTACTCTCGCCCGTCCGGGCCGACCCAGCGCCGCCACTGCTTTCCGTAGACTGGGCCGAGGTCACCCCACTCTAGTGCGAACTCTTCGTCATCGAGAATGCGAGCTTCGAAGTCCTCCTGGCTGATCTCAGTGCCGGTCGCCTTCCGATACTTGTCCAGCGGCCAGTCGGTCCATATCCGGACGTTCTGCTTGAGAAGGGACCGGATGTTCGTCTGGCCGGTGAGGAACCAGAGCATCTCCCTAACCGCCGTCTTCCAGTAAACGCGCTTCGTTGTATAAACCGGGAATGTGCCGTCCGACATATCGAACCGCATCATCGCACCGAACGAAGCAAGCGTCCCGACTCCTGTTCGATCGATACGCTTGTCGCCCTTGCTCAGTACGTGCTCGACGATGTCGAGATATTGGTATTCCGGATGACGGGTCATGAATCTTTCCTTGAGTCTTACGCGATCGTGACGCCCAAAATTGGACAAAACAACCGGTCTGGGATTGAAAGAGACGAAGATAACACAACTTATATGGGAATGCGTATTTTTACGCACTCGCCGATTGATTGGACTCACTGCAATATGACTGCGTGATGTCCGATGGGAGCAGCGAAACACACGGCATCACTCTCTGAGCATCAAAGTCAGGACTGCGGCAATACAGCTACGCACGCCTTCTATGGAGAGCAGGAATGTAACGTCGGCGACCACTCGTCACTACCACTGTAACCATCGTGCGCTGTGAACCCCGCCGGGATTCGCCTAGAGGACCGGTACACTATCGTCATTTTCAATGAATCGTGGAATTACCGGTACTTACGATCGAAGATACCGATTCGATACCGGAAAAGAAGGGATTGCCAAGGAACAGATCGCAGGAGCGCTGGAAAACCATAAGACTGAGACGCGGCCGCTTGCCCCCCTCAGCCGCGATGTTCGATACATGGAACTGATAGACCATATGGCAGGGATGCAACGCCATGTCGGCAAGCTCGCCGACATTCCACGCGTGGAAAATCATGCGGCGGCTGCTGGGATTGGTCTTGAGGTCCTTGATGACTGTAGCGAGCTGGTCATGCACGCGACCCTCGGCGTCACGCCATTGCCGCCACTGCTTGCCATAGACCGGGCCGAGATCGCCCCATTGGAGAGCGAAAGCTTCATCCTCGAGAACACGCTTCTCGAAGGCAAGCTGATCGATATCTTCGCCGGTCGCCTTGCGATATTTCGCGAGCGGCCAGTCGGTCCAGATCCGTACATTTTCCTTCAGCAGATTGCGGATATTGGTGTCGCCGGTCAGGAACCAGAGCATTTCCTTGACGGCGAGCTTCCAGTAGACGCGCTTGGTCGTGAAGATCGGAATCTGCCCCTTCGAAAGATCGAAACGCATCATGGCGCCGAGGCCGCTCAAGGTGCCGACGCCGGTACGGTCGATCCGGCGATCACCATGGTCGAGCAGATGCGCCATCAGGTCGAGATATTGATACTCAGGGTGACGAGCCATCTTCCGCTCCGAAATCGCTTGAAATTTCCGGCCATGAGGCTTGCCCAAACAGCAACCCGCCGATTCCTTTTTCGCGATTTTAATGACAAGCCGATACGAAACCAACCGCGGCGAAACGTAATTCAGGCAAATCTTGCGGCCTCATAGACAAACCGATGTTTCCGCGAAGCATTTATGACAATTGCCCTTCCCTTCGCCTGCGGAAAACACTATATCACCCTTGCCGGTCTTCGGGCCGGCTATGGCGATAAATGAGCGGTGTAATAAACCTATTGGACCCGGGGGCGGTACCCGGCGCCTCCACCAAAAACCGGCCGGCAAGACTGGCGTCAGACCGGCTTTTGATGGGGGCGAAACAGGATCGACAAGGGTGTAAAGATCGACTTTTCGCTCGGCATTGTACCGCCGTTATCGGGCTAAAATTGTAGTTGCAAACGACAACTATGCGGAAGCTCGTCTCGCTGCTTAATCGCGGTGTGACACTTCAAATAAAGTCCTAAGGGGTCGCACTCTTAGGCGGGGTTCGAAGGCACCTGGCAACAGAAGCCTTCACCTTCTTCTCCAGTGCTATATTATAGATCGACATGCGGTGACTCGCGCATAGGGCTTTTCCGGCGGCGTTCAGCGTGGCATAAGCCTATAAAAAACATGGCCAACGAAAGACAGGAAAGCATGGGGCAGGATCATATCCGCTACGACATTTTGGCACAGGACGCCCTGCGTGGAGTGATCCGCAAGGTGCTGACCGAGGTCGGCGCTACAGGCCGCCTGCCCGGTGACCACCATTTCTTCATCACTTTTCTGACTGGAGCCCCCGGCGTGCGCATTTCGCAGCACCTGAAGGCGAAGTATCCCGAGCAGATGACCATCGTCATCCAGCACCAGTTCTGGGATCTGAAGATCAGCGAAAGCCAATTCGAGATCGGCCTCTCGTTCTCCGACGTTCCTGAAAAGCTGGTCGTGCCCTTTAACGCCATCCGCGGCTTCTATGACCCTTCCGTAAATTTCGAGCTGGAATTCGACGTACCGCTGGCCGACGAAGAAGAAGAGACCTCCTCCAGCGAGATAACCGCCTATCCGGTGCCGGTCGAAGGCGAAGAGGCGCCGACGGCAGCAGCCAAGGAAGGCGAAGAAAAGAAGCCGGGATCGGTCGTCTCTCTCGACGCATTCCGCAAGAAGCAGTAGGCATTGGGGGGGAAGCATTCGCTTCCCCCTTTTCATATCGGCAATGGAAGAGATCGATGAGCGCCGAAATCGTCAATCTGCGCCAGTTTCGCAAGAAGCAGGCCCGCTCGGACAAAGAAAAGCAGGCGGAGCAGAACCGTATCGCTTTCGGGCGAACCAAGGCCGAGAAGAAGCTGACGACGACACTTAACGAAAAGGCCGCAAAGACGCACGAGGCTGGGCGAATCGAGACCAAGAAGACCGAAGACTAGTTTAGACCCCGAGATAAAAAACTTCAGAAATCAGTTGCTTACTTCCGCATTTTGAATCACTTTCAGAAATATCCCACCATTTCCGATTTTTGATCGATCCGCCGATGATCCGTAAACATTCCGCGACGCTGCATGGCCATCGCACAAGCTTTTCCCTTGAAGATGCCTTCTGGACAGAACTGAAGGCTATCGCCAACGCGCGCGGCATGTCGCTCGCAGCGCTAATCTCCGAGATCGATGACGGACGCGAAGCCGGCAGCAATCTCTCCTCCGCGCTCCGCCTCTATGTCCTCAAATGGCTGAAAGATCGCAATTGATCTGCTAGAGCAATTCCAGGAAAAGTGCGTAGCGGTTTTCCGTCCGGAATTGCGTAAAAACAAAAGGATAGAGTGTTTTCGCGATTCGAAGAAAAGCGGAAAGGCTCTAGCACGGGGCTTGCGGCAACCTCGCGAGTACGCTTACTTCATTCGATACGGATCGGTTCGCAATTGCCCAGCCTACTGGGCAACTCCCGGTAATTCATTGAAGTTCAAAGGTGCCGTCGTTTGCGGAGCAGGACTATTGAGCGGATGCTGAGCTTCCGCCTTGGTTCGCGCGTCAGCCGCCGCCTTGGCCTTGACTGCTTCCTCCGCTGCCTGCTTGGCGCGTGCGTCTTCCTCCGCCTGCTTCTGCGCCGCCGCCTGCCGGGCTAAATCGCGTAACCGTTCCTCTTCCGCACGGCGCTGCTGCTCGATGGCGGCATCGCGCTGGCGCTGGGCCTCGCGCACGCCTGCCGCATATTTGTAAAGCGCTACCTCACGCCGCAGCCGTTGCTTCTCAAGCACATTGGCCTGCAGGCGCTCGACACGCCGGCGTTCACGCTCGAATGCCCGGACCGACAGGAAGCTGGTCACATCTGTTACGTCCATTGTCCGACCAGGTGCAGCCAGCGGTCCGGCAAAATCGAGGCGCAAGGCCGGCTCCGCCCCGCTCAGCGCTTCGACGCCGGCATTGAAATCGATGCCGAGAGAGCCGCGCATACGCTCATCCGGCAGACTGATTTCAGCATTGCCCGAAAGTTTTGCCAGATCGTTGCTCGCGGCAATATTCGTAGCCCGCGCCACGCCCGCGGAGATGTTGAAGGGTATGGTCGTGGCCGGAAGGACCGCTTCGCCATTGTTGAGCAACGTCTGCACGATCGGCAGCACCTTGGCGGCGGTGATATCGCCCTGGATCTGATCCGTCGCCGAAAGGAGCGGAGGCAGAACCGAGAGATTGAGGCCACGCACATGCGTCTCGCCAAGCTTCATTTCGCCCGAGCCGCTGGCATTGGCCGCAAGGTCGGCAATGCTCTTGCCGCTTGCCTCGGCATTCATCGCAAGACCGAAGCGACCTGTGGCAAGCGGCGCTCCGTCGCGCTGCCAGGCGACCGCTGCAAGATCACCATTGGCGAGGCTGAGCTTCGTCTGCAGCAGGCCGGTACCGTCGGAATTGGCGAACATCGCGCTTCCGGTCAGCGTGCCGCCATTCCAGCCGCCCGTCAGATCGTTAAGCCGCAATTCTTCGCCCTTATAGGTTACATTGGCGGTGAAATTCGAAATGGGACCGAATATGCCGGGCCATACCTGTTTTGCGGAAAGCTTGACGCCGATATCCATCCCGCTGAAAGCTGGCAGGCCGAGCTTATCCTGATTGAGAGCCCCCGTTTTCGGATCGCTCATCGGCCCGTAGATGGCTTCCGCCAGCCAATCGAGATCCGCCTTGTCGAGCGACAATTCGCCTGATGCCTTGAGATTCGGTGCTTTCCGATCGATGGTCAGTGTACCGGACATGTTGTTGTCGGCAAACAGCCCCTTCATGTCCGAAAACACGATCTTGTCCGGGTTCAGCGCGGCATTGGCCTGGAACTTGACCGGCAAGCCGGCGCCCATCTGCGGAATGCCGATACCGTTCATTACGAAATAAGGATCGATGTCGGCACTTTCGAGCGATAGCGCTATGTTACCATTGAGGAAGGTGGCGGGACGGACATCCACCTTGCCGTTTGCGGTAAACGACGTCTTGTCGGTCGCAAAGGTGAGAGCGGCATCCGCCGGATCGGTACCGCTTGCAGACACTTTTAGCGTCAGACGACCATTGGCATCGGCTTCGACGGGCAACGGATCGAGACCCGCCTGGCCGAACAGGATCGACGTCACCGAATTTTCCAGCGTTCCTTCTAGGGTCGTGGTGCCCTTGCCCGTGAAAGCCGAAAGATCGGACATGCGATAATCGAAATTGACGCGGCTGCCGTTGGAAACGCCGGCTAGCGTCACCGTCAGCGCGTTGTCCTGATCGCCGCCGAGCGTCACTGCGCCGCGAAGCGCAGTGTTTCCATACCATGCGGCATTGCGCACCAACCGGTCCATGACGGGATGATGCGGCAGATGCTGGCGCAGCATTTCGAAGAACGGCCCCGGATCGGCGGCCTTGAAGGTGATCTCGCCCGATCCCTTGTAGTCGGAAGGCGAACCGTCGGCGCGGCCGGTTGCGGTGATTTCGGCTCCGGCAACGTTGCGCACCGAAAGCTTGTCGAGCGTCAGAGCACCGTCGGCGACGGAAAATGAGGTATCGACATTATCGGCCGGCACGCCGAAAGCCATGAATTTTCCGGCCTGCAGATGCGCCGTGATCCGGTGATCGAAGAGGGATTCCCCGGCATCCTGGCCGGTAAAGAGCCCGGTCAGTGCCCTCAGCGCGTCAAGGTCGAGGGCATCGCCGATCAGGTCGACGGCAAGCTTTGGCGGGGCCTTGTCCGTCCCGCTCTGGCGATCGATCCGACCTTTCAGCGTGGCCGAACCAATGGCGATCTCAAGGTTTTCAAAGCGCTGCTCGTCATGCTGCAGGCTGACATCGGCGGAGAATCCGGCCTGGCGCAGCTGCCGGATCGACGGATCGACGGACCCTACAAGCCATGATGCCAACCCTGAGGGCTGGTTCGACGCGACGACCAGATTGCCGATGAAATTCGGCTCGCCGCGCAGCATGAGATTGCCCCGCGCCTCGACCTGCGTGCGTCCAGGCATCATGCCGATCGCATGATCGATCTTCCATCCCGTTCCCGCCGGCTCGAGATCGAGCTGCACGTCGCGTATGGTCGTGTCGCCTGCCACGATCGCCGGCAGCCGAAAGGTCGCCTTGCCCGGAACCTGTGGCACGGGGATTTCGGCAGCGATCGCAATCAGACTGTTCAAGCGTTGCCGCGCCGAAATTGCCGGGTTGCGATTGGTCTTACCGTTGGTGCCCTTGTTGCTGCCGAGACGGTTGACGTCGATCTGTTGCCCGTCGGCCGTCAACAGGAATTCCGGCTTGGAACCCGTGTCCAGCGTCGCCTCGCCGGTCACGACATAGGGATCGTCATCGGCGCCGACTTCGAGACGGTACTCGGGAACGCGAATGCGATCATTCGTCAGCTCGAAACGGCCCTTGATGCGGGGCTGCGCCTTCTGATCGGCTGAATCATGGGCTTGTTTGTCGTTGACTCCGGCCGTGAAGGAACCCATGTAATCGGGCTTGCTGTTGACCAGTTTCAACTCGCCGTCGAGATCGACATTAAGTGGATGGCGATCCGGCATCAGCCGGGTGCGAACGCGCAGGACGCCGTTGTCATCGGGCTGGCTGCTGGAAACAGTGAAATTGCCATGCTCATTGTCGAGCGCCGCATCGCCCTCGATGCGCCATGGACCGGCAAGCGATCTTGCCGACATCTGGGCGTTCAGGCCCGTAACATGCCGGGTCCTGCCCGTTTGCTCGTCGATGAAGAGAATATCGCCGTCTTCGACATGAACGCTTTCGAGCACTACGGATTTTGCAGGAATTTCCGGCTGGCTACCACGCATCCAGTCGAGTGTGCCATCCTTCAGCAGCCGCAGCCGCACCTTGGGCTTGGATACCCGCATGTCGAAGATCAGCGCTTCACCGGAAAGGAAAGGCGCAAGCTCCGCATCCATGGAGAATTCGGCGATCTGCACCAGCGGCGTGCCATCAGGTTCCTGGCCGACACGGACATCGTGCAGCGTCACCGACGGGAACGGCAGGAGGCGGGCATCCACGGTGCCGTGAACGGTCACCTTCTTGCCGATGATGCGGCTCGCCTGATCCTCGAAATTCTTGCGAAAATCGGTCCAGTCTATGAAGAGCGGAGCGAGCAGCGCCACGAACAGCACCACCACGAGCAATCCACCCAGAAAAACCAGGACCTTACCTAACAACGCGTATCGTCTCCAATCTTCATTCCCAACATATGCAGGTGTCGCTTATCAGAGCGCATACACGGCATAACCTAGAATATGCACAGTTCTACCCGATCCCTGCCGATGACAGCAGCTCTTTTTAAGAGGTATGCCACCCATCTAGCGCATGCATGTGGCTTTTCATGACAAAAACCGGAAAGTGCGGCTGCAGCCTAGCGTCATTCGTGCCTGTAGCAAGCCAAGATCATGAAAATATTCCATCTTTCAGTGCCTGCGGAATATCTTCCCCGGATTGAAAATGGCATCCGGATCGAGCGACTCCTTGATCTGGCGCATCAGATCGACCGCATCGCCAAGTTCCTGCTCGAGAAATGCCATCTTTCCTTGCCCTATCCCATGTTCGCCCGTGCATGTGCCGTCCATGGCAAGCGCACGCGCATTGAGGCGGGCGACGAAATTCTCGACGACGGCGATCCCTTCCGGGGTCTTGTCGTCGAACAGGACGAGCACATGGAAATTGCCGTCACCGGCATGGCCGACGATGGGTGCCAGCAGGCCGTGCGCCTCAATATCGGCCTGGGTTTCCGCGACGCATTCGGCAAGCCGCGAGATCGGCACGCAGACATCAGTCGACAGGGCAGCCAGCTCCGGCGCCAGCGCGCGGCAGGCCCAATAGGCATCGTGGCGGGCTTTCCAGAGCTTGTTGCGCTCCTCCGCATTGCTTGTCCAAAGGAATTCGCCGCCACCGCATTCGGCCGCAATCTCGGCAAATTGCGCCGATTGCAGCGCAACGGTCTCATCGGTGCCGTGGAACTCGAGGAAAAGCGTCGGCTTCTCATCATAGGTCAGGCCGGAATAGCGATTGCAGGCCCGCATCTGCATGGCATCCAGCAATTCGATGCGCGCGACGGGTACCCCCATCTGGATCGTCATGATGACGGCATCGCAGGCCGACTTGACATCAGGAAAAGCACAGGCGCCGCCGGCGATCTTCTGCGGAATGCCCTGCAGGCGCAGCGTGACCGAGGTCAGCACGCCGAGCGTGCCTTCGGCACCGACGAAAAGTCGCGTCAGATCATAACCGGCGGATGATTTCTTCGCTCGTCGAGCGGTGCGGATTTCCTCGCCATTGGCGGTGACCACGGTCACGGACAGAACATTGTCCTTCATCGTGCCATAGCGCACGGCATTCGTGCCCGATGCCCGCGTCGATGCCATGCCGCCGATCGAGGCGTTGGCACCCGGATCAATCGGAAAGAACAGACCGGTGTCGCGCAGATAAGTATTGAGCTGTTCGCGCGTGACGCCAGGTTCTACCGTGCAATCCAGATCCTCGGCATTGACCTCGATAATGCGGTTCATGCGGCTGAAATCGATGGAGATGCCGCCCTGTGGCGCATTCACCTGGCCTTCGAGCGAAGAGCCCGTGCCGAAGGGAATGACCGGAACCTTGTGCTCAGCGCATGTCTTGACGACGGTCTGCACATCTGCCCGCGTTTCGGCAAAAACCACGCCGTCCGGGAGCTGCGATGGGATATAGGTCGTGGTGTGAGCGTGCTGGGCGCGAAAACTCTCGCCGGTCTGGAAGCGCTCTCCGAAAGCCTGTTTGAGAATGCCGAGAACGGCTGCTATCCCCGCCTCGTTACGTGCCCCCGCCTTCGCATCAGCCAGAACCATAATCCGAATCTCCCATCGCGATCGTCGAAGGGTGTTAACCCTTTTATCGGTTCTATGGGACATCAGCGCGGCGCTGTCCAGTGATGAAAGTCAACCGCAACTGTCGCACCCTCCCACCTCGCAATCTTTGATCTGGCTTCGATCCAGGCCAACTTGAGCGACACAGGCGGACAAGGACATCAGCAAACACCGCAGACAGAAATTGCCCATTTTTTCAGCAGAACGCGACATAAACTGATCATTGGGGATGAACAATCTGGAGGTCTGGATCCGCAATCGACGGGAGTGCCGGCATTGCCGCAGCGACTGGCACGGGTCTTGCGTTTTGCCTTCCAGCTTTCACACAGCCCGATTGGAAGGATATTCGATGAAGCGCAGACAAATGCTCATGGCACTCGGCATCGCGATGCTCGCGATGGGGTCGATTTCCGCCCCCGACGCAGCTCGGGCGGATACCCTGAGCGACATAACCTCTCGCGGCACGCTCCGCGTCGCCGTTCCGCAGGATTTCCCGCCTTTTGGCAGCGTCGGTACGGACATGGCGCCGATGGGTTATGACATCGATATGGCAAACCTGATCGGCGAAAAACTCGGCGTCAAAACGGAGCTTGTCCCGGTCACCAGCGCCAACCGCATTCCCTATCTGCAGACGAACAAGGTTGATCTGGTGATTTCAAGCCTCGGCAAGAATCCGGATCGCGAAAAGGTTATCGATTTCTCCGACGCCTATGCGCCCTTCTTCAACGGCGTTTTCGGCCCCGGCGATGTGGCAGCTGCCAAGCCGGAAGACCTTTCCGGCAAGACGATCGGCGTCACCCGTGGCGCGATCGAGGATCTGGCGCTGACCAAGGTCGCGCCGCAGGATGCGACGATCAAGCGCTACGAAGACAATAACGGCACCATCTCGGCCTTCCTGTCCGGACAAGTCCAGCTGGTTGCGACCGGCAACGTCGTCGCGGCAGCGATTCTTGCAAAGAACCCGCCGAAGAAGCCCGAGATGAAATTCCTCATCACCAACTCCCCCTGCTTTATCGGCATGAACAAGAACGAAGCGGCGCTGCAGAAAAAAGTCGATGAGATCATCGCCGCCGCCAAGGTGGATGGGACGCTCAACAAGATGTCGCAGAAGTGGCTGGGCGCCGACCTGCCGGCCGGCTTCTGATCAACGCACGACCGATCGCGCCGTTCGGCGGCGTGATCGGTCAGAGCGAGGCTTCATCCCATGCGTTATCATTTCGACTTCGGCTGGCTCGCCGAATACTATCCCACACTGGTCAAGGGCGTTCTCGTCACGGTGGAGCTGACCCTTATCGGTGCCGTGCTTGGCATCATCCTTGGCATCGCCTGCGCCTGGGCTCGCGCGCTCGGCCCATCCTGGCTCAAGCCCTTCGTCGCCATCTATGTCGAGCTGATCCGCAACACGCCGTTTCTGATCCAGCTCTTCTTCATTTTCTTCGGCCTCCCCGGCATCGGCGTCCAGATGAACGAGATGACCGCCGCCAATCTCGCCATGGTCATCAATCTCGGCGCCTATAGCTGCGAGATCATCCGCGCCGGCATCCAGGCGACACCCCGCGGCCAATTCGAAGCCGGCGCCAGCCTTGCCATGACACGGTTCGAAACCTTCCGGCATGTCGTCCTCGTGCCGTCGCTGCAACGCATCTGGCCGGCACTGTCATCGCAAGTCGTCATCGTTATGCTCGGCTCCTCGGTCGTCTCGCAGATCGCTGCCGAAGACCTGACCTTCGCGGCAAACTTCATCCAGTCGCGCTCCTTCCGCGCCTTCGAAGCCTATTTCGTATCGACGGCGATCTACCTCGCGCTCGCGATCCTGCTCAGGCAAGCGCTTGCGGCTATAGGCACGTTGATCTTTCCACGCAGGGTTCGCCAATGATCCAGTTCACCACCTGGGATATTCTGCGCGGCCTGCTGCTGGCGACGCGCTGGACGATCCTCCTCTCGCTCGTCTCTTTCGCCGGCGGCGCCATCGTCGGCGCAATTCTGCTGTTCCTGCGCATCGGCAAGGCAAAGGCCGGCCGTGTCGCCGTCAGATATTTCGTCGAGCTGTTTCAGGGCACGCCGCTGCTGATGCAGCTCTTTCTTGCCTTCTTCGGTCTCGGACTCTTCGGCATCGACGTGCCGGCCTGGCTGGCTGCCGGCGTCGCACTCACCATCTGGTCGGCTGCCTTCCTTACCGAAATCTGGCGCGGCTGCGTCGAGTCAGTCGCCAAAGGGCAATGGGAGGCCTCCGCCAGCCTGGGCATGGGCTATATCCAGCAGATGCGTCACGTAATCCTGCCCCAGGCACTGCGTATCGCCGTGCCGCCGACGGTCGGTTTCTCCGTGCAGGTCGTCAAGGGCACGGCCCTCACCTCGATCATCGGCTTCGTCGAGCTGTCGAAGGCCGGCACCGTCATCACCAACGCGACCTTCCAGCCCTTCACCGTCTACGGCTTCGTCGCGCTCATCTATTTCGCCCTGTGCTGGCCGCTGTCGAAAAGCAGCCAGATCCTGGAGAGGAAGCTCAATGTCGCTCATCGAAATCACTGAAGTCCGCAAGAGCTTCGGCGCCAACGAGGTCCTCAAAGGCATCAACCTCGATGTCGAGCCCGGCGAGGTCATCGCCATCATCGGCAAGAGCGGTTCGGGAAAATCGACGCTGCTGCGCTGCATCAACGGGCTGGAAACGATCAATGACGGCTCGATCTCGGTCGCAGGTGCACAGCTCCTGCCCGATGACCTGCACCTGAAGGCGCTGCGGCTGAAGGTTGGCATGATCTTCCAGCAATTCAATCTCTTCCCGCATCTAAGCGCGGGACGCAACGTCATGCTCTCGCAGATGGTCGTCAAGAAGACCACCAGGGCCGACGCCGAAGCCATGGCGCGGCGAATGCTCGATCGTGTCGGCCTCGGGCACAAGTTCGACGCCTATCCGGATGAACTCTCCGGCGGCCAGCAGCAGCGCGTCGCCATCGCAAGAGCACTCGCCATGCAGCCGATCGCACTGCTCTGCGACGAAATCACCTCCGCCCTGGATCCGGAGCTGGTCGCCGAGGTTCTCGCTGTTGTCCGCGAACTGGCAAGCGAAGGCATGACGTTGCTGATGGTGACCCACGAGATGAAATTCGCGCGGGACGTCTGCTCACGCGTCGTCTTCATGCATCAAGGCCGCGTGCACGAAATCGGACCGCCCGGCGAAGTCTTCGCCAATCCGCAAACGCCGGAACTCAAGCAGTTCCTCGGCCTTCACTGAAGACCGGCGGAGCCGCTATCCCGCTCCCCGCACCATGTTGCGCCATGCGCCCGGTGCGATGCCGAACGCCTTCTTGAAATGCCGGGTCAGATGGCTCTGATCGGCAAACCCGGTTGCGGCGGCAACCTCTGCAATCGGCTCGCCCACGCCGATCATCGCCTTCGCCTGCTGCAGCCGCCGCATCAGCAAGAACCGGTGCGGACTGGTAGCAAAGGCCGCACGGAAATGCCGTGCAAGCGCAAAGCGATCAAGGCCGGTGATGCGCTCCAGCTCCTGGGATCTCACATCCTGCATGCTATTCGCCTCGAGATAATCGCGTGCTACCTTCACCTGCCCCCACGCAATGCTGCCCAAAGGTCGTTGCGGCAAACGAGCATGCCGGACGAGGCCGTCCGTGAGGCGAGAGACGAAATCGTCGACGAAGAGATCATCGAGTTCGCGATCGAGCTCGCCAAGGGCCGCCAGCAACAGCCCGGCGAGCCGATCATCCCGGACGATCGGATCATCGACAAAAGGCAGTCCGACGCGGGCCGCCTCAAGGCATTGAAACAGAACCGAGGGTTCCAGATACAGCATGCGATAGACCAGGCCGTCCTCAGTCGCCGCCCCGCCATCATGCAGCTCGTCCGGATGAAGGATGATCACCCGCCCCGGGAGGCTGTAGCGCTGCTCGCCGCGATAGCGGAACGTCTGCACGCCCCGCATGGTGACGCCAAGCGCATACGTATCGTGCCGGTGCAGATCGAAGGCATCGCCCCGGAATTGCGCCTGGATGCGTTCGATACCCGGATAGGCCGGCGCAGACAGGATGCGGTTGGCCTCCGGCGTCACGCACAAACGTTCAAGACCCTCGAAGATCTGTCCGGCTACATCGTCGCGCAATGTCCCATTCCCAGACTGCATGAAAGTGACCATCGATGTTCGATACCAAAATCGCGATCGTTTTGCGAAGCGACCTTCAATCCTGGCAAAAGCTGAACGTAACTGCCTTCCTGTCGACAGGCATCGCCGGGCAACATCCCGACATCATCGGCGAACCCTATCGCGATCGTGCCGGCAACGTCTACAACGCATTGTCGATCCAGCCGGTCATCGTTCTGTCTGCCGATCAGGAGAATATCGCCGCCATTCATCGCCGCTCGCTCGAACGTGGCGTGACCTCTTCCATTTTTATCGAGGAAATGTTTGCGACCGGCCATGACGTCGCAAACCGTGCCGTCTTTTCCGAATTCGCGCCCGAAGACGCCAAGGTCGTCGGCATCGCCTTGCGCGCGGACAAGAAAACCGTCGACAAGATCACGAAGGGCGCAAGCATGCATGCGTGATCGGACGCGCAGAGAGAACGGCCGGATCGTGAGACCCGGCCGTTTTGTTGAGAAGGCTTAGCCGTTCTGCGTGATCGGTGCGATCTGGATCTCGACGCGACGGTTCTGGGCGCGGCCAGCCTCGTTAGCATTCGTTGCAACCGGCTGCGACGGGCCGAAGCCGATGGCCGACATGCGGCGCTGGTCGATGCCCTGGCTGCCGAGGTAGGAGGCAACCGATCCGGCGCGGCGCTCAGACAGATCCTGGTTATGCTGCAGGCTGCCCGTCGAATCCGTATGGCCGTTGACGTCGATCAGCGTGCGGTTGAACTTGCGCAGAACGATCGCTACGGAATTCAGCGTAGCGAAGAATTCCGGCTTGATCGCATCCTGGTCGATATCGAAGGTGATGGCCGACGGCATGTTGAGGATGATGCGGTCGCCGACGCGTGTCACCGAAACGCCGGTGCCCTGCAGCTGCGCGCGCAGCTCGGATTCCTGCTGGTCCATGTAATTGCCGATGCCCGCACCCGCGAGCGCACCGACGCCTGCGCCGATCAGCGCGGCATTGCGGCGCGAGGCCGGCGAATGGCCGATCAGAAGACCGGCAACGGCGCCAACACCGGCACCGATCGCTGCACCGCCCGCCGTGTTGGAAACTTTCTGCTCACCCGTATAGGGATCGGTGGTGGTGCATGCGTTCAAAAAACCTGCCGCTAGGGCAAGAATGGCAATTTTCTTGATCATAGAATCATCGCTCTCCGGTTCGATGGCCGCAGCAGATATGAAGCATTGCGGCAATATCATGAAGAGAAATCTTATCCAGACCTTTGTCCCCTGTGCATAGCCTATCGGTGAAGCTTTTCGACGAAGTCGACGCATCCGGAAGTATGGAGCCGCCCATTTGCCGGCCCCATCAAATTCAGCGGCGCCCCGCCGGCAATCAGTGATTCTGGAAGAGTTGCAGAACCGTATTGTAGCTCGCATTGGCAATCGCCAGGGATTGCACCCCGAGCTGCTGCTGAGCCTGCAGCGCCAGAACCTTGCTCGATTGTTGCTCCATATCGGCATCCACAAGCTTGCCGACGCCGCTGGTCAGCGAATCGGTGAGGTTCTTGGCGAATTCGGTCTGAAGACTGATACGCGATTCGAGGGAGCCGAAGGCGGACCCGATCGTCTTGAGCTGGTTCAGCATCCCCGTCACGGTGTTGACCATGTCCACGATCGCGCCCCGGGTCGTGTTCGCATCGAGCGAGATTTCCACCTGGCCGCTCGTATTGCCGTTCTGGCTGCTGACGAGCACATAATTCTTGGCAGCCCCGGCCTCTGTCGCGAAGGACGTCGACGTCAGCACGCCATATCCGCCCGTGCCGCTTGACTGGTCATCGATCAGATAACGCGCATCGACCGAGGTGATCGGGCCGCTCGTCGAACTCACGCCCGCATAGCTCAACATGCCGATCGAAACCGTACCGTTGCTGCCTCGGATCAGGGAGCCCGGCACTTCGTGCGGATCGGTCGGATCGGCGCCGTCACGCAACACAATCCAGTTGACACCGTTGAAGGTCGCCGACTCCCCTACAGTGCGCAGCTGCTGCTTGAGCTCGGTGATCTCGTCATTGAGCTTCGTCTTGTCGACGCTGGTCTCATAGGCGCTGACGAGCTTCGTCCTGATTTCCGTCACGACGTCGATCGCGCTGCTAACACCCGTGGAGGCGGTGCTGACCGTCGAAGCTGCGAGACCAAGCGCATCCTGAACCGACGAAATCGCGCCGATGTCCGTATGCGTCAAAGTCGAGATTTTCCAATATGTGGCATTGTCTCTGGCCGACTGAACCCGCAGGCCCGACGACATCTGTCGTTCGGCATTACCCAGTTTGGTCTGGGTGTCCCTCAGCACTTCCAGCGCTGTATTCACAGAGGGATTGACCCTGATGAAGGTCGAAAAAATACTCACGGCACATGAACTCCGGACGCAACAATACGCAACAAATACAAGGAGACATTGAAACCTTGCCGCGGGCGCTCATGCGCGCGGGCCGAGCGTGTCGGCGAACGGGGAAGCGAGGCAAAAACAACGCCTGCGCTCCAGCGGTTACATACCGCTATGATTAGCAAACATGCTTAAAAAAGCGCTAAACGATACGGCTGATTTACCATAAATAAGCGCAACGCCTGCAACGGGCGCAACCGGCCCGCTCCGGCCTACTCCGCCGCGCGAAGACTGGTGAGCTTCGCGCGCAGCGCAGCGTCCGACATCTCGTCATGCAGCCGCTGCTCTTCATGCGTCTGCGGTTTTGCAAAGCGGGCGATCAAGAGATAGGCGACCGGCGTGATGTAGAGCGTGACCAGGGTCGCAAACCCCAGACCGCCAACGATCACCCATCCGAGCGCGACGCGCGCTTCCGCACCCGCGCCCTCCGCAAAGACGAGTGGCACGCCGCCGAGGATGGTAGCGATCATCGTCATCATGACCGGCCGCAGGCGCAACGCGCAGGCCTTTTCTATCGCCTCACGCACACCTTCTCCCTTGTCGCGCAGCTGATTGGCGAATTCGACGATCAGGATGCCGTTCTTCGCCATGACACCGACAAGCAACACCAGGCCGATCTGGCTGTAGATGTTGAGGCTAGACCCGGTGATGACGAGCGCAAAGACGGCGCAGGCAAGGCCGAGCGGCACGGTGGACATGATGATGACCGACGACAGCACGCTTTCGAACTGCGCAGCCAGCACCAGGAAGATGATGACGATGGCAAAGCCAAAGGTCAGCATCATGCCGCTGGAATTTTCTTCCAGCGTTGCCGCTTCGGCGAGCGGCATCAACCGCGAACCCGGCGGCAGGAGCGGCGTCGCGATGCGGGTGACTTCCTCGACCGCTTGCCCGAGCGACATGCCATTCTTTAGACCGGCGGTGATCGCGACCGAAGCCAGCTGCTGCTCACGGGTCAGCTGCGGCGCAACGGCATTCTCCTTCAGCGACGCGATGACAGACATCGGCACGATCTTGCCGTCGCCGGTCTTCAGGAAGACGTTTTCGAGATCGGTGGGATCGTCGATCGGCCGCATCGTGGAGGTCAAAAGCACTGGATAGGATTCACCGGCGACGAATACGTCGACGACGGAGCGCCCTTCCAGCAGCGACTGCAGCGCGACCGAAAGACCCGTGATATCGACCCCGAGATCGGAAGCGCGCTCACGATCGATGGTGACGGAGACCTGGGCCTGCGTCGGCTCGTTGTTCAGCCGCGGCGTGTCGAATTGACCTGTTTTGTCGAGTTCCTGCACCAGCTTCAGCGCAGCTTCGGTCAGCGCTTCGTGATTGTTGCCGATAAGGGCCATCTGCACGCCACTGCCGGCGCCTCGGATGCGCAGGCTGTTGGCCTGAATGACATTGCCGCGAAGGGCAGGCACCCCGGCCATGGCGCGATTGATATCCGCAACGATGTCCTGCTGCGTGCGATGGCGCTCGCTCCAGGGCGCCAGCGTCAGCACCATGAAACCGCTGTTCTTCTGGCTGTTCATGCCTGAAATCGCATAGATATTCCGGATGTCGCCACTCTTCATCAGCGGCTGCAGCCGCTCTTCGACGCGCTGCAATTGATCCTTGGTGTAATCGAGACCGGCGCCTTGCGGCGTGGTGAGACGCAGCATGACCATCGCGCGGTCTTCATTCGGCGTCAGTTCGCTTCTGACGTTGATGAACGCGAAAACAGCGGCAACCGCAAACATGACGCAGAACACGATGACGACAAAAGGCGTGTTGAGACAGGCGCGCAACGTGCGACGATAGACACTGGAAAAAAGCTCACCGAAGCGACCGAGCGCTCCGTGCTCCTCGCGCATCTCCTTGGTCAGCATCCGCGCAGCGAGCATCGGGCAGAGCGTCAGCGCAACGATCGACGAGAGGCCGACGGAGAAGGCAAGCACGAAGCCGAATTCGCGGAACAGACCGCCCACCTGCCCCGGCAGGAAGGACAGCGGAATGAACACGGCGGCAAGCGTGGCCGTTGTCGCAATGACGGCGAAGAAGACTTCGCGCGTGCCAAGCACGGCGGCAGCGCGCGGCCCGATCTTCTCGGCCCTGCGCCGCACGATATTCTCCAGCACGACGATCGCATCGTCGACCACGAGGCCGGTCGCAAGCACGATTGCCAGCAGCGTGAGAATATTGACCGAGAAGCCGACCATGTAGAGCGCGGCCAGCGTGCCGATGAGTGCCACCGGCATGGTGACGACCGGGATCAGCGTCGCCCGCCAGTCGCGCAGGAAAAGATAGATGACGACGGTCACGATCAATGCGGAAAGCACCAGTGCCAGCACGACTTCATGGATCGCTCCCTGAATAAACACGGCATCATCGCTGGTAATGGCGATGCGGGTGCCCTCGGGCAGCGATTTGGAGAGCTGCGCGACGACGGCCTTCACGCCCTCGGAGATATTCAGCGTGTTCGACTGCGCCTGGCGGATGATGCCGAGGCCGACGCCCTGCACGCCGTTGGAGCGCAATGCGGTCGTGCCGTCCCGCGGTCCGAGCGTCACGGTCGCGACATCGGAGAGCCGCACGCGATCCTTAATGATCAGCCGGGAAAAATCCTCCGGCGTCTGCAGCGCTGCCGTGGCGCGCACGACGATATCCTGGCGCGCGCTCTTCAGCGATCCGGCCGGCACGTCGAGCGCGGCGGTCGCAAGCGCCGTCGTCAGGTCGCCGATCGTCAGGCCCCTGCCCGCAAGAGCCGCCTGGTAGACGTCGATGCGGAAGATCTTTTCCTGGTCGCCATAAAGCTCGACATCGGCAACGCCCTCGACGGAAGCGAGCCTATCCCTGATTTCCTTGTCGACCAGCTGCGTCAGGTCGTCCATCGTCAGCGTCGTCGACGTGACGGCAAGGCGCATGATCGGCTGCGAATCCGAATCCGCCTTGACGATCTGCGGCGCATCGGCCTGATCCGGCAATTGTTCGGCGATACGGCCGATGGCGTCGCGAACATCGTTGGCGGCGACCGAAAGGTCCGTCGCATCCGAAAACTCAAGCGTTACACGGCTCTGCCCGAAGGACGAGCTGGAGGAGACCGATTTCAGACCGCTGACACGAGCGACCGCCCCTTCGATGATCTTTGTCAGCTCCTGATCAACCGTCTGCGGCGACGCACCATCGAATACGGTTCTGACCGTGACGACCGGACGGTCGACATCGGGCAATTCGCGCACCTCGACGCCGAAATAGGCGGCAAGACCGGCAACGACCAGAAGCGTGTTGAAGACCAGCGCAAGGATCGGCCGGCGGACGAAAAGCGCGGTAAAGGACTGCTTGGCCGCAGCCGAGCCGGCATCCACCGTATCATTGCCATCGGTCATCATTGGGTGATGACCTCACTGGCCTGAGCGACATCGCGGGCGAAGCGAACCTCCCCGCCTTCGGTCACGCGCTGCAATCCCTCGACGACGATGAGGTCGCCATTGTGAAGATCGCCCCTGACAAGAACGGCATCCGGATTGCGCTGCACGATGCTGACGCGCACCTTTGAGGACTTGCCGTCGACAACGCGCCAGACATGCGCACCCGCGCCATCCCATTGCACGGCAAGCGGATCGACGGAAGGATAGGTCTCGCCAGCAAAGCGCATGCCGACATTGAAGGACATGCCGGCGCGCAATTCATCGGAGGCATTGTCGATGCGGGCGCGCACGCGCAGCGTCCGGCTCGTGCCATCGACGCGATTGTCGACGGCCTCGACGGCGCCTGTGAATGCTCGCCCCGGCAGCGCCACCGACGTCGCTTCCACCGGCTGGTCTACCTTGACGGTGTTTGCAAAGCGTTCCGGCACCCAGTAATCCACCAGGATTTCCGAACGGTCGTCCAGCATGACGATGTTGGTTGCCGTCGTGACGTTGTCGCCGACGACGACAGGCACGATACCGACAATGCCGTCGATCGGCGCGACGACATCGCGGCGCTTCAGAGCCAGCTCCGCCGATTGCAGCGCCAGCTTCGCGCCCTGCTCCACGATCTCGGCATCGAACACATCCATGCGCGAGACAGTGGATTTGATATTGCGATAGAGCTGGGATTTCTCGACGGCGCTCTTCAGCGCTACTTCCGCCTGGCCGCGCGCGATGATCTGCTCGTCGTCGTCGAGACGCGCCAGCACCTGGCCCTGCTTGACCCTGTCGCCGGATTTGATGAGAATTTCACGGATCGTGCCCGCCGCCTGCGGCATGACGACGACAGAACGGATGGCATCACCGGTACCGATCGCGCTCAGGCGATCATTGACGATGCCGCTGACCACAGGTTCCGTGACGACAAGCGGTATGTTCTGGCCGCGCCGTCCGCCGGAACTCGCTTTCGTCTCCGCCTTTCCGTCGGCCGCGCCATCGCGTGGTGCAATCCACGCCACGATCGTCTCGGGAACGCCGACCTTCTGCAGCAGGCCCGCTGCACTCGGCACGAAGGCCACGACAGCGGCAATGCCGGCTGCCAGCAAGAAAAAAGACAAGGAAAGCTGCTTCCAGGCGGTCATGCACGTCTCCGGCTCGTTGTGTCAGAGGCGATGAAATCGCGTCGTTGGTTTTCTGTATGGCCCTTCTCACCCAGCGCACTTACCAGGGCCAAAAATCGGATCAGGCGGCTCTATAATCCAAGATTGTGCCCGATTTGCTGCAATATCGTGTTTTTGAGCATATGCGGCAAGTTTTGCCACAGATTATGACAAAGTTGTAATCTTGGCGTGGACAACGAGACGTTTTATCGGGGTGTCGCGCATACCCAATGCGCCATGAAAAACGACCTTCCAGCGCGCATTATACACTGTGAATGTGCACTTTTTGTTCTAGTTTCGGGCCGTTTCTTTTGCCTTTCGGGGTAGAATCATTACATTGGGCGGCATGACCATTGGACATGACGATATTCCCTTCTTTGACGAGGAGCCGGAGCACACGGCACCGCGCCGTTCTGCGCCGGCCTCCGGCAGCATTGGCGGCGGTATCGCGGCCCGCGCCATGGCAGCACGCGATAGCGGCCGACGACCCGACTATCTCTCCGGCCTCAATGCCGAGCAGGCCGAAGCCGTGGAAACGCTTGATGGCCCCGTTCTGGTGTTAGCGGGCGCCGGCACCGGCAAGACGCGCGTGCTGACCACCCGCATCGCCCATATCCTCTCCACCAACCGCGCCTTCCCCAGCCAGATCCTCGCCGTGACTTTCACCAACAAGGCAGCACGCGAGATGAAGGAGCGTATCGCGCTGCTCGTCGGCGGCGCGGTCGAAGGCATGCCCTGGCTCGGCACGTTCCACTCCATCGGTGTCAAGCTGTTGCGCCGTCATGCCGAGCTGGTCGGCCTCACCTCCAGCTTCACCATTCTCGATACCGATGATGTCATCCGTCTGATCAAGCAGTTGATCCAGGCGGAAGGGCTCGACGACAAGCGCTGGCCGGCCAAGCAGTTTGCCGGCATGATCGATACCTGGAAGAACAAGGGCCTCAGCCCCGCCGATATTCCCGAAGGCGATGCTCGCGCCTTTGCCAACGGCAAGGGTCGCGAACTCTATGCCGCCTACCAGAACCGCCTGAAGACACTGAACGCCTGTGACTTCGGCGATCTCCTGCTGCATCCGATCAATATGTTCCGGCAGAATCCTGATATCCTCAAGGATTACCACCAGCGCTTCCGCTATATCCTGGTCGACGAATATCAGGACACCAACACGGCGCAGTACATGTGGCTGCGCTTGCTGGCACAGCGGCAGAAGGGTGAGCCACAGAACGTCTGCTGCGTCGGCGACGACGACCAGTCGATCTATGGCTGGCGCGGCGCCGAAGTGGACAACATCCTGCGCTTCGAGAAGGATTTTCCGGGCGCCAAGGTCATCAAGCTCGAGCGCAACTATCGCTCCACCGAGCATATTCTTGGAGCCGCCGCGCACCTGATCGCCCATAATGAGGGCCGGCTCGGCAAGACGCTGTTCACCGATCGCTCCGACCCCGACGACATCAAGGTGCAGGTGCACGCCTCCTGGGATTCCGAGGAGGAAGCGCGCGCGATCGGCGAAGAGATCGAGCAGCTGCAGCGCAACAAGCACAATCTCAACGACATTTCGATCCTCGTGCGCGCCTCTTTCCAGATGCGCGAATTCGAAGACCGCTTCGTCACGCTCGGCCTCAACTATCGCGTCGTCGGCGGCCCTCGCTTCTACGAGCGTCTCGAAATCCGCGACGCCATGGCCTATTTCCGCCTTGTCTGCCAGCCGGCCGATGATCTCGCCTTCGAACGCATCATCAACACGCCGAAGCGCGGCCTGGGTGACACCACGGTGCGCACCCTGCACGATTACGCCCGTGTGCGCGATATCCCGATGCTGGCGGCAGCGGCCGATATCATCGAAACGGACGAGATGAAGCCGAAGGCGCGCAAGGCGCTGTTCGACGTCGTTCAATCCTTCCGCCGCTGGCAGGGCCTGCTCGAAAATACGCCGCATACCGAGCTTGCCGAGCAGATCCTCGAAGAGTCCGGCTATACGGATATGTGGAAGAACGACAAATCGGCGGAAGCACCGGGACGCCTGGAAAACCTGAAAGAGCTCATTCGCTCCATGGATAGTTTCGAATCCATGCGTGGCTTCCTCGAGCATGTCGCCCTCGTCATGGATGCCGAGCAGAACGAAAATCTCGACGCCGTCTCCATCATGACGCTGCATTCAGCCAAGGGGTTGGAATTCGACACGGTCTTCCTGCCCGGCTGGGAGGAAGGCCTGTTTCCTCACCAGCGCGCGCTCGACGAAAGCGGCCGTGCCGGCCTCGAGGAAGAGCGCCGCCTCGCCTATGTTGGCATCACCCGCGCCAAGCGCCGCTGCCACATCTGGTTCGTCTCCAACCGCCGCATCCACGGCCTCTGGCAGTCGACCATCCCCTCCCGCTTCCTTGACGAGCTGCCGGAAACGCATGTTCAGGTCGCCGAAGTCGAGCAATCCTATGGCGGGTATGGCCGCGGCGGCTACGGCCAGTCACGCTTCGACAAGGCCGATCCCTTCGCCAACGCCTATTCCACCCCCGGCTGGAAACGCGCACAGGCCAACCGCAACGACGCGACGCGCGACAACTGGGGCAGCCGCTCCGGCCACGCCGTCGAGCGCATCGGCTACGGCGAAAGCGGCCCGAAAGTGCGCACCATCGACGGCGAACTGGTGGTCAAATCCACCTCCAATGAACCCTCCAAATTCGCCATCGGCGACCGCGTCTTCCACATCAAGTTCGGCAACGGCAACGTCTCGGAGATAGAGGGCAACAAGCTGACCATCGAATTCGACCGCGCCGGGCAGAAGCGCGTACTGGACGGGTTTGTGGAGAGGGTATAAGG
Source organism: Martinezella sp. CNPSo 3964 (assembly GCF_057784375.1). NCBI lineage: Bacteria > Pseudomonadati > Pseudomonadota > Alphaproteobacteria > Hyphomicrobiales > Rhizobiaceae > Martinezella > Martinezella sp. CNPSo 3964. The sequence goes on from NZ_JBXSOW010000002.1 coordinate 104,562, forward strand.
GAACGATCTCATCTTTAGCTGACTGCCGCAAGATATATAAAATGCATGATCCGAGAGCTATCGCTAACTACGTTCTAGAGCTCGCAGAGGAAGATGCGCGCCCGGTGACGAACATTGTTCTGCAGAAACTAATATATTTTTGTCACGCATTTTTCTTACTCGAACATGAGAGGCCGCTGGTAAGCGGTTACTTTGAGGCTTGGACTTACGGCCCGGTTCACCCAGCTTTATACAAATCCTTCAAAGAGTTCGGGGCTAATCCAATTAAAGGTAGGGCTTCCAGATATGACGTTGTCTCTGGGGCCAGCTTCGTGATCGACCCAATTTCGGACAAATCTGCACGAAGAGTAATTAGATCGGTAATGGTGAACCTCTCTAGTTTATCAGCAGGGCAATTGGTCGATCTATCGCACGCGCCAAATGGGCCTTGGCATTATACTGTGGAAAACTCAAAAATTAATGCAAATCTTGGGTTACGAATCACGGACGATGTTACAAAGAAGAGATTCAAGTTCTTAAAATTGGCGATTGGAAAATCGTCGACACAAAGGGAACCCGATGAAGACACGCCGTTTGGCTGAAACTGACCTCGCGCGGATCGCTGTTCTACCGGTCGCCGACCAATGGGTTCTCTTGCAGAAACATAAGTTTGGACGCCCTCCCCATACCTATGATCCCGTTCGAAGGGCGCAGCCGGATATTCTCAATCGTCAAATACCTCTGTTTGGCAGAGCCGAGCCTACGCCTTGGCAGAAGGTTTGCGAGATTATTCAGAAACATTCCCGTCATACTGCTGAGTATGAGCATAATTTAAGTGTAGCAAAGGCCCTCTACGATTTTGCTCAGCATGAACAGGTATTCTCGCGCGATCGCTTGATGCCTAACTGGGCGATTGGTTTCGGACAGTCCGTACGTTTTTGGCCGGATTACATTTCAATTGTAGGCGAGCAGCCAGAGGTCAGTTTTCACGATTATCGCCTTACCAAGCGTTTGAATAAAGAAGCTAGACGCTTTGCGTTTTCCGTTATGCATGAGCGCACGCGGGCTCTTGATCCAGACTTACAGAATGTAGCCCTGGCCATCTATCAGTTTAGAAAATTGGATGATGGAACTCGGATACTACAGCGCCGTACCGATGATGGGTTGGAATTATTTAGCTTCGATCAGCTTAACGAAATGATCTCGACGACGTATCGCATATGGGAACAGGTACTTATCGAGAGAGAAGAAGATGATAGAAGAGCGGCGAATAATAACAGTAACCCAATGGGATTCTAACGCCTGGCTTCGCGTGGAAATACGGCTGCACGCGACTCGTCTGGTATGAGGACCACGCCGACATCGTTTCAGCCATACAGCGGGAAAAATCGTTGAAACGCTGGTATCGCCAATGGAAGGTCGAGCTGATCGAAAAAACAAATCCCGATTGGCGGGATTTATACTAGGAGCTCTGGTGAAGCTCCTCGCTCATCCGCACATCCCGGTCCTTCAGCCACAGTCCAAATTCCTTGACCACGGCTACCACCTTCTCCAGCCGGGTCCCATCCTCCGTCAGCGAATATTCGACCTTCACCGGAACAGTCGGATAAACCGTGCGCCGGATAAGGCCTGCCTCCTCCAGCGCCCGCAGATCGAGCGTCAGCATTCTCTGCGAGATGCCGGGCATCAGCCGCCGCAATTCGTTGAAGCGCTGGGGGCCATCGACCAGGTAGGAGACGATCAGCAGCCGCCAGCGACCTCCCAGCAAATGCATCGCCTCCTCGACGGAGCAGCCAGTCACGGTCTTTTTCATCGGGCATACCTCATACTCGAGGCGGTATAATTTTTGTACCTAGATGTCAAACTTTTCCGTTCTTACGATTTTATACCAGGTGGATTACATGGTTCGGCAGCCAGCTTTCCAAGGGGAGCCGGCGTAAGAAACACCATGGAGATTCCTAGTGAAACTGTACTACATGCCCGCCAGCTGCTCGCTCTCGCCCCATATCGTCATCAACGAACTTGGTCTGGACGTGGAACTGATCAAGGTCGACCACACCAGCCACAAGACAGAGACGGGGCTGGATTTCTATGGCGTCAATCCGAACGGCTATGTTCCCGTTCTCGAACTCGCAGACGGCAGCCGTCTGGGGGAAGGACCGGCCATCGTCCAGTATCTTGCGGATTTGAAACCCGAGGCCGGCTTGGCGCCTGCCGCCGGCACGATGGCGCGCTACAGGCTGCAGGAAATGCTCGGCTTCCTCTCGACGGAAATTCACAAGGGCTTCATCCCACTTCTCTATGCGCGGCTGGCGGGAAACTATGTCGACACGGCAAGGCCGAAGCTTGAAAAGCGGTTTCAATGGGTCAATGCGCACCTCGCCGACCGCCCCTTCCTGATGGGGAAAAACTTCACGGTTGCCGACGCCTATCTCTTTGCGCTGACGGGCTGGGGCCAGGCGCCGTGGCTCAAATCCTACTACAAGGCCGGCATTCATTTCGACGAATTGCATAATCTCGAAGCCTGGTATGCCCGCATGCGGCAACGCGACGCCGTCAGGAAATCCATTGCCGAAGAAGGACTGGCATTCGACTGAGCGCGGCAGCCTGTAATATAAAAGCCACCGCGAGGGACTGTCGGTCTCGCGGTGGCGCCATTTGATCTCGCTTTATTTTCGACGATGGAGGGTCATGTCGCCACAAAGGCTCTTGCGCACCCGCCGCTCCATTTCAGTTGCGCCCGCCGTTTGCCCTGATGATCTGACCGTTGACCCAACCACTCTGCGGGCCGGCCAAAAACGACACGATCTGCGCAATGTCTTCCGGCAGTCCGAGACGGCCGAGCGGAATGTCGTTTATCAGCCGCTGGATTAGCGCCTCGGATCGGCCCTTGAACAGTAAGTCGGTGGCGATCGGCCCCGGCGCGACGGCGTTGACCGTAACGCCGCGCGTGCCGAGTTCCTTGGCGAGTGTATGCGTCATCGCTTCCACCGCCGCCTTCGTCGCTGCATAGACTCTGTTGCCGGGGGAGTAGTGTCCGATGATGCTCGTGGAGAGATTGATGATGCGGCCGCCGTCGCGCATCCGCTTTGCACCCTCGCGCATTCCGTTAAAGGTGCCCGTGAGGTTGACCGCGATCTGCTGCTGAAAATCCTCGTCCGAAACCTCGGCCAATGGCGAAAACTTGCTGACACCCGCATTGTTGACGAGCACGTCGACCCTCCCGAACTCGGCTTCGGCACGGTCGAACAATGCCGCCACGGCCGAAGCATCGGCGACATCTGCACGGACGGCAATCGCGCGGCCACCCGCCGCCTCGATACCAGCGACAACATCCTCGGCCCCTCCCAAACTCGATGCGTAATTGACGATGATCCGAAAGCCATCGGCGGCAAGCTGCCTCGCAATGGCAGCCCCGATGCCCTTCGATGCGCCGGTGACGATTGCGGTTTTGATTTCGTCGGACATGTATTTTCTCCTTTGTTCTTCCTGCCCAACGTTGAGCAATGCACGCGCATGCGCTCTCGAACACGCCGAGGGAACTCAATCCCGGGTATGGCTGGAACGCTTGTGTCGTTGGGTCGTGATCTGTAATATGAGCGATAATTCGCTTTTTGCTACTCGCATTCCGGGATCATGTCCGAGAACCCTCTGAAGAGCCGTCCCGCGCCGAGAAAAGCGCCGAAACAAGCCCGCTCGCTCGCGACCGTCGAAGCGATCGTGGAGGCTGCGGCTCGCATTTTGGAAGAGCGTGGCCATGAGGCCTTTTCCACCAACGCCGTCTCGGAGAAGGCCGGCGTCAGCGTCGGCTCGCTCTATCAATACTTTCCGCGCAAGGATGCGTTGATCGGCGCTTTGATCCTGCGCGAGACTTCCCGCCTCGTCGAAGAAGCGGAAATCGCCGCCGACAAGCCTACCGGCAATGAGGCCCTGTCGGCGCTGATCCTCCCCTGCGTCGAGCAACAACTTCGCCGGCCGGCACTAGCCCGCTTGCTCGATTTCGAGGAAGCGCGCCTGCCGCTCGATGCCGCCACCGAAGCGGTGAAGAAGCGATTCTTCGAGCTTACGCGTGCGACACTGCTGCGATCGGATCTGCCGCCGCAGCCGGATATCGAGGTGGCAAGCCGCGATGTGGTCGCGATCATCAAGGGAATGGTCGATGCCGCCGGCGAACATGGCGATCAGGATAGAAATCAGCTGGCTCTGCGTGTGAAACGCGCCGTTCTTGGCTATTTGCACAGCCTCGACTGACGTCCGCAACCTGCAACAATCGGGTGTGCGGCCCGAAAGCCGAAAGGCATGGCTAGATACTCCGTCTTTGCAAGCGATTGCATTGCAGCATTGCAGAATCTGCATCTCTAGCATGCTACCAATATGAGCCTAATCGATTATATCGATTTAAGCGGCTTCGGGGCTCTGCGTTTCCTGCAGGCATCTCGGCAAGCCGCTGCCAGTCCTTCTTCCGGCCCGTTCGGGCTTTTCGCCCGGGTCGCTATCGAAGCCTGGCAATAACAAGAACCGAGGATAAAAAAGTGGCTGGCTCAGCAACAAGCTCTGCGCCCACCAGCGCGCGTGCATCCGCACACCATGGCCAGGGCAATTACCAATTCGCGCTTATCGCACTCACCTCACTCTTTTTCATGTGGGGCTTTATCACCTGCCTGAACGACATTCTGGTGCCGCACCTGAAGAGCGTCTTTCAGCTTAACTATACCCAAGCGATGCTCATCCAGCTCTGCTTTTTCGGCGCCTACTTCATCGTATCGCTGCCGGCCGGAGCGCTCGTGAAGCGCATCACCTATAAGTGGGGTATCGTCGTCGGCCTCGCGATCGCGGCAGTCGGCTGCGCCCTCTTCATCCCGGCGGCCAGCTACCGCGTTTATGCACTCTTCCTGGGCGCGCTCTTCGTGCTCGCCACCGGCATCACGATCCTGCAGGTCGCCGCCAATCCCTATGTCACCGTATTGGGACCGCCGGATACCGCGGCCAGCCGCCTGAACCTGACACAGGCCTTCAATTCGCTCGGCACCACGATTGCACCGTACTTTGGCGCCATGCTCATCCTGTCCGCCGCGACCGTTGCAGCTGCCAACGCGACACCGGAACAGCTCGATGCCATCAGGCTTGCCGAAGCCGGCGCCGTGAAATTCCCCTACCTGCTGCTTGCCGCAGCCTTCCTTGTACTCGCTGCCGTCTTCGCAGCTCTCAAGCTTCCCGAGGTCGAAGATGAGGAGACCATCGAGCCGATGCGCGGTGGCGGCTCTGCCTGGCAGTATCGCCATCTCGTGCTCGGCGCCGTCGGCATCTTCCTCTATGTCGGCGCCGAAGTCAGCGTCGGCAGCTTCCTTGTGAACTTTCTGAGCCAGCCTGATATCGCCCATCTCTCCGAGGCCGATGCTGCCCACTACGTCTCCTATTTCTGGGGCGGCGCCATGATCGGCCGTTTCGTCGGCTCGGCAATCATGCGCCATATCGATGACGGCAAGGCACTGGCCTTCAATGCCGCTGCAGTCATCATCTTGCTCGTAGTCACCGTGCTGACAACGGGCCATGTCGCCATGTGGTCTGTACTGGCGATCGGCCTGTTCAATTCGATCATGTTCCCGACGATCTTCAGCCTGGCGCTGCACGGGCTTGGCAAATATACGAGCCAGGGCTCAGGCATCCTGTGCCTTGCGATCGTCGGCGGCGCGATCCTGCCGGTCATCCAGGGCGGCCTTGCCGATACGATCGGCATTCACCTTGCCTTCCTGATGCCGATCATCTGCTACGTCTACATCGCCTTCTATGGCCTCAAGGGCCACAAGCCGGCGTAAGCCTTTGCAAACCATCGCGCCTCGCCGCCTCCCTCGGCGGGGTGCAAAGGGCTTGATCCGAAACGCGTCGCTTGGCATCGTGCAGCGCAACAAATCGGAAGGATAGGCCCATGAAAGCGCTGCTGCTCATCGACATCCAGAACGGCTTCTGCCCCGGCGGAAATCTCCCCGTGCCGGATGGCAATCAGGTGGTGCCCGTTACCAACAAACTCATCGACAGCGGTAAATACGATTTGATCGTCGCCTCGCAAGACTGGCATCCAGCCGGCCATGGCAGTTTCGCCTCCGCCCATCCGGGCAAGAAGCCTTTCGAAGTCGGCACGCTCTCGGGCAAGCCCCAGATGATGTGGCCCGACCACTGCGTCCAGAACAGCAAGGACGCCGAGTTTCATCCCGACCTCCATCTTGGCGCCGTCGATTTCATCCAGCAGAAGGGCCAGAACCCTGCGGTCGACAGCTATTCCGCCTTCCGCGATAATGATCAGGCAGCCCTGACCGGCCTGGCGGCCTACCTGCGCAACAAAGGCATCACCGAACTCGATCTTTGCGGGCTGGCAACCGATTACTGCGTCAAGTTTTCGGCGCTCGATGCGGTCGAAATGCTGCCCGGCGTCACCGTCCGCTTCATCGAAGATGCGAGCAGAGGCATCGACCCCGCCGGGGTCAAGGCCGCGATCGACGCCATGCGAGCCCGCGGTGTCGCTATTGCCAGCAGCAAGGACGTGCTTGCGTAAAATCGCGCCGACCAAGCTAAACCTTCCCTAAACAAAATGATGCAAGCTGTTCCCGATCGATAGAACGGTTCAGCTTTTCATGGAATCTCTGATCCGCTCTATCTCATTGTTTTTACGCAATTCCAGACGGAAAACCGCTTCGCACTTTTCCTGGAACTGCTCTGAGATATCGGGATCCTTGGCGTGCAGTCGATTGTCATCAACGGGCGTTTCCTCGGCCAGCCCTTGTCAGGCGTGCAGCGCTTCGCGCGCGAGCTCACCTTGGCGCTCGACCGCAAGATTTCCTCAGGCGCCCTGCCCGCCTCGCTGAAGGGCGCACGCTGGCGTCTGGCCGTGCCGCGCAACACGCCCATCGACATCAGGCTCACCGCTATCGAAATCGATCGTTTCGGCACCGGGCCTGGGCATGTCTGGGAACAGACATCCCTACTTTCCCGCTCACGCGGCAGCCGGCTCATCGGCTTTGGCGGCAGCGGTCCGCTCCTGCATCGCCGCCAAGCTGTCGTCATCCATGACGTGACGATCTTCCGCCATCCGCAGTCCTTCAAGCGCAGCTACCGCCTGCTGCATGGAGCGCTCGGCACGGTGCTGACACGCACCGCCAAGATCGGCACCGTCTCCGAATTCTCGCGACAGGAACTCGCCTCCGTGTTCCGGGTTCCCACGGCCGGCATCGACGTCGTCTACAATGCCGTCGATCACTACGCCGTCATCGAGCCAGATGAAGCCGTCATCGAGCGGCTTGGCCTGAAGACGAACGGCTTCTTCCTGCTCGTCGGGACGATGAAGCCGAACAAGAATCTCGATTTCGCCATCCACGCCTTCGAGGCGCTCAAGGATGACAATCAGAAGCTCGTGGTCGTCGGCGGCTCCGCGCCGACCGTCTTCAAATCGGAAGGCCAGCAATCGAACGGCAGCCTGCTCTTTCCCGGCCGGCTCGAGGACGCGGAAATCGCCGCCCTGGAGCGCCATGCCACGGCTTTCGTTTTCCCGAGCCTCTACGAAGGTTTCGGCATTCCGCCGCTGGAGGCCATGACGCAGGGCTGCCCGGTGCTTGCGGCCGATATTCCTGCCGTGCGCGAGGCATCGGGCGATGCCGCACTCTACTTCGATCCCTTCCGACAGGATGAGCTTGTCTCCGCCATGCGAAGGATCGCCACTGACGAGGCATTGCGGCAGGATCTGCGCCGACGCGGCCATGAGAACGTCACGCGCTTCTCCTGGGACGGCAGCGCCGATCGCGTATTGTCCATTCTGGAAGATCTCTAAGAGACTTCAGGACCCGGACTGCGGCCGGAACATCGTGACGAAGTAACTGTAGAGGCCAAGCAGACAGAAGAGCGCGCCACCCACTACGCCGACTGCCACCGATATCCATAGCGAATAGCCGAAACCGGCCGTCGCCAGCACTGGGACGGCGAGGCCGATAGCGGAGAAGACGACGGGCGGCCAGACAAAATCGAAGGCAAGAGACATCATCACTTTCACGCCGATCGCCATGGCACACAGCGCGCCGATCATACCACCGGCCATAAGGGCAACGTCGCCGAAAGAACCGAGATAGCCGCCGATGAGCGTGCCCGCGTTCAGCAGTACGCAATCCAGCGCTGCAAGCAGGAAGATCGTCAACAGCCGGTGCTGCAGATGTGCAGGCGTGGGCATCATGTTGGCCGTCAGCGCACGGCATGTCGCAAGACCGATGACAAAGGGGGCAACGGAGAGAAACTCATTGCGCAGACCGGCAGCGATGACCAATTGCCCGACAGGCTGCAGCAGCGCAAAAATGCCGGCGGCGGTCATGAGCGTGAGACCGGTCAGCAGCGAGTAATACTGTCCGAGCTGCTTGGCAAAGGCAGGCGTTCTCCCATCGCGATCATAGGTCGTGACGACATCGGGATATTGAATGGCCTGCAGGGCAGAAACGATCAGGACGAAGGGTCTCTGCAGCAGATCAAGCGCCAGAAGCGCACCGGCGGCACCACCCGCCCCCAGCGTTGCCGTGAGGATCGATTTCAATCCCAACGGCGACAGCATGCCGATAACGGAGGCACTCGCCGCAACGCTGCCATACACAAAATGCTTGGGCACCAGCGCCTTCTCGAACGAAGCCGCCTCGTGAAGACTGTTGCGGGTCAGAAACGCCGCAAGGAGTCCATAGGCAAGATAGCCGACCAACAGACCGACGACGGTATAAGTGAAAGTCGGAGCAATGGCAGTACCCGCAAGTGTACCGATTGCCAGAATAGTAGCGCGCGACCCCTGCAGCCGCGAAAAGACGCGAAACTCCTGACGGAAGCGCAGCATGGTAAGATGCAGGTCGCTGCCGCCCTGGAAGATCGCGACCAGGCCGCCAAGCACGGCAATCTCTGCCGAGACCGAAAAGAAGATCGAAGCCGAGGCGGCAATCAGGCAGATTGCCGAGCACACCGCAAATTCCACCGTCAGCGCCTTGCGCTCCAATGCCTCGCTTCCAGGCCCCTGCCCAGGATAGAAGCGGCTGCAGGCAAAGCGGACCCATTCGAAACAGAAAATCGCGGCGAACTGGCTGATCGAGATGAACAGCGAATAGGCAGCATAATCCGCCGGAGCCAGCAGATGCGCCACCGCGATCAGTAGCCCGAAAGCCACTGCCGCCTGATAGAAATATGCAGCCAACGCCACGATCTTTGCCATGCTGGCAGCTAACAGCAAAAGATTGAGGAAAGCGCTAATCCGGACGAGGTAGTGCCGCGCCTGTTGGCAAAATCGATGAAGCGCAATGCGGATTTGCCGTTGCTGCCCGCAAGCCTGCTTGAATTGCCTTTTTGCACCGCACACGTTAGAAGTCGCGGCCAATTCGAGGGATGGAAGCAGGCAGCTTGGAACGGGCGTAGCTTGCGGAGGAGCGCCACCATGGATGTCATCAACACGATAGCCGCCCTGCGCGAAAGGCTTGGCGAACATCGCAAGGCCGGCAGGCGCATTGGCCTGGTGCCGACCATGGGCTACCTGCATGCAGGCCATATGGAACTGGTTTCCCGCGCCAAAGCCGAGAACGACGACGTCGTCACCTCCATTTTCGTCAATCCGCTGCAATTCGGCGCCAACGAGGATCTGGCGAAATATCCGCGCGATCTCGAGCGTGACAGTGCCATGCTGCGTGATGCCGGCGTCGACTTTCTCTTCGCACCCGGTGTCATCGACATGTATCCGCGCCCGATGCAAACCGTCGTTGACGTGCCGAAGCTCGGCGCGGAGCTGGAAGGTGCGGTTCGCCCGGGCCATTTCGCCGGTGTTGCCACCGTCGTCACCAAGCTCTTCAATATTGTCCAGCCCGACAACGCCTATTTCGGCGAGAAGGATTACCAGCAGGTGGCAATCATCCGCCGCATGGTCGAGGATCTCGCACAGCCCGTTCGCGTCGTGCCGGTACCGACCGTCCGCGATAGCGATGGCTTGGCGCTCTCTTCGCGCAACGTCTATCTGACGAAGGAAGAGCGCGCTGCTGCTGTCATCGTTCCCAAGGCACTGGCGGAAGCCGAAAAACTCTATGATCTCGGCGCGGATGACCCCGCCGCACTCGAAGAAGCACTACGGGCCTTCATCGGTAACGAACCGCTTGCGACTGTGGAAGTCGCCGCCGTTCGTCATCCCGAAACGCTGGAGCCGCTGAGCAAATTGCAAGGGCAGCCGATCCTCGTTGCGTTATTCGTCCGCATCGGCACCACCCGCCTGCTTGACAACAGTGTCATCCGTCGCAGGCCGTCCACCAACGAAAGGACCGCCTGAGATGAGCACCGTCGGACACACCAAGCGCACGACGCCTGCCGCCATCGAGCAGATGAAAGGCACGCGCCCGATCGTCAGCCTGACAGCCTATACGACGCCAATCGCCCGCCTGCTCGACCCGCATTGCGACCTGCTCCTGGTCGGCGATTCCCTCGGCATGGTGCTCTATGGGATGGAAACGACTGTCGGCGTCACGATGGAGATGATGATCGCCCATGGCCAGGCCGTCATGCGCGGCGCCAAGCATGCCTGCGTCATCGTCGACCTGCCCTTCGGCTCTTACCAGGAATCAAAGGAGCAAGCCTTTCGCAATGCCGCGCGCATCCTCAAGGAAACCGGCTGCGATGGCGTGAAGCTGGAGGGCGGTGAGGAAATGGCTGAAACCGTCTCCTTCCTGACTTCTCGCGGCATTCCGGTCTTCGGTCATGTCGGGCTAATGCCTCAGCAGGTGAACACGACCGGCGGCTATCGCTCGCTTGGCCGCTCGGAGAAGGAAGCCGACAAGATCCGACGCGATGCTAAAGCGATTTCCGAAGCCGGCGCCTTCGCCGTGGTGATCGAAGGCACGATCGAGCCGCTCGCCCGAGAGATTACCGCCGCCATCGCCATTCCCACCATCGGTATCGGCGCATCTGCCGCCTGCGACGGGCAGATCCTCGTTTCCGACGACATGCTCGGCCTGTTCAACGATTTCAAGCCGCGCTTCGTCAAGCATTTCGCAGAGCTGGCGCCCATGATCTCGAAAGCGACGGAAGCCTATGCCGAGGAAGTGAAGGCCCGCACTTTCCCGGCTGTTGAGCACACCTTCCAGCCGAAGAAATGAGGCGCCGTCAGCTCTTGGCCGGCTCCTTCTCCAGCAGATAGATCGCCTCACCGAAATCCTCGATCTTGCTTACCAATGCGGCATGAGCATCCCGCAGACCTTGATTGTAATAATAAGGACCGATCTCGGATGTGAAGAAGTCGAGCAGGAATTCTGCGGGCAACGTGCCGAGCGTCTGGTCGAGCTCGTCGGCGAAATAGCGCTGGAGGCGGGCGACCATGGCTGCCTTCTCCTCCTTCGCAAAAGTGATTTTCTTCATCTTGCCCATCTCCCATTTCACAAGCGCACCCAAGGACCTGGATCAAGGAAATCAATTGATCCATCAAGGAAATTCAATTGCTGGTTCTACAGGCACGGCTTACACCTCCCGCCATTGAACAGCGCGGCAACAAATGCGCAAGGGGTGCAACTATCGTTGTTTCCCATGCGGAATGTGCGCCCTCGACACGGCATCCGGGCGAAAGCGTCGGATTTTCCACAAAGGACAAAGCGGACCATGAGTCGCGCGGAATTTCTTGAAGGCTTGAAGGGCGGCATTCCCGTCGGCCTCGCTGCAGCGCCCTTCGGCGCCCTCTTCGGTGCACTGGCACGCGACCAAGGCATGTCACTCGGCGAATTGACCCTGATGAGCGGCACCGTCTATGCCGGCGCCAGCCAGATGGTGGGGCTGGATCTCTTCGGCCACAATGTCCAAGCTTGGCTCATCGTGCTGTCGATCCTGGCGGTGAATTTCCGCCATGTGCTCTATTCGGCGGCGATCGCGCGCTACATCAGGCACTTTTCCGGGGTGGAGAAGTTCTTCACCTTCTTCCTGCTGGTCGATCCGCAATTTGCAGAAACGATCAAGCGCCACGAGAGCGGCAAGTCCGTGACCTTCGCCTGGTACATCGGCTTTGCGGCGATGGTCTATATTCCCTGGGTGATCATCAGCCTGATCGGCGGCCTTCTAGGCAGCCTGATCGGAGATCCGAAAGCCATCGGCCTCGACATCCTGCTGCCGATCTATTTCCTCGGCATCGTCATGGGCTTCCGCAAGAGAGACAATTTCCTGCCGGTGGTTGCCGCCAGCGCCGTGGCATCGGCAATCGCACACCGTTATGTCGGCTCGCCCTGGCATGTCAGCATCGGTGCGCTGGCGGGCGTCGCCCTTGCCGCGGTACTGCCGCCGGTGAAAGCGAACCGCAAGCCTGATATCGCTCATGAAAGTCACGAGGTCTGACCATGCTCGATTTCAATTCGCATATGGTCCTGCTGATCGCGGCCGCAGCCGTCGTGACGTTCCTCACGCGCATCGGCGGCTACATCCTCATTGTCAAGATGACGCGCATTCCGCCGCGCGTCGAAGCCGCGCTGAATGCCGTGCCCGCCGCTGTCCTTACGACCCTCGTCGCACCCGCTTTCTTCGTCGGTGGTTGGGATACGAAGGTGGCGATGCTCGCAGCCCTCCTCGTCGGCCTGCGCTACCCGTCGACCTATATGCTCGTCGCCGGATGGATCGTCGTGATGGCATGGCGCCATTCCATCGGTACTTGATGCATTGAGAGATCCCCATCCCGTTTCGAGGCGGGATGGGGTTCATACGTCTCAGTGGCTGAGCGCGAGCGTAGCGTTCTCCAGCCATGCCCGGATATCGTGATCATGGATCAGCGGCATCAGCGCCTCGCGCGTCCGCATGTGATATTCGTTCAGCCAGTGCAGTTCCTCATGCGTCAGCAGTTCGACGAGCACCAGGCTGCGATCGATCGGGCAGAAGGTCAGCGTCTCAAAGCCGAGCATCGGCATGTCGCCACCCTCGATCTCTTCCGGATCGCGGATGTAGATCAGGTTCTCGATGCGGATGCCGAAATGGCCCGGACGATAGTAGCCGGGTTCGTTGGAAAGGATCATGCCGGGGAGCAGCTCCTGTACGGCAAGACGCGCGATGCGCTGCGGCCCCTCATGCACGGAAAGATAGGAGCCGACGCCGTGGCCTGTGCCATGGGCGAAATCGACGCCCGCCTTCCAGAGCGCGATGCGCGCCAGCGGATCGAGATCGCAACCGCGCGTGCCCTTCGGGAAACGTGCCGTACTGATCGCGATCATCCCCTTGAGCACCAGCGTGAAGAGACGCTTGTGCTCTTCGGAAACGGAACCGATACCGACGGTACGTGTAATGTCCGTCGTGCCGTTGATATATTGTGCGCCTGAATCGATCAGGAACAGCTCGCCGGCCTGGATCAACCGGTCGCTCGCCGTTGTCACGCGGTAATGCATGATCGCTGCGTGCTCGCCGGCCCCGGAGATCGTATCGAAGGAAATGTCTTTCAGCGGGTTCTGCATGCTTTCGCCGACGCGGGCGCGGCAGGCTTCCAGCCGCTCTGCCGCGACGATTTCCGTCACCGTTCCAGGCTTGCTCGTCTCGAGCCAGTAGAGGAACTCGACCATGGCGGCGCCATCCTGCAGGTGCGCAGCCGCGGAACCATTGATTTCAGCGGCGTTCTTGCAGGCGCGCGGCAGCTTGGCAGGGTCATTGCCCTCCACGACCTCTCCGCCCTCGCGACGGATGATATCGGTCAAGGCGTAGGACGCAAGATCCGGATCGACCAGGATTCGCCCGCCATTCTCAGCCGCAGCGGCCAGACGCCTGGTAAGTTCGGACGGGGGCAGCTGCTTGCAGATCTGCGTCAGATAGGCTTCCGCCTCGACCTTGGTCTTGCGCTTGTCGAGAAAGAGTGCCGCTTCCCCTTCCGCATAGATGATGGCACGCGCCAACGGATGCGGCGTGTGCGGCACGTCGCTGCCGCGGATATTGAAGATCCAGGCAACCGAGGACGGATCGGTGATCAGCACGGCCTTGAGGTTCTTTTCCTTGAGGCCATTGGCGATCGCCACAAGCTTGTCCCTGGCCAGAACGCCGGCTTGACCGATATCCTGGATGATGACGCCGCCAAGCGGCTCGGCCGGACGATCCGTCCACAGCCTGTCAAGCGGATTGTGGGGCAGGAAGACGAGCTTGCCGTCGATCTCGGCCAGCGCCTTTTCCAGCCGGCGCACTTCCGCGCCCGTATGCAGCCACGGATCGATGCCGAGCCGGAAGCCCTTCTTGGCATGGCGTGGCAGCCAGATGTGCGGCGGCTCGTTCACCAGATCGCCACCGCTGAAGACGCTGCGGTCCACCTGCTCAGCAAGCTGCGTCACATAACGGCCATCCACGAACACCACGGCCTGGGAGTGTGTGATAAGCGCAACACCTGCCGATCCAGTGAAACCCGTAAGCCATGCGAGGCGCTCCGAGCATTTGGGCACGTACTCGCCCTGATACTCGTCGGCTCGCGGCACGAGGAAGCCGTCAATGCCGAGATCACCGAAGGCGACACGCAGACCGGCAACACGTTCGCGGCCGAATTGCGGGGTGGAAGTGACGTCGAAAGACTGAAACATGAGCTGATCCGAGACTGGTGGAGAATCCGTGAAACCGAATGGTGCCAGTATGTTAGAGCATGATGGTTGGAAGTGCGACGTGATTTTAGATCATTGAGACGATATGCGAAACAACGACAACATCGCACCATATGAGAGCGCTCGATCCCATCTCTGGCCGTTAACGAATCCGCCCATTTCGTGAGCATCACCTACCGAATATGACAACTTCACGGCACGAAATATGCATATCGCGCATAGCTCCCATGAAACCTCCCCCCTGCCACTCAGACGAGCGAGTCGCTATATCCGGCGCATCAAACAGGGTTCACGAAGAACCAGCTCAAACTAAGGACTTAAGACAATGCCTATCTCTCGCTCCGCATATGTTAGCCCGGCGCTGGCTGGCGAGCGTCGTACCGTACGCCATTCCGTCGGTTCACTTCGTCAGCTCGAAGTCGAAACCTCCAAGGCAATCGGCGCAAGCCGCGGCGATCGCCGCTAAGAAGTTTACGATCTACGCGTTCCAAGTCGATCGCAATCCGGTTCTCCTCCTCCCTCTCGGATTATGATCAGAACGCTTAGAGCCCGCTTGAGCACTCCTCCTCCACACGCTCGCGGGCAAGATCGGTGAAAACCGGTCTCAAGGCGGTGCTTCGGCACCGCCTTTTTTGTTTCAGCAATCGCAATTGCAAGAGGTGAGCGGCTCAAGGCCGGTCAAGATGGATCGTGACCCAGCCGTTGCGCCAGATCGTGCGTACGTGCCGAAGGTTCGCGCCGTTGTAAGCCGCCAGAACCTTCCAGCGCTGCTCGGCGAGGATGCCCGAAAGAATGACGGAGCCGCCCGGCGCCAGATGGGCCACAAGCTGCGGCGCCATCTTGATGAGCGGTCGCGCCAGAATATTGGCGATGATCAAGTCGAACGGCCCATGACGGGAAAAGGCCGTGGAGTGAAATCCCGGTGCCGTCTCAAGCGCGATCCCCGAGGCAATGCCGTTGCTGCGGACATTTTCCCGCGCGACACGAACAGCGACCGGATCGATATCGGTCGCCAGAACCGGAATGTTGCGCAGCTTGCGCACCGCGATCGCGAGCACGCCGCTGCCCGTCCCGAGATCGAGCGCGTTGCGCACGCGACGGCTCGCGACAACCTTTTCGATCGTCTCCAGGCAGCCCGCCGTCGTCCCATGATGACCGGTGCCGAATGCCTGACCCGCTTCGATTTCGATGGCGATATCGCTGGGACCGACCTTGTCGCGATCATGCGAACCGTGCACCAGGAAGCGGCCAGCGCGCACGGGCTTCAACCCTTCCAGCGACTTGGCGATCCAGTCGATATCGGGAAGCACCTCCTTCTGGATAGCGAGATCTGCAAAGGCAGGCTTCAGCAGTGCTTCGAAACGACCGCGGACCTCTTCCTCATCCGCGGTATACAGATAGATCGACGCTTCCCAGATATCGTTCTTCTCGTCTATTTCCGTCGTTGCGATCGGCAATTCTTCGTCTTCGAATACCGGCGTCATCAGGTCCATGACCTGTTCGGCCTTTTTCTCGGTCGTCGTTACATAAAGGCGGATTTCACTCAACTCGTCGCTCTTTCTCGTTCCTATTCGGCCCAGTCGATCCAGGGTGGCCTTGGCGTATCATAGCCGGCAACGCTTCGAAGCAATGTCCGACGAGCCGGACCGAAGCGCAAGAACAGCGGCGCAAACAGATTGCGCGCGGCGATCGCCAGCGGATTTTCCATGGTCACCAGTCGCGTCAGGCTATAGGTCTGCTTCAATACCTGCTTCACGGCAGGAATTCTCAAGGCCGAATACTCCTGTTCGCGACCTTCCGCAATGAGCCACGCAAGCCAGCAGGCGTCTTCGATACCGAGGTTCATGCCGCGCGCGCCGGCCGGCGAATGAATATGCGCTGCATCGCCGGCAAGAAAGACGTTGCCCTTGGCCATCGGCTCGACATGCCGGAAGTGAATGCGGAACTGCGAGGCCCAGGTTCTTTCCGCAACGGCCGACGGATGAGCGATGCGGCGTTCGAAATCTTCGAGCGTCGAAATATAGCGGATGATGTCGGCCGATACGGGCAAGCGCGCGACCATGCCGGGATCGAAGATCGAGACTTCGCCAAAACGGGTATCGACCGGACCGGCATAACGGAAATCGGCAAGATAGAAGGACGCCTCCAACGCCTCGCCCGGAAAGCCGGCGCCGAGCGCTTTGCGCACGACGGAATGGGCTCCATCCGCACCGATTAATATATCCGGCCGCACGGTTTCCGATGTGCCGTCAGCCCGGCGAAGTGTCACTTCCGGCCTCTGAAAGTCCGATATGGCCTCCGCCATCACCGCGGTCCGCCATTCGGGCGCGACGCCATAGAACGACAGCGCCTCCATCAACAGGCGCTCGGTTTGCCCCTGCGACAGGGCTCGAATAGCACTGAAGCGGCCCTGCAGCTGGCGGGTATCGAGCTGGATCAAGACTTTCTCGGCCGAACGGACACGAAACTGCTCGATCGATTGCGCATCGGCGATGATACGCTCCGCAACGCCGGAAGCAGACAGCAGCGTCAGCGTGCGAGCATTAACGCCGAGCGCCCGACTTTCCTCGAGCGGCGTCGGACCAGTGCCATCATCGACGATCCGCGGCGAGAAGCCGCGACGGGCAAGCTCCAGAGCGGCAGTAAGACCAACCGGCCCAGCCCCTACGATCAGGATCGATCTCGACTTTCCCTCTCCGCCAATCCCCTCGCCCATGCAGGCCCTATCCCTTCTTGACCAGGTTCTCCAATTTCTTCACCGCCACGTCCGGGTCCTCTTCATAGGCGATGGTACCGGCAAAGCGGCCCTGCGAATCCAGCAGGAAGACGGAAGCGGTGTGATCCATGGTGTAGTCACCATTCGGTTGCTTGTCGTCGGCCGGCACCTTCTTGGCATAGACACGGAATCCCTTGACCATATCCATCACCTTGGCGGGATCGCCGGAAATTCCGGTGATGCGCTTGGAAACGTTAGAGACGTATTGGTCCATGATGGCAGGCGTATCGCGCTCAGGGTCGACGGTCACGAAATAGGCATTGAGCTTGCTACCATCAGGATCGACCTTCTGCAGCCAGGCGTTCAGCTCGAACAGCGTCGTCGGGCAGACATCGGGGCAATGCGTATAGCCGAAGAAAACGGCCGACGGCTTGCCGCGGAACGCCTGATCGCTGATCGGCTGGCCGCTCTGGGAAACGAGCGTAAAGGGCACGCCATAAGGCCCGGACGCGGCTACCTCAGGTGACTTGCCGCCACCAAAGCTAAACCAGCCCAATAGTCCCGCCACGATCAACACGGCCACCCAAACTGCAATCCGCACGCTTCTCATGTCTGCCATTCCTCACCAACCCCCGGCAACCGCGCCCAGATGCGCACGGCCAACTCACCTGCCGATGTAACGGCTCGAAGTGGAGGACGCAATTCAAGAAGATGTTCAGAAGAGGCCGAAATCGTCGCAGGGTGGAAATGGAGATCTTTCAAGCCCCGTTCGGTCCGCTTTCCCGCTCTTCTCGGTCCGGTAAGGCGAAATCTGCATTCATGTTAAACCAATCCTAACCAGTCCGCGCCAACATCTGCGTCAAAGGTCGAACTCGACTTCGCCCGCCGCCCGAAAGCGCGGCAAACCTCTTTATCCCAGAAGGGCATGACGCCCGCCGGAACGCCAGGCGTATTTTTTGCCAAAGCACCGGACGCTGCCGCTGCCCAAGCCGCTCCAGCCGATCTCTCTTTTCAATCGCGAGCGTCGCTTGCGGCGATGCCAAACGGGAAGTTCTCGAACATGACGAACGCCATCAAGCAATCGGGCACCTATCTGGAAATCGTCTCTTTTCACCTTGGCGATCAGGAATTCTGCATCGACATCATGGCTATCCGCGAAATCCGCGGCTGGGCGCCAGTGACGCCGATGCCGCACACGCCGCCTTACGTCCTCGGTCTCATCAACCTGCGCGGCGCGGTCATCCCGGTCATCGATATGGCCTGCCGTCTCGGCATGAAGATGACGGAACCTTCGGAGCGCTCGGCGATCATCGTCACGGATATTGCCGGCAAGCTGGTCGGTCTGCTGGTCGAACAGGTGTCGGATATGATGTCGATCAAGAGCGAAGATCTCCAGCCGGCTCCGGAAATCATCCCCGAGGCACAGCGCGCCTTCTGCCGCGGCATCGTGGCGCTGGAAAAGACCATGGTCTGCTTCCTCAACCTCGATACGGTCATTGCGGATCAGTTGGCGCAGGCAGCCTGATTTCAATAAGTTAGCTCACCAAAAAGAAGATCGCCCTGAAGCCAAGCTCCAGGGCGATCGCTTTTTATGTAACCGGTTTTGGCAGGGGTGTAGCCAACGACACGGTCTTGCAGGCCGTGAACAGGGGCGAGAGTCGCCTCGCTGTTCGCCTTCGAAATTGCATCAAAAAGGTGCAAACCGAAAGCAACTAGAAGGAATTCGACAACCCAAGAGTATGACTTTTTTTGGTATTATCTTTCTACGAGTTATTTTAGAGGTATGGAAATACCGTCATTTCGGCTTGCCATTCTTCCACGTAACCTGCTGGCCGAACAAGGGGATTGTCGAAATGGCCATCTTGGCGGAACCATCCGTCAACTGCCGCGAATGGATGAGATAGACCAGCGTATCGTTCTTCTTGTCATAGATACGGGTGACGACCAGCTTCTTCCAGATGAGCGACAACCCGGCGCGAAACACCTCTTCACCGCTCTCGGACAGATTGATATTGCCGATCTCGATTGGGCCAGTCTGACGGCAGGCGATGGAATTGTTGGAAGGATCTTCGAACCAGTTGCCCTTGCGCAGCCGGTCGATCACGCTGCGGTCGAAATAGGTCACATGGCACGTGACGCCGGTGACTTCGGGATCCGGCACGGCATCGATCAGAATATCATTGCCCGTCCAGTCCACACCGACCTTGCCGACAACTTCGGCGGAAGCGGAAACGGGCGCCAGAGCCAAAAAAGACGCGGCAACGGCGGCAAAGAATTTGGGTGAACGCATCGATCATCCTCCAACAACAGCCGCCGGGAGCAAGAGCGGCTTGGCTAAGGTAAGATGGCCCATGAGCGATGCAAGGTGGGACGGCTTATATCCGCGCAGCAACGCCTTACGATCGATACGCGGCAATCTGCACGGTGGACGCCGCCGCCAAAGCAACGACGTCCGAACACACTCAGGTAACGCATCATCTCATTTCTGGCTGATTGCGACCGTTCCGGTTTCCAGCAGCGATTTGAGGTTGGACAGGATCTTCGGCCAACCGCCGGAAACCGCCTCGATGAACTTGGAGTTTTCGACCTTGATCGTATGGGTGACGGTCAACTTCACGACGCCATCCGCCGGCTCCAGCTCCATCACGCAACGTGACCAGCCTTCGGCCTTCAATTCCGGGCGCCACTCGTTGCGCCAGTTGATGGCGAACCGCCGTGGCGGGTCGAACTCAGCGATTTCGCCCATGTCGGCGACCCTGCCATCCGGAAAGAGCATTTTCCAGGGCGATCCAACCTTCCACTCGGTGTCGTGGACCATGTCGAACCAGTATTGCTTAATGAATTCCGGCGTGGTCAGCGCCGACCAGAGCTTTTCCGGCGTGGTGCGGATGAAGGTGACGTAGACGAATTTGCTTCCGGTCATGTCATTTCTCCTTGTTTGAATTTTATTGCTTCTTGATCTCACTGACCGCCCTCGTCTTCCAGCGCCTTCTTCAAGGCCGAAAGCGCGCTCAGATGCTGGCGTTCGAACTTGTTGATCCAGCGTTCGGCGATGCCGTTGATCGGGACCGCATTGATGAAATGCAGCTTCTCCCGTCCATGCTTCTCCGAGGAAACCAGATTGGCCTCCTCTAGAATGGCAAGATGCTTGGCGACCGCCTGGCGGCTCATATCCAGATCCTCGCAGAGCGCATTCAAGGTCTGCCCGTTCTGCTCATGGAGCCTGTCGAGCAATTGTCGCCGGCTGGCATCCGCCAGCGCCTTGAAGACTGCATCATCATTCACTGATATGAAACCATTTGGTTGCCTTTTCTTATTTATAGGCAACCAAATAGTTACCTGTCAAGCCATACGTAAGACGAGGCAATTCCGTTCCGCTTCGGTGACACAGCGATCAAGAATTCGTGCAACGAACGATTGACAACCTTCAGATCGCATCAGATCATCCGCCCATGATCGCAAACCGCGCCACAGTGATGCACCTTCACACCATCTCTCCCCCTGCAGGGGGAGTGGAAGCTGCGTTGCGCTGAGCTGACTGCGATCCATCTCAACCCTGCCGAGGCGAGCAGGGTTGAAGTTTCCTTGCTCTCCTCATGAATATCAAGGAGAGCCCATGTCTTTCGAAGAGCAAGAACCCGCCAAACGACGATCAGGCAAAATCGGCGCAGTCGAGATTCGTGCCTCGCGCCCGTCCGACGCAGAAGGGATCGCGACAATCGCTAACCTCCCCGGCTTCCGCGCCGGTACGCTTCGCCTGCCCTTTCAAAGCGTCGAGGAAACACGGCAATGGTTGGAGAAGTCGTCGCCCAACTCGACCGGCCTTGTCGCCGTGCTTGACGGGCAGATCGTCGGCAATGCAGGCATGAACCGACTTGTCGGCCGGCGGATTCATAGCGCCAACATCGGCATGGGCGTGCATGACGATTTTACGGGCTGCGGCATCGGCTCCGCGCTGTTGGGCGCCCTCGTCGATACCGCCGACAACTGGCTGGCGATCAAGCGCCTGGAACTGACCGTCTATGTCGACAATGCGCGGGCGATCGCCCTCTACGAAAAATTCGGGTTCGAAACCGAGGGGCGTCTGCGCGCTTTCGGTTTCCGCAACGGCAAATATGTCGATGCATTCACGATGGCGCGCCTGAAATTCTGAACAATAGAGAGGCGGCGGATTGTGTTTCCGCCGCCTGCTATCATCAGCCGATCAAATCCAGCCACTCGTCCTCAGTCATGACCTGGACGTTGAACTCGCGCGCCTTGTCGAGCTTCGAGCCCGCACCCGGCCCGGCCACGACGATATCCGTCTTCTTCGACACCGAACCGGAAACTTTGGCTCCAAGGCTCTCCGCCTTCGCCTTGGCCTCGTCGCGGGTGAACTTTTCCAGCGAGCCCGTAAAGACGACCGTCTTGCCGGCGACTGGACTGCCAGAAGTCACCGGCTGCTCTGCCTCTTGCGGCTGAACTTCCTCCAGGAGCTTGGCGATAACTTCGATATTGCGCGGCTCCTTGTAGAATTCGACGATGGCTCGCGCCACCACTTCGCCGATACCCTCGATATTGTTGAGATCGTTCCAGGCATCGCCGCTAAGGGGTGCCGCTTCTTTCATCCCTGCCTCGAAGGCCGCATAAGTGCCATAGGAGCGCGCCAGCAGCTTGGCTGTCGTCTCGCCGACATGGCGGATGCCCAGCGCGAAGATGAAGCGATGCAAGGCGATCTGCCGCCGCTCGTTGATCGCGGCATAGAGCTTGCCGACACTGACCTTGCCGAAGCCGTCGATATTCTCCAGCTTCGCAAGCGACGTCTGCTGACGTCTCTCCAAAGTGAAAATATCCGGCGCGATCCGCACCTGCAGCGCCGGGTCCTCGCTCTCGAAGAAGAAATCGATCTGCTTCGAGCCCAGGCCCTCTATGTCATAGGCATTGCGCGAGACGAAATGCTTGAGATGCTCGGTCGCCTGCGCCCGGCAGATGAAACCGCCTGTGCAGCGCGTAACTGCATCGACCTTGCCGGTCTTCTCATTGATATCGCGCACCGCATGGCTGCCGCAGACCGGACACACTTTCGGGAACTCGTAAGGCGTGCTCGACGGCTCGCGCTTCTCCATGACGATATCGACGATCTGCGGGATGACATCGCCCGCGCGCTGCACGATCACCATGTCGCCGACGCGGATATCGCGGCCGTCGCGGATCAGCTCGTCCTTGTTGCCGATACCCTTGATGTAATCGGCATTGTGCAGCGTCGCATTGGTCACGACAACACCGCCGACCGTGATCGGCTCGAGGCGGGCGACCGGCGTCAGCGCGCCGGTGCGGCCAACCTGGATATCGATGCCGACCAGACGCGTGAACGCCTGTTCCGCGGGGAATTTATGCGCCGTCGCCCAGCGCGGCGAGCGCGAACGGAAGCCAAGGCGGGCCTGCAGTTCCAAGCTGTCGACTTTGTAGACAACGCCGTCGATATCATAGTCGAGATCTGGGCGCTGCAGGCCGATCTCTTCGTAATGACCGAGAATGTCAGCGACCGAGCTTAGCCGCTCCATCAGCGGATTGACCGGGAAGCCCCAGGATTTGAAGATCTGCACCATGCCATATTGCGTGTCGGCGGGCATATCGGACATCTCGCCCCAGGCATAGGCGAAGAATTTCAGTTTGCGGCTGGCCGTCACCTTCGCGTCGAGCTGACGCAGCGAGCCGGCAGCCGTATTGCGCGGATTGACATAGGTCTGCTTCCCCTCCGCCTCCATCTGCGCGTTGAGCGCCAGAAAATCGCTCTTGGCCATGTAGACCTCGCCGCGCACCTCGACAACCGAGGGTGCGCCTGCCGGCAGAGTCTGCGGGATTTCCTGGATGGTCCTGATATTGGCGGTGACATTCTCGCCCGTCGTGCCGTCACCACGCGTCGCAGCGCTGACCATCCGGCCGTTCTCGTAGCGAATGGACATGGAAAGACCGTCGATCTTCGGCTCGACGGTAAAGGCGATCGAATTGTCCGGCAGGCGACCGAGGAAACGATAGACGCTGGCGACGAAATCCTCCACGTCCTCCTGCGAGAACGTATTGTCGAGCGAGAGCATCGGCCTTGCATGGATAACCGGCGCAAAGGTCTCCGACGGCGCGGCCCCTACCCTGCGCGAGGGGCTGTCGGCTCGAATCAATGCGGGAAACCGAGCCTCGATCGCATCATTGCGCCGCTTCAGTGCATCGTAGTCCGCATCCGAAATCTCCGGCGCATCCTTGCCATGATAAAGCGCGTCGTTGCGCGCGATCTCCGCAGCCAAGTAAGCAAGCGCCGCGGCCGCCTCCTCTTCGCTCAAATCTTCCACGGGCTTCTGTTCGGTGCTCATGAATCTACACTCCCGATTTCGAAGATGTTTTAGAGCACTTCCGCGAAAAGTGCGAAGCGGTTTTCAGCCCGGCGCACGTAAAAACAAAGGGAAAAAATCCGCCGTTCAATCGCCGACCAACAACGGTGACGGTGGAGTTCACGACAACTTTACGCCATGATCGGTCGTCCTTGGTGTTACAGATGCGGGAAATATCGGCGTTCAGACAGCCTTAGTGGAGTTCTCCATCCAATTCCTGAGACTGGGGCTCTTCCGTGTCTATCGCAGGGGATTTAAGGTAGACTATTATGAGAACCAGATCTCTGGAAATGATTGGATCATCAGCGGAAATTCGACATCACGCATGAAGCATCGTCTTACCCTTCTCTCTATTTCTCTCGTTATTGCAGTTATGATCATGAGCTCATTCGTCAGCCGCTCTGCTTTGGGGCTGGTCGTTAGAGCGTGCGAGATCAACTCCACCCTGACAGGCTCACCATATCCGTGCCTCAAGATAGTCCAGTCGCAGGACCCGATGTCTTCGTATGTTGTTCTTCGTGAGCCGGCGGACAAAGAGCGAACCATTCTTGCACCGCTCGCCGACGTGCCCGGTATCGAAGATCCACGCCTTCTGGCTGCGGGAGCGCCGAACTATTTCGGCGAAGCGTGGAGAGAATTGTCAGCAATCGATCCGCGTGTAATGAAGGCTTCGCCACAGAATTTTGCACTGGCGATAAACGCTGCCAGTTGGCGCACGCAAGATCGGCTTCATATCCACATGGGCTGCGAGACGCCTCGCTTTACGGCTCTGTTGAAGAGTCATGCGACGGAGATTGAAAGCGGCCGATTTACAAACCTGAAGACCAAAGCAGGTTGGTGGGCAACCTTCCATGCGGCCGACGACCTCACGAATTTAAACCCATTGAAGCTCGTCGCAGACGGCGTTGATGGCGCCCGCTCAAATATGGAAAACGTCGTGGTTGGCGTCTTTGGCTCGATATTGCCGGACGGACAGCATGGTTTCTATATTCTCGCAAGAATAAACGAAGCACACAAATCCCGCGGGTCGGCCGAGGATATGATCGATCCCAAGTGCCAGCTCTAGTGCATGTCGCGCAAAAGTTCGTCCGTCAACCGTCCCGGAATCTTACGGAACCGCAGTGGCAAGCTGTGTCGTGCCGCTGTCCTTCATCCCTCATTGTAAGGGCACTGTACCCGTTTCCGCAAAGCAACCGGGCCAAACGCTGACAGCAAAGTCGCCAGGAGCGGATCAGGACCAGCGCTCGCAAAAGGCTTCGATGTCGCTTGACTGAAAATCGGCGAGCCGCTCCATGATGGTTTCGAAAGACCAATCCCACCAGGCGATGGAAATAAGTCTCTCTGCGACGCTTCGCGTGAACCGCTCTCGAATGAATTTGGCGGGAATACCACCGACAATCGTATATGGTTGGACATCTTTGGTGACGACCGCACCTGCCGCGAGCACGGCACCGTTTCCAACCTTGACGCCCGGCAAAACAATCACGCCGTGACCGATCCAGACATCATTGCCGATGACAGCACGATCTTCCTTTCGCCGATCGAAAAAGGCATGGTCCCGCACGGCGTCCGCCGAGTAATATTCCGGACAGTAGGTGAAGCGGTGCATGGACGGGCGGTCCATCGGGTGATTGGGAGCGCCAATCCTGACCTCTGCCGCGATGGCGCAGAACTTTCCAATCGTTGCATCACCGACAATGCAGCGCGGCCCCAAATAGGAGAAATCCCCGAGCTCTGCCGTGTGCAGAGATGTGTCCGCCAAAATCTCACAGCATCTGCCGATGCTCGAATCCCTTATGCTCGCCGTCGAGTGAATGACGGTTTCCGCGATTTTGGGGCGATTTGGCTGTGCAGTCGAGTGCATTGGCAGTCTCCGGATTCTGGCCTGCCTAACCGGGGACGATGAAGGATATATGACGCAAGATCGTCGAAAGACCGAAGCGAGATGTCAGCGACAGACGACGCAGTTCAGGCGCGTCGCAGCCATAGCAGCTGGCCTGGCTGCTATATCCGCTTCGGGCAGGTAGTCGCTGGCATTTGCTGCATGGACAGCACCGCAGGAAACGATCAACCGTTGCCTGCCAATAGGCGCTTGGCAGCCGCCCTCGCCTCTTCGGTCACCGAAGCGCCTGCGAGCATGCGGGCGATTTCCTCGGTACGATCCTTCGGTTCCATGGTGGCAACGCGCGTGGAAATCTTTTCCGAGCCATCCGCGACCGGTCCCTTGGAGATCAGCAGATGCGTTGCAGCGCGGGCTGCGACCTGAGGTGCGTGGGTGACCGACAGCACCTGCACGCGATCGGACAGCCGTTTCAGCCGCTGGCCGATCGCATCCGCGACCGCACCGCCGACGCCGGTGTCGATTTCGTCGAAGACAAGGGTCGGCGCCGAGCCGCGATCGGCAAGCGCAACCTTCAACGCCAGAAGGAAACGCGACAGCTCGCCTCCGGAAGCGACCTTGGTGATCGGGCCTGGACGCGTACCGGGGTTGGTCTGCACGTGGAATTCGACGACATCGATGCCATCGGCCGTTCCGGCTTCGGGATCGCTTGTTATCTCCACCATGAAACGCGCGCGCTCAAGCTTCAGGGCCGGCAATTCCGCCATGACAGCCGCAGCAAGCGCCTCGCCAGCATGACGGCGCTTCTCCGACAGGCTGCGAGCGGCAACATCGTATTCCGTCTTGGCGGCGGCAAGCTCGGCATCGAGCCGGGCCAGCCGCTCTTCGCCAGCGTCGACATCGGCAAGATCAGAAATCATGCGCTGCGCCAATGCCGGCAATTCGATGACAGGCACCGAATATTTGCGCGAGGCTGCGCGCAACGCGAACAGACGCTCCTCAACGCGCTCCAGTTCGCGCGGATCGTATTCCGTCTTGCGCAGCGCAGTCTCGACTTCCATCTGCGCGTTGGAAAGCTGGTCGAGAGCGGCGTCGAGCAGTGCGACGGTATCTTCCAGCAGGCCGGGCGCTTCATGGCTCTTGCGCTCCAGCCGGCGCACCAGCGAAGCGATATGCGGCACGGGCGACGCGTTGCCATTGAGGAACTCGGAAGCCTCGGCGATATCGCCGGCAATGCGCTCGGCCTTCATCATTCGCGAGCGCTTCTCGGCAAGTTCGTCCTCTTCGCCATCCTGTGGCGAGAGCTTTTCCAGCTCCTCGACGGAGGCGCGGAGATAATCCGCCTCGCGAGCGGCCCGCTCCACCTGCTCCCTGTGCTTTTTCAGCGTGCGATCGGTATCGCGCCAGACCTTGTGGAGCCTGCCGACGTCCTGCGCTTCATCGGCGAGATTGGCGAAGGCATCGAGCAAAGTGCGATGCGCATCCGTGTCGACGAGTGCACGATCATCGTGTTGACCATGAATTTCGACGAGGAGCTGCCCGACCTGGCGCATGAGCTGAACGCTGAGCGCCTGATCATTGACAAAAGCCTTGGTTCGGCCGTCTGCCGACTGGACCCGGCGGAAAATCAGGTCCCCGTCATCGTCGATGTCGTTTTCGCGCAGGAGTTTGCGGGCGGGATGCTGCGTATCGACATCAAAAACCGCTGTCACCTGACCGCGATCTTCGCCATGGCGCACAAGCCCGCCATCGCCGCGCCCGCCAAGGGCCAGCGACAGACTGTCAAGCAGGATGGATTTGCCCGCACCCGTCTCGCCGGTCAACACCGAAAGTCCGGACTCGAAGGCAAGATCCAGCCGCTCGATCAAAACGATATCGCGGATCGAAAGCTGGATCAGCATCTTCGCTCAATCTCACGTCCCAAGAAGAAGTTTCTTGCCCGCTCTGGAAATCCACGAGCCCGAATTTTCGCTCGGCTCCACGCCACCCTTCTGCAGCAGCTGATAAGAGTCCTTATACCAGCGGCTGTCCGGATAGTTGTGTCCGAGAACGGCAGCTGCCGTTTGCGCTTCGGGTACGATACCCATCGCATAATAGGCCTCGACGAGTCGCGCCAGAGCTTCTTCGATCTGGTTCGTCGTCGGATACTGCTCCACCACAATACGGAAGCGCGAGATTGCTGCGAGGTAATCCTTGCGCTCCAGATAATAACGGCCGATCTGCATTTCCTTGCCGGCGAGCTGGTCGCGGGCGAAGCGGATCTTTTCCTGAGCGTCACTGACATATTGCGACTTCGGATAGGTATTGACCAGCTTGGTCATCGCCTCGATCGTCTGCTGTGCCGCACGCTGGTCCTGCGTGACGTCGACGATCTGCTTGGCATAGGACGAACCGACCAGGTACTGCACGTAATCGGCGTCTTCCGAGCCCGGATATTGCTTGAGATAGGTATTGCCGGTCTGCACCGCGTCATCATAGCGACCTGTACGGTACTTCACGAAGGTGCTCATCACCAGTGCCTTGCGCGCCCACTCGGAGAAGGGCTGCTGCTGGTTGATGGCATCGAACTTCTTGCCGGCTTCCGTCATGTTGCCAGCCTTGATATTGGCCAGACCCTGATTGTAGAGCATCTCCGGCGGATCGGTCTCGACACCGAGCTTGGTGATGTCGATATCCTTTTTCGTATTACACCCCGTCACCACCGCACCGGTACCGGCCAGAAGGAGCGATACGAGCAAAGCCCGTGCTGTGATATTCATGCGTTCAGACCTTGCAAAACCCATCGGATGACTGTCCCATAGCCGTCGTTGCGGAGACGGCGTTCTCTCTCGCTGGCGTTTCTAGCCGCAAAAACACCATCAGGGCAACGCATTGATGGTGCATTAACGCATTTTTGTGGCAAAGACTGCATATCCGCAGCCTTTAATCACTGTTTTGACAGGCATTTCCCATATCGGCCCGCACCATCCTGCCGCCACCTCGCGACCGAAGACGAACCCAATGAGTCGTCCGTCAAAAAAAGAGCCGCCCTTCATCAGAGCGGCTGCTTTTTCTCATTCCAATCCCGAAAAAATCACGCCGACCAGGGAGCGAATTCAGGAGCGTTGACTGCGATGAACTCGCGACCGTGACCACGCTGACGCGGTGCAGAGGTTTCGACGACCTCGTAAGCCGAAGCGTCGCTAAGCAATGCTTTCAGGGCATTCGCATTCATGCGATGACCGCCACGATAGGAACGGTAGCAACCGATGAACTGTGCGCCGGCCAGAGCCAGATCGCCGACGGCATCAAGCGTCTTGTGGCGGACGAATTCATCCTTGGGGTAACGCAGGCCTTCAACGTTGATGACAGTGTTGTCATCCGAGATGACGACGGAATTTTCCAGCGACGAACCCAGCGCATGGCCCGAGGCCCAGAGCGGCTCGACATCGCGCATGAAGCCGAAGGTACGAGCGCGCGACAGTTCTGCCTTGAAGGTCTCGGCGGTCAGATCGCCTTCCCACTTCTGGCGGCCGATCAGCGGGCATTCGAAATCGATCTCGACTTCGAAGCGCGTGCCGTCATAGGGGCGGAACTCGCACCAGGAGCCGCCGGCTTCGATCCGCACCGGCTTGATGACGCGGATGTAGCGACGCTTGACGCCGAGCGAGACGATGCCCACCTGCTCGATCGCCTCGATGAAGGGATAAGAGCTGCCGTCCATGATTGGCATTTCCGCACCGGACACCTCGACGACGACGTTATCGAGGCCGATCGCGTAGATCGCTGCCATGACGTGCTCGACCGTTGCGACAGAGCGCGCCGGAGAAAAACCGAGAACCGTGCAGAGATCCGTATTGCCGACCTGCGAGGAAACGGCGCGAAGTTCGGTCACATCGCCATTATCGTGCAGGCGCTGGAAAACGACACCGGTGCCGGCTTCGGCGGGATAGAAGGTAATCGACACGTTGGCACCGGAATGAACGCCAATACCGGAAAGTGTCACAGGGTTTGCAATGGTGGTCTGAAAACCAAGCAATCCAATTGCCATGTAATTCTGCCTTCGTCTATCTGATCCAGGCCGGGCGGTCATCTTCGGACACTTACCCTTATCGCCGGTTCAGTCTGTTAACTATGCCACGCACCTCACATACATTCGTCATCGAATGTGATTCAGCGGGCTTGCTTGGTATCTACATACGCGCCAGGGCATCGCATTCCAAATCACTGTTTCTTTCGTTTTGTTACGAAAGCAGCCGATTGAATTCATTGGATAATTTTAAATATGACAACAGGTATAAAATAAGGAAATCCGGGGTCTTGCGGCCCCGGATTTTATCAGGATGGTTAGCAACCTATTAAAAGGCTGCCCATTGCGGGTCAGTTCGACTGGCGGCGCAGGAAGGCCGGAATCTCGAGCTGATCGTCCTCATGGCTTGCCATGCGCGCCTGCGGAGCCTGGCGACCGTGATCGTCGAGATTGCCGCGACGCGGAGCATAGAGGCTTGCTTCCGGCGACGGTGCACGACGCTGCTGCGGAGCGGCGTTGTTCGTTGGAGCCATCATGTCGTCGAAAGCCGGATCTTCTTCGCGGCGGCCGAGCGAATTGGTGATTCGCTTCAGCAGACCCATCGGACCACGCTCTTCGGTCGCCTGGGCGACGGCCGGCTGGGCGCGGTGTTCCATTTCGGCCTTAACGACCGGCGGGAAATCCTCGACCTTCGGCATGCGGACCTGCTCGGGAGCCTGGCGAATGACCGGCTGCTGATGCATGACAGGCGCCTGCTGCTGCGGCTGAACCGGGGCCTGACGGACCGGCTGAGCTTCCGGAGCGGCTGCGAAGATGCGGCTCTGCGGACGGAAATTATCTTCCGGCGCTGCGGCCTGCGGCATGACCGGCTGCTGCTGGACCTGCGCCTGGCGGCCCATCTGGAATTCCAGTTCGCGCTCCAGATCGGCCTCTGCCGCACGAATGGTCTGAGCAACCGGATCCACGGTACGAGGAGCCGGAGCGGCAGCCTGTGCGATCGGGGCCTGCGCGACATGGGCAGGCTGAGCTGCGGCCGCTACCGGAGCGGCGGCCGCGGAAGGACGCATAGCGGGCTTTGCGGCCGGGCGGAATTCCATACCCCGGTCGGCAGCTTCGTTCATCGCGCGGTCGATGCCCGTTGCGACGACGGAAACGCGGATGATGCCCTCAAGCGATTCGTCGAAGGTGGCGCCGAGGATGATGTTGGCGTCGGGATCGACTTCTTCGCGGATGCGGGTCGCGGCTTCGTCGACTTCGAACAGGGTCAGATCGCGACCACCAGTGATCGAGATCAGCAGACCCTGTGCGCCCTTCATCGAGGTTTCGTCGAGCAGCGGGTTGGCAATTGCGGCTTCGGCAGCCTGCATTGCACGGCCCTGGCCGGAAGCTTCGCCGGTACCCATCATGGCGCGGCCCATTTCGCGCATGACCGAACGGACGTCGGCGAAGTCGAGGTTGATGAGACCTTCCTTCACCATCAGGTCGGTGATGCAGGCAACGCCCGAATAGAGAACCTGGTCGGCCATCGAGAACGCGTCGGCGAAAGTCGTCTTGTCGTTTGCGATGCGGAAGAGGTTCTGGTTCGGAATGACGATCAGCGTGTCGACCGACTTCTGCAGTTCCTGGATGCCCATTTCGGCGAGACGCATGCGGCGACCGCCTTCGAAGTGGAACGGCTTGGTAACGACGCCAACGGTCAGGATGCCCTTGTTGCGAGCGGCCTGCGCAACGACCGGTGCAGCACCCGTACCCGTGCCACCGCCCATGCCGGCGGTCACGAAGCACATATGAGTACCGTTCAGGTGATCGATGATCTCATCGATGCACTCTTCGGCAGCTGCACGACCGACTTCCGGCTGCGAGCCGGCGCCGAGACCTTCCGTGACGTTGACGCCGAGCTGGATGATCCGCTCCGCCTTCGTCATGGTCAGCGCCTGCGCGTCGGTGTTGGCGACGACGAAATCGACGCCCTGCAAGCCTGCCGTGATCATGTTGTTGACGGCATTGCCGCCACCGCCACCAACACCGAACACGGTGATTCGCGGCTTAAGCTCGGTGATATCTGGCTTATGCAGCTTGATAGTCATTGTACCCGTTCCTTCTCTTTATGGCCGCATCGCCACGCCGGCCAATTCACTCGATTTCACTTGCCTGATGCTTGCCCCGGAATGAATTTCCGGGATCAGGCACTCAGAAACTCTCTTTCAGCCATTGGCCGACGCGGCCGATCCGGCTGTTGTTACCCCCAAACGACGAGAGCAGACCGCTGCTCGGCGCATGTGTTTCCATGTCTGCGACCTGCGGATAGATCATCAGACCGACCGCTGTCGAAAAAGCCGGCCCCTTGGCTGCCGTCGGCAGACCAGACACGCCCATCGGACGACCGATGCGGACATTGCGGGCAAGAACCCGACGCGCCACATCGGGCAAGCCGGTCAGCTGGCTGGCACCGCCGGTCAGGACGACGCGCTTGCCGACGATCGGGCTGAAGCCCGAACGCTGGATGCGATCGCGAATGAGCTCGAGGGTTTCCTCGATGCGAGCCTTGACGATGCGCGATACAAGCGCCTTCGGCACCTGCGTCGGCTGGTCACGCTCATCTTCGCCGATCGGCGGGATGGAAATCAGTTCTCGCTCTTCCGAAGAATTCGCGAGCGCCGAGGCATGAACGACCTTCAGACGCTCCGCATCCTCGATGCGGGTGGATAGGCCGCGGGCAAGGTCCGTGGTGACATGGTGGCCGCCGAGGCTGACGGCATCGGTATGCACCAGCTTACCTTCGGCAAAGACCGAGATCGTCGTCGTGCCGCCGCCCATGTCGATCGCGGCGCAGCCGAGTTCGACTTCGTCGTCGACGAGGGCCGCAAGGCCACTGGCATAAGGCGTTGCCACCATGCCTTCGACCGAAAGATGCGCGCGGTTGATGCAGAGCTCGAGATTGCGAAGCGCTGCACGCTCTGCCGTCACCACATGCATGTCGACACCAAGTGCATCGCCGAACATCGCCAACGGATCGCGGATGCCGCGCTCGCCATCAAGGGAGTAACCCGTCGCCAGCGAATGCAGCACGGCGCGCTCCTGGCGAACCGACTGCTGGCAGGCCGCGGCCAGAACCTTCTTCAGGTCATTGGCTTCGACTTCCTGACCGCCGAGATCGATGGTCGCGGTGTAGATATCGCTGCCGAGGCGGCCGGCCGAGACATTGACGATCAGGCTGTCGACAGTGAGGCCAGCCATACGCTCTGCGGCATCGACTGCAAGCCGGACAACCCCTTCCAGGGCGTCGAGATCGGCAATCACGCCGGTCTTGATGCCGCGGGAGCGCTGATGGCCGATACCGATGATCTCGATATTGTGTGTGCGGTTCGGGAGAACCTGGCTCTCCTCGCGCGGTGTCAGCCGGCCGATCATGCAGACGACCTTCGTCGAGCCGATGTCGAGGACCGACACGATATGCGACCGCTTCGAAGATAGCGGTTTCAACCGAGGCAGGCCGAAATGGGACGAACCGAATAAGCTCATGTATCCTGACCTGCTTTCTTCAAAGCCTTGTTTCTTGCATCGACTGCGGCCTGGCGACGAACTGCGGCATCCGGAGTTAACTCAATGGCGGTACGATCATCGATACGAAGATCGATGGCAGCGATATCGCGCTCGAGAAGGTTTTCGTCCTTGTCGAGCTTGGTCAGCCGCGCGAGCGCACCATCGATATTGTCTTCCGGCAATTTGATGATCACGCCGCTATCCAGATAGAGATCCCAGCGACGGCCGGCGACGCGCACGAAAGCCTTCACATGACTGCGAACATCGGGCCATTTTGCAAACTGGTCGTCGATGGAGGCAGCTGCGGTTTCGGCATCGCGACCGACGAAGAGTGGCAGCTTTGCAAATTTGTTGTCGCGCAGCGGCGCAATCACGCTACCGTCCTTCTGGATCAGCGAAAGCTCTGAACCGTGCTGCCAGATCGCATAGGCCTTGCGCTCCTTCAGCTTCACCTCGACGGTCCGCGGATAGACCTTGCGAACCTCGACATTCTGAACCCACGGCAGATTCGCAATCTTCTGGCGGGCCGCATCGGCATTTAGGGCGACGAGCGAGGTCGTGCCGTCGAGACCGAGCAGCTGCAGGATTTCGATTTCGGAGGTCTCGTCATTGCCGGAGACTTTCACATCCTCGATCGCGAAACCCGCGGCAGAGGTCGTTGCCTCCGCCACGGCCTGGGTATGACCGCCGACGGACATGCCGTAAAGGCCGGTCGCCGCGAGGAGGACCAGGGCGGAAACCGTACCCGTGTGAGCCGGAATATTGATGCGACCCGAGCCGAGGCTCACCAGGAAACGAACAGCGCGACGCAGCGGACGCGGCAGGACGAACGCGTCCTCGACGTCGTCGATGGCGAGCGGGACGCGATGACGGGACCGCCTCATATTTTTGACCGTCAGCGCAAACAAGACGCGTCCTCCACCATCCACCGGAGAAATTCACCAAAAGAGTAGCCGGCATGCGCGGCCATTTCAGGCACCAGGGAGGTAGGAGTCATGCCGGGCTGAGTATTGATCTCCAACCAGACAAGTTCGCCCTCTTCGGAAAAGCGATCGTCAAAACGGAAGTCAGATCGACTAACACCGCGGCAGCCGATAGCTTCATGCGCCCTTAACGATAATGTTTGTATGTTTTGGTAAAGATTCGGTGAAATTTCCGCCGGCAAGACATGTTTTGACCCACCCTTGGCGTACTTGGCGTCGTAATCATAGAAGCTGTGGCCGAGCGGCACGATCTCCGTAACGCCGAGAACCTTGCCATCCATGACACCGCAAGTCAGCTCACGCCCGTAAATATAGCGCTCCACAAGCACCTCGTCGCCATAACGCCATTCGGAGGACGTGACGATCTGCGGTGGATGCGCCTGATCTTCCTTGACGATAACAACACCGAAGCTCGAACCCTCGCGCACCGGCTTGACGACATAAGGCGGCTTCATCGGATGTTCACCGACAATAGCGAAGCGGTCCATGACGATTGAGCTGGCGACCGGAATGCCCGCCGCCGCCGCAACCGTTTTCGCACGGGACTTGTCCATCGCAAGAGCGGAGGCAAGCACGCCGGAATGCGTATAGGGGATCTGCAGATACTCCAGAATGCCCTGAATGGTGCCATCCTCACCGAAAGGCCCATGCAGCGCATTGAAGACGACATCGGGCTTCAGCTCGGCCAGACGGCTCGCGACGTCATGATCGACATCGACACGAGTAACCTGAAAGCCTTCCGCTTCGAGGGCATCGGCACATGCCTTTCCCGAAGAAAGGCTGACGGGCCTCTCCGAGGAAAATCCGCCCAAAAGGACAGCCACATGCTTGCCACCCATCAATACCCCCGACTCCACGGTCTCTACTTTGCGTTTGCAGGGCTTCGCCTAACCGCGATTCTCGCCCCGCTTTCAATAGGCCGATTAGAACGACATTAAGGTTAATGAAGCGTTTACTTTCGTTAACTTTCCGCCGTCCTGGCGATGGCCGAATGGTTCGAATCAAACCGACTTAAAGAATTCTGCCATTGGAATCATGGAGTTGCTACTTTTGAAATTGCTACATTTAGATTTTTTTAAACAATAAGCCCCGCATCAAGGGATCGATGCGGGGCGCAAGGCTTTAAAATGACACCGATATCACTCGCTGTCGTCGACCAGTTTCCAGACGAGTCCACCCAACGCTCCGCCGACGATGGGCGCGACCCAGAACAGCCAAAGCTGCTGCAGAGCCCAACCACCGACGAACAGGGCCTGCCCCGTCGAACGGGCCGGATTGACCGACGTGTTGGTGATCGGAATCGAGATCAGATGGATCAGCGTCAGCGCCAGACCGATGGCGATCGGCGCGAAGCCGGCCGGGACCTTGCTGCTCGTCGAGCCGAGAATCACGACCAGGAAGAATAGGGTCAGCACGATCTCGGCCACCAATGCCGACACCATGGAATAACCACCAGGGGAATGTTCCCCGTAGCCATTCGCCGCAAAGCCGCCGAGCTGGAAATCAGCCTTGCCGCTGGCAATCAGATAGAGCACCGCCGCCGCGACGATCGCACCGATCACTTGCGCGATGATATAAGGAATGAGCTGCCCGCCGGGAAAGCGGCCAGCGACGGTCAGGCCGACCGAAACAGCCGGATTGAAGTGTCCTCCCGATATGCGGCCGACGGCAAAAGCCATAGTCAGCACGGTCAGACCAAACGCAAAGGCAACACCTAGAAAACCGATACCAAGGCTCGGAAATGCCGCTGCAAAGATTGCACTGCCGCAGCCGCCAAATACGAGCCAAAACGTCCCAAGAAACTCAGCAATGAGTTTTTTCTGCATGAAACCCTTCTCCTCAGCCCGCAATCCAAGCGAGAATCGGCCATTGGTGAAAAAGATTCCGGCAAGGACTCGCCGGAGCACGCCTCTCCAATAACAAACGCCCGACTGATTGCTCACGAATCAACAATTACGGCAAAATAATAGCACGCAACCGCTGATTTCTTGCGCAGTTAGCGTTTGCGTTGAACAAAAATTACGCTAAGGACAATTTTTATCCGCTAAGCGCGCCTTAGCATCATCTGAATTGGTGGGAACATGACTGACGCGATATCTCCCTTATCGCCGACCCCCTCGTCATCGAACAATGCTGTTGCGAATTCCCCGGCACGTGTTCTGATCGCGAGCCTCATCGGCACAACGATCGAATTTTTCGATTTCTATGTTTATGCAACGGCGGCGGTTATCGTCTTCCCGAAGCTGTTCTTCCCGGCAAGCGATCCGACATCTGCAACGCTGCAGTCCTTCGCAACCTTCTCCATCGCCTTCTTCGCGCGCCCGATCGGCGCGATGATCTTCGGCCATTTCGGCGACAGAATCGGCCGCAAGGCAACGCTGGTCGCAGCTTTGATGACCATGGGCCTGTCGACGATCGTGATCGGCCTGCTGCCGACCTATGAATCGATCGGCGTTCTCGCACCGATTCTGCTGGCGCTTTGCCGCCTCGGTCAGGGTCTCGGCCTCGGCGGCGAATGGGGCGGCGCGGTGCTGCTCGCCACGGAAAACGCTCCGGAAGGCAAGCGCAGCTGGTATGCCATGTTCCCGCAGCTCGGCGCACCGATCGGCTTCATCCTCTCGGCCGGCCTGTTCCTCATCCTGCGCGAAACCATGGCCGATGCGGACTTTTTGAGCTATGGCTGGCGCGTTCCCTTCCTGATCAGCATCGTGCTGGTTGCCGTCGGTCTCTATGTCCGCCTGAAGATCACCGAAACCCCGGAATTCCAGCGGGCTATCGAGAAGGAAGAGCGGGTTTCCGTTCCGATCGCAGTCATCTTCCGCTCGCATTTCCGCAGCTTGATTCTCGGCACGATCATCGCGGTCGCTACCTTCGTGCTGTTCTATCTGATGACGGCGTTTACGCTCAGCTGGGGCACCAGGCCTCCGGGCAACGGTCCGCTGCCGGCCGGTCTCGGCTATTCGCAGGGTCAGTTCCTCGTCGTCCAGCTCGTCGGCGTCGTCTTCTTCGGCCTGATGATCCCGCTCTCGGGCCTGTTGTCGGATCGCTATTCACGCCGTCTGGTTCTCATCCTGACGACGATCGGCATCCTGATCTTCGGCCTGTTCTATTCGTCGCTGCTGACGGCTGGCCTTGCCGGTGCCTTCGCCTGCTCGATCATCGGTCTCGCTCTGATGGGCTTCACCTATGGTCCGATCGGCGCCGCGCTGGCGGCCCCCTTCCCGACCACCGTGCGCTATACCGGCGCGTCGATGACCTTCAATCTTGGCGGCATCGTAGGCGCGTCGCTGGCGCCCTATATCGCCACCTGGCTCGCGACCAACTATGGCCTGGTCTATGTCGGCTATTACCTCGCCGGCGCAGCAATGCTCTCGCTGATCGGCATCCTGCTCTCGGGCAATGACGAAATCTGAGCAAACAAGCATAAGCAATTGAAAAGGCCGGGTGAAAACCCGGCCTTTTTCTTGATTCATTTTATCAGGTTGGCGCCAATTGCAGCCCGGACCTACTCCGTCGTCACACCTTGGAACGGACGGACTTCCCGGCCCGGCATGAAGTGGCCGAGGCGCTTGATTTCCCATTCCAGCTTGACACCGGATTTTTCGAAAACCTCGCGACGCACCTGCTCGCCGAGATACTCCAGATCGTAGCCTGTGGCTTGCTCCATGTTGATCATGAAGTTGCAGTGCAGCGACGACATCTGCGCGCCACCGATAACCAGACCGCGGCAACCCGCCTCGTCGATCAGCTTCCAGGCAGAAAGACCGTCCGGATTCTTGAAGGTTGAGCCGCCAGTCTTTTCACGTACCGGCTGCACCGTTTCGCGATGAGCGCGCACCGCATCCATCTCCGCGCGAATCTTGGCTCGATCTTCCGGGTAGCCTTCGAAAAGGACATGCGTGAAGATCAGATCTTCGGAAGCATCGGAGTGACGATAGGAGTAGCCCATCTCGGCGTTGGTCAGGACGTGCTTGTTACCCTTACGGTCGACCGCATGGACCTCAATGACACGCTCGCGGGTTTCGGCGCCATTGGCGCCTGCATTCATCCGTGCAGCACCGCCGATACTCCCCGGAATGCCATAGTAAAAATGGAAACCGCCTATGCTGTTGTCCATCGCCATGGCTGCGACATGCTTGTCCGGGCATATCGCGCCGGCCAGGATGCGGTTCTCGCCAGCAAGCTCGACGGAACCGAAACCCTTGGCCGAAAGCCTGAGGACAACGCCGGGAATGCCGCCATCACGCACCAATATGTTCGAGCCCACGCCGACGACCGTCAGCGGCACGTCTTCCGGCAGGATCTTCAGAAATGCGATGAGATCGTCCGTATCATGCGGCTGGAACATCAGTTCCGCCAGCCCACCGGCGCGGAACCACGTCACACGATCCATCGGAGCATCCGGCGTCAGCCGTCCCCTGATGTCCTTTACGCCGTCGCCGAGCGACGCCAGAAGCTTTTCCCCATCTACCTGTTTCATGCGGACTTACCCGAGAGGCCTTCCAATTCCTTTGGCAATGATGCTGCCCAATATGTGATGCTGCCAGCTCCCAAGAGAACCACAAAATCACCTGGTCGCGCAATCTCTGCAACCATGACGGCAAGATCTTCCTGTGACTGCAGATAGCGTGCATCGCGATGACCACTGGCCTTGATGCGCGAAACCAGCGTCTGCGAATCTACGCCCTCGATCGGATCTTCGCCGGCGGCATAGACAGGCGCCAGGAAAATGCTGTCGGCATCGTTGAAGCAGGCGGCGAATTCTTCGAAGAGGCTCGACAGGCGCGTATAGCGGTGTGGTTGATGAACGGCGATGATGCGGCCCTTGCAGGCTTCACGCGCCGCCTTCAGCACCGCTTTGATTTCGACGGGGTGATGGCCATAGTCATCGAAGACCTTGACCCCGTTCCATTCGCCGGTCAGCGTGAAGCGGCGTTTGACACCGCCGAAGGACGCTAGCCCCTTGGCGATCGCCTCGCTCGAAATCCCGAGCCGGTTGGCGACGGCAACTGCAGCCGTTGCATTGGAAATGTTGTGACGGCCCGGCATCGGCATGACGAGATCCTTGATCTGGATCACTTTGCCCGTGCGGCGCCTTCGGATTTCGATATCGAATAGCGAGCGCGTGCCATCAATGCGCACATTCGAGAAACGCACGTCCGCCTGCGGATTTTCGCCGTAGGTGATGACCTTGCGGTCCTCGATGCGGCCAACCAGCGACTGCACTTCCGGATGGTCGATGCACATCACGCCGAAACCGTAAAATGGCACATTCTCGACGAACTGCCGGAAGGCGGCACGCACGGCATCGAAATTGCCGTAATGATCCAGATGTTCCGGATCGATATTGGTGACGACGGCGACGTCGGCAGGCAACTTCAGGAAGGTGCCATCGGATTCATCGGCCTCGACCACCATCCACTCGCCAGCGCCCATGCGTGCATTGGTGCCGTAAGCGTTGATGATGCCGCCATTGATGACTGTGGGGTCAAGGCCGCCGGCTTCGAGCAGCGTCGCCACGAGCGAGGTCGTTGTCGTCTTGCCATGCGTGCCGCCAATGGCGATGGCATTGCGGAAACGCATCAACTCGGCCAGCATTTCGGCACGGCGCACGACCGGCAGCAGCTTTTCACGCGCGGCGACGAGCTCGGGATTGCTCTTCTTGATGGCCGTAGAGACAACAACGACTTCGGCATCGCCGAGGTTCTCAGCCTTGTGGCCGATATGGACCGGAATGCCCTTGTCGCGCAGCCGCTGCACGTTGGCGCTCTCCGATTGATCGGAACCCTGCACGCGATGGCCGAGGTTATGCAACACCTCGGCAATGCCGCTCATTCCGATGCCACCAATACCGATAAAATGCACAAGGCCGATTGCCTTCGGCAGCTTCATGCGCCTGCCCCCTTGAATTGCTGAATTGAACGTCCCGCGGCAATAGCCTCAACCATGTCGGCAAGCAAGTTTGCCGCATCCGGCTTGCCCGCCTGCTTGGCTGATGCAGCCATCTTTGCGAGCTTTTCCGGCATGGTCATGGCGCCGCGCAGAATGGTGGAAAGTTTCTCCGACGTCAGTTCCGACTGCGCGATAACTTTCACGCCGCCGGTTGCAGCCAATGCCGCGGCATTGGCCGCCTGATCGTGATCGAGCGCATGCGGATAGGGAACCAGGATCGCCGGGCGCCCGATGACCGCAAGCTCGGAGACCGTAGAGGCACCGGAGCGGCAGAGAACCAGATGCGCAGCGCCGATACGCTCGGCCATATCATTGAAGAACGGCGCGACATCGGCACCCATGTCGAGCTTTCTTGCACAGCTGTTGACCGTCTCCATGTCCTCGGGGCGCACCTGCTGGGTGATCCGCAGGCGCTTGCGCAGCGGCTCTTCAAGCAGGCTGATCGCGGTCGGAACGGCCTTCGAGAAATACTGAGCGCCCTGGCTGCCGCCAAAGACGACGAGATTGAACGGATCTTCCGGGCCGGACGGCACATAGGGGCGTTTTGCAGCTTCGATGACAGCCGGGCGCACAGGATTGCCCGTAGTCACCGTCTTCTCGGCAAACGCGCCGTTGTCCGTGAGGAAGCCGCCCGCAATCGCACGCACGCGCGTCGCCAGCATCTTGTTGGCGCGGCCCATCACAGCATTCTGCTCGTGCAGCATGGACGGTACGCCCATGCGCGTCGCGGCCAGAAGCGGCGGAACCGTGGGATAACCGCCGAATCCGACGACGCAGACGGGCTTGAGGCGCTGGATCAGTTTGCGCGCTGCGCGCATGCCGGTCCACAGCGTCCAGAGGGCGCTCGCGACCTTCACGGGGTTCTTCGAACCGATCGTTGCCGAGGGCACGACATGGATCTCATCGGCCGGAAACTTGCCGGCATAGCGCTCGGCACGGCTGTCGGTGACGAGGTGCACGGAATAGCCGCGCTCCTTCAGCTTGTAGGCCAGCGCCTCGGCCGGAAAAACGTGACCGCCGGTTCCGCCGGCGGCAAGAAGGACAATGCCTTTACTCATAATTTTCGCTCCCGCGAATACCCCACTACTCGGGGCATCTCCCTAATATAGGAAGCTGCCTCGACCGCGTCATCGGCGCGGGCCAAACCTTCCTCATAGACTGACGCTTTGTGAAAAGCGACCGCAGAATGAGGAGCAGGCGGGAGATATGAAGAGCAAATAAACGGCAACTCCAAGACGATCACTCCGCCGGCAAACCATGCGTCACGCGGAACATGGTACGATCCTGCGCCCGTTTTTCCGGCCTGTGACGCGTCAGCGCCAGGATGAAGCCTGCTGTCACGCAGATCGCGGTCATCGACGAGCCACCATAGGAAATCAGCGGCAGGGTCATGCCCTTGGCCGGTAGCAGCTGCAGGTTCACGCCGATGTTGATGATCGACTGGATACCGATCTGCAGCACGAGGCCGGCGACGGCGAAGCGGTTGAAGTCGTTCTTTTCCTTATAGGCGTGCGACAGGCCGCGCAGCACGAGGAAGGCGAAGATCAGCACGAGTACCATACAGAAGATGGCGCCGAACTCCTCGGCCGCAACCGAGAAGATAAAGTCGGTATGGGCATCCGGGATGATGCGCTTGACGGTACCTTCACCAGGACCGACGCCGAACCAGGTGCCGTGAACGATCGCTTCCTTGGCGGTGTCGACCTGGAATGTATCACCCTCCCCCGTCAGGAACTTGTTCACACGCTGCGCGACGTGATCGAAGACGTAGTAAGCGGTGACGAAACCGCCCGCGCCGAGACCGCCGAGCACGATGATCCACAGCCAGGGCATGCCGGCCATGAAGAACATGCCGCCCCAGACGGCGGTCGTCAGGATCGTCTGGCCAAGGTCAGGTTGCGCGACAAGCAAGGCAACGACAATGCCGAAAAGAATGATGGCGAAGAGATTGCCAGGAATCTCGGGCTGGCGCGCATGTTCG
This sequence comes from Martinezella sp. CNPSo 3964, assembly GCF_057784375.1. Classification (NCBI taxonomy): domain Bacteria; kingdom Pseudomonadati; phylum Pseudomonadota; class Alphaproteobacteria; order Hyphomicrobiales; family Rhizobiaceae; genus Martinezella; species Martinezella sp. CNPSo 3964. The sequence goes on from NZ_JBXSOW010000002.1 coordinate 146,509, forward strand.
GAAAACAGCCAGGCGCAGACGACGACGAAAGCAGGCTTCATGAATTCCGAAGGCTGGATCGACAAGGCCGCAATATTGACCCAACGCCGCGAGCCCTTGACTTCGATACCGAAGAAAAGCGCGAAAAGCATCATCGCCAGCGACACGATCAGCAGAATGACGGCAGTCCTTCGCACCTGTCTGGGCGTCATGAAGGAAATGCCGATCATCGCCGCGATCGCCGGGACGAGGAACAAGGCGTGACGTTTGACGAAGTGGAACGGCTCGAGCCCGATGCGCTCCGCCACCGCGGGCGACGCCGCGAAGGACAGCATGAAACCGATCCCGATCAAGAGGATGAAAAGGGCGAGAAATACGCGGTCGATGGTCCAGAACCACTCGGCCAAGGCCCCACGTTCAACGCGGCTTACCATATCATTTGCCTCCAGCTGCTGAACCGATCAGCATGGTGACACCATCGATCGCAGCGACATGGCTGACGAAGGCGTCGCCCCTGACCTCGAAATTCTTATACTGATCGAAGCTTGCGCAAGCCGGTGACAACATCACCGCAGCCGACTCATGTTCGTCCCTGTCTGCGTCCGCGGCAGCATGCGCAACGGCGCGCTCCAGCGTGCCCGAAATTTCATAGGGCACCTGATCGCCGAGCGTCGCGGCGAAGGCAGGTGCCGCCTCACCGATCAGATAGGCCTTGGTTATGCGCGAAAAGAGCGGCGCAAGGCTGGTGATCCCGCCCTCTTTCGGCAGGCCGCCAGCGATCCAGTAGATATTCTCATAGCTTGAAAGTGCGGGTGCGGCCGCATCCGCATTGGTCGCCTTGGAATCATTGACGAAGACTACACGGCCGCGCTTTCCGACCGGCTGCATGCGATGCTTGAGGCCGGGGAACGATTTCAGCCCGGCTCGGATCTCCTCGGCCGAAACGCCGACGGCAAGGCAGGCCGCTATGGCCGCCGCCGCATTCTGCGCGTTGTGGCTGCCGCGCAGGGTCTGGATGCCGTCGAGATTGACGATCTCGCTCGCCGCACCGTTCGATGCCCGCAGGATGCGGCTGCCCTCTGCATAAAGGCCATCCGCCAAAGCATGCCTGCGCGAAATCCGCATCACTTTGCCGCCCGCCCGTTCGATACGGTCGGCGATCAGGGAGGAATAGCTATCATCGATGCCAACGACGGCAATGTCGCTGCCGGCGACGAGACGCTCCTTGATATCGGCATAATGCTGCATCGTGCCATGGCGATCGAGATGATCGGGCGTCAGGTTCAGCAGAATGCCGGCAGACGGGTTGAGCGTCGGCGCCAGATCGATCTGATAGGACGAGCACTCGACGACATAAAAACGGCCCGCCTTTGGCGGATCGAGCGTCAGCACTGCGGTACCGATATTACCGCCGAGCTGCGTGTCGCGACCGCTCGATTGCAGGATGTGGGCGATCAGCGCCGTCGTCGTCGATTTGCCGTTCGTTCCGGTAATGGCGATGAACGGGCAATCCGGCGCATGCGCCCGCCGCTCCCTCACGAAAAGCTCGACATCGCCGATAATCTCAACACCGGCTGCGTGGGCAAGATCGACGGTCCAATGGGGCTTCGGATGCGTCAGAGGCACGCCGGGCGACAGAACGAAGACCGAAAGACCATTCCAGTCGATCGTCCTGAGATCGGCGACCTTTATTCCCTCCGCAGCCGCCTTGGCCACACTGTCCGGATTGTCGTCCCAGGCAGTCACATCAGCGCCACCGGCGACAAGCGCGCGCGCCGTGGCAAAGCCGGAGCCGCCGAGGCCGAAGAGAGCGACCTTCTTTCCGTTCAGCGTGGTGACGGGGATCATTCTTGCCTCACCGCAGCTTCAGAGTGGAGAGGCCGATCATCGCCAGGATGACGGCGACGATCCAGAACCGCACGACGACCTGGCTTTCCGTCCAACCCTTCTTTTCGAAGTGATGGTGGATCGGCGCCATCAGGAAGACACGGCGCTTGGTCATCTTGAAGAAGCCGACCTGGATGATGACGGAAAGCGCCTCAAGCACGAAGAGGCCGCCGATGATCGCCATGACGATCTCGTGCTTGGTGGCAACCGCAACCGAGCCGATCATTCCGCCGAGTGCCAGAGAGCCCGTGTCGCCCATGAAGATGGCGGCCGGGGGCGCATTGAACCAGAGAAAGCCAAGACCCGCCCCGATGACAGCACCGAGAACAACGGCAAGCTCACCCGTGCCAGGCACGAAATTGATCGCCAGATAGTCGGCAAAGACGAAGTTGCCCGCGAGATAGGAGATGATGCCGAACGAAGCGGCCGCAATCATCACAGGCACGATCGCGAGCCCGTCGAGACCGTCCGTCAGGTTGACGGCATTGCCGGCGGCAACGATGACGAATGCACCGAAGAACACGAAGAACATGCCGAGATTGAGCAGCAGGCTCTTGAAGAAGGGGAAGGCGACAGACGAGCCGAAGGTCGAACCGGCCGGGCCGGAGGACAGCGCGGTCGTCATCATGAAATAGACGGCAATCGCGGCAATCACGAATTCAATGCCAAGACGCGCGCGGCCGGAAAAACCCTTGTCGCTCTGCTTGGTCACCTTGAGATAGTCGTCATAGAAGCCGATCGCGCCGAAGCCGAGCGTCACTAGCAGGGTGGCAACGACATAGACATTGGCGAGATCAGCCCAAAGCAGCGACGAGACGACGATGCCGGCGAGGATCATCAGGCCGCCCATGGTCGGGGTGCCGGCCTTCTTGAAATGCGTCTGCGGACCATCGGCGCGGATCGGCTGCCCCTTACCCTGACGTACGCGCAAGGAGGCGATGATTCGCGGCCCGAAGAGAAAAACGATCAACGCTGACGTGAACAGGGCACCGCCGGTACGGAACGTGATGTATCTGAACAGATTGAGGAATCTGAAGTGGGTACTGAAAAAATGAATATGGTCCGACAGTTCGGCAAGCCAGATCAGCATAAGAGCCCTTTCTAAAGCCCCTGATGGGTGTGGAGGCCCGTGTCGGAAAATGCGGGAAACTTGTCAAGCAAACCCGCAATGATCTTTCCAAACCCCATTCCCAGCGACGATTTCACCATCAAGACATCGCCGGGGGCGACAGAATTGAGCGCGAATTCCGAGAGCTCCTCAGTCGTCTCGTGATATTCGACATGAACACTTTCCGGCAGCTCATCCCTCAAAGCCGCCATCTCCGGACCCGCCAGCCAGACATGCTCGATGCCGGCCGCAAGTAGCGGCCCGGCAAGGTTGGCATGCACGCGCTGAGCGTAATCCCCCATTTCCAGCATGTCGCCGAGCATGGCGACTCGCTTGCCCGGCCGTCCGCCTGGCCCTGCATGCGGCGATGTCGTCGCCAGCAGCGCGATGGCCGCGCGCATTGATGCCGGATTGGCGTTGTAGCTCTCGTCGATCACCGTGAAGTAGCCGTTGCCGATCGCGCGCTTGTGGCGTTGACCCCTGCCCTTTTCGGGCTGCAGGTCGGCCAGCGCATCGACCGCCTGATCGAGATCGGCTTCCACGAGCATGACCGCGCCGAGCACGGCAAGTGCATTTTCCGCGATATGGCGGCCAGGTGCGCCAAGCGCCACTTCCATCGTCTCGCCGCCGATCGTCAGCCAAAGCGTCGAATTTTCCTCCGAAGCATTGAACTCCGCGAGGCGCACATCGGCCTTCGCGTGCTGGCCGAAGCTATGCACATGCTCGATGCCGGCCGCCACCGCAGCCTTTTCCAGCATCTCGAACTGATCGTTGTCATGATTGAGAATGGCATGGCCGCCCGGCACGACACCGTCGAAAATTTCCGCCTTCGCGGCGGCAATTTCGGTGATGCTATTGAAATTGCCGAGATGGGCCGGCGCGATCGTGGTGATGATCGCCACATGAGGCTGCACCATCTTGACAAGCGGCCTGATCTCTTCGGGATGGTTCATGCCGATCTCGAAAACGCCGAAATCGGTGTCCTCGGGCATGCGCGCCAAAGTCAGCGGAACACCCCAATGATTGTTGAAGGAGGCAACGGAGGCGTGCACCTTGCCTGATGGCGTCAGCGCACGGCGCAGCATCTCCTTGGTCGTCGTCTTGCCGACCGAACCGGTGACGGCGATAATCTTCGCCCGCGTACGCTTGCGGGCGGCAACACCGAGCCGTGCAAGCGCCGCCAGGACATCATCCACGACCACCTTCGGCACGGTCAGACTGCCCATTGCCGGCAGGCGCGCCTCGCTGATGACGATGAAGGCTGCGCCGTTCGCCATGGCGATATTGGCATAGTCGTGACCGTCGACGCGATCACCCTTGATGGCGAAAAAAGCCTCGCCCGGCTGGATGGAACGACTGTCTATGGAAATGCCCGTAATGCCCTCGGGCAATGCTCCGAAGGAGCGGCCAGAGATTGCAGCGATCAAATCCTCAGTTGTCCATAACCAGCTCAAGACTTCAAATCCTCCAATGCTTTGCGCAATTCGGCATGGTCGGAGAACGGCAGCGTCACGCCGCCGATCGTCTGACCTTCCTCATGCCCCTTGCCGGCGACGATCAGCGTGTCGCCGGATTTCAGCAGCCCGACTGCCTTGCGGATCGCTTCGGCGCGATCACCGATCTCGGTCGCGCAGGCTGCAGCCGTCATGATTTCCTCACGGATCGTTGCCGGATCTTCCGAGCGTGGATTATCGTCGGTAACGACGACGACATCAGCAAGACGGCAGGCGATCTCGCCCATGATCGGACGCTTGCCGCGATCGCGGTCGCCGCCACAGCCGAAGACGACGATGACGCGGCCCGTCGTGAACGGCCGTACTGAATTCAGAACGTTCTCAAGCGCATCCGGCTTGTGGGCATAGTCGACATAGGCAAGCGCGCCGTCATGCGTATGCCCGACCAGCTCCAGCCGGCCCGACGCACCGACGAGCTTCTCAAGTGCCGCCATGGCGACTGGTGCAGCAACGCCGGTCGAGATGGCAAGACCAGCTGCAACCAACGCATTGGCGATCTGAAAATCGCCGGCCAGTGGGATATGAACTTCAAAGATGTCGTCGCCGACATGAACCTCGGCGATCTGCTTGTGGCGGAAGTGCTCGACGCGCTTCAACGTCAAAAAATCGCCCTTGCGCCCGACAGTGCGGACATCATGCCCCGCATCGCGGGCGGCGGCGATTGCCTGAGGGGACCAGGCATCATCGGCAAAAATGACGGCCGGCGAGCCCTTTGGCAGCAAATCCCGAAACAACCGCATCTTGGCGGCCATATAGTCCTCGACCGTCGGATGGTAGTCCATGTGGTCACGGCCAAGATTGGTGAAGGCAGCAGCGGCGAGCTTCACGCCATCGAGCCGGAACTGGTCGAGGCCGTGGCTGGATGCTTCCATGGCCGCATGCGTGACACCCTCGTCAGCAAGTTCGGCCAGCAGCTTATGCAGCGACACCGGGTCGGGCGTCGTCAACGCACCATATTCGTTACGGGTCGGCGAAACGACACCGGTCGTGCCGATCATCGCGGCCGGATGACCGGCATAGGCCCAGATCTGGCGTGTAAAGGAAGCAACCGAGGTCTTCCCGGCCGTTCCCGTCACCGCCACCATCGTTTCAGGCTGGCGTCCGTAGAAGCGGGAAGCGGCAACTGAGAGAAACCGGCGCGGCTCGCCAACCTGCAGCAATGGCACATTGCCGGCACCGGCGTCGTGGCTTGCAACGATGACGGAGGCACCGCGCGCAACGGCATCGGCGATGAAACTTGCGCCGTCGGCCTTCGTCCCGGCAACGGCGACAAATGCCATCCCCGGCGCCACCTTTCGGCTGTCCGCGGAGATCCCGCTTATCTCAAGATCGCCAAGCGCCCCGCCAATTTGTGTGTTGAGTTCCGGAAACGTATTTCCGGCAATATCCCGCAAGTTCATCGAATGTACTTTTCGCCTTCTCGATCAGTCCGCCCCTCGCGAATCGACGTGTGTATTCTTTCACGCTTAATAAGACGCCAGCAAGGCCGAGTCATCTTTTCCAAAACTGGGCTGCACCCCGAGAATCGGCGCCGCGCGGGCGACGATATCACGGGCGATCGGCAAGGCCGTGAAGGCCGAAATCGTCCCGCCGCCGCGCTCGCCGCTCTTCGGCTCGTCGATGAAGGTCATGACGATGTATTGCGGATTGTCGATCGGAAACACGGCCATGAAGGTGTTGAAGTTCAGCGTATTGGAATACCGGCCGTTGACCACCTTATCGGCCGTGCCGGTCTTGCTGCCGACATTGTAGCCGGGAACGCGGGCGTTGCGACCCGAGCCCCTGGTGCCGTTGAACTCGAGCAGGAAGCGCACGTCATCGCTGGTACTCTTTTTGACGACCATCTTGGCGATGGCGTCGGCCTGGTCGCGCGTGCGCGGCAGGAAGGTCGGCTCGATCAGCTTACCGCCATTGACGAGCGCCGCTCCCGCGACAGCTGTCTGCAGCGGTGTCGTCGAGACACCGTGACCGAAGGAGATCGTGATAGAATTGATCTTCTTCCAGACGCGCGGCTGCGACGGCATTTTCACCTCGGGCAATTCGGTCTGCATCTTCGAGAGCAGACCGATACGGGTGAGGAATTCCTTATGGCCTTCGATACCGACGATATCGGCGATCTTGGCCGTGCCGATGTTCGAGGAGTACTGGAAGATTTCAGGAACGGTCAAAACGCGACGCTGGCCGTGGAAATCCTTGATGGTAAAACCACCGATGCGGATCGGATTAGTGGCATCGAAGGCATCACGCAACGTCACCTTGCCATCATCGAGCGCCATGGCCATGGTGAAGGTCTTGAAGGTCGACCCCATTTCGAACGTGCCGTTCGTCATGCGGTTGAGCCAGCCTTCGGTAGCGCCCTCGTTCGGATAGTTGGGATCGAAGTCGGGAGCAGAGGCCATGCCGAGAACCTCGCCAGTGTGGACGTCGAGGACCGCGGCACCTGCGCCCTTGGCCTGAAAATTCTTGACGGCGTTGACGACCGCATCGCGGACAATGCCTTGCACACGCAGATCGATCGAAAGCTTCACCGGCTGCAGCGGCTGATCGTTGGTCATGCCAGCAGCAGCGAGATCGGCAAGCCCCTGATCGTCGATATATTTCTCCATTCCGGCAACGCCGCGATTGTCGATATTGACGTAACCCAGGATGTGAGGAGCGGTCGTACCGCCCGGATAGAAGCGACGCTTCTCGGGGCGGAAGCCGATGCCGGGAATGCCGAGCGCCAGAATCTGGCTCTGCTGCTTCGGCGTCAGCTGGCGGCGAAGCCAGGCAAAGTGCGAGGATTTTGCTGAAAGCTTCTTATAGGTCGACTTGGTATCGAGATCTGGCAAGACCTTGCGCAGCTCCTCGACGGCCTCATCTACGTCGATGATCTTGTTCGGCTCGGCAAACAGCGAGACGGTACGGATGTCTGTTGCAAGCAGCGCGCCGTTGCGGTCGACGATGTCTGGACGCGAGGCCATCAGACGATCCGGCGGCAGAATGCTTGATGTCATATCCGGCAATGTCATGGCGAACTGGGCGAGCCGACCGCCGATCACGCAGTAGACGGCAACGAAGCTTGCCACTAGCAGGACGACGCGGCTTTTTGCCTGATTGGACTTGCGTTTGCGCACGCCCTCGAAGCTCGAACGGGAGAATCCATCGCTTGGGCGGTTGTTGCCGTCGGTGGAGAAGTGGGCCTTGCTCTTCAGAACCATGATGCGAGAAAGAAAAGACATTATTCCCTCACCGATCCCGTTGCCATGTTGTCGACATCCGGCTTCTTACGCTTGGCAAGAGCCGGCGGTTTCGGTCGTGGCGCCGGAGCGGCGGCCACATCGGCAATCGCCTTCCTGATCTGCGCATCCGTCGTATCGCCATTGCTCGAGGCGGTCGATGCGCCGCTCTTGGCGCCACCCGCCTTGCCGCTTTTCGGATCGTTGGAGGCTGTTACCGTTGGCGGCGGAAGCTGCGAGCGCAGCATCGGCAATTCGCTCGGCTGAACGATCGCCGTCGAGAGCGTCGGCTGCAGCTGAAGTTCGCTATTATAGTTATTGACGAGGCGCTCAAGCCGGTTCGGCTGGGAAACCAGCGCCCAGTCCGCCTTGAGGAGATCGATCGTATCCCTCTCAAGCTTGATTTCGGATTCGAGGCGATGAACCTCTTCCAGCTTCAGCTCGGCACGATGCTTGATCGTATAGGTCACGCTGGCCATGGCCGTCATGACGCCGATCAGCACGATGTCAAAGGTCTTCAGCATTTCAGCCCCCAAGCTTTCCAAGACTGGCGAGATTGGGCAGATCGAAGATCGAAAGATCTGCCGCCTCCGCCGGAGCCAAGGTGCGAACCCCCGCACGCAACTTGGCCGAACGAGCGCGCGGATTGACCTCCGCCTCAGCGTCACTCGCAGAAATCATCGACTTGCCGACCGGCTCGAAGGTGGCAGGCCGCTCGTTCACGATCGGCATGTGCCGCGACCCGGCAGCACGACCCGAGCGATCGGCGAAGAACTTCTTGACGATCCGGTCCTCCAGCGAATGGAAGGTGACGACAACCAGGCGGCCGCCCGGCTTGAGGGCGCGCTCTGCCGCAAACAATGCCTGGGCCAGTTCGCCGAGCTCGTCATTGACGAAAATGCGCAAGGCCTGAAAGACGCGTGTAGCCGGATGGATCTTGTCCTTCGCCTTTCGCGGCGTCACGACCTCGATCAACCCGGCCAGATCGCGGGTGGTCACGAAAGGAGCCTCCGCACGGCGCTTCTCGATTGCATGCGCGATGCGCGGCGCCTGCTTTTCCTCGCCCAGAAACACGAAGATGCGAATGAGATCGGCAAGCTTTGCGCGATTGACGACATCGGCAGCCGACACGCCGCTTGCCGACATCCGCATATCGAGCGGGCCGTTCTTGCTGAAGGAAAAGCCGCGCTCGGCCTCGTCGATCTGCATGGACGAGACGCCGATATCGAGCACGATACCGTCAAGGCCGCCATCCGGCGCATGATCGGCCAACTCGGAAAACTGCGATTGAATAAGATTGAGGTGGCCGGCGTGGGCCGAAACGAGCGCCTGCCCTGCAGCGATCGCCGTCGGATCGCGATCGAGCGCGATCACATTGGCACCGGCCTTGAGGATGGCCGATGTATAGCCGCCAGCTCCGAACGTTCCATCGAGAATGATTTTGCCGGGCGCCGGAGCCAGCGCCTCGATCACCTCCGAAAGAAGAACCGGAATGTGACGAACTGGTCCGCCACCGGCGTCAGAAGAACCTCCGCCTGAATTCGCCGCCATTCCGCTTCCTCGCTCTATTCCGAGCGCCTGCCCGCCAGCCTGCGCTCCTCTCGTGCCTGCGACTGCAAGGCCAGAAAAGCCTCCGGTCGCCACAATTGAAAATGATCCGCTCGCCCGACGAAGGTCACTTCGCCTGCAATTCCGGTGAAGTCGCGAATGAAATCCGTGACCATCAACCGCCCTTCGGCGTCGAGCTTCATGAAGACCCCGCCCCCGTGAATGAGGAGCGACATCTGGTTCGCCGCCGGCGAAAACGGATCGTCCGCCGCAATCTGCCGCTCGAAGCGATCGAGCAGATCGAGACCGCCGACACTGATCGCCGGAAACACAAAATCCTGGAAGCAGTACAACTCCTGGATATTGCGCTCGGCCAGCACGGAACGAAACGCCGCAGGCACGGAAACCCGCCCCTTGGAATCGATCCGGTTGGTCGCATTTGACAGGAAGCGGCTCATGACGCGAAACACCCGTCCCCCATGACCCGCAAGCCGCTACTCGCTCGCAGGCACAGCCAAAATCGGACACAGCTTCGCAAGCCGAAAGAGCCGACGCCCTTCCGACACCCCCAGAACGGGAGCAATCATGGCTTTGCGATGATTGGGCTCTGATTTGCCCTTGTGCAGTGTTGTTTTGGGATACCATGGGACCATATGGGCGTCAATGGGATGAAGCCACGTCAGACGTGGCCGCAGCCTGAATATTCATAAGACGTTAAGTTTAACGAAAGGTTAGGATCGGCTTCAGGAGACGTCCCGAAACGGATTGTTTTCACAAGCGAAAACCCTCGCCCACCGAGGCCGAGAACCCCAGAAACTCAGGGCATTCGGCAGCGTCCAAAATTATTTCGCGGAAGCGTCGGACGCGCCTTTCGAAGTGACGCGATGATTTGCCAGTTGGCCTGTAAGCCGGGTTCTGTATGGCTCCGACCGAAGCCGGAACGTGGCAGCCATTCATCTGGGACGGCGCTTGCGCGACGCCTCTTGCAACCCACCCGGATGACCGGCCCGGAAACAGGCTGGAGCGCTTGCGCGCTCCGTGTCATCCCTATTCGGTTTTGCTCCCGGTGGGGTTTTCCGTGCCGCCGCTGTTTCCAGAGACGCGGTGGGCTCTTACCCCACCCTTTCACCCTTACCCGATCCTGAGACCGGGCGGTTTGCTTTCTGTGGCACTTTCCCTGAGGTTGCCCCCGCCGGACGTTATCCGGCACCGTGTTTCCGTGGAGCCCGGACTTTCCTCACCTCATCGCCTTTCGGCATTGATGAAGCGCGGCTGCCCGGCCAACTGGCACAGGCTCATTAACCGAGACCGCCCGTAATTGCCATCGAAATATGCTGATTTGTGAAGAGCGGATGTCAGTTGCGGAAATGCGCTGAGAAATCCGTGCTGTAGCCTTCGTCCTTGATTCGACCTGCGAGCAGCAGCTCCGCCCCGAGCCTGCCGATTTCATCCGAACTCTTGGCAGCCGTGCCGCAGCCGCCCGTCAGAACCGCAACGCGCGGCGAAGAGGTGTATCCGATCATGGGGTAGCCGCTCGGCGAATAGGAGACAGCGCAGGAATTGGTAAAAGCCGGAGGTCGTTTTACGCCAGGAACGAGCCGGTGGAATATCCGCACCAGATGCTCGCGCGCCTTGTCGCGGCCGGCTGTGCGGAACCATGCGCGCAGCTCCGCCTCGGTCGTGAATTGCAGATCGTCGGGATCGCCGCCGATCTTCATGTAATATTTGCCGTCCGGATAGCGGATCGGCGGCAGCATATAGATGCTGTCCACATCATCAGCTGATTTAGATATCAGCGACGGCATGCCGGAAAGCGCTTCAGCCTCCGTCTCGCTGACCTCGAAGAAAGTAACCGTTCGGCCATAAACCTTCATCTCAACCGGCTGCCGCAAGAGATTCTCGGCAATGGAGAAACCGCCGGCTGCGAGCAATATCTTTTCGGCGCTGAATGTCTCGCCCTCGGCGGTCGTCACGACTGCAAGGCCGCCCTCGTCGCGGATCGACAGCACCGTCTGCTTGATGACGCGCGCGCCGGCTTTTTCCGCCAGCAGAGACTGCGCCTTCACCAACCGGCGAGGACTGATATGACCTGCCCCACGCGGTTCAAAGACACCTTCGCTTCCCGATGCGAAGGAGAAGAAGGGAAACTTATTCCCAAGCTCCGCATCGCCGAGGATTTCCGTTTGAACGCCGAGCCGGTCGGCGGCTTCGAGGACGTCGCCGACATAGGTGGTTTCCCCGCCCCGTTTCGGACCGGTGACGAGGCAACCGACCGGCGCATAGAACTGGATGCCGCTATCCCGTTCGATTTCCGCATAGCGGCTGATCGAACGGTTCGCTAGGCGGGCCCAATCGGCATCGGGATCGATCGTCCGGGTGATGCGGCCCTCGTCGTAATGGCTGCCGAATACGCCCTGATGGCTGGCGCGATCTTCAGGTTCATCCGGCCCGATGACGGCGATGCCGTCCGTTTGATTTGCCAGGTGACGGGCAGCCGCTGCCCCCATCATGCCCCGGCCAACGACGATGAACCTGAAATCCGCTGCCATGCTATGATCCTCGCAAACAATAGTGGTTCGATAGCATGGAAGACGATTCCGCCCTACCCCGTAATTCCTGACGCAGCGGACGTCAGTCCAGAAGCGCCAGTACCTTGCCGCAATAGCGCTTCGAGATCGGGTTCATGCGCGTGGCACCATGCCCGGCATTGTATTTGAGGATGGTGTTGCAGGTCGGACCGCCACCGAGATCCTGCGCCATGGCCAGGTATTTCATGCCGAATCTGATATTCGTCTCGGGATCGTAGAGCCCCTTGGCCCCTCCGGTATATCCCATCAGCCGGGCGGTTGCCGGCTTGATCTGCATAAGTCCGATCTCACCGGCACTGCCCCGGGTTTTCGGATTGAAATTGCTTTCGATCTTGACGACGGCGGTCGCCAGTTCAACGGCAACGCCATTCTGCTTGGCATATTTGGCAATCAATGCGGAATAACGATTTTGCCGTGCGAAGGAGGTGTCTGCATCGCGCAATTCGGCGGGAACATTGGGAACCGGAAAGCCGGTAGTGCGGCTGACGATCTTGAGAGGAACCGTTTTCTGCTTTGCATGACGCTGGCCCGCAAAGGCACAATCATATCCCGCCAGCAGCACGCCCACGCATGCTGCAGCCGCAACAATCAAATTTTTCATGTAGTCTTTTGTCTCCAGGGGCGGGACCGCGGACGGCACAAGCCGTCACGTCCGGCTGGAGGCAAAAAGAGCCGCCGGAATGCACAGTCCCCATTAGTCGTCTACGGCCGCGCGACACACAAACCCAGACGGCGCGACCGCCGTTCAGCGAGCGTCGTTAGACCAATGCAATGCGGAGATAATAGGGAAAAGATGTGGCGTAGCAGGGAGTTACGCTTTTTTGCATCAATAGCCGGCTATAAAGACGGACGACAAAGCTGCAAGAGCTAGGAATAACGGGGTAGCGCCGACAGGAGACGATGCAGCGTATCAATCGTCGAAAAATCGGCGATACCATCGATACGCTCAGGCCGGAAATGCCGTTGGAAGGCTTCGACCTCCCCTTTCAGCTTTTCTGAGAATTCGCCATTTATTTCAGTGCCGTAACCATAAAGGGACAGCATGGACTGCAAAGCCTCGATCGGCTGACCTACATCGCCCTTCTGGAAGAACCGTCCGCCGGTGATCGAAGCCGGCTCAACCCAATGCCCGACACCTGCCGCAGCCAGCCGCGCCCACGGGAATTTTTCACCCGGATCGACCTTGCGCACAGGCGCAACATCGGAGTGTCCAAGCACACGTTCTGGCGCGATTGCCCAGCGTTGGCCGCAATCGCGACACAGTTCGATCACTGCTTCGATCTGCGCATCAGGGAATTCAGGCAGTCCGCCGGGATGGCCGGCATTGGCGATCTCGATGCCGATCGACGATGAATTGATATCGGTCTCGCCATGCCACGAGCTCTTGCCCGCATGCCAGGCTCGGCGCTCTTCGGGAACAAGCTGCATGACGCGCCCATCCTCGAAGACGAAATAGTGGCTCGAAACCTGGCTCTCCGGACGACAGAGCCAATCGAGCCCACCCTCGGCCGTACCCATACCGGTATAATGCAGGAGGATGATATCTGGCCGACGCCCATCCCGCCTCTCGCCATGGTTCGGCGAAGGCTGCACATGGGCGCGAGCGAAATCGGCCTTGAATGCACTCATGCTGCGCGGCGTTCTTTCTCGATCTCGGCATAAGCCGCATTCAGAGCCGCCATACGCTCATTGGCGATGGCATGGAACTCTTCCGGCACCCCACGCGACACAAGGCGATCCGGATGGTTCTCGTAGACGAGGCCATGGTAGCGACGACGGATCGTCGGGAAATCGTCCTGGCGCGACACACCGAGCACCTTGTATGGATCGCGACCGCCAACGTTGACATGACGGGCCATGATCTGCTCGAACCGCTCTTCGCTCATGTGAAAGATCTCGGCGACATGCTGAAGGAAGTCCATTTCCTTCTCATGGATCAGACCATCTGCCTTGGCGATATGGAAGAGACCATCGAGCACGTCTTCCAGCACAGGACAATTCTTCGTGCAGGTTTCGCAAAGAGAGGACAGCCGCTCCGCATAGGCTTCGTAACCGGCCACATCTTGACGCGCCAGATTATAAAGACGGACGACGTTTTTCGCTTGATCGGGCGGAAATTCGAAGATCTCGCGAAACGCATTGACCTCGTTTTCCGTCACAACGCCGTCCGCTTTCGCCATCTTGGCGGAAAGAGCGATTATCGCAACGGAAAATGCCACCTTACGGCGCGTTTCCGGATCGCCTTCAAAGACGGTGCGAATAGCTTCGACGACCGCCGACAGGGCATTGCCGGCAGTGCTACCGATAGCATTCAGCAATTTTTCCCAGAACGACATGCCGGTCTCTATATCCTACTGAAACAGTAGAACACCTTGATCAAATAATGCCTATCAATGCAAGCAGTCCATTCGTCGCAAGTCCGAAAACACTTTTCACAATTTGGTAATGATGCTGCAGATGCGAACTGTCGCTCAATCGCCCTCGCCCGGCTTTTGAAGACGAAACAAACCGCTGTTTTCTTAAATTCTTTACTTTACACCCCTGCCCGCCTGTCGCATCCATTTCCACCGCAACCATTGAAATGAAGCAGCTTGACTGCAAGGAGGATCCCCATGGCCAAACAGAAAGTCGCAATGCTCACTGCCGGTGGATTGGCGCCCTGCCTTTCGTCTGCCGTTGGCGGGCTGATCCAGCGCTATAGCGACGTGGCGCCTGATCTCGACATCATCGCATATCGTTCTGGCTACCAGGGAGTTCTGCTGGGAGACAGCATCGAGGTGACGCCGGCCATGCGCGAACGCGCCTATCTGCTGCATCGCTATGGCGGCTCGCCGATCGGCAACAGCCGCGTCAAGCTGACCAACATCGCAGACTGCGTCAAGCGTGGCCTGGTCAAGGAAGGCGAAAACCCGCTGCGCGTCGCAGCCGAGCGACTGGCTTCCGATGGCGTGACCATCCTTCACACGATCGGCGGCGACGACACCAACACGACTGCCGCGGATCTTGCCGCCTATCTCGGCGCCAACGGCTATGATCTGACCGTCGTCGGCCTGCCGAAGACCGTCGACAATGACGTCGTGCCGATCCGCCAGTCGCTCGGCGCCTGGACGGCCGCCGAAGTCGGCGCTGACTTCTTCGACAATGTCAGCAACGAACAGACCGCGGCACCGAAAACGCTCGTCATTCATGAAGTGATGGGCCGCCACTGTGGCTGGCTGACGGCAGCGACCGCACGCGCCTACATCCAGAAGACCAGCGCCAATGAATATGTCGACGGCTTCATGATGAATGCCGAACTTAAGCGTATCGACGGCCTCTATCTGCCGGAAATGGTCTTCGACATCGAGGCGGAAGGCGAACGTCTGCGCGCGATCATGGAAAAGACCGGCCAGGTGACGTTGTTTGTTTCAGAAGGCGCAGGCCTCGACGCGATCGTCGCAGAACGCGAAGCCTCAGGCGAAGCCGTCAAGCGCGATGCCTTCGGCCATGTGAAGATCGATACGATCAATGTCGGCGGCTGGTTCCAGAAACAGTTCGCAGCGATCATCGGCGCAGAACGCTCCATGGTACAGAAGTCAGGCTATTTCGCACGCTCGGCGCCGGCAAACGGCGAAGACCTTCGCCTGATCCAGGGCATGGTCGATCTTGCCGTGGAAAGTGCGCTGAATAAGGTATCGGGCGTCACCGGACATGATGAAGGTCAGGGCGGCAAGCTTCGCGTCATCGAATTCCCGCGCATCAAGGGCGGCAAGGCCTTCGATATTTCCGCTCCCTGGTTCGCTAAAGTCATGGACCATATCGGGCAGAAATACACACAGGTCTGACTCATCGGTGACCAACCGGACTGATCTGTGATCAAACGGTATGATTGATAATCAAGCGGCCTGATTGACAATCAAGCGGATTGACGGATCGCAAATCCGATGTCTTTGCTGGCGGCGGAAGAGGAATTGAGGAGGATTCTATGTCCATCGAAACCTGGCTCGCTTTCGCCGCCGCGTCCTGCATCATGCTGGCCATACCGGGTCCGACCATTCTCCTTGTCATATCCTATGCGCTTGGCCACGGCCGCAAGACGGCGCTGGCAACGGTGACTGGCGTCACGCTTGGCGATTTCACCGCGATGACCGCATCGCTTGCCGGTCTCGGCGCCCTTCTTGCCACATCAGCGACACTATTCACGATTCTTAAGCTGATCGGCGCAGCCTACCTCGTTTTCCTCGGAATCAAGCTCTGGAGAGCCCCGATTGTGAAGGGTCCGCTGGGCGACAATGACAATCTCCCAGAGGAAAAACCGTTAAAAATTCTCTTACACGCATATGTTGTGACGGCCCTCAACCCGAAGAGCATCGTCTTTTTCATTGCGTTCGTTCCGCAATTTCTCGACATGTCAAAACCATTTCTTGAGCAAACGCTTATTCTAGAGGCAACTTTTCTGACTTTGGCGGCCTTGAACTCGCTCATTTACGTGTTCGTCGCCGACATGGCACGCGGCTTCATTCGCAAGGCAAGCGTGCAACGCGCCGTTAACAGAACGGGCGGAACCCTGTTGATTGCAGCCGGCGCAGTGACCGCCGGATACCGTCGGATGGCCGCCTGAGGCGGTGCAGGGTTGCGGGGCGATCACGGATAGGTTAATGGGGATTCATAATTTTATCGATCCTGTGACCGAATTTGGCGGTCCTGTGGCCGAATTGCATCGAAATTAGGTTTGGTTTTTTCGAAAGTGACAGAATGGTAACGATCGGATTTCCCAGCCTGAAGCGCAGCGTTGCCTTATCGGCAATGATGTGCGGCGCTCTTGCCGGGTGCGCAAGCACTCAGCAGCAACAGACGTCTCAGGCAGAACTCCCGTCGGCACACACCAACGTGCCGCATCCGAATACGACCCTAACCGCAACTGGCACAGCCGCGCCCGCAGGCGGCGTCGCAATAGCGGCAGTATCGCCGACCTTCATCGGTCCGCAGCGGCCGCAACAGACGGCAATGGTAAAGTCCGGTCGTGTTGTTCCGGGTACGGCAAATGTTGCTGCTGCAGCGGTAAGCCAGCAGCAGATGGACGCGGCACAGGGGCGCTTCGGCGCGCCGGTAGCAAATGCTGCCAATCAGGGCACGGCCGCAATCGCAGCTGCGACGGGTGCGCCTGCCGCCGGTACATCGACGGCTGCGGCCTACGCGGCATCCGATGTGCCCCTGGTGCCTTCCGTGGTTGCAATTCCCATGCCCAATCCGGCACGCCCCGGCGATGCCGCGCTCACGCCGGTTTCCGCATCCACGGCCCAGGGCGAGCCGACCATTCCGATGACATCGGATGTGGCAGCCATTCAAGTCGCAGTGCCGACGCCGCGTCCAGATTCGATGGCACAGGCAGAAGTCGCCTTCGCCACCCCCGCTCAGATCGGCGTTCAGCGCTATGCGGACAACCGCATGCATTACGACTTCAATTTCGACAGCAGCGGCCCGACGGTCGTTCCGGCTGTCATGACCACCACCAACACGCCGAATTACGATTCCGATGTTCCGGCTGCGGAAAAGAGCTACGTTTCGAAGCTCATCCAGAAATACGCCAAGCTCTACGAAATTCCGGAATCCCTTATCCATCGCGTCGTTCACCGCGAAAGCCGCTACAATCCGAAGGCCTATAACCGCGCCGGATATTTCGGCCTCATGCAGATCAAGTACAATACGGCCAAGTCGATGGGCTATGAAGGCCCGGCGTCCGGCCTCCTTGATGCCGAAACCAACATCAAATACGCCGCCAAATATCTGCGCGGCGCATGGATGACGGCCGACAGCAAGGCAGAAAACAAGGAAGCCAATGCGGTCCAGCTCTACGCTCGCGGCTACTACTACGATGCCAAACGCAAGGGCCTGACGGACGTCGCCAACGGCAATTACTGATCTATCGGGATATTGTGAAAGCCGGCCTACGTGGAGGCCGGCTTTATCACATCCATGATCCGCTTTACCAGGATTTGCGGCCGATAATCCGCCCAGGTCGGCGTCAACCCCATCCGCACGACAACAAGATTGGCAGACGGCACGATTGCGATCGTCTGGCCGTCGTGACCGGTCATCCAGAAGGTATCCGCAGGCAGGCCAAATTGCGCATTGGAGCCGCCGGGGCCGGCAAGCCAGGCTTGAGCCTGCGAGTAAACGCCCTCGGAAGCCTTCGTTGGCGTGCGCATGGCGCCGACAAAACCTTCCGGCAGCAGGCGGTGCCCATTCCAAACCCCATCCTGCAGCAGAAAGAGACCAAAACGTGCCCAATCGCGGGCGTTGGCGTAAAGATAGGAACTGCCGACGAAGGTGCCGCGCTCGTCGGCCTCGAAAACGGCGCTGTACATGCCGAGCGGCCCGAAAAGTGCTTCACGCGGATAGGAGATGGCAGCGCTCAGATTGGGCAGCCGGTTCATCCAGAGGCGCGAAAGCAGCGCTGCCGTGCCGCTGGAATAGCTGAAACGTTCGCCAGGGGCAGCCAACTGATGCGCGTCGGCTGCGATACTGGTCACGTCCGGGTCGAGGTAGAGCATACGCGTCACGTCCGACACGGTGCCATATGACTCGTTGAAGGCAAGGCCGCTCTCCATGGCGAGAAGATCGCTGAGTTTGATATCCTTGCGTGGGTCCACGCTCCATTGCGGCAGAAGATTCTGATCGTCGAAGGACATGCGGCCAGCCAGCATCAAACGACCGATGATGGCTGCATTGACGGTCTTCGTCATGGACCAGCCGATCAACGGCGTTCCCTTGCCGAACCCGTCGCCATAAGTCTCGGCGACGATGCGGCCATCCTTGACGACGACGATTGCGCGCATGGCAGGCCCGGCGAGGTCAGAATTCGATACGATATTGGCAAGCTTCGTCCCTTCGTCGCCCTGGCCAAGGTTTACCGTATCCCCATCCGGCCACACGGCATCACTCTTCGGCGCCTTGACCTTGTTGAGAAAGACGGCGCTGCGAGCCGCCTGCAGATCGCCGTCCGGCACCAGCGCACAGCCAAGCGCACCGCGATAGAGCGCACGGTTCGGCGCAAACAATCCGAGGAAGCGGGCCGTGACAACTCCTTCCTCTCGGTCCACATAGACTCGAATGAGTTTCAATGCGGGATTGCCGGGAGCCTGCACATCCTCTTCCAGTACCTTGTCCGGGTCTCGCTTGGCGACGAACGTGTTGGAGCAGACAATCTTTGCGGCATAGCCATCGCCGACCTTGAGCAATTCCGGCGGATAAACAGACAGCCAAATGGCCCCGCCGGCGACAATGATCAGCAGCAAAACAATAAGAGCCCCGATCACTCTCGATATCAAACGCATGTTGCATACCCTCCAAAAAGGTAGGCGGAGACAATCAGGAAACGTAACAAGATGAAAGGCCT
Organism: Martinezella sp. CNPSo 3964; assembly: GCF_057784375.1. Taxonomy (NCBI): domain Bacteria; kingdom Pseudomonadati; phylum Pseudomonadota; class Alphaproteobacteria; order Hyphomicrobiales; family Rhizobiaceae; genus Martinezella; species Martinezella sp. CNPSo 3964. The sequence goes on from NZ_JBXSOW010000002.1 coordinate 165,729, forward strand.
ATCGTGATGGCAGCCCGTTAAATCTGCGTAACGGTCCATTTCCGCGAAATCTGCCAACAGCCCGCGTCATCAGACTGTAGCATTGCCGGGTTACACGCCCTGAACTTCACAAATCGGTGACAAGACTCAGATGACGGAATTCGCCCCGGATGCCGGTCTCCAAAAGAACCGGAAACTCAAGGACGCTCTGCTGCAGCACAAGGCACTGTCTAAAGCTGGCCTCTCCGAGCGCCTGTTCGGGATGTTGTTTTCCGGCCTCGTCTATCCGCAGATCTGGGAAGATCCGGATATCGATATGGAGGCGATGGAGCTGCAGGCGCATCATCGCATCGTCACCATCGGTTCGGGCGGCTGCAACATGCTCGCCTACCTCTCGCAAAATCCTGCATCCATCGATGTCGTCGATCTCAATCGCCACCACATCGCACTGAACAAGCTGAAGCTTGCGGCTTTCCGTCTGCTTCCCGGCCATGCGGACCTGGTGCGCTTCTTCGGAACGCCTGACATCGCGGCCAATAGCCAGGCCTACGACCAATTCATCGCGCCGCGCCTCGACACGGCAACCGCCAACTACTGGGACGGCCGCGATCTCTATGGCCGTAGGCGCATCACGGTCTTCAACCGCAACATCTACAAGACCGGCCTTCTCGGCCGCTTTATCGGCGCCGCCCACATATTGGCACGCCTGCACGGCGTTCGCCTCGCCAAGATGACGGAAGCCCGCACCATGCGCGAGCAGCGTCAGTTCTTCGAAGAGGAAATCGCACCGATCTTCGACAAGCGGGCGGTTCGCTGGCTGCTCGGTCGCAAGAGCTCGCTCTTCGGCCTCGGCATCCCGCCGCAGCAGTATGATGAGCTTGCAAGCCTTGCGGGCGACGATTCCATTTCGGCCGTGCTGAAACACCGCCTGGAAAAGCTCGCCTGTCACTTCCCGATGCGCGACAATTACTTTGCCTGGCAGGCATTCTCGCGCCGCTACGCTGCCCAGCACCAGGGTCCCCTGCCCACCTATCTCAAGCCGGAACACTATGCCGCGATCCGCGCCAATGCCGATCGTGTCGACGTGCATCACGCCAATTTCACCGAGCTTCTCGCTTCCAAACCGGCAGCCTCGCGCGATCGCTACATCTTGCTTGATGCGCAGGACTGGATGACCGACGAGCAGCTCAATGGCCTCTGGGCGGAGATCACCCGCACGGCGCGCGAGCACGCCCGCGTCATCTTCCGCACGGCTGCGGAAAAGAGCATCATTGAGGGTCGTCTTTCTCCAGCGATCCGCGACCAGTGGGTCTATTTCGAAGAGCGTTCGCAGGAGCTCAATGCTCGTGACCGCTCGGCCATCTACGGCGGCTTCCACATCTACGGGAAAAAAGCGTGAGCCAGGCGGATACAGGCATAGAAACCAGCGCAAACAACCACGCCAAGCTGATGGACGGCATGTACCGCTATCAGCGTCACATCTATGACCTTACCCGCAAATATTACCTGTTCGGACGTGATCGAACGATCGAACAGCTGAATGTGCCAGTCGGCGGCTCGCTTCTGGAAGTGGGCTGCGGCACGGGTCGCAATATGCTGCTCGCCTATCGACGCTTCCCCTCCTCTCGGCTCTATGGCCTTGATATCTCGCAGGAAATGCTGATCTCGGCGCGTGCCAATTTCCGCAGCTTGAAGCAGATGCCGGATTTCCGCGTCGCCGATGCCACAGCCTTTTCGCCAGCCGATTTCAGCGTAGGCGGGTTTGATCGCGTGATGATTTCCTACGCGCTCTCGATGATCCCGGACTGGAAGAATGCCATCGACGCTTCGCTCGATGCGGTCGCACCCGGCGGCGAGCTTCATATCGTCGATTTCGGCCAGCAGGAAGGATTGCCTGGTTGGTTCCGTGCCATACTCAAAGGCTGGCTGAAGAAATTCCACGTCACTCCCCGCGCCGATCTTCTGACGGTGCTCGAAGAAAAAGCTGCAGCGCGAGGCATGTCGGTGAGAACCGAAAGGATCGGCCGCGGATATGCCTGGCGGGCGGTGGCAACCCGGCACGGCGCTTGAGCGGCGACAGATTCCAGCGCAAAATCCGGCCTCTGAAGGCACCAGGCATAAGAATTTGCTTGAAGATAACGCATTTTTTACGTTGATATGGTGAATAAACTGGCAAGATCAGCTGGCAACAGTCTGGTCTGCCGCTCTTTCGGATTATCGGGGACCATATTACGGAAGCCAAGTCTTGGGGCAGCAAGATCACTCGCGCCATAACAGGATATCCATGCGCCGGCTTCTGGCATGCCTACTGCCGCTCGCCCTTTTCTTGAATGGCTGCACGACGGGCTATGATGCCCTATCGACGGCGGCTCTTCCCAAGACCAGGTTCGCCGATACGAAACCCCAGGATTTCGGCCGCGATCATCCCGAGCGTCACCCCATCCATGGCATCGATATTTCCAAATGGCAGGGCGATATCGATTGGAAAGCCGTCAAGGGTTCCGGTGTCGCCTTCGTTTTTATCAAGGCGACGGAAGGCAAGGATCGGATCGATCCTCGTTTCACCGAGTATTGGAATGAGGCCAGCGCTGCGGGATTGCTGCACGCGCCCTATCATTTCTTCTATTTCTGCTCCACGGCCGACGAGCAGGCCGATTGGTTCATCCGCAACGTACCGAAGGATGCCATGGCGCTTCCTCCCGTCGTCGACGTTGAATGGAACCCTGGCTCCCCGACCTGCAAGACCAGGCCGGCTCCCGAAACGGTGCGAACGGAAATCAAGCGGTTCATGGATCGCCTGCAGGCTTATTACGGCAAGCGCCCGATCATCTATACTTCGGTCGACTTCCACCGCGAGAATCTTGCCGGCTATTTCAAGGATTATCACTTCTGGGTCCGCTCGGTCGCCAAGCATCCGAAAGAGACCTATGCAGACCGCAGCTGGGCCTTCTGGCAATATACCTCGACCGGCGTTATCCCCGGCATCAAAGGCCCGACGGACATCAATGTTTTTGCCGGTTCCGAGCAGAACTGGCAAAACTGGGTGGCTGCAGTAGAGAAGCAGGGAAATTCTTAATACTGAGCCCATTTCACTCTTGCTTATGTCACAATCTTCTGTGAAAGCGACCCTATTCTATCACTAGGAAGGATCGCTCATGGATCGTCACACCATTCGACGCGGCGCTCTTGCGTTGCTCTTCGCTTCCGCCATGACCGGTACGGCATTGGCTCAAAGCGCGGCTCCAGCCGCAGTGCCGCCGGCGAGCAGCGACGCAACGCCAAAAGCAGCCTGCGGCGGCGATCTCGCGGCTTTTCTGGCCGGCGTAAAGGCTGAGGCGATTGCCGGTGGCACGGATGCAGCCGCCGCCGACAAGGCCCTCGCCGGCGCGCAGATCGACCCTAAGGTCCTTGCCATGGACCGTAATCAGGGCGTCTTCCGCCAGACCTTCCTGGAATTCTCGCAACGCACCGTCAGCCAGGGCCGCCTAGACATCGGCCGTCAAAAGATGAAGCAATATGCCGACGTCTTCGCAAAGGCTGAACAGGATTATGGTATTCCTCCGGCCGTAATCACAACCTATTGGGCAATGGAAACAGATTTCGGCGCTGTTCAGGGCAATTTCAACACCCGCAACGCCTTGGTCACCCTCGCTCATGATTGCCGCCGGCCGGATTCTTTCCGCCCGCGACTGATCGCCCTGATCAAGATGGTGCAGGACGGCGACGCTGATCCGGCAACGACGACCGGCGCGTGGGCTGGGGAAATTGGCCAAACGCAGATGCTCCCGCCCTCGATCATTGCTTACGGCACCGATGGCGATGGCGATGGCCACGTCAACTTGAAGACCAGCGCGCCTGACGTGATTCTGACCACGGCAAAATTTCTCCAAAGTCTCGGCTTCGTTCGCGATCAACCCTGGCTGCAGGAAGTTTCAGTACCAGACAACCTGCCTTGGGAAAAATCCGGCATCGGCGGCACGTTGACGGCCGGTGACTGGTTCAAGCTCGGCGTCAAGCCGCGTGACGGCAATACGAATTTCGCCTCGCTGCCGGCCGCGCTTATCATGCCGCAGGGCCGCAAAGGCCCCACCTTCCTGACCTATCCGAACTACAATGCCTTTCTCGGCTGGAACCAGTCCTTCATCTACACGACCTCGGCAGCCTATTTCGCCACCCGCTTTGCTGGCGCTCCGCCCTATAACAAGGGCAACCCCGAGGCAGGCCTCAACGATGTCGACATGAAGGCGCTTCAGACCAAGCTCGTCGCCCGCGGCTACGATGTCGGCAAGATCGACGGCATTCTGGGTTCCGGCACGCGTGTCGCCATCCAGAAGGAACAGTTCCGTCTGGGGTTGCCGGCAGACGGCTGGGCGACGGCGGCGCTGCTCAACGCGCTCTGATTTCTCCCATAGATCGATCGAAAAGGCGGCTCCTGGCCGCCTTTTTTGTATCTGCCCCCTCGTAACCGTGAGCATCCACAACCTCAAAGCAGCAAGAAACGGGTGGAGAGCCCGCACTCTTCCGGTTTAGATGCATCGAAAGAGAGGAGAGATGTCATGAATGGCGAACATCGAATGAGCGCTTCGACCTGGGGCCTTCTATTGTTGCTTGGACTGATCTGGGGCGGCTCGTTCTTTTTCGCACGCATCGCGGTTCACCATGTGCCGCCTTTCACGCTCGTCCTGCTGCGTCTGTTCTTGGCGGCGGTGGCGCTGCACGTCTACCTTGCCGGTCGCCTTGGCATCTATCAGTCGCTGCGGCAGCACTGGCGGCAATTTCTGCTGTTGGGCTTGATCAACAACGCGATACCACATGCGCTGATCTTCTGCGGCCAGACGCAGATGGGCGCCGGGCTTGCATCCATCCTGAACGCGACGACGCCGATGTGGACCGTGTTGATCGGCAATCAGCTGACAACGGACGAGCGCCTGACATCGGCCAAGCTGGTTGGCTGCCTCACCGGTCTACTCGGAACGATCGTGTTGCTCGGCCCGAGCGTTACAAGCAGCGGCTCCGTTCCCTTCTGGGCGCTATCATTGCCGATCCTCGCGGCGATCTCCTACGGATTTGCAGCGATTTATGCCAAACAGTTCAAAGGTATAGCGCCGCCGGTTGTGGCAGCGGGCCAGTTGACGGGCTCCTCGCTCATCATGCTGCCGGTCGCGTTGGTGATCGACCAGCCTTGGACGCTCGCCACCCCTCCGCTGGCGGCGATTGCCGCCATTCTCGGCCTGGCGCTGCTATCGACCGCCTTCGCCTATATTCTCTACTTTCGCATCATCAAGCTTGCCGGCGCCACCAATACCTCGCTCGTCACACTGCTGGTGCCACCAAGCGCACTATTGCTCGGCTTCCTCTTTCTCGGCGAGCGGATGGGTCCTGCGGAAATCGCCGGCATGCTGCTCATAGCAGCAGGTCTGCTCGTCCTCGATGGACGGCTTTTCATGTGGATGAAACGCGGCGCCAGGACGCACGAAACATGATCTCGTGCTCCACTCGGATGGTCCGCAGTCACAGCATATTAATATTTATTCACAGCCCGTCATTGAGCCAACAATCGACATTTATAAATTAATATCAAATCGTTGCCGCAAGTTCATGAATCACGTCGCGAACTCCATGCCGCGCCGCAGCATCGAATGTTCTTTCCAAACAACACATTTTCGACATAAAATTTAACGGCTGACTGAGGAGGAAGACATGGGATTAACGCGATCCATCAACGTCCTTGTGGTCGGTGCGGCCTTCGCTTTCGTCGTGACGATGCTTTTCATCTGATGGCTTTAGTGAAATTTGCAGACGACCAAACTCCGAAAAGCTAACAAAACGCCTGTTTCACTAGAAAAGCGCATGTCCCGGCCGGACATGCGCTTTTTTATTAGCGTGCGCGGCACACTTTAGGCGGCGGCCCCGGCCCGTGCGTCCACCTTACGCTCAAGACCCAGCCGTTCGAGCACGGCAGAAACCAGCGCTGAACGGTTCATCGTGTAGAGATGAAATTCGTGAATACCACGGCGCATCAGGTCCTGAATCTGCTCGGCAGCAACGTCGGCGGCAACTCTGGCACGCTCTTCGGTATTCTCTTCCAGACCATCGAAACGCTCGTCGAGCCAGGACGGAATATTCGTGCCGCAGGCGCCGGCGAAGCGCTTCAGTTGAGTCAGATTCTGGATCGGCATGATACCCGGCACGACCGGAATCTCGATGCCAGCCGCACGGACGCGATCATGATACCGCTCAAAAGCATCATTATCGAAGAAGAACTGGGTCAGCGCCCTGTCGGCACCGTTCTCCGCCTTGCGCTTCAGCATGTCGATATCAGCTGCCGTATCGCGGCTTTCCGGATGCTTTTCCGGATAGGCGGAGACGGAAATATCGAAATCGCCGCGCTCGCGCAAAGCCCCCACCAGTTCAGCGGCATTGGCATAGCCGCCCGGATGCGGCTGATAGGCCGCGCCGACACCGCCAGGCGGATCCCCGCGCAGGGCGACGAAACGGCGAACCCCCGCGGCGAGAAACTCGTCGATCACCCGATGCGTATCCTCGCGCGTGGCACCGACGCAGGTCAGATGCGATGCTGTCGTGAACGGCGTCTCATGGATCATTTTGCGTACAGCGGAAAGCGTCGGCGCCTTGGTCGAGCCGCCTGCCCCATATGTGACTGAAACGAACTCAGCCTCCCAATCGCTGAGCTCCTCAACGGTGTTCCACAGCTGCTGCTCGGCCTCTTCCGACTTCGGCGGAAAGAACTCGAAGGAGATGCGGATACCGTCATTACGGCTTTCTGATCTCGAAGACATGTCAAACTCTCCCGGCAAGAATGGGGGATGACTGGTGGCCCTGGTCGGACGCAATCAGCAACCGCGGGTCGCGCGCCAGCCAGATGGTGACGGTCAGCGCTTGACCGCCTTCCTTCCCCGAATGAAGGTCCTGTACGCGCTCGACATCCAACCCCGCCAGTTTCAGCCAATCCGACATGGTCTGATGCGAGAAGCCGAGGCGCAGATGCGCATGCTCGTCACGCAAATATTCAAGCCCGTGCGGCGCGAGGTCGATAATGACAAGCCGGCCGCCGGGCCGCAGCATTCGCGCCGCCTCGTTGATGGCGATCTCAGGCTGATCGAGGAAATGCAGCACCTGATGGATGGTAATGAGGTCGAAATCCTGCTGTTCGAGCGGCAGGTTGAAAATATCGCCATGACGTACGGAGGCGCTTGTGATGTTGGCCCGGTCGAGATTGGCACGCGCAACCGCCAGCATGTCACGGCTGGCATCGATGCCGATAGCGCGGCGGTAATGGCCGGTCAGAAGCTGCAGCATCCGGCCCGTGCCCGTGCCGAGATCGAGGAAGGAGTCGATCGGCTGCGGACCGATCAGATCGATCAACGCCTTATCGACATCCTCATCCGCGACATGGAGGCGACGCAACTCGTCCCACTCAGCGGCGTTCCGGCTGAAATAGGCCTGCGCACGTTCAGCCCGAACACGCTTCACCGAGGTAAGCCGCTCGCCATCGCGCAGCAGCACCGTATCTCTCTCGGCGGTGTGGCGCAGCAGAGCGCGCGCCAGCGTGACGGCTTTGCCCTCTTGCTTCAAACGGAAATAAGCCCAGGCACCCTCCTGATAACGATCGATCAGGCCGGCTTCGCCGAGCAGTTTCAAATGTCGGGAAATACGCGGCTGCGACTGGCCGAGAATTTCGGTAAGATCGGTGACAGTGAGATCGCCGGCCGCGAGGAGTGCCAGGAGACGCAGCCGCGTCGGCTCGCCGACCGCCTTCAGCACATCCACCACATCATCCAAGCCGAGTTTAACCAGATCCGTCATTCCACACCCAATCAAGATATAAAGATATCTTTATGTGATTTGGGCGCGATCTGCAAGAGCCAATCGCTCGCGACGCTATTTCGACGTCGGAAATCTGTTAGTTTCTGACGAAAACGGAATATCCGGTTACGCCGATAGGCAAACAAAAACCCCGGACAAGCCGGGGTTTTCGAAGAGCGAAACCGAGAGCCTAGCGCGTCAGTCGCTTGTGTGCCTGGCTGCCCGGATTGAGGGCATCGGGGCCGAGGCGGCGGATCTTGTCCTGCTCGTAATCTTCGAAATTGCCCTCGAACCATTCGACATGGCCTTCGCCTTCAAAGGCCAGGATATGCGTGGCCAGACGGTCGAGGAACATGCGATCATGGCTAATGATGATGGCGCAGCCGGCGAAGTTTTCGAGCGCGCTTTCCAACGCCCCCAGCGTTTCCGTATCGAGGTCGTTGGTGGGTTCGTCGAGCAGAAGCACGTTGCCGCCAGCCTTCAGCATCTTGGCCAGGTGAACACGGTTGCGCTGACCGCCAGAGAGATTGCCGACCTTCTGCTGCTGGTCGCCGCCCTTGAAGTTAAAGGCGCCGCAATAGGCGCGCGAATTCATGTCGAACTTGCCGAGCTTGATGACTTCGGCGCCGCCAGAGATTTCCTCCCAGACCGTCTTATTGCCGTCAAGTGCGTCGCGGCTCTGGTCGACATAGCTGAGATGCACCGTCTCGCCGATACGGACCGAGCCGGAATCCGGCTTTTCCTGCCCCGTGATCATCTTGAACAGCGTCGTCTTGCCGGCGCCGTTCGGACCGATGATGCCGACGATGCCGCCGGGCGGCAGCTTGATCGATAGATCGTTGACCAGCGTGCGGCCTTCGAAACCCTTGGTGATGCCCTCCATCTCGATCACCACCTGGCCGAGACGCTCGCTGACCGGAATGATGATCTGCGCATCGCCGGGACGCTGATTTTCGGCAGCATCGACCAGCTGTTCGTAGGCGTTGATACGCGCCTTGGACTTGGCCTGACGGGCCTTGGGGCTGGAGGCGATCCATTCCTGTTCGCGGCTGATAGCCTTCTGACGGCCAGCTTCTTCACGGGCTTCCTGCTGCATGCGCTTGGCCTTGGCCCGCAGATAGGCGGAATAGTTGCCTTCGTAGGGAATGCCACGGCCGCGATCGAGTTCGAGAATCCAGCCGGTAACATTGTCGAGGAAGTAGCGGTCGTGGGTGATCATCATCACGGCACCCGGATAGTCGCGCAGGTGCTTTTCCAGCCAGGCGATGGTCTCGGCGTCGAGATGGTTGGTCGGTTCGTCGAGCAGCAGCAGGTCCGGCTGAGCGAGAAGCAGGCGGCAAAGCGCGATACGGCGGCGCTCACCGCCGGAAAGGCTGGTGATTTCGGCATCGCGCGGCGGGCAGCACAACGCTTCCATCGCCATCTCGACCTGACTTTCCAGATCCCAGAGATTCTGGCTGTCGATGATGTCCTGGAGCTTGGCGCCCTCTTCCGCAGTCTCGTCGGAATAGTTCATCATCAATTCGTTGTAGCGATTGAGGATTTCGGTTTTCTTGGCAACGCCTTCCATAACGTTTTCGAAAACCGTCTTGTTGGGATCTAGCTGAGGCTCCTGCGCCAGGTAACCAATGGTCGCGCCTTCGGCCAGCCAAGCTTCGCCGGTATATTCCTTATCGAGGCCGGCCATGATGCGCAGCACCGTCGACTTACCCGCCCCGTTCGGACCAAGGATACCGATCTTGGCGTCGGGGTAGAAGGAGAGATGGATATTCTCGAGGATCTTCTTGGCGCCATAGGACTTATTCAGTCCGGCCATATGATAAATAAACTGACGTGCCATAGCTTGGGTTACTCCACGGGCGGATAACATTGCGAATTGTGCCGCTATGTAGGCGAAACCCGGCCCTCGGGCAACGGCGAAACCTTGTCCGAGGGCATTTATCCGCGTCGCAAAGAGCGGATTAGGCTAGAAACCAGCCGCGTCCACCACGCCGCGATCACAGCCGAAGGAAGTGCTGCCGGCGCCCTGGATCAATTTGCCGAGCCGTGGCTCGTTGCCTTGCAGGGGATCGATCGCATCTTCCGAGAGACCGATGGTCAGCTCCGAAATCATCCTGACATTGCCGACCCGGCGGCAGCTCATCTTGATGCGCGCATTGGCGCCTTCGCCGAAGCTCTGGTCGAAGGCGGCCTTGATGCTTTCGGCATCCAGTTCCTTGCCGATACTCTGCGCGAAAAGATCACGCACGGCAGACGTATTGAGCTCGGCAATCAAGCCGGCAGCGATGGCAAAATACTGGTCGGCGCTGAGCTTCGTGCAGGTGCCGTGCTTGATCCATTCATGCCGCTCGAGGCCGGATTGCGTGCCCGGCATCACCTTGTCGAGCTTCGCTTTCACGTCCTGGGAAAGCTGCACGGAAGGCAGGTCCTTCCAGTCGCGGCCACGATCCGCCTGCTTCAGATCCTCGGAAACATCGCAATATTCCTGCCGCATCGGCCAGAGACCGTGCAGCGAGAAATTCGTCGCATCATGATTATCCGACGACTGGTTCCGGCATTCCGCCTTCTTCTGGTTCGTCTCGCAAAACGCCGGCTCCCAGCTTGCCGCCAGGATAAAGCGTGTCCGCCCACGGCTATGTTCCTGCGCCATGGCGCCCGTCACGGTGCCGATCGAAAGGATTGCAACCGCGAATACCCGAAGCCAATGCTTCATTCCCTGCCTCCAACTAGAACATTATGGGAACAAATAAGCAGTTTGCTCGAAAGCGCGCAATCCTGAATCGCAGCGCTCGGAAAGATTTATTTCTGTGAGCTTCGGCACCTATCCATTGCAATCGGGCCGATGATAACCTCTCGTCCAACTGGGGAGGACCGAATATATGTTCGCCGAGACACAGCGCCTGAATAGCCCGACGGGCGCGACCCTTGCCTATCATCATTTGCCGGCGGCGACCGATGCTCGTGGTATCCTGCTGATATCGCATGGCCTTGCCGAGCACTCCCGTCGCTATGAGGCCTTTGCGGGTGCGATGGCCGCCCACGGCTTTCATGTCTATGCCCATGACCATCGCGGCCATGGCGAGACGACCGCCCCCGATGCCCCCATCGGCCGCTTTGCTCGAAGAGATGGGGGCACACAGGTCATCACCGATGTGCTCGCCATGCGCGAGTTTGCCGTAAGCAACTATCCCGGCTTGCCGATCATCCTGTTCGGTCATTCCATGGGCGGATTGATCAGCCTGAACACAGTCGTCACGCATCCGGACAAGTTCGATGCCGTTACCGTCTGGAACTCCAATTTCAATCCGGGTCTTGCCGGCCGCGCAGCTCAACTCATTCTCAAGACCGAGCGCATGTTCAAGGGATCGGACGTGCCGAGCGGGCCACTGCCGAAATTGACTTTCGGCGCCTGGGGTAAATCGATCGCCAACCGGCGCACCGAGTTCGACTGGCTCTCGCGCATTCCCGAGCAGGTCGACAAATATATCGCCGATCCGCTTTGCGGCTTCGATGCCTCCGTTTCGCTCTGGCTCGATCTATTCGAGTTGACTTTCCGCGCGCCGCAGAAGACCCATCTCGACCGTCTCGGGCGCGACATGCCGATCCATCTCGTCGGCGGCGGCAAGGATCCGGCGACTGATAACGGCAAAGCAATTTCCTGGCTGTCAAACCATTTGAAAAGAGCCGGATTCTCTCGTATCACAACCGAGATCTATCCCGACATGCGGCACGAGACGCTCAACGAAATCGGTGCCGACCAGGCCATCGCACGCTTTGCCGACTGGTGCAGAACCGCGACTGCAAGGACCTGATTCTCAAGGAAATTCCGCAATGAATACCTCCAGCGGCTCCTCGGTCCGATTGCCGCAATCGGAGCTGACCTTCGGTTTGGCGATGATGTTTCTCTCCGTCATCCTCTCGCCGATCATCGACATCTTCTCCAAGCTCGCCGCAGCCACAATCCCGCCTGGCGAAGTCACTGCCGCCCGCTTCATCTTTCAGGGCCTCTTCGCCTTGCCGATGATGGCGATGCGCTGGCAATGGGGCGTCTGGACATGGCGCCGCAGCGGCGTTCATGCCATCCGTGCCGCCGTGCTGACGCTGTCCATGGTGTCGTTCGTCACCACGTTGCAGGTGATGGAGGTCGCCGATGCCATCGCCATCTTCTTCGTCGAGCCGATGATGCTCACCATCCTGAGCAGCATCTTCCTGAAGGAAACTATCGGTTGGCGCCGCTACACGGCCTGCGCCGTCGGCTTTTTCGGCGCGATGCTGATTATCCAGCCAAGCTTTCAGGAGGTCGGATTCGTCGCCCTGCTCCCCGTCGTTACAGCACTCTGCATCGCCGTCTACGTCATGATCACGCGCGTCGTCTCTCATAGCGAGGATGCCTGGTCGATGCAGTTCCAGACCGCCTTATGGGGCACCGGCTTCAGCGTCGCCCTGCTTGCCATCGGCCGGGCGACCGGGGCTGTAGTCCTCGATCCGGTCATGCCGGATCTGACAGCCACGCTCTATCTCTTCGGTGTCGGGGCCACTGCAGCCGCCGCCGGTATCCTGACGGTATACGCCTATCGCGCCGTGCCGGCCTCCACGCTCGCACCGCTGCAATATTTCGAGATCGTCTCGGCAACGATCTTCGGCTGGCTCGTCTTTGACAATTTCCCCGATGCGATCAAATGGCTCGGCATCCTCATCATCATCGGCTCCGGCCTCTACATCCTCTGGCGCGAGCGACGCTTTGCTTCCAGGCCCGTATCCGATACATCTGAAACAGCATTCACGCCCTAAGCGGGAGAGCGGACGGACATGACAGAGAAAACGACCAAGAAACCTCCGCTGTCCGGTATTCGTGTCATTGAGCTTGCCCGCGTTCTCGCCGGCCCCTGGGCCGGGCAGATGCTGGCTGATCTCGGCGCCGATGTCATCAAGGTGGAAAATCCCGATGGCGGCGACGACACCCGGCAATGGGGGCCTCCCTTCGTCGAAGGCAAGGATGGCGAAAATCTCTCGGCCGCCTATTACCATTCCGCCAATCGCGGCAAGCGCTCCATCACGGCAGATCTCAAGACCGAGGAAGGACAGGATCTGGTGCGCCGGCTGGTAAAGACGGCCGACGTGGTGATTGAGAACTTCAAGCTCGGCGGCCTTGTCAAATATGGGCTGGACTACGAGAGCCTGAGGAAGATCAACCCCCGCATCGTCTACTGCTCGATTACCGGCTTCGGGCAGACTGGCCCCTATGCCAACCTCGCAGGCTACGACTATATCGTCCAGGGCATGTCCGGTTTCATGTCGATCACAGGCGAGCCGGAAGGACAGCCTGTGAAGGCGGGCGTGGCGATCGCCGATATCTTCACCGGCATCTATGCCGTCTCGGCAATCGAGGCCGCCCTGATCCACGCGCTGAAGACCGGCGAAGGACAGCTCATCGACATGGCGCTGCTCGATGTGCAATCGGCAGTGCTTGCCAATCAGAACATGAACTACCTGATCTCGGGCAAGCCACCAGTGCGGCTCGGCAACGCCCACCCAAATATCTCCCCCTATGAAGTCGTGCCGACGGCCGACGGCTATCTCATTCTCGCCGTCGGCAATGACGGTCAGTTCCGGCGCCTCTGCACCATCCTCGGCATAGGGTTCCATGCCGACGACGAGCGCTATGCGACCAACAAGGCCCGCGTCGCAAACCGCAACGAGGTTCGGGCTTTCATCTCGGCGGAGACGCTGAAGTGGAACAAGGCGGATCTGCTGAAAGCCTGCGAGGACAATGCCGTCCCGGCCGGCGCGATCAATACGATCGAGGATATGTTCGCCGACCCGCAGATTAAGGCGCGCGGCTTGAGGATCGATCTTGAAGACGGTGCCGGCACGATAATCCCGAGCGTACGCACGCCGATCGTGCTGTCGGAGACACCATTGACCTATACGCGGCCGAGCCCGCGCCTTGGGGAGCATCAGGAGGAGGTTCTCGCCGAATTGGCGAAACTGGAGGGAAAGGCGAGGACATGAAACGAACGGGCGGCCAACTCATCGTCGAAGCTTTGAAGGCAAATGGCGTGCAGCGCATTTCCTGCGTGCCGGGCGAGAGCTTTCTCGCCGTGCTCGATGCCCTGCATGATAGCGATATCAAGGTGCTCGTCTGCCGCCAGGAGGGCGGCGCGGCGATGATGGCGGACACCTGGGGCCGATTGACCGGCGAACCAGGCATCTGCATGGTCACCCGCGGTCCCGGCGCCACGAACGCCTCCGCCGGCCTTCATATCGCACGGCAGGATTCGATCCCGATGATCCTGTTTATCGGCCAGGTCCAGCGCGATGCCCGCGAACGCGAGGCCTTTCAGGAAGTGGAATTCCGCCGCGCCTTTACCGAGTTCGCCAAATGGGTCGGCGAGATCGATGACGCCGCCCGCATTCCGGAATTCGTCACCCGAGCCTTCGCGGTGGCCACATCAGGGCGTCCCGGCCCGGTCGTGCTGACCCTGCCCGAGGATATGCTGCGCGATGAGGTCGAGGCGCCGGAGGCGCTGCCCTATGTCCCTGTTGCAGCTCATCCGAGCCGCAACCAGCTTGCTGACTTTCACAAGCGCCTTGCGGCGGCGGAGCGGCCGATGGTCATTCTCGGCGGCACGCGCTGGACCGAGGAAGCCGTTGCCGGCATCAGGCAGTTTGCGGAGCGTTTCAGGCTGCCGGTCGGCTGCTCCTTCCGCCGCCAGATGCTGTTCGACCATCTGCACCCGAACTATTCCGGTGATGTCGGCATCGGCATCAATCCGGCGCTGGCAAAGGAAATCAAGGAAGCCGATCTGCTGATCCTCCTTGGCGGCCGCCTCTCGGAAATGCCGTCCTCCGGCTATACGCTGGTCGACATCCCCTACCCGCAGCAAAAGCTAGTCCACATCCACCCGGACCCGTCCGAGCTTGGGCGCGTCTATCGGCCTGACCTGGCCATCTGTGCCAGCCCGGCGGATTTCGTCGCGGCGCTCGCGGATTTGGCCCCACTGCACGAGACGCCATGGGCCGAGCGCACTGAGCGCATGCACGCCGCCTATCTTGCGTGGTCGAAGACACCGGAAAAGAGCCCCGGCGCGGTCCATATGGGCCGCATCATGGACTGGATCGAAGCCAATACCGCTGACGATACGATCTTCACCAATGGCGCTGGCAACTACGCGACCTGGCTGCACCGCTTCCATCGCTTCCGCCGTTTCAACACGCAGTCAGCTCCGGCTTCCGGCTCGATGGGCTATGGCCTGCCGGCAGCGGTCGCTGCGAAACAGCTCTTTCCCGAGCGTGAAGTGATCTGCTTTGCCGGCGACGGCTGTTTCATGATGCATGGGCAAGAATTCGCGACTGCCGTCCAGTATGACCTGCCGCTGATCGCCCTGGTCATCAACAACGGCATGTACGGCACCATCCGCATGCATCAGGAGCGGGAATATCCCGGCCGCGTCAGCGCCACGGCACTCGACAATCCGGATTTCGCGGCCTTGGCACGCGCCTATGGCGGCCATGGCGAGACGGTGAAGGCAACGGAAGAGTTTGGCCCGGCCTTCGCGCGGGCGCGTGCCAGCGGCAAGCCGGCGATCATCGAGATCGCGCTCGATCCGGAAGCGATCACGCCTTCCCGAACCCTGACGGAAATCGCTCAAACAAAAGGCCGTTGAGCGCGAGCCCAACGGCCTTTCATAAATTAGGCTGAGCCGACTTAGTCGATCGCTGCGGTCACGATGAATTCGACCTTGTACTTCGGCGCTGCGAGCTTGGCTTCGCTGGTCGCACGGGCCGGCGTGTTGGCCGGATCGACCCAGGCTTCCCACGCAGCGTTCATTTCGGCGAAGTAGGAAATGTCGGAGAGATAGATGAGCGTCTGCAGGATCTTCGACTTGCTGGAGCCGGCTGCAGCAAGCAGACGATCGACTTCAGCCAGCGCAGACTTGCACTGATCGGTGACGCTTTCGCCTTCGCCAACCTGACCGGCGAGATAAACAGTGTTGCCGTGGATGACTGCGCCGCTCATGCGGGCGCCGACGTCGATACGCTTGATGCTCATGGTCTTCTCCTGATGTTGTTTTCGACAGGTACACAGGGCACGGCCCATAGCCTGCCCTGCAATCTAAAGGGCCGAGGAAACAGCCGTTCAGCCGCGAATGTGGTGCGTCTTCTGATAAATTGCCGTCGAGCGTGCGCCGGAACGGCAATAACCGAGCATCGGTCGCGGAAACTCGTCCAGCGCATCGACCATGCCCTGCACGGCCTCCTCGGTCACGCCCATCGGGCCTACAGGCACATGGGTGATCTCCAGGCCGAGTTCCTTGGCACGGGCTTCGATGACGCCAAACGGCGTCTGATCCGGGCTCTCGCCATCCGGACGATGGCAGACGATGGACTTGAAACCCAGGGCCTTGATCTGGTCGAGATCTTCTACGGCAATCTGGCCGGACACCGAGTATTCATCGTCGATCGGGCGGATATCCATGGTTCATGTCCTCTCTAAAACCGTGGCCTTGATCTACGCCGCGACAGGGCGAGCGTCAACCACGGCCCGCTCTCAAACAAAGGCAAAGTTGAGCATGAAATTGCGGGCTTCACCGGGCTGGAGAATATTGAATTCACCCGCCTCCTCGAGTTCCGCACGGGAGACCCAGCGATGCGAAACCGGCTCGATGCCAAGCACATGCGCAGGCGCGCGCTGATTGCGCCAGACCTGCAGGAACGGCAGCGTATCGGTACCGAAGCGCACCCTCAAAGTCTTGCCGCCGATGGCCGCGATTGGGCCAAGGTTGATCTCCGCCCAATCCTCTCCCTTATCCTGCGCCGGCACGCAGAAGATATCGCCTCCCTCCTCACCGAAGGTCCAGGGAAAGCCGCCATTCTCCAGCATCTGTCCGGCAAGGCGCGTGCCATTGTCGAACCATTTGCCGCCGATATTCATGTGATACATCAGGAAGACCGGCATCGCCTCGGTGCTTGTATTGACGATGCGATCGGCAAGCGAGACCTCGCCGGTTGCGCCATCGATCTGCCAAAGACGTTCCAGCCTTGCGGTGCGGCGTTCGGCGGTGATGACATCGATATCCGCGCGGCATTCCGCGTTGCCATTTTCGAATTTGGTCCAGAGAATTTTGGCTGGATGAGACGAGAAGGAACCATGCAGCGGATAGCGCTTGCCCTCATATGCGCCGGACATCGGCTCGGGATGGCGGATATGATCCGGTCCGCAGGTGAAGAGGAAGCCTTGCACGGAATGACTGATACGCGGATCGCCATCATCGGGAACGGCGCTTCCGGGCGCAAGATTGTTGCCCTCGACGATGCAGGCGCCGATGTCCATGACGGAGCCTTCGTCCAGCATCAATTTCGGCCCCTTGGCCGCAGAAAAATCGATCATCTCTAAAGTCCTCCCTGATCGGCTCCGCGCGGCGAGCGTTGTCCCAAGGTGGCGCGCGGCTGAAATAAACGGTTATTTGGCTTACCAAATGTTAACTTGAAGCCTTGATCACATAAATTTTTATATTTTATTCAGCATGATAATCTAAATCTCCATACTGGCGTCAAAATTGCCATGTGTGTGTCAGCCGAACGACTATCCCGAGGATTCGACAGACGTGAACCGGTTCGTAAAATTGAGTTTTGCCCTGGCATTGACTGCCACTGTGTCCTCGCTCGCGCTCACGGACGCACAGGCACAATATTATCGCAGCGGCAACGGTAACACGGTTCTCGTCACTCCTGACGGCCGGATCCTCGACCAGTATCCTTATGGTGGTGGATACTCCATGGCGCGCGACGGACGCGGCCGCCGGGTTCTGATCGATGCCTATGGCAATGTCGTCGCCACCGAGATGAAGGCGAGCACCTATTATCCCCGCGCCCCTGCGCGCGATACCTATGGCAATAATGGCGGCCGCTATGGCGATACGCAGCTTTCCAACAATGGCGACTATCAAGATTATCGTCAGTATCGTACCGACAGCTACGGAAACTACGACGGCGCTCCCAACAATGGGTACGATCAGCAGGATCGCAGCGTAGTCACCGGCGGCATTCCGCGTGACAACGATATCCAGCGCCAGCCGCTCGACAATCAGCCATTGCCCGCCACGAAGCAAGGCCAGGCAAACCAGAACGGCAACGATTACGCATCGATCGATCCGCAGCAGAGCACGCCTGACATCGTCAACAAACCGGCAGCCGAACCCGTCATCACGCTCAAGGGCAAGTCGAAGATGGAGATCACCGCGCTGGAGATCTTCCTCGCGCGGCAGGGTATTTCGCCGGGCGCTATCGACGGCCGCATGGGTGCGAATGTCACCAAGGCGATTTATGCCTATCAGCAGATGACCGGCCAGACGCTCGATCCGAACAACACAGACGCGATCCTCGAGCAGCTGCGCATGTCCGGCGGCATGCCGATCGTCAACTATACGATCACGGCCGCTGACGCCGCTGGCCCTTATGTCGCCTCGATCCCTGAAGACTATGCGGCGAAGGCACAGATGCCGTCGCTCGGCTACACCTCGACGACGGAAATGCTGGCCGAGCGCTTTCACATGGATGAGGGCTATCTGAAGGCGCTCAATCCCGGTGTCGATTTCACCGTTCCCGGCAGCACCATCAAGGTTGTCAATACAGGTCCCAGCAAGACCGGCACGGTCGCCAAGATCCTGGCGGACAAGGGACGCAAGCAGGTTTTCGCCTATGATGCCAACGGCACGCTGATCGCAGCCTACCCGGCCAGCATCGGCTCCGCCGACACGCCTTCACCGTCCGGCACGGTCACGGTTGAGCGCGTCGCCTTCAATCCGGGCTATACCTACAATCCAAAGATCAACTTCCAACAAGCCGGAAACGACAAGGTTCTCAACATCCCGCCAGGCCCGAACGGCCCGGTCGGTACGGTCTGGATGGCTCTGTCGAAGCCGACCTACGGCATTCACGGCACGCCGGACCCATCGAGGATCGGCAAGACGCAGAGCCATGGCTGCGTGCGTCTGACGAACTGGGATGCAACCGAGCTCGCCAAGATGGTCAAGCCGGGCGTCGTCGTCGAATTCGTAGATTGATCTGCAGGCATGATTTCACAAAAAAGCCGCCGAGCTCCCTCGGCGGCTTTTTCTTTGCCTTGATGTGCCTCACGCACCACTACTTTCGTCCGGCGCGCCAGGAAATACCTAGGACCGTATCAGAAGCAATCCCGGAACAAAGCCTTGGTGTTTTCCAACGTCATCGCCACCGGATTGCCGCCGGCGCTCGGATCTTCGATGGCCATAGCGGAGAGCTCGTCAATCCGATCGGGCGCAATGCCCATGGCCGAAAGGTTCTCCGGCACGCCGAGTTCCGCACGGAGCTGCAGCACATAATCATAGAAGCCGTCGAAACCGCCCGAAATGCCGAGATAGGCTGCGGCACGTGCGATCTTCTCTTCGATGGCCTTGCGGTTGAAACGCAGGACGGCCGGCATGACGACGGCATTGGTCATGCCGTGATGCGTATTGTAGACGGCGCCGATCGGATGGGAGAGCGCGTGGATGGCGCCAAGGCCTTTCTGGAAAGCGACGGCGCCCATGGCGGCGGCACTCATCATATTGGCGCGGGCTTCGAGATCCGTTCCTTCACGATAGGCGCGCGGCAGGAATTCCTTGACGAGCCTCATGCCTTCCAGCGCGATACCGGCGGACATCGGATGATAAAAGGGCGAGGAATAGGCTTCCAGGCAATGGGCGAAAGCATCCATGCCCGTGCCCGCCGTGATGACCTTCGGCATGCCGACCGTCAGCTCAGGATCGGCGATGACGACGCCGGGCAGGAACTTCGGATGGAAGATGATCTTCTTAACATGGGTGGCGGAATTGGTGATGACGCTGGCGCGGCCGACTTCCGAGCCGGTACCAGCCGTTGTCGGTACAGCGACGATCGGCGCGATGCCTTCGACGCTGGCGCGTGTCCACCAGTCGCCGATATCTTCGAAATCCCAGACCGGCCGCGTCTGGCCCGCCATGAAGGCGACGCACTTGCCGAGATCGAGGCCGGAACCGCCGCCGAAGGCGACGACGCCGTCATGCCCGCCATCCTTGAAAGCCTTCACGCCAGCTTCGAGGTTCTTCTCGTTCGGGTTCGGATCGACATCGGCAAACAGAGCCCGTCCGAGACCTGCGTCCTCCAGGATGTCCAAGGCCGTCTTGGTGATCGCCATCGAGGCAAGCCCCCGGTCGGTGACCAGGAGCGGCTTCTTCATGCCCAGGCTCTTGCAGGCGTCCGCCAGTTCCTTGATGCGGCCGCGTCCGAGCTTGAAAGCGTTCGGATAGCTCCAATTGGCTGAGATAGTGCTCATGCTGTTACTTTCTTCAGGTGATAGGATTTCGGGCGCGTCAGGTTATGGAAGCCGATGATCGACAGCGAACCGCCGCGGCCGGTTTCCTTGACGCCGGTCCAGCACAGAGCAGGATCGAGATAATCAGCGCGGTTCATGAAGACGGTGCCGGTTTCGATCTCACGGCCGATGCGCGAGGCGCGTTCGACATCCTTCGTCCACAGCGAGGCCGTCAGGCCATAGGGGCTGTCGTTCATGAGTTCCAGCGCTTCCGCATCGCTCTTCACTTTCATGATGCCGACGGCCGGGCCAAAGGTCTCTTCGCGCATGAAAGCCATGGAATGATCGACGTTGACGAGGATCTGCGGCGCGAGATAGGCGCCGCCATCATCGGCCGGGAAGAGCTTGGGATCGACCAGCGCCTTGGCGCCCTTGGCAACCGCATCGGCGATCTGTTCACGCACCACCTTGGCGAAGCGCTTATGCGCCATCGGGCCGAGCGACGTCTCGGGATCGAGGGGATTGCCGAGCTTGTAGTTCGAAACCCAGGCGACCGACTTCTCGACGAAGCTGTCGTAGAGCGATTCATGCACATAGATGCGCTCGATGCCGCAGCAGCACTGACCGGAATTGAAGGTGGCGCCGTCCATCAGCGTATCGACGGCAGCGTCGAGATCGGCATCTTCCATGACATAGCCCGGATCCTTGCCGCCAAGCTCCAGCCCGAGGCTGGTGAAGGTGCCGGCAGCGGCACGCTCGATCGACCGACCGCCTTCGACGGAACCGGTGAAATTGACGAAGTTGAAGCTACCGGCAGCGATCAGCGCCGAGGTCGTATCGTGGTCAAGGAAGACATTCTGGAAGACGTCGGCAGGAACTCCGGCCTCGACGAAAGCCTGAACGAGCCGCTCACCGACAAGGAGCGTCTGGCTTGCGTGCTTGAGAATGACGGTATTGCCGGCCATCAGGGCCGGAGCGACTGTGTTGATCGCCGTCATATAAGGATAGTTCCAAGGCGCGATCACGAAGACGACACCATGCGGTTCGCGCTCGATACGGCGGGCAAAATTGGCGCTGTCTTCCACGACCAGCGGCGCCATTGCATCGGCAGCGATCGAGGCGACATAGTTGGAGCGCTCGTTGAAACCGCGATATTCGCCGCCATACTTGATCGGGCGCCCCATCTGCCAGGAGAGTTCCGGCACGACCACATCGGCCATCTCGTTAAGCCGGGCAACACCTTTGAGCACCAGCTGGACACGATCCTCCAACGGGCGGCGCGCCCAATCCTTCTGCGCCTTGCGGGCGCGTGCCACGACGTCCTTGGCGGCATCCAGCGATAGCGCCGGACGCTCGGCATAAACCTCTCCGTTTACCGGGGAGACGCATGTGATCATGGTCATGATCGAATTCCTGTTTTCTTGGTCATCCAATTGATTGCCGGGATGTTGCACAAGCAGCAGCATTCAAAGGAGAAACGGCGGACAGACAAAACATCCCAGCGCCCCCGCCCGATCATAAAATGAAAATCGGGCAAGAGGCAGATCGCAAAAGCCTTACGCTCTTTCGAATCCGCGCGCCACTTCCCAATCGGTGACACGACGATCGTACTCTTCCTGCTCCCATTCGGCAGCGCGGGTATAGTGATCGACGACATCGTCGCCAAAGGCGGCGCGCAGCATCTTCGATGTCGTCAGCGCCGTCGCGGCATCACGCAAGGTGCGCGGTATCTCGCGAACTTCGCGCGCGCCATAGGCGTCGCCGACGAAGGGCGCTTCGAGCTCAAGCTTGTTTTCGATGCCGTCGATACCGGCGGCGATCAGAGCCGCGAAAGCGAGATACGGATTTAGGTCCGAGCCGCCGACGCGGCACTCGATACGGATCGACTTGGTATCCTCGCCGCAGAGACGATAGCCGGCCGTGCGGTTATCCTTGCTCCAGATCGCCTTGGTCGGCGCAAACGTGCCGGCCATGAAGCGCTTGTAGGAATTGATATAGGGCGCCAGGAAGTAGGTGATCTCGCTGGCATGGGTCAGAAGGCCGGCGACATAGTGCTTCATCATCGGCGACATGCCGTATTTGCCGCCTTCTTCGAAGAACTTCGGGCTCTTGCCGTCGAGGCTCCAGAGCGACTGGTGGATATGCGAGGAGCTGCCGGCGGCTCCGTAGTTCCACTTGGCGAGGAAGGTGATCGCCTTACCCTTCGACCAGGCGATCTCCTTGCAGCCGTTCTTGATGATCGCATGGCGGTCGGCCATGGTGAGCGCATCGGCGTAGCGAACGTTGATTTCCTCCTGGCCGGCGGATGCCTCGCCCTTGGAATTCTCAACCGGGATGCCAGCCCCCTGGAGGCCGGTGCGGATTGCCCGCATCACCTCTTCCTCCTTGGTGGTCTGGAAGATGTGGTAGTCTTCATTATAGCCGCTGGCGAGCTTCATGTTGCGATAGCCGGACTCGCGGGCGCTATCATAGCTCTGGTCGAACAGGAAAAATTCGAGCTCCGAGGCCATGTAGGCCTTTAGCCCCATGGCCTCCAATCGCTTCACCTGCTTCTTCAGGATGGCGCGCGGAGAATGCGCGACTTCCTCGTGGGTGTGGTGATCAAGCACGTCGCAGAGAACGAGCACCGTGCCCTCGAGCCAGGGAATGCGACGCAGCGTCGCGAGATCCGGCTTCATCGTATAGTCGCCATAGCCCTTCTCCCAGCTGGTCGACTTGTAGCCGGAGACCGTTTCCATCTCGATATCGGTCGCCTGTAGATAGTTGCAGCTATGCGTTTCCCTCCAGGCGCTTTCGATGAAGAATTCCGCCTGGAAGCGTTTGCCCATCAACCGGCCCTGCATGTCGACCTGACATGCCAGAACCGTGTCGATGCGCCCTTCGGCCACATCTCGCTTGAGGTCGTCGAACGTATAGCTGCTCATGATTTGGTCCGCCTGAAAGATAGAAGTGGGTCGGCCGGCGGCGTTGCCGGATCAATTGCCGGAGCCGCTCGTCAAGTTGGATGGGGCCGCGGCTGCGGCCCCTGCCGGATTGATTGTTGTATGAGGATCACACCTCGCCGACAGCACGTTCGGCTGCGGCGATATCGGCCTGACGCTTGGTGATCGTGTCACCAATCGGCGGCCCCTGGAAACGGCGCTTCTCAAAGGCGAACCAGATGATTGCTGTCAGCACCAGGAAGCCGATCGTGATGTAGAGGGCCCATTCATTCGGCGGCTGCACACCGATGATGAAGATGATCGCCATGGCAATGACCACCAGAACCGAGACCAGTTTATAGGCGCCGATACCCATGTTCCAAGGCCCCATCTTCGGCCATTTCGCAGTTCCGATCGCCTTGATGCCGAGGACGATCGGCACGGTGAAGGAAAGGAACAGGAAGATGACGGTGCACGACACGACGATGGTATAGGCCGAAGAGCCGGCGATGGTCACGAGCGAAGCGCCCCAGACGAACAGGACCGCGAGGATCGCAGCCGTCCAGATGGCGATGGAGGGCGTGCGGAACCTCGGGCTGACACTGGCGAGCGACTTCGAAAATGGCAGGCCGCCGTCACGCGAGAAGGCATAGATCATGCGCGACGCGGATGTCACGGTCGCAAGGCCGCACAGCAGTTGCGAGATGAAGATCGCAACGTAGAGGATATTGGCGACGACGGGATTGGTGATGCTGTTGATCGTCCAGAAGAAGACGTTCCAGCCCTGCTTCGATGCCTCGTTCATGTCCGGAATGGCCAGAAGGAAGGCCAGCAGCATGATGTAGCCGAACAACGACGACCACCAGACCGAGGACACCATGCCGCGCGGCACGGAGCTGGAGGCCTTTACGGTCTCTTCGGACGTATGCGCCGACGCGTCATACCCCGTGATCGTGTAGATCGGCAGCAACAGACCAAGGGCGAAGACATACCAGATATTGTCCATCTTCGGCCAAACGGAAGCATCACCTTCCGGCGTGCCGGAATAGTTGGTGAAAGTCCAAATGCGGCTGATGTCCCAGCTCTTCACGCCAATCAGGCAGACGATGGTCAACGCGATTGCAGCGGCAAAGATCAGATAGCCGGACATGTCGGTCAGTTTTGCCGTGAGCCTGATGCCGAAGTGATTGATCAAGGCTTGCACGCCGGTGATGATGGCGACGAAAATGATCTGGTTGGCAAAACCGGCCGAAGTGTTGGTGTCGACGGCGATGCCGAACCAGGGGGCGATGGAACCGCTGAAGAAGCCCCAGGTACCCACATTGATCGCGCCGAGCACGGTGATCAGGCCGAGAAGATTGAGCCAGGCCGTCAACCAGCCGGTGAACCGGTTGCCGAGGATCGAACCCCAGTGATAGAGGCCGCCCGCCGTGGGATAGGCCGAGGAAATCTGCGCCATGGAGAGCGCGAAAACACCCGAAATCAGGCAGCCGAGCGGCCATCCGATACCGATCGCTGCACCGCCTGCACCCGACGTTGCCTGTGCGAGCGAGTTGATGCCGCCGGATAGAATGCAGATGATGGAGAAGGAAATGGCGAAATTCGAGAATGAACTCATGCGCCGTTCCAGCTCCTGGGCGTAGCCCATGGAGTGCAGGATGTGAACATCCTGCTTCTTGTCTAACTCTGAATAATCAGACATGCCATTCCCCCTAAAGCCCGGTCGTCCGCGGGATTGCGGAGAACCATGTGTCACATTGACCACCGGCTTTTCGCCATGCGGCCTGATCGCGGTTGAACTGCTCCCCGGGGTCTTTTTCTTTTATGCTCAGGCTTCCAGACTGCTCTGGAGAAGCCCCGTCAGATAATCGGCCATGACCCCTTGGCCGACGTCATCTCGAATGAGGTCGTTGCGGACCTCGATCATTACGTTATGCAGACCATTGGCAAGCCCATGCAGCTTCAAGGTATGGGTGACGCCATCTTCAGGTCCGTAAGGCTGGTTGCGCTCTGTCTGATAGAGCGGCGCTTCAGCCGCTGCATCCAGCATGCGATCGGCCAGCCAATGGTCTTCGTCATGCAGAATGCCGAGCTCCACCGCCCGTGGTTTGCCATTATAGATCGGCGTGAAGCTGTGGATTGTCACGATCACGGTTTTTTGTCCGCGCGCCGCCCGCTCCTTCAAGAGCGCCCGAATACGATCGTGAAACGGGATGTAGAGCCCTTCCGTGCGCGCCTTCCTATCCGCCTCGCCCAGATGCTGATTGCCGGGGATCGTATAGATCTCGCTCGTCTCCGGCATGGCGCCAGCGCTTTCCGGCGGCCGGTTGCAATCATAAATCAGTCGGGAGAAACGCTGAAAAACCAAAGTAGCATTCAAGCCGGCGGAAATTCCTCTTGCAACCGCGAGTGCACCCGGATCCCAGGCGATATGGCTGGAAAGCGCCTCGACGGAAAGCCCAAGATCGCCGAACCGCTCCGGAAGGGCGCGGGAG
Organism: Martinezella sp. CNPSo 3964; assembly: GCF_057784375.1. Lineage (NCBI taxonomy): Bacteria > Pseudomonadati > Pseudomonadota > Alphaproteobacteria > Hyphomicrobiales > Rhizobiaceae > Martinezella > Martinezella sp. CNPSo 3964. The sequence continues at coordinate 191,264 of NZ_JBXSOW010000002.1, forward strand.
GCATGCTCGCAGACGAGCAGAACCGCACTGCTTCCGTCCGGTCTTTCGACCGCAACACAATCGCCATCCGCCTTCGTCAAAATGCCTTGCTGCGCAAGCATCGGAGACGCCCCATTGCCGATTAATAAAATGTTTATAAGAAAAGAATTCTTCAGGTTTTCGTCGCTGTCAACTGGAAACTGAAATTATTTCTTCATTTGTGACATTGACTCGAATTGTGACAGCGTTGTTATATCCTGCGAGGAAAGCGGCATCAGACCGTCCCGGGGAGCAAAAATCGAGTGAACAATGCGTCGAAGACAGTTTCGGACGTGATCAACGCGCGCTTTGACACGCTGACGCGCGCCGAAAAGCAGCTCGCCAAGAGCCTGTTAGACAACTACCCAGTTTCCGGGCTGGGCAGCATCACCACTGTTGCCGAGAATGCGCGGGTCTCGACCCCGACAGTTGCGCGCATGGTGCAGAAACTTGGATATAAGGGCTATCCAGACTTCCAGGCCCATCTTCATCAAGAGGTTGAGGCGACAATCTCCAACCCACTGACAAAGCACGATCGTTGGGCATCCAACGCGCCAGGTACACATATCCTCAATCGTTTCGCCGATGCCATCATGGGGAACCTGCGGCAGACCTTGTCCGATATCGATGTGGCGACGTTCGACGGCGTTGCAGCGCTGCTGTCGGAAAGAAAACGCGGGCTTTATTTCGTGGGTGGGCGCATCACAGGGGCGCTTGCCGAGTATTTCTTCACCCATATGCAGGTCATTCGGCCCAATACGACGCTGCTTTCTTCCAATTCGAGCGCCTGGCCGCAATATGTCCTGAACATGAATCCGGGTGATCTGCTCGTCATATTCGATATCAGGCGCTACGAGCAGGAAATGGTCAATCTGGCCGCCGCCGCCCGCCGGCGCGGCGCCGAAATCATCGTCTTCACCGACCAGTGGGCAACGCCCGCCGCCAAGCATGCGAAATACACGTTTCGCGTGCAGATCGAGGCGCCATCCGCCTGGGATTCGTCGGTTGTCACCCTCTTCATCGTCGAAGCCCTGATCGAAGCCGTACAAAGCTCGACATGGGACGAGACAAGCGAGCGCATGAAGACACTGGAAGGTCTTTTCGAACAAACAAAGTTGTTTCGCAAGCTAAGCTGAAGGGGAATGAAAACACAAAATAACGATGCATTGAGCATGGTGAAATACAGCGACTGTCATACTTGTCGACTAGAAGCAAAAATCGACTGCGTTTTCAGCAAACGCAACGCTTTGAAGTCGTCACACAACCTTCATGTAACGTCATTAACAGCAACGCCAGACACTGAAAACCCAAAAGGAGGAAATGCAGTGATCTCGAAAATTCATCGTCTTCTGACAATCTCCACCGCGATGCTCGTCGCTTCGACGGCTATTGCGGCCGCAGAACCGAGCGCTGATCTCATCGCTGCCGCCAAGAAGGAAGGCACGCTGACCACCATCGCCCTGCCCCACAACTGGTGCGGTTATGGTGACCTGATCGCTGCTTTCAAGGCGAAGTACGGCATCGAAGTGAACGAACTGAACCCGGATGCCGGTTCGGGCGATGAAGTCGAAGCAATCCGCGCCAACAAGGGCAACACCGGCCCGCAGGCTCCGGACGTGATCGACGTCGGTCTCTCCTTCGGCCCGACCGCCAAGAAGGAAGGCCTGCTGCAGCCGTACAAGGTTTCCACCTGGGATTCCATTCCGGACAGCGCCAAGGATGCCGAAGGCTATTGGTATGGCGATTACTACGGCGTTCTCTCCTTCGTCACCAACAAGGACGTCGTGAAGAACCCGCCGAAGGACTGGGCTGACCTCCTGAAGCCGGAATATGCCAACACCGTTTCGCTCGCAGGTGACCCGCGCACGTCGAACCAGGCCGTTCAGGCAGTCTACGCCGCTGGCCTCGCTGCCGGCGAGAAGGATGCCACCAAGGTCGGTGAAGCCGGCCTCGGCTATTTCGCCAAGCTGAACAAGGCCGGCAACTTCGTTCCGGTTATCGGCAAGTCGGCTTCGCTCGCACAGGGCGCAACACCGATCGTTGTCGCATGGGACTACAACGGTCTTTCCTGGCGCGACAGCCTGAACGGCAACCCGCCGGTTGACGTCACCGTTCCGGCTTCGGGCGTTATCGCCGGTGTCTACGTTCAGGCGATCTCGGCTTTTGCTCCGCATCCGAACGCTGCCAAGCTCTGGATGGAGTTCCTCTATTCCGACGAAGGACAGATCGGCTGGCTGAAGGGCTATTGCCACCCGATCCGCTTCAACGACCTGGCGAAGAACAAGAAGGTCCCCCAGGAGCTTCTCGACAAGCTGCCGCCGGCTGCCGCCTATGAAAAGGCTGTATTCCCGACGCTCGACGAGCAGGATGCCGGCAAGGCCGCCATCACCACCAAGTGGGACTCTGTCGTCGGTTCGAACGTGCAGTAATTTCAGCCAACATGACCTCCCCGCTTCGGCGGGGAGGTTTTCCGTTTTCTGACGCCGCGGATTGGGCCAATCATGAGCATCGTCACAACATCGACAGTCAGTTCCACTCCCATGATCAACAAGCGCGTGGTTGTCGACTGGCTGGGCATAGCGCCCTTCCTGATCTTCGCGCTGCTGTTCCTGATTCTCCCGACGATCTATCTGATCGCGGGCGCCTTTCTAACGCCCGACGGCAGCCTGACGCTGAAGAATATCGGCGATCTTTTCACCAAATCGATCTGGGATTCATACTGGATCAGCATCAAGGTCTCGGTCGCATCTTCTCTTGGTGGCGCGCTGATCGGCTTCTACCTTGCATGGGCCTTGGTCATGGGCGGCTTGCCGAACTGGGTACGCCATACGTTCCTGACCTTTTCCGGCGTCGCCTCCAACTTTGCCGGCGTGCCACTGGCATTCGCATTCATCGCCACGATCGGCCGCCTCGGCCTCGTGACCGTGTTGATGAGAGACTGGTTGGGCTTCAATCTCTATGCGACGGGCTTCAATCTCTACAGCTTCATCGGCCTGACCGTCACCTACATGTATTTTCAGATCCCGCTGATGGTGCTGATCATCACGCCCGCTCTGGACGGCATGAAGAAGGAATGGCGCGAAGCCGCCTCCATCCTTGGAGCAACCAATCGGCAATATTGGCTCATGGTGGCATTCCCCATCCTCTGGCCGAGCTTGCTTGGCACGACCCTACTGCTCTTCGCCAACGCCTTCGGCGCGATCGCGACTGCAATCGCCCTGACCGGCAGCTCGCTGAACATCATCCCGATCCAGCTCTACGCGCAGATCCGCGGTGACGTCCTGCACAACGCCAATCTCGGCTATGCGATGGCCCTCGGCATGATCGTCATCACCGGTATTTCCAACGTCATTTACATCATCATGCGCATGCGCGCAGAACGGTGGCAGAAATGAAGCTGCAGAAATTCTTCGCCTGGATCGCGGTCGTCATCGGCGCCATCTATTTCATCGTTCCGCTCATCGGCACGCTGGAATTCTCGCTGCGCATGCGCCGCGACGCCTATAGTTTCGACGCCTACGCATCGGTCTTTTCCGATGCGCACTTCCTCTATGCGTTCGGCTATTCCATGCTCATGGCCGTGCTGACCATCATCGTCGGCATGCTGCTCGTCGTGCCCACGGCCTATTGGGTCCGGCTTCGCCTGCCGCAGCTGCGCCCGATCGTCGAATTCATCACGCTGATGCCGCTCGTCATCCCGGCAATCGTCATCGTCTTCGGCTATCTGCGCCTCTACAATTCGTCGTCCATCCTGCCCCTGACAGGCTTCGAGCAGACCACGAACTTCCTTCTCGTTTGCTCCTATATTGTCTTGTCGCTCCCCTATATGTATCGTTCGGTTGATACGGCGATGCGCACGATCGATGTCGGCACCCTGACGGAAGCGGCGGAAAGCCTTGGCGCGAAGTGGACGACCATCATGTTCCGCTGCATCTTCCCCAATGTCATGAGCGGCGTTCTCTCCGGCGCCTTCATCACACTGGCGATCGTCATGGGCGAATTCACGATGGCGTCATTGCTCAATCGGCCGGCTTTCGGCCCTTACATGCAGCTCGTCGGCGCCAACCAGGCTTACCAGTCCTCGGCACTGGCCATCATCGCGCTTGCAGTGACCTGGCTCAGCATGGGCTTTCTGCAGCTCGTTTCCCGCTTCTCCAAATTGGCTCCGGTTAAGGCGTAAGGCTTCTCACCATGGCTTTTCTCGAACTCACCCACATCAAGAAGTCCTTCGGCGACGTCCACGTCGTTCACGATTTCAACATGAACATCGAAAAAGGAGAATTCATCTCCTTCCTCGGACCATCGGGCTGCGGCAAGACGACCGTGCTGCGGATGATCGCCGGTTTCGAAAATCCTACCGCCGGCACCCTGTCGATCAACGGCAAGGATCAACGGGCGTTGAAACCGAACCAGCGCAATATCGGCATGGTATTCCAGGCCTATGCTCTGTTTCCGAACATGACGGTGCATGACAACGTCGCCTTCGGCCTCAAGGTCGCCGGCATGGCGAAGCCCGACATCGACAAGCGCGTCAAGGAGATGCTTGCCCTCATCAAGCTCGATCATCTCGCCGGCCGCTACCCCTACCAGATGTCCGGCGGCCAGCAGCAGCGCGTGGCGCTCGCCCGCGCCATCGCCGTCAAGCCGCAGGTCCTCCTGCTTGACGAGCCGCTTTCGGCCCTCGACGCCAAGATCCGCATCTCGCTGCGCGAGGAAATCCGCGCCATCCAGCAGCAGCTCGGCATCACCACGGTTTTCGTCACACACGATCAGGAAGAAGCTCTGTCCATCTCCGACCGTATCGTCGTCATGAATGCCGGCCGTGCCGACCAGATCGGCACGCCTTTCGAAATCTACAACACGCCGGCAACCCGCTTTGTCGCGTCCTTCGTCGGCACGCTGAACCTGATCGAAGGCAAGGTCATCGATCCGGACAGCAATCGCATCATGATTGGCGATCAGGGCGTCACCCTGAAGCAGTCGGTCACGGCCTACAAGCCGGGCGATACCGTATCGCTCGCCCTGCGTCCGGAAGCCGGCTCTCTGGCGGAATCGGCCAAGGGCGACACGGCGCTGACCGGCGAAGTCTCGTCGGCGCACTTCCTGGGTTCGGTCATTCGCACCCGCATGAATGTCGCTGGCAACACGATTTCCTTCGACATGTTCAACAGCCCGGGGATGATGCCTCCGAGCGTTGGCGAGAAGGTGACGCTGCGCTTCGCCTCGTCCGACCTGCTCGTCATTCAGGATTGAGAATGGCCCCTGCGCCGCAGGTAAACTTTGAAAAATTATTCGCAAACGCCGGGTCAAAAGCCCGGCGTTTTTCTTTGATTTCCATGAGGGAAAGCATCTATAGTCCACGCGTTCTCAGGGCGGGGTGCAATTCCCCACCGGCGGTATGGGGATCTTCCCCGAGCCCGCGAGCGCCTTCCGAGCTTTCGGAAGGGTCAGCAGATCCGGTGAAATACCGGAGCCGACGGTATAGTCCGGATGGAAGAGAGCAAGCAGGGTCGCACCTCCTCCGTACGGGGAGTGCCGCGTTCATGCGTGTTCGCCCAAGGGATAATTGACAACAACCCTTGAAAGGCAAAATTCATGACCATTTCGATTTCTACCCAGCCGAGCCGCATTGCGATCATTCGGGCTCGCTGGCATGCCGACATCGTCGATCGCTCGGTCGACTCCTTCGTTGCCGAATGGCAGACGGTGGAAGGCGCATCGCCGATCGATATCTTCGATGTACCCGGCGCGCTTGAGATTCCGCTGCATGCACAGACGCTCGCCCGCAATGGCCGTTATTCCGCAATCGTTGCCACCGCTTTCGTTGTCGACGGCGGCATCTATCGCCATGAATTCGTCGCCAATACCGTTCTCGATGCGATGATGCGCGTGCAGCTGGATACCGGTGTGCCTATCCTTTCTGCAGTCCTGACGCCGCATCACTTCCAGGAGTCGGAAGCCCATATCCAGTTCTTCAAGGAACATTTCATCATCAAGGGCCGTGAAGTGGCCAGCGCCTGCCGCCATATCCTTTCGGAGCGCGCCAAGCTGCTGCCGGCCGTCACGGTCTGACCAGCATGGTGGAGGCGCAGCGAAAGCCCGCCTCCACCTTTAAAAGGGAGAAACGTCAGTGACCGTCCTACGCATCATCCCGAACCTGCCTACCGCCGATCCCGCCACGGCCCGTCTTTTCTACCAAGACCTGCTCGGCCTCGATATCGTCATGGATCACGGCTGGATCGTCACCTTCGCGTCCGAAGCGGCAACAGTACCGCAGATCAGCGTTGCCAGCGAAGGCGGTTCGGGAACGCTCGTCCCCGATCTCTCCATCGAAGTCGATAATGTCGACGCGCTCTATCAGCGCGCCACCTCCATGGGCTTCGGAATATTGTATGACCTGACAGACGAACCCTGGGGTGTCCGCCGGTTCTATGTCCGCGATCCCTTCGGCAAGGTCGTCAATATCCTGTCCCATCGCTGATACGGAGCGCGGCGCTCCAAATGGGCAGACCCGCCGCAACCTTGCTATCGCAGATCGAGATTGAATGTGGTGCGTTCAGCCGGCCAGACCGATTCCGAATAGGTGATCGGCACCCTGTCGGTATCCGCATCCACCTTGCGCGTCACCAGCAGCGGCGCGGATTTCGGCTGGCGCAGGATCCGTGCCTCGTCCGCCGTCGGCATGCGCGCCTCGATCTCCGTTGACAAGCGCTCATAGTCGGTGACGCCATAGCTGGCGAGTGCCGCCGAGATCGTCGCATGCTGCAATCTGGCCTTGTCGAAGTCGGGAAAACGTTCGGCCGGATAATAGGAATCGCCCAATTCGACCGGAATGCCATCAGCCGTCATGACGCCGCGACGATGGATGACCATTACCCCAACCGCCAGCTTCAGATAGCTGGCAATACGTTCCGTCGCCGGCACGATCTCATGGACGAGCAACTCGCCACCCGGCTCGAAACCCTGCTCGATCAGGTTCTTGTGAAAGCGCGTGCGCTTCGACAGCGTATAGTCGAGCACGCCCCTGTGAACGAAGGTTCCCCGTCCCTGCTCGGCACGTACCAGCCCACGCTGTTCCAGATGGCCCAGCGCCTGACGCACGGTGAATCGACTGACGCCGAAGCGCTGCATCATCTCGGGCTCGGTCGGCAATTTCTCTCCGGGCGCGAAAGTCCCGGCGGCAATATCAGCCGCCAGGATCTCGCCGATCTGATGCCAGAGGGCGCTGCCGCCCTTGCGGTCGATCGTCTCCATGTCAGATGCGCTTCTCGAGCCGGAACAACAGCTTGTATTCGGCCGGATAGCTCAAGGCGTCGAGAATGCTCGGATAATATTTGCGGTCCTTGGTTGCGCGCACGAAACCGTCATAGCCGAAACGCCTGACAGAAACATCGAAGCCGGCAGCCGTGAACGCCTCGATATAGTCCTGCGGAGAGCGATCCTGCATCGGCGCATTACTGTTGTTGCCGATAAGCTCAAGCCATTTCGGCCAAAGCGGCATTTCATTGTGGCAGCCGGTCACAGCGTAGTAGACGCCCCCATTGCGCATGGCACGGAACATCCCCTCGGCATGCTCTTTCAGTTGCGGCAGCAGATAGATCACCTCATAGCTGAAGGCAACGTCGAAGCTGTCGGCAAAAGGCGATAAATCAGTCGTCACATGAAACTGCAGCGGCATGTTGCCGACAGCTTCCACAGCGGCAGCCACGGACTCCGAAGCGATATCGATGCCGACGCCGCGTCGGAACGGCCGCATGGCATAAAGCAGCCGCAGAAAGCCGCCCCGGTTACAGCCGAAGTCCAGGACAGTCTTCGAGGAGAAATCCCGCTCTGGCACCGTCTCGATGAAATGCCGCCAATAGGGGCTGTGCGATTCCGCCATTGCGGTATCGCCCTGCGGATCCTTGTGCCAGGTTGCGTAAGTGGAGGCTGCGTTTGTCATGATGGGCTCGCTGTTGGAGTTGACTGAACCCTTGATAGCGAAGTCCCATGACAGCCGTATGAATTCGTCCGGACGACCGGACTAGTGGCGACAATCTTCTAATCGTGATCGGCCCTCGCCTACTGCACGCAATCCACCATCCATTGCACGCCGAACCGATCCGTCAGCTTGCCGTAATAGCTACCCCAAGGCTGGACGGCGAGCGGCGTCGTCACTGTGCCGCCTTCAGCCAATCGGGCAAACATCCTTTCAGTGCTCTCCCAGTCATCCGTCATGAGCATATGGGCGGAACCTCGCATCGGCTCTGCGTCGTGATTGTCCGAAGCGAAGAACATGACGCCTGGTCCTTCAAAGCGAGCATGCATTACCCTGCCCCGCATTGCCTCGTGGGCAAGCGGTATCCCATCCGCACCGTGCCGGATCAACAGCGTCACCTGGCCAAGCCCGCAGGTCGTATAGAAGACAAGCGCGTCCTCACAATGCGTCGTGAAAAACAGATAATTGGCGAGTTGCATCTCCTGCCTCCCCTTGTTGCCGAACGAGCGGCCCACGCGGCCGCCCGGTATTGTTACCGATTAACTCATCTCAGGCGCGATGAGCGTCGACTGCGGGCGCTGCGGCGCTCGCAATGGCGCCGACAAGATCGGCATTGCTGTAGCTTTGTCCCGCAATGCCCCAGGCACCCTCGGGCGCATAGACGATATTCGACCAGATGTGCTCGCGCTTGATCCGCCCCTCCGCGGCCCGCTCGACGACATCGGTCGCCCTTGCAATGAAAGCACGTTTGGCGTCGGCAGTCGCGAGTGCGATTTCGGGCAGTTTGAGTTCGATAAAGGCCGCGGCAACGGGCTTTCCGGCCGCCAGCACATGTTCTGCCGGAAGCACATTGATCGAACCGATGACATTGGCCGTCATGAATTCATTCCCGGTCAATCCGGCAACGTCGAGGACGGCATCTGTCAATCCGGCGAAAGCTTGCGCCTGCGCTTCGGAGGAAAGCAGCCCTTCGGATACGGTAAGTGTAATAGGCATGGGATATCTCCTTGTTGGACCTGCGCCGGCAAATGATATATACCGATCACTCTTTAACGATACACATCGATCACTCTCTATGCAACAGATAAAGAGAGATCACTCTTAATGGAGGCGGCAGTGCGCTACAGCGCCGAACATAAGGAAGAAACCCGGACGCGGGTCGTCGCGGCGGCGGGGCAAGTCTTTCGCAAGGAAGGCTATGGCGGCGCGGGCATCGACGCGCTGACGAAAGCGGCCGGCGTTACCAACGGCGCATTCTACGGACACTTCAAGTCCAAGAGCGAAGCGTTTCGCACCGCGGTCGTGGAAGGGTTGGAGGAATTGCGTCAAGCGATCCTGACACTCAGGCAAAACCAGCCGAAAGACTGGTTGAAGGCGCTTGCCGGCTTCTATCTCGGCTACAAGCGGACCTGCGATCTCGGCGACAGCTGCACGCTGCCGAGCCTTTCCCCCGACGTGATGCGGGCCGATGAGGAAACACGCCGCGTCTATACGGTAGAGTTGAGAAAGTTGATCGCGGATGTCGCCGCCGGCCTGCCGGAGAGCACAAGCTCCGGAGAAACAACGGCGGAAGATCGTGCCATCGTTCTTCTCGCAACGCTGAGCGGCGGCCTAACGCTTGCCCGCGCCGTCTCCGATCCCGCCCTTTCCGCCCAAATAGCCAAAGCCATCGAGCGGGCCGCTCTGGCGGCAGACAATCCCTCGCAGCCGCAAGGCAAATGACGATACAGGTCACACAATGACGGGATAGCCGAGACGAAGTTCGTCACTTCGTCTCGGCGGGGCCGTTTACGCTCGGATCGCCTTGTCATCCGCATCGAAACGATGCATCTGGCTCGCATCCGGCGTCGCATAGACCATCTCGTCCGGCTCATATTTATGTTCGCCGAAAAGACGCGCAGTCAGAAGACCGGTGGCCTCGGATTCGAGATAGATGATCGTATCGGCACCGAGATGCTCGACATGGATGACCTTGGCTGCCCATGTGCCCTGATCGCGCGACAGCGTGATATGTTCGGGGCGGATGCCAACGGTCTTGGCACCGCTTTCGCCGAGTCGTTCTGAAGGGATGAAATTCATCTGCGGCGAGCCGATGAAGCCGGCAACGAAGGTATTGGCCGGACGGTTATAAAGCTCCATCGGCGAACCGATCTGCTCGATCGCACCGGCATTGAGCACGACGATCTTGTCGGCAAGCGTCATCGCCTCGACCTGGTCGTGGGTGACGTAGATCATCGTCGCCTTCAGGCTGCGATGCAGCCGGGCGATCTCCAGGCGGGTCTGGACGCGCAGCGCCGCATCGAGGTTCGAGAGCGGCTCATCGAAAAGGAAAAGCTCGGGTTCGCGCACGATGGCACGGCCGATTGCGACACGCTGACGCTGGCCACCGGAGAGCTCCGATGGGCGGCGGCCGAGATAGGGCGCAAGCGACAGCATCCCGGACGCCTTCTCGACCCGGCTGTCGATTTCGGCCTTCGGCGTGCCGGCCTGCTTGAGGCCCAGACCCATATTGTCCTTGACGGTCAGATGCGGATAGAGCGCATAGGACTGGAAGACCATCGAGATGCCGCGCTTTGCCGGAGGAGTGACGGTCACATCCTGGCCGTTGATCAGCACGGCGCCGGAGGTCACGTCCTCGAGACCGGCGATGCTGCGCAGGAGGGTCGACTTGCCGCAGCCGGAAGGACCCACGAAGATGACGAACTCACCATCCTTTACCTCGAGGTCGATGCCCTTCAGCACGTCATGCGTACCATAGGCCTTGCGGATGGATTTCAGTTGAAGCGATCCCACAGTCTTTTGTCCTTATAGATAAACGGGCTTGCCGGTGCGCACGCTCTCATCGGCGGCAAGGCATATGCGCAGCGATTGAACGGCATCGTCCATATGGCGATTGAGGTCGATATCCTCGCGGATGGCCTTCAGCATGAAGGCCTGCTCGAAGTCGCAGAGCTCCTGATGGCCCGGTTCGCCATCCATATGCAGATCCTGATCCGGCGGAATGAACTGGCCGTTCGGACCAGTCTCGGCGCTATGCAGCCGGATGACCGACGTCTTCGTGTGCATGTCGATATCGTCAGACTTGGCATTCTGATCCATGGCGATCGAGACCGAACCGTTCGGCGACATCACGTCCTTCACGAAGAACGCCGTCTCCGAAATCATCGGACCCCAGGCGGCTTCGTACCAGCCGACGGAACCGTCTTCGAATATCACCTGCAGATGGCCGTAATTATACATGTCCGGCTTGATCTCCTGCGTCAGCCGCAGGCCCATGCCGCGTACTTCGACGGGCTTGGCATCGGTGATCTGGCACATGACGTCGACATAATGCACGCCGCAATCGACGATCGGCGAAGTGTTCTGCATTAGCGCCTTATGCGTCTCCCAGGTCGGGCCGCTCGATTGCTGATTGAGGTTCATGCGGAACACATAGGGGCCGCCGAGCTTACGCGCTTCGGCAATCAACCGCATCCACGAGGGATGATGGCGAAGGATGTAGCCGATCGTCAGCTTCTTGCCGGCCTTCTTCGCAGCCGCGACCGCACGCTCGGCATCTTCGACCGTCGTGGCCAGCGGCTTCTCGACGAAGACGTGGCAACCGGCTTCGAAGGCCATGATGGCGAAATCGGCATGGCTGTCGGAATAGGTATTGATGGAGCAGAGGTCCGGCTTCAGCTCCTTCAACGCGGTCTCGAAATCCGGATGGACCGTATATCCCTGCAACTCCTCAGGCAGTTCACGCTTGGAGCGGTTGACGAGGCCGACGATCTCGAAGCCCGGATTGTGGTGATAGGCCAGCGCATGGCTGCGACCCATATTGCCAAGGCCGGCAACGAGAACGCGGATCGGCTTTTCAGATACGCTCACTTGACTGCTCCGGATGTAATGCCGCGAATGAGTTGACGCGAAAAGATGACGTAAAGGATGAGGATTGGCAGGATGGCGAGCGTCAGTGCCGCCAGCACCGCATTCCAGTTGGTGACGAACTGGCCGATGAAGATCTGAGATCCGAGCGTCACCGTCTTGGTCGCCTCGCTCGGGGCAAGGATCAGCGGGAACCACAGGTCATTCCAGATCGGGATCATGGTGAAGACGGCGACCGTCGCCATGGCCGGACGGACCAATGGCAGCACCAGTCGGAAGAAGATCGCATATTCGCTGAGACCGTCGATGCGGCCGGCATTCTTCAGGTCGTCGGAAACCGTCCGCATGAACTCGGACAGGATGAAGATCGCCAGCGGCAGGCCCTGCGCGGTATAGACCAGGATCAGGGCCGTCAGCGTGTTGACGAGGCCGGCGGCGACCATGCCCTGCAGGATCGCGACAGTACCGAGACGGATCGGGATCATGATGCCGATGGCCAGATAAAGACCCATCACCGTATTGCCGCGGAAACGATATTCCGACAGCGCAAAGGCCGCCATCGCTCCGAACAGCAGCGTGAGAATGATCGAGACGATCGTCACGACGAAGCTGTTCTGGAAATAGGTGAGGAAGTCCCCCTGCTTCAGAACGGTATCATAGCCGATCATGCTGAAGGAGGATGGTGTCGGAACGCTCAAGGGCGCGCGGAAGATCGAGGCGCGATCCTTGAAGGAGTTGATGACGGTCAGGAATACCGGGAAGATGGCGACGAGCGTATAGGCGATGAGCGCCAGATGGACAAAGCCGGTGCGGACAAGGGAAGTGCGTGCCTTGGACATGGATCGCGCTCCTCAGAACTGGTAGCGGCGGATGCGCCGCTGGACGATGAAAAGATAGAAGGACACGCCGGCCAGGATGATGAGGAACATCACCGTCGCGATCGTCGCGCCCATCGAGCGGTCGCCCAACTGCAGCTGGAAGCCGAAGAAGACGCGGTAGAGCAGCGTGCCGAGAATATCGGTCGAACCATCCGGCCCCGCCAAGGCGCCCTGCACGGTATAAACCAGATCGAACGCGTTGAAATTGCCGACGAAGGTCAGGATCGAGATGATGCCGATAGCGGGCAGCACCAGCGGCAGCTTGATCTTCCAGAACTGGCTCCAGCCGGTGATGCCATCGCATTCGGCGGCTTCGATTACCTCTTCGGGGATGTTGAGCAGCGCGGCATAGATCAGCATCATCGGAATGCCGACATATTGCCAGACCGAAATCAGCGCGACGGTAATCAGCGCCGTGCTCGGCCTGCCGAGCCATGGAGCGAAGAACGATTTCAGGCCGATGAAATTCAGAAGCTCGGGCGCAACACCCCAGAGCGGCGAGAGGATCAGCTTCCAGATGAAGCCGACGACGACGAAGGAGAGCAGCGTCGGCAGGAAGATGGCTGTGCGGTAGAAGGCGACAAAGCGCAGCTTCGGCAAGGACAGGAGTGCAGCCAAAGCGACACCGATCGGATTCTGCACGCACATGTGAATGGCGAAGAAGATCAGGTTGTTGCGCAGCGCATTCCAGAAATCATGCGACCAGCGGTCATCGCCGAACAGCACCTTGAAATTGTTCAGGCCGACGAAGACGGACTGGTTGTCGACGACGTTGTAAAGCGACAGCCGCAATGTCTCGATCAGCGGCAGGATCATGACCGCCGTATAGACGACGAAGGCCGGGAAAAGGAAAACGAGGATATGCCAGCGCTTGGAGCGCCTGATCGGCATGACCTCAAGGGCATCTGATGTCGCAGCGTCGCTCATGGCTTTCTGCCTGTTTTTCTTGGCTGCTTGATGAGACGGCAGCTCAAAGGTTCAAATCCGTCCGTTGCCCCGGCTCTTAAGCCGGATGGAAGCGACATCGGGCGTGTCGAATGCAAAGGCGAGATGATCGCCGATCCAATTACTCAAGATAACGAAAAGGGCGAGGAGCCTTGAAGACCCCTCGCCCGTATTATGCAGTCATTACTTGCCCGGCTTGTACCAGCTGTCGAGGCCCTTCTGGAGCTTCGCGCCGGCCTGCTCCGGGGTATCCGTGCCGTTGATCACGTTTGCGGATTCGGTCCAGGTCTCGTTTTCAAGGTTCGGCGTGCCGCGCGACAGGATCTGATAGGTCGAACGAACGGTCGACTTGTGATTGTCGCGCCAGGAAACGAATTCCTGCGCAAGCGGATCGGTCATCTTCACCGGATGCGAGTTCAGGCTGAAGAAGCCCGGCAGAGAGTTGGCGTAGATGGTAGCGAATTCGTCGGAAGCGACCCAGTCGAGGAACTTCTTGGCTTCTTCCTGATGCTTGCTCTTCGTGTTCAAGCCGACGCCGATATCCGGATGGTCGGAGATATAGGCGGTGTCGCCAGCCTTTGCGACCGGCGGCGGGAATGCGCCCATCTTGAACTGCGCCTGGGTGTTGAAGAGAGCAATTTCCCAGGAGCCAGCCGGATAGATCGCAGCCTTGCCGAGCGTGAAGAGGTTCTGACTGTCAGCGTAACCTTGAGCTTCGAAGCCGTCACCGAGATAGGGCTTCCACTTGGCCAGTTCCTTGTAAGGATCGACCCACGGCGCGTCCGTCAGCTTTTCCTTGCCAGAAATCAGAGCCTTTCGGCCTTCCTCACCCTTCCAGTAGTTCGGGCCGATGTTCTGGTAGCCCATGGTTGCGGCTTCCCAGAGGTCCTTCGTGCCCATGGCCATCGGGATGTAGGTGCCATCGGCCTTGATCTTGTCGAGAACGGCGAAGAACTCATCGCGCGTCGTCGGCACCTTGAGGCCGAGCTTGTCGAAGGCGTCCTTGTTGTAGATGAAGCCGTGGATGACCGAAGCCATCGGCACGCAGAAGGTCGACTTGCCGTCGTCGGTCGACCACGCGGCCTTGGCGACAGCCGAGAAGTTTTCCAAACCCTTAAGCTTGGTCAGATCGGCAAGATGCTTCTTGTTGAAGAGGTCGAGCGAAGCATCGAACGGACGGCAGGTGATGATGTCGCCTGCGGAACCGGCATCGAGCTTGGCGTTCAGCGATGCGTTGTATTCGGTAGGCGCCGTCGGCGAGAAGACGATCTTGATGCCCGGGTTCTTCGCTTCAAAAGCCGGGATGATCTTTTCCTGCCAGATCTGCAGGTCGTCGTTACGCCAGCTTTCAACCGTCAGCGTCACGTCGGCCGCATGCGCGAGGCTGACTGAGGTCAGCAGGCTCGATGCAAGAAGCAAGCCTTTCAGAATATTGGTTTTCATTTCCCTCTCCTGTTTTCCGCGCCATGGCAAGGCGCTGTTCTCGATCTGAAAATCCGCTGGCCTGTCCGAGGAAACGGTCAGCGCCCCATGGGAACCGCCAGAATTGCCGATCCCCCATGCAAAAGGCTTCAAAGGCTTCGCGCCCGATCGGCCCGATCAATTGCCGTCCGCCGCCACCGGACGGAGACACAGCAAGAACCGCGTGGGAAACTATGACAAACGTCGAATCGAGATCCTCCTGATCCCAGCGGCCTGGCGCAACGACGAGATGCACACCATTCTGCTTCATCTACCGGCTGTTGTTTTTCCGCCAGCCTTGCCGATGTCCGTTCATACTGTTCCCTTGCTCCGAATTAAGTCCAAAAAAATACCAATTGTCCAGCCGAATTTAACTTTCAGGAGCAAAAAGATGTAGGCCGATTAATTTATTTAGATAATTCAATAGGATATTATCAGACAAAAATGCCTGCCTTGCCTATTGGTAAATGGTATTTTTTTGGTATTGTATGAAAAAACAGGGAATAGGCGGCATCCGGAGGCATGATGGGGCAGTTTGCAATTGGTATCGATGGCGGCGGCACGAGTTGCCGGGCAGCGGTTATAGATGACCGCGGGCAGGTGCTCGGCACCGGCAAGGCCGGTGCGGCAAACATCCTCTCCGATCTGGAAAACTCGCTGATCCATATCGTCGCCTCGGCAAAGCAGGCATTGATTGATGCCGGGCTCGCCCCTGAACTGCTGCAAACACTGCCTGCCGTCATCGGAACCGCCGGAGCCAATGTCGGCAACTACGGCAAGCAGGTCGAAAGCGCCCTGCCCTTTAAAAGCACGCGTGTCGTCACAGATGCGACGACAGCGCTTCAGGGCGCGCTTGGCGACGCCGATGGGATCATCGGCGCCTTCGGCACCGGCTCCGTCTACAACGCCCGTCGCGATGGCAGGATTTGGGGTATCGGTGGCTGGGGTTTTGTCATTGGCGACCAGGCGAGCGGCGCCCGTCTCGGGCGTGACCTGCTCGAGAGAGCTGTCTTGGCCCATGACAAAGTGAGGGCGGGTTCAGCGCTTACAGCATCGATCATGGCCGAATACGGCAACGATCCGGAACGTATCGTCGAATTTGCGCATGCATCCAAGCCCAAGGATTTCGCCCGATATGCACCGATCGTGTTCGAATATGCCGGAATGGAGGATGTGGTCGCCATCGATATCGTCAAGACGGCGGCAAGATCGATAGCTGAGAGCCTGGATGCACTGCTTTGGCCGGAATGCCCTTCGATCTGCCTTCTCGGCGGCCTTGCCCAAGCTTATCGTCCCTGGCTTGATGAGCGCCACAAGGCGATTCTCGCTGAACCAAGAGGAGATGTTCTGCGCGGCGCCGTAGAACTGGCGGCGAAATTGCTGCGGGGTGGAGAGGAAAACAAGGCATGACCGAAGATTTGAGCGCGATCTTCTCGCCGGAGCGCCTTTCTGGAGGCGGCACGGGTCCGCTTTACGTCAAGCTCCGGCGTACGCTCGAAGAGGCCGTAAAGGTCGGTAGGCTGAAACATGGAGACGCACTTCCACCGGAGCGTGACATCGCGGAGTTTGCAGCGGTCAGCCGCGTCACGGTACGCAAGGCGATCGACGACCTCGTGGCCGAAGGCATTCTTGTCCGTCGCCACGGCTCGGGAACATTCGTCGCAAAACCTGTTTCCAAGGTGGAACAGCGGCTGTCGCAGCTGACATCGTTTACGGAGGACATGGCCCGACGCGGGATGACGGCTCGTTCCGAATGGCTGCACAAGGGTATCCATACGCCCTCCCCGGATGAAATGATGATTCTCGGTCTTGCAGCCGACACCAAGGTATCGCGGCTCAGCCGCCTCCGCATCGCCGACGATCAGCCATTGGCGATCGAGCACGCCAGTGTCTCCGGCGAATTTCTGCCGGATCCATCGGTGGTCACGACATCGCTCTATGCGGAACTGGAAAAGCGTCAGGTGCGCCCCGTCCGCGCCGTTCAGCGCATATCGGCGACCAACATGAAAGAGGCGGACGCCGGATTGCTCGGCGTTCCCGTCGGCGCTGCCGGCCTCTCGATCGAGCGCATCTCCTATCTCGGCTCTGGCCGGGCCGTCGAATTCACACGATCGCTCTATCGCGGCGATGCCTATGATTTCGTCGCAGAACTGACCATCGGCGCGAACTAGCTCAGATCCGCGAGACCGAAAAATGCCGGAATCAAAAAAAGCCGCCCCAGCCAAGATGACTGGGGCGGCTTTTGCATGCAGAATCAAATTCTAAGCTAAGCACTGCAAGCCGTTGAAACGACTCGCAATCAGGCTGCGTCGTCGACCGCGGCCTCGCGCTTCTCCGGCACATAATTGAGGACCGGGCCGAGCCAGCGCTCTACCTCGGCCACCGGCATGCCCTTACGACCGGCATAGTCCTCCACCTGATCGCGCTCGACCTTGGCAACGCCGAAGTAGTAGGAGGACGGGTGAGCTATGTAGATGCCCGAGACGGACGAACCTGGCCACATCGCATAGCTTTCCGTGAGTTTCACGCCGGCTGCTGCTTCGGCGTCCAGAAGGCGGAAAAGCGTGTCCTTTTCGGTATGGTCAGGTTGAGCCGGATAACCTGGCGCCGGACGAATACCGGCATAGGCTTCGAGAACGAGTTCCTCGCTTGAGAAAGTCTCGTCCGGAGCATAACCCCAGAACTCCCGCCGCACCCGCTCGTGCATCCGCTCGGCAAAGGCTTCCGCGAAGCGGTCGGCCAGTGCTTTCACCAGGATCGAGGAGTAATCGTCATTGGCACGCTCGAAGCGCTCGGCGATAGCGACTTCTTCAATGCCGGCCGTGACGACGAAGCCGCCGACATAATCACCGACACCGCTGGAAGCCGGCGCCACGAAGTCCGACAGGGCGACATTCGGCCGGCCATCACGCTTCGACAGCTGCTGGCGCAACGTATAGAAAGTGGCGAGTTCTTCGCTGCGGCTTTCATCCGTGAACAACCTTATGTCATCGCCGACGGCACCCGCCGGCCAGAAGCCGATGACCGCACGCGGGCGGAACCAGTTTTCCGCAATGATCTTTTCCAGCATCGCCTGCGCATCGCCATAGAGCTGCCGCGCCGCCTCGCCCTGCTTCTCGTCTTCGAGAATTGCCGGGAAACGCCCCTTCAATTCCCAGGTCTGGAAGAACGGAGTCCAGTCGATATATTTCGCAAGTTCGGCAAGATCGTAACTCTCGAATACCTTGGTCCCGAAGAACTGCGGCTTGACCGGCTTGTAGCTCGACCAATCCACTTTCTCCGCATTTTCACGTGCCCTTGCGATCGGTAACCGTACCTTCTCCGCTTCGCTGCGTGCGTGGGCAGCAGCGACCTTGGAATACTCAGCCCGAACGGTGTCGATATAGCCCTGCCGCGCATCGGGCGACAGCAGCGCTGATACGACGCCAACGGCCCGGCTCGCATCCGTAACGTAGACGGTTTGCCCTCGGTGATAGCCTGGATGGATTTTCACCGCGGTATGGACGCGGCTGGTCGTGGCACCACCGATCAGCAAGGGAATGTCGAAGCCCTGCCGCTCCATCTCGGAAGCAACATGCACCATTTCGTCGAGAGATGGTGTGATCAACCCTGACAGGCCGATAATATCGACCTTTTCGGCGACGGCTGTCTCCAGGATCTTCGTCGCCGGCACCATGACGCCGAGATCGATGATCTCGTAATTGTTGCAGGCGAGAACAACGCCAACGATGTTCTTGCCGATGTCGTGCACGTCACCCTTGACAGTCGCCATCAGAATCCTGCCGGCGGACTTCCGCTCGCTATCATCGCCATTGGCAAGCTTCTCGGCTTCCATGTAGGGCAGCAAAACGGCGACGGCCTGCTTCATGACACGGGCGGACTTCACGACTTGCGGCAGGAACATCTTCCCCGAACCAAAGAGATCGCCAACGACATTCATGCCGGCCATCAGCGGGCCTTCGATGACATGCAGCGGCCGCTCGGCAACCTGACGCGCTTCCTCGGTATCGGCTTCGATATATTCGGTAATGCCGTTGACCAGCGCATGTTCGAGCCGCTTCTCGACCGACCATTCGCGCCAGGAAAGATCCTGCGCCTTCGCCTCCTTGCTGCCGGCACCGCGGAAGCGTTCAGCGATCTCAAGCAGACGCTCCGTGCTGTCCGAGCGGCGGTTAAGCACGACATCCTCGCAAGCCTCCCGCAAATCCGGGTCGATATTGTCATAGACAGCCAATTGCCCGGCATTGACGATACCCATGTCCATGCCCGCCTGGATGGCGTGATAGAGGAACACGGCGTGCATGGCCTCGCGGACGGGTTCATTGCCGCGGAACGAGAAGGACAGGTTTGAGACGCCGCCGGAAATATGGACCAGTGGCATGGTCTTCCGGATCGTCCGGGTCGCCTCGATAAAGTCGACACCGTAATTATTGTGCTCTTCGATCCCCGTTGCGACCGCAAAGATATTCGGATCGAAGATGATATCTTCCGGTGGCAGGCCTGCTACTTCCGTCAGCAACTTATAAGCGCGCGAGCAGATTTCCACCTTGCGCTCATAGCTGTCCGCCTGCCCCTGCTCGTCAAACGCCATGACGACGACAGCCGCACCATACATGCGCATCAAGCGAGCCTGCTTGAGGAAGTTCTCCTCGCCTTCCTTCAAGGATATGGAATTGACGATCGGCTTGCCCTGAACGCATTTCAATCCTGCCTCGATGATCGAGAACTTCGAGCTGTCGATCATGACCGGAACACGGGCGATGTCCGGTTCAGCGGCGATGAGGTTCAGGAATTCCACCATGGCCTTTTCCGAATCGATCAGGCCCTCATCCATGTTGATGTCGATGACCTGCGCGCCATTCTCGACCTGGTCGCGCGCCACGGCAAGGGCAGCAGTATAATCGGCATTGGTGATCAGCTTGCGGAATTTCGCCGAGCCGGTAACGTTCGTGCGCTCGCCGACATTGACGAACGGAATGTCCTTGGTGAGCTCGAACGGTTCCAGCCCGGAGAGCGACATGAAGGGGCGATGTTCGGCAAGCTGACGCGGCGGATATTTGGAAACGGCCTGAGCGATAGCGGCAATATGCTCGGGCGTGGAGCCGCAGCAGCCGCCAACGATATTGACCAGACCTTCGCGAGCGAACTCCTCCACCTGCGCCGCCATCATCTCGGGCGTTTCGTCATATTGGCCGAATTCGTTCGGCAGACCGGCATTCGGATAGGCGCAGATGAAGGTATCCGCAGCAGCCGAAAGCTCCTGCAAATGCGGCCGCATCGCGTTGGCGCCGAGCGCACAATTGAGGCCGATCGTAAACGGGCTGGCATGGCGCACGGAATTCCAGAATGCCGACGGCGTCTGCCCCGACAGCGTGCGGCCGGAGAGATCCGTGATCGTGCCGGAAATCATGACGGGCAAATGGATGCCCTTGGCCTCGAAGCGCTCCTCGCAAGCGAAAATCGCGGCCTTCGCGTTCAACGTATCGAAGATCGTCTCGATCAGAATGATGTCGGCGCCACCATCGATCAGGCCGTCGATCTGCTCTCCATAGGCGAGACGCAAATCATCAAAGCTGACAGCACGATAGCCGGGATTGTTGACATCGGGGGAAATGGAGGCGGTTCGATTGGTGGGACCGATTGCGCCCGCGACGAACCGGCGCCTGCCATCCTCGCGCTCGGCGCGGATCGCCGCGCGGCGCACGATTTCCGCGCCCTCCTTGTTGAGGTCGTAAACCGCACCTTCCATCTGATAGTCCGCCTGCGCAATGCTAGTGGAAGAGAAGGTGTTGGTTTCGAGGATATCGGCTCCAGCTTTAGCATAGCGATAATGGATCTCTTCGATGGCATCGGGCTGCGTCAGAATGAGGAGGTCGTTGTTACCCTTCTGATGACAGGCGCAGCCGATGAACCGATGGCCGCGAAACTGGTCTTCATCAAAGCCAAGGCCCTGAATCTGCGTGCCCATGGCACCATCAAGCACGAGGATTCGCTCGCTCGCCGCCTCTCGCAGGGCCTTGAACACCTCGCTGCCGTCGCGCTTCGCCGTTTCCGAACCAAAAAGATTGTCAAACATAAGCGAATTCCTCTGGCCTGATTGCGACTCCGCACTCAGATCACATAAAGATATCTTTATGTCAACATATCTATGCTTTAAGCGGCGTCAACGCAAGGACAATGCTTCCACAGTTCGAGGTGTTTTCGGAAAATAAGAGCGATCGGAACCGATCGTCGGCATGCCCCATGGACAAGATGAGGACAGCGACACAGTTTCATCCGTTATGCGATGACAGCACTATCGGGCAGAGCTATAGGCTTGAAGAAAGAATCCCAGGAGGACGGCATGAACATACAGGTTGAACCCGCAACGCTCGGAAACTGGAGCACGCGCGCCTACCATAGGCGTTGGCTGCTAGACCAAGCCGATGCGCTTTTTGACTTCTTCCAGTATCGCGCCGTCAATCCCAAGGGTGGCTTTTACGACATGAATGATGCCGGCAAACCGCTGGATTCAGTAAATCCCGTGCGCGGCATTCATTCGACTGCCCGAATGGTGCATTGCTTCTCGATCGGATCTCTGCTCGGCCGTCCCGGCGCAAACGAGATTGTCGATCACGGCATGACCTATCTGTGGAACAATCATCGAGACACGAAGCATGGCGGCTACTTTTGGTCGCTGAACAATGACGGCCCTGTCGATTCCAGCAAGCAGGGCTACGGTCATGCTTTCGTGCTGCTTGCAGCCTCTTCCGCAAAGACGATCGGCCATCCGTTGGCCGATGGCATGCTCGCCGATATCACCGAGATCCTGAACACGAAGTTCTGGGAGGCAAAGCACGGAGCGATTGCCGAGGAATTTAATCGGGATTGGTCGTTGATCGACGGCGGCACCTATCGCGGCCAGAACTCCAACATGCATCTGACGGAAGCGTTGATGGCCGCTTTCGAGGCAACGGGCGACAAGGCATATCTCGAAAAGGCGGAAAGCATCGCCGATCTCGTCATCCGCCGCTCGGCAGGCTCTGTCGGCTGGCGTGTCGCAGAGCATTTCAACGCCGATTGGGTCCTGGATAAGAATTACCGCGGCAACGAGATGTTTCGCCCATCGGGCACGACACCGGGACACTGGCTGGAATGGGCACGCCTCATCCTGCAGCTATGGTCGTTGGGGGAAAAGCGTCATGGCTGGATGCCGGAAGCGGCCAAGGGCCTCTTCTCTCAATCCATGTCACTCGGCTGGGACAGCGAGAAGAACGGGTTCTTCTACACGCTCGACTGGGAAGATGTGCCTGCAAAACGCAACAAACTCTGGTGGCCCGCTTGCGAAGGAGCCGGTGCCGCTCACTATCTGAACGAACACGTCCCGAGCGATTTCCACGAAGAAAGCTACCGCAAGATCTGGAGCGTTATTGGCCAAGCCTTCATCGATCGCACCAATGGCGGCTGGCACGAGGAACTGACGGAAAATCTCGCTCCTGCTCATACGCTGTTCCCTGGCAAAGGCGATATCTATCATGCCTTGCAGGCATGCCTGATCCCTCTCTTCCCGGCAACGGGCAGCCTGACCAAGGTCATCGCCGAGGCTGGCGGCAAAATCTAAAATTCGGAGCGGCGCCCGCTCCAAGGCTGGCGCCGCCTCAACCCTCTAAGTGAGGCTGAGATTGTGAAGTTCGTGACCGAGGGTCAGAGCAAGGGCTTCAACAACGAGATTGTGGTCTTCTCGCTGTGGTAGCCCGGAAACCGTGACGGCACCGATACAGCCCGTGCCGTTGACGAAGATCGGAAAGCTGCCACCAGATGCAGCGTATTCGGTGCTTGAGAGCCCGTTGTCCTCAATCGTCTTGCCCTGCTGCTGCAGCCGCAACGTGCTCGCATAGCTGCTGCGGAAGTAACGCAGCACCATATTACGCTTCCGGCGAATCCAGTTGGAATTGTCAGGTGTCGAGCCGGGCAAGGCTATATAGAAAACCGGCATGGAATGCAGTGTGATATCGATCGCAACGCCCATGTTGCGCTCGCTGGCGAGGTCGCGCAACAGCTTGCCAAGCACCCAGGCGGTCGAAAGGTCAAAAGCATCGAAACGCAGCGTTTCCTCTTGCAGCTCGATACGAACAAGGTCCTGGTCGATCGTCATGGAAAACCTTCTCTAGAAAATAGATCGGCCTATGAAACGCGGAGAGAATGATTTGTCCACCTATCTCTTCGGTATTTCGAAGCCGAGCTGCCACTTCTGGCCAATCGAGAAATCATACTCTTCCGGCTCGAACGCCTCGAAACCTCCACCCGGGTAGAAGGTCAGCTCCCCGACGCGCACCCACTCCGCCGATGCATAGAGATCGACGCGCACGAAATCGATATCGCAAGCGACCGTTTCAGCGACGTGGATCATCTCCTCGAGTCGCGGCGGACGTGCTATTTCGCCTGGATAGAGACCGAGATAATCCCGATCATAGAATGGCAGCTTCTGCCAGTCGGGCGTATAGTTGCACGAATAGCCTCGACCATTTTCGCGTATGTCGATCTCAATATGCGAGACCTTCCCGCCGAACGTAAAGAGCCGGTAATCCCACGGAACCCGTCCATCGACGAGCAGCATGCTTTCGATGAGAATACGAGGCTTCAGCTGGCTGTAAGCCCATTCTCTGTTGTAGGACGCATGATCAATTGCCAGCCAATCGACCGATGGATCATTCTTGAGGAGCCGATCCACATCAGCCTCGTTGTAGAGAAATCGCCCGACACCGCTCGCATGGGTCGGCTTGACAACAGCCGGCAATGATATCTCTGCCCAATCCACGGCCGTCAGATCGCTCCCAACCCAAAGCGTCGGGATAACATATTGGCTGCCAACCCTTTCTCCAATCAGGACTTTGGCGTCGGCTTTGTCCACGAAACGCGGAAAGAGAGGGTTGCGATCATATAGTTTGCGTGCCTGAACCTTATCGGTAAAGGTTTGAGGGGATGACAAATTCGGAAACTTGCCGCGAATGGCGCGATACTTAAGTGCGCAATAGGGCTTATCGGGCAAAGGCGACATAAGCCGCCAGAGCAGGTTGTGCGCTCGCTCGCGCAATCCCTTCTGCAGATATCCCGGAATGAGAAATCCATCTCGGTCGGCGGCTCGATCTGTCATGGTGACGGTCTCGAATTTCAACTAGAAAGCAAGTGAAAACTATCAGCCGCCCTTTAACACAAGGTTATGCGTAAGCCTTCAAGATAGATGGCCATGAGCGCGTTCGTATCCAATCTCCTCAAAAGCTCGTTGATTAGCCTGGCAGCAACATCCATCTCCCTTGCCGCAGGCTTTGCGAGCAGCATTATCGCAGCCCGGCTGCTCGGCCCCGAGGGGTCCGGCAAAGTCGCCTACGCATTATGGATCGCCACCTCAGCCGCCGCATTGGCTGATATGGGCCTGCCTCAGACCCTGCTGCGTAATACAGGCGGTCTCGCGGGCAATGATGATGGGTGGAAAGTGCTGGTCCGGACTGCGCTCCGAAGTTTCCTTATATCGGTCAGCATGATCGGCGCGGGCATTCTTCTCTTTGCCGCGATCACCTACGCTTATCACGATGCGCGGCATGCCTGGTTCTGGCTGGTCACGGGACTCCTCTTCCTTAGCTATGCGTTCTACGTGTTCTCTACAGCCGTGGCACGCGGAAGAAATCGGTTCGGTCAAACCGCCCGAACCACCCTGTTGGGCGGAGCTATGCAGATCCCATTTGTATTCATCGGGGCCTGGTTGCTCGGCCCGACGGGAGCCTTGATCGGCTATGTCGCCCGCTATCTGCCGCAAGCATTGAAATTGCGCGACTATGTCGACCCCACCGCAAAATACTCGCGGGAAACGCTATCCCCGGAAATGTTGCGCTATGGCCGATACATCTGGTTCAGCGATCTCGTCGAGATCCTTATTCTCTCCCGCATTGAGTTCGTCTTTCTCGGCGTTTTTCTCTCTCCAGCCAGTATCGGCTACTTCGCTGCCGGGCTCGGTCTAGCTGGCCTCATCGAACAGATCATGCTCCAGATATCGCCGGCATTAATCGTCCATTTCACCGAAGCCCATGCAAAAAGCGATCAGCAATCTCTTAATGCAGCTTATAGGCGCGTCATCCGGATAGTCGCCCTGGTCATGCTACCGATCAGCATGGGTGGCGCAACCATCATGCCTGAACTTTTACCGTTGATCTTTGGCGATGCTTTCGAGCCCGCCGTGCCGGCCGCAGCCACACTGTTAGCCTTCGTATGGATTGCCGGCATATCCGTGATCCCCTGGGGTATCATCAGCGCATCTGGGCGCAGCGCCATTTTGCTACGCGTGCAGGTTACAAGCGCTGCTGCAACGATATCCTTACTAACCGCTCTCGTGCCGTCCCTCGGCTTGGAAGGTGCGGCTCTAGCTCGCGCGATGACGGTGACATTGACGTTTGTGTTGCTTGGCTGGATGGCCTGGAAACATGTTCGAGTCTCTGTCCCTTTAACCGCGTTGGCGAAAACGGTTCTTGCAGCAGCTCTCTGTGCGGGCGCAGCAAGCTTTGGCGTTTACAGCCTCGACGGGCTGCCGGCACTTTTAAGCGCCATTCCCGCCGGAGCAATCACCTATCTGCTGGCCATTCGTTTCTTGCGCTTGATTACGCCCGAAGACATAGAAATTCTGATGGCGACGGCCGGCGGAAAATTGCCGATCGGATCACGTCCCTTCGCTGGCAGACTGCTGAGCTTCCTTGCACCCGGCTGAGCGATCATTGGGCTTCATATACGGCAGCCAGGGTTTGCCGCGCAACTTCGTCCCAGGTAATGATTCCGTCGCGGAAAGCCGCCGAGCGCGGCATGGCCAGCGCTGCATCGATCTTCTCTCGCCATGCGGCCTCGCCATCCAATCTATAGGCAATGCAATTGGCGCGGGTAAAAGGAACGAGATCGGGTAACAGGATCGGCAGGCCGCAATAGCTATATTGCGCGAGTTTCAAGCTTGACTCTGCGAGATAGACCTCATCCGCGGTCAAGCGATATGGAGCAATGCCAAAATCAGCATGTTGCAGGTAAGGGATGATGCTCTCGAAATCCCTTTCGCCATAGATCGTGATATTCGGTCGAGCCCAACCATTCCATGTGGCGCCAAAAACATGGAAATTCACATCCGGCGCGGCAGCAGCCATCGCAGCGACGGAAGTCTGGTCAAAAAGCATATTGCCGATGGAAACCGCATTCCGGCTGCCGGGTATGTAAGGAGATGGCTGCTTGCGATCGAACAGGGCTGCATCAACGCCCTGCGGGATAACCCGTACACGTCCGCCCGGGGGAAGCATGGCCCCAAGCCGCTGCGAAGGAACGCAAATCGCATCAAAGTGGGCGATCTGCCGAGCTTCGATATCCTGCAGCGCCGACGTGGCCCCGATGGTTCTCAGCAGGTCGCGACAAAAATACAAAATCCGCGCCTTTGGATTTAGTTTCTTGACCTTGGCTAAGAAAGCGAGCGCGGAGCCGCTCTCAACCAGCACCAGATCTGCGTGGGCTATAACGCGGTGCGCAAAGGGCGGGAAATAGCTGCCATAGAGCCAAAAGAGCACCGGGCTAGCTGCATTGAGAAAGCGGTTGCCGGAACTGAAAGCATGCAGTGGGGGGAGATAGGCGCCGGCTCTCAAATTGGCAGCGATAGTCTGAAACCGATTCGCCTGATCTTGAGACAAAGCACGAAAGCGCCGGCGATCCTTGAGCAAGGTGAGCCAGCTGTGGCCGATAGTGAGAAAATGAACTTCATGCCCCTGCTCGGCCCAGCAGGATGCAATGAAGTGGATTGACGCTTTACGATAGCCGCGCAAAAACGCATGCGATGTCAAGATCACGATTTTTCGTCGTAGCTGAGCCTCTCGACTGGCCAGCTCTAGTTCCCCATTTGCCAAAGGCGGTCCCCAACAGCGACCCTCAGCCGGTTTATGTCATGACCGACATCCAAACGTCGATGAGGTCGCAGCGACGAACAGTCATGTCCGGGGCGTTGATAGCCGCAACCAAAGCCCAATTGCGCGGGGATATGAACCGCAAAGCGTCTAACATGCGGTTAAAGTTGCACCATCAATCATCACATTCACAGGCTGTAGCTCTCCCGGAAATAATTGGAATTGACTTGAGGGCCATCAATCCGGCGTTGAAGTAACGCTGCTCTCGCTTGCCTGCGAGAAGCGAACAGGTCATTGATAAAGCTTTACGAAAGTCACGTCACAGGAACACTCCCGCATGAATGCAAAATACGCACTGCCCGCCATCCTGGCCTGCACCTGTGCCGCAACGCCGGTTCTGGCTGATAGCCCGTCGCAAATGGTGCTGCATGACGGTTTCGACGGCACAGATTTCGCTCCCACTGGCCACCTCTACTATCGCGATAATTTCGAACAAAAGGCGGGAACGGTCGAATTTCAGTCGGAAGTAAAACGTACCGGAGCGGGCGCGTTGAAGTTGAGCGTCAAGCCATTCTGCCCGCCAGGTAAAGCAAACTGCAGCGAGAGGGCGGAAATCTGGGAGCGCACCAAGTATCGCGTGCCATACGACCAGGGCGTTTGGTACGGCTTCGCCGTAAAATTCGCCGATCCCATACCCTCAGGCGACCATCGCTACCTTATCGCGCAGTGGAAACGGGAAATCGGGCCGAACGCCAAGGGGGACTTCAGCCCCTTCCTCGCACTGCGGCTCAATAATGGCAAACTCTTCGCAACCGTTGAAACCAACTACGTTGCACCTATCAAGAAACACGAGCCCGAAAATAACGGCAAGGCCTGTAGCGACGACGAAGCGCCGGTCTGGTTCCGTCCCGATACAAACCAAATGCGTGCACTGGTGGCCACCGATGACAATTGGGCCGAATCCGACGGGCAAGAATTTACCGGCTGCACAAACGCTATCAAAGTAATAAATCGTGGTAACAAGCTGCCGACCCCGGCATCAGGCTGGATCGACTTCGCCATTTACAGCAAACCAGGCCCGGATGGCTCGGGCCATATTGAGATATTCGCCAACAACAAATGGATCGTTACGGTTACCGGCCATATAGGACATGCCGATCACGGACTGGGAAAGAATCAATATTTCAAATTCGGCCCCTACCGCGCCGCCGACACCACCGTGTGGACCCTTTACTACGATGATTTTCGTCGTTCGCCCCACTGTGCCGATGTATTGTCGGACCTCAGCCTTTGCCCCATGAAGTGACCAGGCAGCCGAGGATATATTGCCTCTAGATCTAGAGGGCTAGGCGCTCTGCGATAGTGCGTTTTTTTTGAGAAATGGCCGAACTTTTTCCTTTCTCGATAGTTATCCTCTTTCGTGAAGGAGGTGACCGAAATGCTTACTACCCATCGCGATTGCAAGCAGCATGTGAAGAGGAACGCGATACCCTCTCTGGGTGAAATTGAAGGGCGGGTTGCGGTCCTGGAAATTGTCGCTCAGTCCGCACTAACGCATGTGTTCGACGAAGGCGAAGTCGATATCGATGCAGCGTTGCTAGCCCAGATTCGCAGAGCCATGCATCACAAATGCAAGGATTTGAAACTCGACGGAGAAGATACGGCATCGGCGCTTTTATACGCCGAAGAGTTGATCGAGGCAGCTGTTAAGGCGTCGCACCCCATCCATCAGTGATGCCTTCCAGGCCAAGACTCGTGTTATACCTCTTGGTGGCGCTAGCAATTACGCTCGGCGCCCTCTTGCTTGTTGCACCACACGATACAGGTGACAGACTTACTCATTCTGTGGCGCCCGGCGGGCATCAAAATCATCAATGATGTGCCGAGAAATAGGCCTGTGTCTTGTTAAGACACACACAGTCTGTCCCATATCAGGCTGCCGTTAACGTCGCGCGATGAACTCGGTTGCAAATTTTCAAAACCAAAGCAGTGTTCGCTTCACCCCGCCGATACCAAGCTCCAACAATGAATGGTGTAGCGAATGTCTATGATGGTCAATGCGCCGCTTTACGCCGATGACATCGATGTCCTCGCAGGCGCCCTCTTTGCCTGGTGTGCTGAACGTAGCATCACATTACAAAGTCAGGAGGGTCTGTCGGCAGCCAATGTAGCCATTGACCTCTACAACGCCGGCTATCAAACACAAGATCGATTGCTTGGCGCCTTGCATAACTACGATTTTCATTGATGCCTCGCCCAGACATCCAGCTTTGACTCTAAAACCCGGACACAATTTGCCCAGTTAGTGCATCTGCAAAACGTGGCGGTAGCGACCGCTATTTTATGCCGACTTCTCTTTGAAGACATTGGCGATGCAGTCTCGCTCTTCGAGAATCCCTGACCATTCATCCCCATGATATGTCGAGTCGTAGATCAGCGTGAAAGGACCTTGATAACCGGCCGCGTTGGAAAGCTTGATGCAACGAACATAATCCTCTGCATCGAGACCTGTTGCTGAATAACGTCCCTTTGCATGGCAAAGTTCAGCACGGCCCATGATCTTTGCGAGATCCTCGTATTTACCGGCTCGCTCCCAGTTGCCGAAATCTCCGTTGAGGCCAACTTTGCTGCGTAGAGCGTCAAGAATCCGATTGACCTCCGCCGGCCCCGGCAGCAGATCGAACCAATTTTCTTCATGTCGGCAGTGCCTGTCGCATTCATCCCCGCTGGCGATTGACCAAGCAATCGCGTGACCGGAATGTCGGCCGCGCCGGCTACGATCTGCAGGAAAGCCATCAGAATATCCGTGAGACCGGAAAGCGGCGCACTCTTGCTGTCGTACTCCTCCTCGGCATCGAGGATCAGCGTCCCATTGACCCCCTTGATGGTATTGGCTAGCGCATAGCGACGCAGCACTGCATCTTCATAAGCCTGGTTGCCGATATTGGCTGAGAACTGCGGGACCTTGATGATATCGATCTTCGCCTCGAAGACGAGGCTGGCGATGTTGGCCGCCGTGCTGTCGGCGTTCTTGATCGCGTCGAAGGTCGCGGCCAGCACGCTTTCACCCCAGACATGGTGGCCTATCCCGCCGAACTCTTCATTGGGCGTCATGGCACCCTTGAAAATGACAAGGCGTGATGGGTGGATTGTCACCTGCATGCCATTGGCGCCAGTCAGCGTGTAGTATCTCGGCTTGCCATACCATTCCGACGCGGGATCACTGTCGATGTCTCCAGCGGCGAGTTGGCGGCGTGTCAGCACGGTGAGGTGCCTGATACCGCCCTTACCGATCCGCTCCGCCTCGAGCGGCAATGCCGGATCGGCATCTTCGGAGCCGATGAAAAGAGCAGCACCGCCGAATAGTCGTGCCTTCGTTGATGCTTCCAGCACTTTGCCGCGCAGATTGAGCCGCCGCTCTTCGGCATCAATCAAGCCGATCTGATCACTTGCAGCCTGCCAGTTTCGCCATTTCCGGCAGCTATCCAGCGCCGGGATATCGACGATCTTGCGCGGCAGCCAGGAGCCGCGATAGGCGGCGATGATCTGCTCGTCCGTCAGGATCGGCTGCGTGTAGAAAACCGATGCCGCCTTGTCGCGTTCGGTGCCCATGCGGGATGCAAGGCTCACCAAGCCGTCGCGAACCATCGAGAATACCTGCCCCATGGATTGTCCTTTGATAGCGATGTGATGAAAGACCCGCGCCGCGAGCCTAGAAATTCGTGAAGCTGAAGGATGAACTCAGCGCGAGCTCGTTCAAGGCGTCGGCGAAGGCATCGACTTGGTCGTCGAACTGCCCATTCGGAAAAGCGCAGATCTCGTCGAGAAATGCCTCGTTCCAGTCCCCACGCAAAAGCTTGACGTTCCCCGCCTCCGCCTGCGCCGAGGCCGGCTTGGCGCGTGTCGCCTTATCACCGGTCGGAGATATGACTTTTACCGGAAAACCCGCGAGCAGCTTGATCTTGGTTTCCGCATCGGCCTTGCCGGCCGCACCTGGGTCCTGCGGCATCCGGATCGTCACCGTCGGCCCATCTTGCGACGCAACGTTCTTGAGATTGCGCTCCACCTCGGCGGGCGACCAGCGCCCCCGCGTAATAGTTTCGACGTAGAAAACGCCACCGACCAAGGCCATCCGCAGACCTACGGTCCAGTCCAGCTTGCGACCCGGACGCGCCTTCGAAGCGGCGAAGTCCCAGGCACGACAGCGCTTTGCACCGGAGGGCAGTACCTCCACGATTTCAAAATCGCCGCGCTGGAACAGACCACCGGAACGCGGAGCTGGCCGCTGCTGGAACTGACCGGCTACGGCGTAGCTACCCAACGGTATCTTGTCGCGCTCGACGACCGCTTGAGGAAAACGCTCCGGGAAGAGCAGTTCGCCCTCCTCCGCCCTCGGATCGACAAATCCGATCGAAGTGCGGCAACGCCGCTCCGGCTCGAACTCCATCGGCAGCATCAGGTGCTCATAGCCAAGCCCGAGTGCTAAAATGGTTCCGGAGACATCTGCCTCATGCAGTCGCTGCATCACGACGACGATCGCCGAACGCTGGGGATCGTTAAGTCGCGTCGGCACGGATTCACGAAATGTACGAACCGTGGACAAACGCTCTGCCTCGGATTCCGCTCCATCCACTGAATGAGGATCGTCGACAATGACGCGATCACCGCGACCACCGGTCAGCCTCGAAAACGGCACACCCTGACGTGAGCCCGTACGGGTATTGGCGAAAGCCATCTCGCTGGTTCTCGTCAACTTGACCCGATCGCCCCAGAGCGCCTGATACCATTCGGAGGCAACGAGGTCGCGCATGCGCCTGTTGTCACGTTTGGCATAGTGCTCCGAATAGGAAGCGCCGAGATAACGCATCTGCGGCTTGCCCTTCGGACCCCACTCCCAAGCAGGCCAGAAGACACCGCACAGGAGCGACTTCATCGTACCCGGAGGCACGTTGATCAGGAGACGCGTAATCTCGCCCGACGTAACCGCCTCGAGATGTCGGCAGATAGCATCGATGTGCCAGCCATGGACATACTCGACGGAGGGCTCGACAACGTGCCAGGCTTCCCGCACGAAGCCGGTCAATGATTGGCAATTGGCGCGAATTCGTTCAGCATCCAAGGCAATCTGGGCGGCAACCTCGACCCGTTCGCGCTCAGCGCTCCGCCTCGCCTTCTCCTCCTGGATCGCCGCCATCATCGTCGCCGGATCCGACAAGCGGACCGAAGAGGGACTCGAGTATCGCAAGCTGCTCATCCGTGGCATTGGTTAAGTCGATGGTAACGCCGTGGCCTCCCTTGGCCCCGGCGCCAGAGCGTTCGCTAGGTTTCCGATGGACATAGGAGGCCGCTATCTTTGCCATTTCATCGCGCCGCTTCTGATCCGCCTCATCGTCACGCATCACTTTCAGCATGTAATCAAGCGGCGTGTCTTCGGCGGAAACGGCCTTGCGACGGCGCGCACGCGGTTTGCGCGGCGCGACTGGCTTGTCGGCATTGGTCATGCTTCAGATTTCCGATGGAATTTTGAAAGAAAACAAGCGGTTCAAAACAACACTTGCGATCGTCAGTGCGTCGCTGCAACTGTTCTCATCATGCCAAAATAGATACCCCATTTCGGCGCAGTTGGCGACACCCTTGAAGAGCTCTTGCCGTGCAAGGAATGAGAACCTTGACGAGGAATGCGAATAAGGGTTTGAAACTACTTGCAAATACATAACCGTACAGTCCGACGAACTGGACCAGATAAACCTCGATTCACAGCTTAGGCCTCAAGGAACCGTTGCCATGGGCGATAGAATTTCCGTAAAGGGAAACTCCAAGTTGATCCGCATGAGCCCGCTGGCGCCGCAGGATCGCGGTTCGGATGATCTGGTGAATAATGATTGGGTTCGGCGGTTTATCGCCGTCAATCTCCCGGTCCTGCCCGTTCCCGGCATTCCGGATATTCGCCTGCATAAAGCAGGCTCACAAAGCGGCCTGCGACGCCTCGCGGAACGGGATCCGCAATTCGGCTCGCCCTACTGGGCGCACTATTGGGGAGGAGGCCTGGTCCTGGCCCGTTATCTTTTGGACCGGCCGAAAGACGTGGCCGGTCGCCGCGTGCTAGATCTTGGTACGGGTTCGGGAATTGTTGCAATTGCAGCCGCAAAGGCAGGTGCCGCGACGGTCCATGCCACCGACATCGACCCTTACGCAATCGCAGCGACCGAGCTGAATGCGGCACTCAACGGAATGAGAGTCGACTTGATACTCGCCGATTTGACAACAGGCGACCCGCCAGAGGTCGATGTCATATGCGTCGGAGATCTCTTCTATGAAGCCGAGCTTGCGGAAAAGGTTGCAGTATTTCTGGATCGCTGCCTGGCAGAAGGAATCGTGATCCTGATCGGCGATCCATGGCGCGCGCATTTGCCGAAATCGCGACTTCGGCTTCTTGCAGAATATGCTGTCCCAGACTTTGGCGAAGAGACCACGAGGGCACGGCCGGCCGGCATCTTTGCATTTGAGTGAAACAAGTCACCAAGCGGGGATATTGGCAAGGCGTAGCGATTATTCGGGTTCGGACCGTAATCGTCGCTACGTCGCGTTAGGCTTTCATCCTGGCGCGCCTACGGTTCCCGCGCTCCAATCGTTTGGCCAACTCGGCAAGTTCGGGACTTGCTGCATCGAAAACGGGCCGTGCATCATCCGGCAACCAATGTGTTTCATGTGTCGGCGCCTTAGGCTTTACCCGATCAAACCCACCGGGCGCGTTCGGCATCATCGGTGATATGCGCGACCAATCCGGCTCCTGTAGCATGGGTGAGGCAGCGAAAAGCATGCCGGCAAGCTTCTGGAATTCGCTCTGAATGCGTCGTTCGGCCGTGCGCCGCACGCGCCCGGTTCGAGCGCAGAAATCTCGAAACGAGCCGGCAATATGAGGCGCAGCAAGGCAAATAGACCATCGCGAAAGCAGGATACGCCGCTCCTCGTCCCCGACATGAACGCGTAGCCATTCCTGTAAAACCTCTTCTGCCCGGCTGATCGCCGCAGCGCTCGGACGATAGCGAATCCGGATATCGGCATGATCCGTCGATTCGGGCAAAACCTCCGGCCAGAGCGTCCGCATCCTGTCGGGCCGGACGCCGCGCACATCGAGATGAACCATCGTATCGGCAGCCTCGATGAAACGTGCACGGATAATCAGGCTCAAGTCAGCGATCTCGGCCGCGCGCTGGGATAGATCGTCAAACTGCAAGGCGGAGTGGTGCATCAAGTCGTTTCTCCAATTCCTGATAGATTAGCGTGCGCAATGTCGCCCGAACGGGCCAAGGCCGCCGCGCCACCGCATCCGTGCGCAATGTGGCAAGCGCAATATCGTCAAAGGCACCCAAAAGATCGCCGGGACGCTGCAGCGCCCAATCCTGGCGCTGCGCGAGAACATCGGATACCGCACCGATCGTGTCCGACCAGAGTTCGTCGCGATTGCTCCCGGTCTGCCGGATACACCGCAAGACGAAGACCAGATGACCATCGCCGTAACGGCCGCGGATTTCCTGCATCGTGCCGCGCGCGTGGCTCTCCGCCGGAGCGCGGCGCCGATGGACCGGAACCAGCTTGATGCCCAGCCCATCGAGAAGAAGATCTAGCCTACCTTTGGTCATAGCCGCTCAACTCCTTTCGTCGGTGAATTTGAGACCTCATCCATGTCATCGGGAAGATCAGACGACGCCCTGGGTGGCGTCGGCAACCTTGGCCGATCTGGGTTTGAAGAAGGCCTCCGCCTTGGAAAGGGCCTCGACCCGCGCTCCATCGCGCAGCATCGGCGTATTGAGATAAGCAACCATCGCCTCGCCGGCCGCAGCCTTCGCTGCATCCTGCGTCGCAAAGACGATCGGCTCACCTCGATTATCCCGGAGGATCTCATTTGTCGCTCGGTGAACCTTGCGGATCCAGCCGAGATGGCCGCCGGCTACGGTCTCTGTTCCGATTTGAAATTCGTTCATAACAACCTCCCCCGGCCGACGAGACCAGGTTTTCGTGTAGAGTTTCCGATTGGGTTTAAGGTTTCAGTGCTCGCTATTGGCCGCGAACCTTCACTGGGTAGTTTTTCAGCGAACGCGCGGATCTTCCGCGATCCGAAAGTGGATTTGATCCCCTTCCGGCGCACCAGTATCTTCATCCTCAAAGGGTAACACCGGCGATCTCCAAATGACCGACTTTATCGCGATCATCATGGCGACGAAAAACAACGACGCGCCGATGCAAGCGAGAAAGCCCTGAAGCATTTCGATCATGACAGCATCTCCTCATCGATTGCCTTCGAAAAGGACCTGGTCTCCACCATTTCCTGAGGTTCGACGGCCGCATGGCAATCCTCGCAATGCAGCTCGATAATCTCCGCGATCGACAGAGTTCGGAGGCAGCCAGGACATCCCCAGAAACGATCGAAATATCCAGCCCTCCTACTCCCGCCGTTTGTGATCATGACTTCACCTCTAAAAACATTAGTCACCGTACGCAGCGTCAATCCACTCATCTGCCAAGTTGCAATTTGCGCATCAGCATCTTGATAGACACAAATTATGTTGATAATAATAGCGATGTCAACATGATTTATGTCAAAAATTTTGCAAGGGTCTAGAGATGCAGAAATCTATGGGCGAACGACTAAGAGCGGCCCGCGAAGCCGCAAATTATCCATCAGCCACGAAGGCGGCAGAAGCGCTGGGCGTGAGTCTGTCCACCTATCGCGCGCATGAAAACGGTCAGAACGAATTCAGCGCCGAGGTCGCCAATCGCTACGCCAAGAAATTCGGTACGACTGCGGCCTATCTGTTGACTGGCGAAGGCCTGCGCAAAACCGCACGCCCGACACCGAATATCGTCATGTCATTCGACCCTGACGAGCAGGATCAGGATGGATTTGCCGAGAGTGGCGACGAACTCAGTTACAGCCGTGAGCACTGGAAGCCGCAGATCGAAGGCGCAACACCGGAAGTGGATGTCAAACTTGGCGCCGGTAGTGGCATTGTCGGCGAAGTCATCAATCTCCCCGTCGGCTCGGGCAATGTCGCCGGGCACAAGATCGTCGCGGAATGGCTTATCCCCACTGGCTATCTCCGAAACGAGGCAAAGGCTTCACCGAACCATACGATCATCATGGAAGTCGTCGGCGATTCCATGCAGCCCACCTATATGCCGGGCGATCGCGTTATCGTCGATCTCTCGCAGAACCAAATGACCACCGATACCGTCTACGCGATCAGCGACGGCTATACCGAACCACAGATCAAGCGCCTGCAGCGAGTTCCCTTCACCCATCCGGGCCAAGTCAAGATCATTTCCGACAATCCAGCGCTAGAGACCTTCACCGTCGAGCTGGATCGACTGACCATCATCGGCCGAATCTGCGGCCACATCGCCCGCAAATAGAAAGCAATATAGGCCGCAAACACCTTTGGTGTTCCAATCGCTCAAATAAACATAAATAGTGTTGACATATATTATGTTGAATGCCAATCTCATCGATAGGAGCCATTGGTCCTGAATGGAATGAGCCCGGGCAAGCTTAGGATCTCGCTTGAAGTCAGCGAAACCGGACACGCCAGGCGCAACGACTGAAAGGGCTGCAGGGCCGTCGAAGGGAGAGTGTCATTCATGCCAAGAAAGCCGAATGCTTTCATCATCGCGCTGGCAGATACCTTGAGGGAAACCGGTATTGCCAGGATATCGTCGATCGCTAAGACGGGAGAATGATGGTGTACGCTCTGGAGTTTTCCTGCGAATATTCGTTCGATGAGCTCAGCATCCGCCTATGCGATCGTTGGGAAACCGGATTGCTATTATACGGGCGCGCTGAACTGACATCGGCGGGAGCCGATTACGAGGATGAATTCTACGTATCGGCAATCAGATTGGATGGCGGTGCCAGGCTGGTGCGGCCGAATGCCTCGCACAATGCCGGCGGCTTCGAGTCAGAATTGTTTCGGCGGATAGCTGCCGTCATCGAAGACGACAAGACACAGGCAGGTTGCCACGCCGCAGAACTTTTCGTCTCTGCATTGGAGCAATCTAGGGAGACCGACCATGATCAAAACTGCAAGCTCGAACAGGAGAAAAAACTGGAGGCGTTCGCAACGCCATATTGAGGTTCACGACATGCAAACATCAATACTCATAGGAGGTCGCTAAAACTATGAACCTCCCCCAATACGAGCTTGAAGAGATCCGCCTACTGGAACAGAAGTTGCATCTCCCTGAAATCCGGCAATCGCCGGCGATCGTGGCGGAGCTGCTGGCGGAAGGCTTCATTGAATTCGGCAGCTCCGGAACGGTCTATGACGATAGAGATGAACACATCGCCCTTCTGGCTGCAGAAAAGTCGGAAGAAGCCGCTCCATCCATTATTTCCCGCGACTATGCCTTCCGACCGATCTCGCCGGATGCCGTCCTCGTCACCTATCGAAGCATCCGACAGGCCGGAGAGAAGGACCTGGAGCGACACACTCTAAGGAGCTCGATCTGGCAGCGTATCGATGGACGATGGCAGATGATCTTTCATCAGGGAACGCTCACCACTCCGCAAAACTGAACTCACGACACGGGCGACACCGCACTCGTAAGCCATGAAATGCTTGCGACTGGGACAAACGCGGTAAGATTAGCGGAGCCCAGGCGCTGCATCGTTGGCTTTACCATCTGTCAGCCCCAAGCTATCGGCCATACGGATAAGGTCGGCGACGGAATCAGCCCGCATCTTGCGCATAGCCTGACCGCGATGGACTTTCACGGTTATTTCGCTGAGGCCGATCTCGGCGGCGATTTGCTTGTTGAGGAGGCCTCGCGCGACGAGCGCCATGACCTCGCGTTCGCGCGGCGTGAGCGTCGAAAACCGCTCGTGAAGGTCGACCTCCGCCGCCTGCTTGCGCAGCCGGGCGCGATCGATTTCAAGCGCCTGCCTGATAGCATCGAGCAGATCCTGCTCACGGAACGGCTTTAGAAGAAACTCAACCGCGCCCGCTTTCATCGCCCTGACGGACATCGGCACGTCGCCGTGACCGGTAAGGAAAATGATCGGGATCACATAACCCATTCGCGCAAGTTCATCCTGAAAATCAAGACCGCTCGCATCCGGCATCCTAACATCAAGCACGATGCAGGCTGGTCTTTCAGACCGGGGAGACGCCAAGAAATCCCGGGGCGATACAAAGCCACGCGTATCATAGCCGACGGAGCGCAATAAGCTGTCCAGCCCATCGCGCACGGATGGGTCGTCGTCAATTACATAAACGGTCGACTGCTGCCCCTGCATTCCCTACCCCTTTGCCTTTCCACCGAGCGGCAAGGTAAAACCGAAGACGGCTCCGTGCGGAAAATTCGGCGCCGCATAGATCGTCCCGCCATGCGCCTCGATAATGGACCGGCTGATAGCAAGCCCCATTCCCATGCCCTTCGGCTTCGTCGTGTAGAAGGCTTCGAATATCCTGTCGAGCATTTCGGCCGGCATGCCGCCGCCAGTATCGCGCACGCTGACGGTCACTTTCCGTTCGTCTGCCGCGGCGCTGACGAGCAGCTCACGGATTTCCACATCGACCTCCGCCAGAGCTTCGATCGCATTCATGATGAGATTGAGGATCACCTGTTGAAGCTGGACACGATCGCCAGCCACCAATGGCAGATCGCCAGCCAATTCGGTGCGGAACAGGATCTGATTCCGGCGGATCTCGCTGCGGACGAGTTCCAGTACATCATTGATCGCCTCGACCAGATCGATCGTGTCGCTAGACGGCGACGAGCGCGCCACGAGCCCCCGGACACGGGCAATGACATCGCCTGCGCGCCCGGCATCCGCTACAATTCGCTCGATAGCGCGGCGGGCTTCATCTTGATCAGCCGGTGTTGCAGAAAGCCATCGAAGTGCAGCACTGCCATTGGCGGCAATTGCGGTGATCGGCTGGCTCACTTCGTGGGCTATCGATGTACCCAACTCGCCGACGATCATGAGACGCGACATGCGTGCAAGTTCCGATTGTGCCTGTCTCGCCCTGGCGTCGAGCATTTCAATCCTGATTGCGAGGTAAGTGGTCGCGCCGATCGCGACCAGGCTAAGAGTACTGTTGATCAGGCCTGCTTGCGAAGCGCCATGGCTCGTCAAAAAATAGCTGATGATCGTCAAAGCCGCACATGCAATCCCGACCATCGCTATAGCTCCGGTTCGACCGGAATATACCGCCAGCAAGATCACCGAAACGTAGAGAACGGCGAAGGCAATCTCCAGATCCGTGATCGTATCACCGATGAAAATGAGGCCGGCGAGGATCGCAATGCCAAGCCAAAGCAAGGGCATCTCGAAAAGATATTTCAGAAATTCGCGCCTCATCCCTTGCATCCCTGCATCACCGTTCCCGCAGCGTTGCGTGCAGAAGCTGCAAACTGCCTGACCCTGAGCCTCAAGACAACTGCCGCATTCTTTGGCCTGCCTCTCGTATAGCATCCCCTGCACCTGACGCGAGCTTAGGCCCGCACACGCCCGGCTATCGCAAACAGCGCCAGATACCGGTAGCGCACTTGATGAGATGACGGCCTGATCAAGCACGGCGGTCATTGTTATCGTTTCCGGCATAACGGCTGACGAGACGCCGTTGCTGGCTCCGCCGGAGAACGGCTAGACTCGCCCTGTTGAGGCGTGCTGCCCAGCGGAGCAGCGTGCGCGTCTTGCTGGCGGACAAAAATCCGTTGAAGAACAAGCGTGTAGCCGACCGCATAAGCCAATGTGCGCTCCAGAGAAGCGCTATCATATATACCAAACTGGTAAGGTCCTTCAGCCGCACCATTCGTGCGCCGAAGCGCGTATGGGCGCGGGATTGGCGGCGCTTTCCCTTATCCAGTCCATTTAACTTGTTCCTGTTGAGCGCTTCCAGGAAACGGCCGAATTCTTCGTTGTCTCTGGGCATGTCAATCCGTCCCGCAGCCAGACAGGCCGCGCGACCTCAGACCGCCAAAACTGGCGATCTGCCGGATCTCATGCGCTAAGTCCTGCCTTGGCGGCCTATCAAATCCAGAAATACAAGGGGGCCGGTCACCGCCTCAGCCGGCGGTGACCCTTTCGCATTCGTTCCAGCTGAAGGTTTCAACTCGGGTTCTCTAGCGTGAACAGATCGGCGTTTTCGTCGTAGGCGAAATATTCCGCATAACGAGCCCAGTTCGTGACGGCCTTGAGAGTGATGTCGGCATAATCCTCGGACATGTAATCCTCCAACTCATCGCGGAAGCGCCGTGCGGGCGCGCGGTGGGTGGGTCGCTCGTCGAGCACGCGGCGGATGTGCGCAGCCAGCGGCACGTAGGTTGCCAAATGCTGCTCGAAGAGCTTCTTGCGTTCATCGACATCGCTGTCGGAGAAACGTAAACTTGGCGCGGTCAACTTGATGTCGCCCCCCTCCAGATCGGCGAAACGCAGCAGCTGAAGCGTTTCCGCAACCGGAAAGAGGTCATCGATGCCGAGATGCAGATGGGTGGCCAGCGGCGGCAGGTCGGCCTGTCCGCGATAGGGCTCCGCGGCAACCGTCTCGATCAGACCTGACATTAGGTTGGTCGATACGCGGGGCAGCGCCATGGCAATGCCTGTGCCAGGGAAAAGCCCCTCGCGCGTCGGTGCGCCAGTCTTCACCGTCATGCGAGCATAGATGTCTTCGACAAGCATACGAAAGGCCGGATCGAGCCGGTTGCGCGGCTGCGGCAGATCCACATGGATCTCGGCGATTACCCGGCCGGGATTCGATCCGAAGATCAAAATGCGGTCGCACATCAGCACGGCCTCTTCGATATTGTGGGTAACCATCAGGACCGACTCGATCGGCATGCGGCCCTCGCACCACAGATCGAGCAGATCCGTGCGAAGCGTTTCTGCCGTCAGCACGTCGAGCGCCGAAAAGGGTTCGTCCATCAGCAGAACCTTCGGCCGGACGACGAGCGCCCGTGCAAGACCGACACGCTGGCGCATGCCGCCAGACAGCTCTTTCGGATAGGCGCTTTCGAAACCATCGAGGCCGATGAGGTCAATGGCGGCGAGCGCACGCTTGCGTCGCTCGGACGGCGCAACGCCTTGCGCCTCCAAACCGAGTTCGACGTTTTGCAATACGGTCAGCCAGGGAAAGAGCGCAAAGCTCTGGAAAACCACGGCAACATCGGAGTTGGGGCCGACGACCGGCCGGCCCTCGAAAGTGATGTCGCCCTTGCTTGGGCGGATCAGGCCGGCAATCGCACGCAGCAGCGTAGACTTGCCGGAACCAGAACGACCGAGCAGCCCAACGATCTCATTGGGATAGAGTTGCAGATCGACATTTTCGAGCACGACGAGCGAGCCGGACGCCCCCTTGTCGTAGGCCTGGCACACCTGCTTGGCGAGAACCAGCGGCGCATTCCTTGCAATATCGGTCTTCTTGGAGATGACAACGTTTTCCATATTCGGTTCTCCGATCTTGAATTAATCGAGGCGCATGCGGCGTTCGGCGAAGACGTAGAGCGGCCGCCAGAGCGTTCTGTTGAAGAGCGTGACGAAGATCGACATCACGACGATACCGAGGATGACTCGCGGAAAATCGCCCGCTTCCGTCGCTTTCGCGATGTATGATCCCAGTCCGAAGGCTTCGAGTTTCGTGTTGCCCCAGCTCGCCAATTCAGCGACGATGCTCGCGTTCCATGAGCCGCCGGAAGCCGTCAATGCTCCCGTGATGTAATAAGGGAATATCCCCGGCAGCATCACTCGCCGCCACCAGGTCCATGAGCGCAACCGGTAGACCGAGGATGCTTCCCGCAGATCGGTTGGAAACGCACTCGCACCGGCGATCACGTTGAACAGGATGTACCATTGTGTGCCCAGCACCATCAGCGGCGAGAGCCAGATGTTCGGGCTGACGCCC
The DNA here is from genome assembly GCF_057784375.1 of Martinezella sp. CNPSo 3964. Classification (NCBI taxonomy): domain Bacteria; kingdom Pseudomonadati; phylum Pseudomonadota; class Alphaproteobacteria; order Hyphomicrobiales; family Rhizobiaceae; genus Martinezella; species Martinezella sp. CNPSo 3964. Next base: position 233,208 of record NZ_JBXSOW010000002.1, read on the forward strand.
GTCGCAACAATAGCAACCACAGCAACGGGAAAGAGCACATTTGCGGGAAAGGCTGCCAGGAACTGCGCCAGAGGCTGGACGCGCTCCGCAACAGCAGGACGCAGACCGATCCAGACGCCGACCGGAACCCATATGACGCTGGCAACCGCAATAAGAACGACAACGCGAATGAGCGTCACGAACCCGCCGGCAAAAGCGATCCAGACATCGCCCCAGGAGAGCGTCTGGCTGAGATAGGAAACCGCATCCCAGACACTCCAGGCGCCGATGACTGCGATCACGGCATACCAGGCAATATCGATAGCCCAGCTGACGGCACGCTGTCCGTCTCGCTCTCTTGCAACCGCACGCGACACCGGCAACAGCCGCACGAGCATCAATCGGCCCCATACAGCAGCCAAAGGTGTGGTGACATGCTTCAGGAGGCGCGTACGGCGGATCAACGAATAGACCCAGGAACGCGGCTTCTGCTGTCCTGCCGTCTGCTCGAAGCGAAACTTGTCTGCCCAGGCGACGATCGGGCGGAAGAGCAGCTGATCGTAAAGAAGGATGACGACCGCCATGGCGAGCACTGCCCAGCTTACGGCGGCAAAATCCTGCGTGTCGATCGCAACAGCAAGCCACGAACCGAGACCCGGAAGCTGCACGGTGGTATCGCCAACCGTAATCGCTTCGGACGCAACCACAAAGAACCAGCCGCCGGACATCGACATCATCGTGTTCCAGACGAGACCGGGTGCTGCAAAAGGAGCCTCGAGCCGCCAGAAACGTTGCCAGCTCGACAGACGGAAACCACGGCTGACCTCGTCAAGATCGCGCGGAACCGTCCGCAGCGACTGATAGAAGGAGAAGGCCATGTTCCATGCCTGGCTGGTGAAGATCGCAAAGATCGAAGCGCATTCCGCACCAAGCTGGCTTCCGGGGAAAAGCCCCATGAAGAAGGTGACGGTGAAGGTCAGAAAGCCGAGCACCGGTACCGATTGCAGAATATCGAGAGCAGGAATGATGATCTTTTCGGCACGACGGCTTTTTGCTGCAAGCGTTGCGACGACGAATGTGAAGATGAGCGAAGCGACGATGGCTGCCATCATCCGCAAAGTCGTGCGCAGGGCGTATTCGGGCAGATAGGCCGGGTCGAGCGACAAGGGTGTCGTGGAAAGGCCGGCCAGCGGCGCGCGCATTTCAGCTATGCCGTGAAGCGTAAGATAGGCGATGGCAGCAATGAAAGCGAATGCGGCGAGATCATAGCCATTTGGCAGGATACGTGCGCCAGCCAACGCAGCAACGGCACTACGCTCGCGTCGATCGTTAGCAAGGAAAACCATATAATAACCCTTTGAGAACAGGATGTTATCAGCTTGGGCGAACCATATGGCGCCGCATCCGCGACACCATCGGTGCGCTTGTTTGAGGTGGACGCTTAAGCCGCGCGACGGCTGCCGTCCTCATCGAGGACAGGCTCGTCCTCGGTCGTCCAGAAACACTCCAGCTTCCCGGTCTGGGAGTTGGTGTGCCAGACGGCGATCAGACGCGGACGATGCGACGATACGGAGCGTTCAGCCGGACGGATGCCGGTCGAAGCGGCAAAAACATGCGGGGCGGAAAACTTGGGTGCGAACTTGCGTCCACGAAAAAGAACGATGTTGTTCATGGCTCACCTCCTCGGCCCGCCTGACGGCGGATCCGAAGGGCGAGCCGAACAGGCTAGGCCCGACCGGCGCTCGCCCGGCGGATGCCGGCAGCGGTCCAGGTTGTTGTGATGACCGTCCGGATGCGGCATGACGCCACAACCGGACAGCGACTAGGGTAGCTGTCCATTGGTTTCTTGATCTGTTGGTTTCGTTAGCCTTCGCATCACGTTGCGAAGACATCGCCGTATTGTCACAACCACCGAGAGCGGTCAATCAGGCGATGGTGCACCGCCATTATACCAAAGTATATGCCGCGCGATCTCGATAGTGGACAGCCCGGTGGCGAGCAACGGAAACCCTGGTTTAACGGGTTTGCCGCCAGCGCGCATGCGGAAGTCCATAAATCTCCAGGCCTTGCTGCGGCAATCAATTTTCCGATCGGCCAACCGCATCAAGGAAGGTATCCTTCAATCAGCCAGAAGGGTTTCCCCGCGAGCTCATATGCGAAACGGCCTGCCGTGCTCCATGAGAAATGGAGCCGAAAAGCTAAGCTTTTATGCAACAATAATTTTCAAAATAGAGGCAAGAGAATAGTTAATTTGCAAATATTCATGCCTTGCATCAGAAATATATAACCGACTCCACTTTCGTTTCGGCGTTTATCCAGGCGGAGCCTCGAAAGACGACGGCCATTATATATCTAAAGCAATATAGAAGGCGCGATGAAATTTTTACTCAGAACTTTTGGTGAAATCGCTCTTTTGGACAGCGACGAACACCAAATAGCGTTTCCGAAGAAGGCGCTTCTGATTATTGCCTATCTGCTCGCGAACGATAACAAATCCGTCAGCAGAACAAGCATGGCGCGATTTCTCTGGGGTGAAGGCGACTTGGCGAATTTGCTGACGAACCTTCGCAAGCTCGTTTCTCGTATCAAGAGCCGGCAATCGGACTTGAACATCGAACTTCTGACCTTTGACGATACCGACATCCACCTAGCAGATGGCTCGATCGCGAGCGATATTGTCCCAATGAGCGTAAGCCCGGCCAAGAATCCGGCCGAGCACCTCGCCTCCTTAACGGAGCGCGCGCAATTAAAATTTCTGGAAAGAGCCAACTGTCAAACCAGAGCGTTCATCGATTGGCGAGAGGGCGCAAGAAGACGCCACCTCACCGCGTTGAAGGAAACGCTGCATGCCGCTGTAAAGCTTCCGGTCGCGTCTGGCGATATCGCGCTCATCAAGGAGGCTGCTCTCCTTCTTTTCGAAGCCGAGCCGCAAGACGAGGCCACACATCGTATATTGCTGAAGGCATTTGACGCAGAAGGTGGCGTCGAACAGCTCAAACGTATATTCGCGCGGCGTAAGGATCTCGTCTCACCATGGTCAGCAGCCCTCGCGGCATGGCCTAGCGCTCCGACACCAGCCGTTCCCTCGCATTCGACCGCTGTATCCGAGCAGGATGCCGCCACCCAGCCCATCTTGCGCATACCTCGCCTCGCCTTGCTGCCGCCAGGCAACGACAGCCCCGACGGCGCTGCGCCCATGATCGCCTCTTCTCTCATCGAAGACATCACGCTCGGCTTTTGCGCCCTACACAGCCTGCGCGTGATTGCCCCCTATTCCGCTACCCAGATCAGCCGCCAGACCGATGACCAAACTGCGCTTTCTGAGCGATATGACATCAATTATGTCCTGGAAACCCAATTGAGCGGGCCGGATGACGAGCTGTCGCTTTTCACACGACTCATCTCCCTGCCAGGCAGCGAGATCCTGTGGGCGGAGCGCTTCAATTTCGCCACGCTGGATCTTGCCCGCAACAAGCACGAAATCTCGCGACAGATCGTGCTCGCCGCCGCGGCGGAAGTCGAGCGTCATGAGATGGCACGTGCTCATTTCGAAGATAACCCCCTCGCTTACCGTCAGTATCTTGTTGGACAGCAATATCTCCATCGCTTGCCCCTGCCGAACATGCGGCGCGCCCGCGAGGAGCTGAAAACCGCGCTGAGCGAGAGTGTCGACTTCGCACCGGCACTCAGCTCTGTTGCCCGTACCTAGTCGTAGGAATGGCTGCTGACTGCGGGCGGTGATGACGAATTGCTGAAATCGGCAGAGGATTTTGCCGCGCGCGCTGTCTCAATTCGCAACGACTTGCCGGACGGCTATCGCGAACTTGGTATTGCCAAGCTCTTCCTCGTAGCTATCGAAGAAAGCGTGGAAGCGTTGGAAATGGCAGAAGTCCTCGGCCCGTATCACGCTGATGTCGTCGCCGACCATGTGGACACGCTGATCCACGTCTCCCGCCCCGGTCTGGCTCTGGAAGAAATCCAGCGCGCGATGGAACTCCACCCCATCAATCCGGATTCCTACCTTTGGACGGCCACCGGGGCAAATTATGCTCTCGCCAATTCCAGACCGCGTTTGATTATATCAGCCAGATGATCGATCCCAGGCTCGCGGCGGCAAGCTTGGCGATGCTGGGCCATCAGGACGAGGCACGCATGCTCGTACGCCGCATCCGCGAGGCCGATCCCGCTCTCGATATGGATAGATGGCTGTCGCTCGTTCCAAGCAAGGAGCAATGGCACAGGGATCCATATCGCGAAGGTCTGAAAAGGCGGCGGGTTGAATAGAGGCACATGTTCTATCTCCAGACCCGTTTCAGGTAGGCTCTTCGGGATATACGCGGCGATGACACTCCGAGTTTCTGCTATATCTGTGGCACCGCACCCTTCATCAATCGACCGAGCAAACACCTGGGCTTGATCACAGTAATTGCGAGACCAAGCGACAATTATAGCTTGATCTCGTAAACCGCTTTGCAGCCTGCTCTAGAGATGCATGACTGTGCTACCGAAGAGCCAATCCGAACTCATTCATGCGGAAGGTCGATAGTCTTGATTACTTTACGTGCGGAAAAGCCTGAGGACATCGATGCCATTCGCCAAATCATCACCGCCGCATTCAAGGGCGCGGCGCATAGCTCCGGCACGGAGGCAGCGATCGTTGACGCTCTGCGAACTGCCGGCGCGCTGACCCATTCCCTCGTCGCTCTCGATAATAGCAGTGGCGAGATCGTCGGCCACCTGGCATTTTCCCCTGTCACGATCGGGTCTGGAATTCCGGGATGGTTCGGCCTCGGGCCTGTATCGGTCCGACCTAACCGGCACGGACAAGGTATCGGAAAGCAGCTGATCGAAAGCGGGCTGGCGCAGCTCAGAGAACGGGGCGCAAGCGGCTGCGTCGTTCTCGGCGATCCGCTTTATTACATCCGCTTCGGTTTCGTGAGTGATCCCGCTCTGCGATACGCCGACGTGCCGCCCGAATATTTTCAACGGATCGTATTCAAGGGAACACCGCCCATTGGCGCAGTCGCATATCACCCAGGGTTTGATGCCGGCTAAATATATAGGGGAAATGGTGGGCCCGGAGGGACTCGAACCCCCAACCAAGCGGTTATGAGCCGCCGGCTCTAACCATTGAGCTACAGGCCCGGCGCAAGAAAAGACTCCGCGCTCGCGACTCCGGAGCAATGGTTCCCCGAAGACGACTTGGCTCTAACCCAATTTCTGTTTTCCGACAAGGGACTGCCGTAATACCTTCACAATCAATCCGCAAAAGCGGATCTTGAGGGATTATCAACCAAGGAACGAACCATGCTTCTGACGAAAACCAGAGATTTTGCTCTTGCCGCTCTTGTCAGCGCCACTTTCTTCGTGCCTGCGGCTACAGCCTTTGCCGAAGATGCCAAGCCGCGCGAGGCGGTCATCACCGTCACCGGCGAGGGACATGCAACCATTGCACCCAACATGGCCGTGGTGACGCTGTCGGTCGTCCAGCAGGCGAAGGCGGCCCAGGATGCGCTCGATCAGAACAACAAGGCCATGGGCGCCGTTTTGGCGACGTTGAAGGAGAGCGGCATCGCCGAGCGCGACCTGCAGACCTCCGGCTTTTCCATTCAGCCGCAATATACCTATCCGAACGACAAGGACGGCCATAACCAGCCACCGGTTCTGACCGGCTATCAGGTGACCAACGGCCTGACCATTCGTGTGCGTGACCTCTCCAAGCTCGGTAGCTTGCTCGATCAGGCCGTCAAGCTCGGCATCAATCAGGGCGGCAATATCGAGTTCACCAACGACAAGCCGGATACCGCGCTTGAAGAAGCGCGCAAGAAGGCGGTCGCCGATGCTGCGGCCAAGGCGAAAACCCTGACCGATGCCGCCGGCGTCAAGCTTGGTCGCGTCGTTGCCATCCACGAGGGTGGCGTTGCAACGCCGCCGCAGCCCTACATGCGCGCCATGGCCGCATCCGCGCCGATGGACAAAGCCGTTCCCGTCGCAACCGGCGAGAACGAATATAACGCATCGGTGAGCATCACCTACGCGATCCAGCAATAGCCAAAACAAAACCGCCCTTCGCTCAAATCCAATAAGGTCGAGCAAAGAGCGGTTCCGCGGCCCCCGCCAAAAAGGCGAAAAGGTCAGAAAATGAAAAGCGGGCGCCTCAGGCGCCCGCTTTGCCTATCAGCGGCCTAGCAGCGGGCAACCGCGAACATTGGCAAACATCATCGTATCCGGCCCGCGCCGGCCGAAACCATCAACGACGACGCGGCGCGGCGTCACGTCCACGACGCGGGCGCGGCGCAGACCATAGCTGCGAGCAACATCCACGGCCTGCCGAGGATCACAGCCACGACGATCAAAGCGCGGCGGCGGGCGATCATAATCCGGCGGTGGGGGGCGATGACGGCCCGGGTTGACATAGATATCCACACCCTGTGCGGCGGCAAAATCCACCGTGCCCGACAACGCAGTCACTGCGACGCAGGCGGCGACCCCCAACCTTGCCAACATTTGTTTCATTATGTTCTCCATGAAGCAGAAGGCTTCTCTCTCATGCCTGCAATATTTGCTGAGCGAGTGCCCGAGAGGTAACGGCGCTATGCTGAATGAGCCCAGAATCAGGCATTCATCCACTATTCAGCTACATTGAACGCTAAAGGGAAACCAGACGTCCAATAATAGCACAACATAAAAAATAAAGCCGCCTCCCTTTCGGAAGCGGCTTCGAATCCATCGAATAGATGTGGAAAACTTGGGGGAGCGCTGCGATCAGCGGCGGATCAGTGGGCAACCCGGTGCATTGGCGAAGACAACCCGATCAGGACCCCGACGACCGAACCCTTCGACAACAACGCGGCGCGGCGTGACATTGTCGATGCGGGCACGGCGCAGACCCATGTCGCGTGCTTTCTCGACGGCGAGGCGCGGCGAGCACATGCGACCGCGTCCATGTCCATGGTCATAACGAGCCTCCTGGATACCCGGATGGAAATCGTTGGCGGAGGCCGTGACGGCCGTTGCGGAAATGGCGCCGAGCGCGATGATGGCTGCAATACCTGCCTTGGCGAAAAGATTGGTCATGGTGCTTCTCCTTCAAATCCTTGCTACGGATCGTTACAATCCCGTATCGGCCAATACCTTTGGGATTGAGGCCACGTAAGGTCGGCCAAGCTGAACCGAACGCGAATTGTCCGTTCAGATTGTATTCATGACAGTTAACAACCGGTTGACGCAAAAATACCGGAGATCAGCTGGAAAGGTGCAGCACGATTTCGCGCCGATGTGGCCGGTCGCGATGCTCGAAGAGATAGATGCCCTGCCAGGTGCCGAGCACCAGCCGGCCGTGCATCACCGGAATGCCGATCGAGACCTGCATCAGCGCCGCCTTGATATGCGCCGGCATATCGTCCGGTCCCTCCATCGTGTGCACGATCCAGCGCATCGAGGGATCGGACGATGGCGGCACGAGTCGGCTGAAGAAGGCCTTGAGATCAGTCTTCACATCAGGATCGGCGTTTTCCTGAATAAGGAGGGAACAGGAAGTGTGGCGGACGAAAACAGTCAGAAGCCCTTTGCCACCGGGCGCCGCGGTACGAACAAATTCCGTCGCCTTATCGGTGAATTCGTAGAGCCCCTGGCCATGGGTCGAGAGCGTGACAACAGTTTGTGGCATGGCATTCCCCGAGCATGGCGATTGCGATCCGCATCAGGTCGGGCGCAGTGGCCGGAATGTCAAGTCCGGCCACTGTTCCCGATTATAGCTCAATAGCGATCTTGAAGCCGCCGTAGATCATGCGTTTGCCATCAAAGGGCATGTTTTCCATGTCGTCCTTCAAACGCGGATCGGCCATGACCTTCGCCAATATCGCATCACGGCTCTCCCGTGATTCATAGGTGATCCATGAGAACACCACGACCTCATCTTCCGTTGCCTGCACCGCACGCGGAAAAGAGGTAAGTTCGCCATAGGGCACATCGTCACCTATGGCCTCGACGTAGTTGAGAGCACCATATTCACGCCAGACCTCCCCGGCCCTTTGCGCGAGTGCCTTGTAGGCCTCGATTTTGTCTTTGGGCACGGCAACGATGAAACCATCGACATAGGACATTTCTGCCTCCTCTGTTCTATGTTCACTTTTAAAGGACGATTGACGGCAACCAGATCCGACATTGGCTGTGGATATTTCCCGCACACCATCTCGCCGGTCCGAAACGGTACCGAATTCACTGAACGATCCCGCGGAGGATTGCCAATGACGATAGAATACCAGAATGATCCGAAGCTCGAAAATGAGGTGCTCAATGCCCTGTGGGCAGCCGCATGGAACAACCCCTCTCCGCGGGATTTTCAGCCCATTCTCTCCCGAAACCTCGCGCATGTGGGTGCATTCGCGGGCGCAAGGCTAGTGGGTTTCGTCAATGTCGCGTGGGACGGTGGCATTCATGCTTTCATTCTCGACACCTGCGTCGATCCGGATTTTCGGCGAAGAGGTATCGCAAGCGCTCTGGTCGAGCGCGCGAGAATTCTGGCCCGCGAACGCGGCGCAGAATGGTTGCATGTCGACTTCGAACCGCATCTCGCCGGCTTCTATCGAGGGCTCGGTTTTGCTCCCACCGAGGCCGGTCTCATCCGGCTGCGCGATTGAGGGGCATCCTGTGCTAGCTCGGCGACCGGATCTGTGAGAGCAGCCAGCTGCGGAACAGAGCCGCGGCCGGGTTCAACAGGGCATTCGGCGGATAGACCAGATTGTAGCTGACGGCCGCCGGCTGCACCTCGACAAAACACCTGACCAGCTTTTTCTCGGCAAGATCGCGTGCCACCAACGAGCTTCGGACGAGAGCGAAGCCGCGGCTCTGCCGGCAAGCCTCCAGCATCTCGGTGAAGGAATTGAACAAGGGCGCCTCCTCGACTGCCCGTGCAATGTCGAAATGCGGATTCGCTTCGCCATCCGGCCCACTGGTGATCTGCTCGTACCAGCGCTGCCAGTCGAGGCTCGTATGCCGCATTCCGGCATATCGCAGAAGCGGAGCAGCGCTTATGGCTTGGCGCGGCGGCAGTCGCGCGGATAAATCGGGTGAACTGACGACAAGCTCCTCGTCCGTCAGCAACTCCTCCTGCATGAGACCAGTTTCGGCGCGGCCAAGCCAGATCGCCAGATCGGCGCCGCCAGGCTGGAAATCCGGACGCTGATAACCCACGACCATCTTCATCTCGATCTCCGGATGATGCTGGCAGAAATCCGGCAAGCGCGCCGCCAGCCACTGGCTGGAAAATTCTGGTGAGACGGAGACCGCAACGCTGCGAACCGAAATACTCGCACGCGCATGATAGAGCGCCGTTTCCAATTCGAAAATCGTACCGGCAACTGCGGGATGCAGGCGGGCGCCCAGGGGCGTCAGCCGCGCGCCGTTTCGGCCTCTGTCGAACAATCGCCCTCCGATCCATCCTTCGAGCTGCGCGAGCTGATAGCTGACGGCCGTCTGCGTCTGCCCGATCCGCTCAGCGGCGCGACCGAAGCCGCCGGTCTCGGCAATGGCGCAGAATGTCTGAAGCACCGAGAGCGGTGGTAGCGGTCTCTTTCCCATGAAAATCCCTCATGCTTCATAGCGCAAGGCTTCATTGTACATCACCATATTGGGGGCGCATCTCTCTATTGACGAAATACTTCGAGGTCAGAGATAGATGAACATTCTTCATATTAACAGCTTGCAACACTGGGTCATGCGGCTCCTGATCCGACAAGGCGGCACGGAACGACGATCGCATATCGAAGGCGGCCGGAAGCGAGACATGCTATCTCAGGCAAACCAACATCTGCTGCGGGATGTAGGGATGAGCAACCCTATGGAAGAGCGCCCCAATGATGGACGTCGCTAGCCTCTGAGCGTCTTTACTCTGGTCAGGTCCGGAAAGAGACGCATCCAGAGCAGCACCACGACAATGGTCCCGACGCCGCCAACAATGCCGGTCAACACAGGTCCAAGTGCACTGGCAAGCATCCCCGACTCGAATTCACCGAGCTGGTTGGATGTGCCGATGAAGAGCGAATTCACGGCGTTGACGCGGCCGCGCATGGCATCGGGCGTCAAGAGCTGCACGAGCGAACTGCGCACAACGACGCTGACGGTATCGGAAGCGCCGACAACGAAGAGCGCGACGACCGAAAGGACGATGTTGCTCGACAGCGAGAAGATGATAGTCGCGACCCCGAAGATGAGCACGGCAAACAGCATCTTCTTGCCGACATCGCTCTGCAGCGGCCGACGTGCCAGCCAGATCGACATCACAAGCGCACCGATCGCAGGCGCGGCGCGCAGCAAGCCCAATCCCCAAGGTCCGGCATGCAGAATATCGCGCGCAAACATCGGCAGCAGCGCCGTGGCGCCGCCCAGCAGCACGGCGAAGAGATCAAGCGAGATCGTTCCCAGCATGACCGGGCGGCTCTTGATAAAGGAAACGCCGGCAAAGACGGAGCTCAGCGTCACCGGCTCCCGCGATGACGGCTGCTCTCGTTCGACCCGGATCGAAATGACGTTCAAACTGGCAATCACATAGAGCACCGCCGAAACGGCAAACGGCGCAACAGGGCTGATGCCATAGAGCAGACCGCCAAGCGACGGCCCGATGATGAAAGCGGTCTGCATCATCGAAGTCGACGTGGCGATGGCGACCTGAAGCAGGGAAGACGGCACGATATTGGGCAGCAGCGCCGCCATGGTCGGACGCTCGAAGGCCGTCGCCGCACCCATGACGGCAACGGCGGCTAGGATGCCGGCAGGTCCTATCCAATGCTGCCAGACGGCGACAGCCAATACCAGCGCGGTCAGCGCTTCGATCAGCTGGCAGGCAAGGCCGATGCGGCGCCGGTCGAACCGATCGGCGACATGCCCGACGACAAAGGTCAGGACGACCATCGGCAAAAACTGGCAGAAGCCGACAAGGCCAAGAAAGAAGGCGCTATGGGTCTGGTCGTAGATCATCCAGCCCATGGCGACAGTCACCGACTGAAAACCTATCGAGGAAAAGACGCGCGATGCGGCGAATGAACGATAGCCGGGGTGACCGAGCACACTTGGCCGGTCAAGGTTCTGCAGGGTATCCATGAGCCTTCTTCGTCTGCCGGCACGGACGCTCGCAGACATGCTTCTCAACAGTCGGAAATTCTATAGTCCGTGCTCTGCCTGAACACGCCTTCTGTCAATCTCGTTTTTGCTGCAGTTGCAAATTCATCGCGGGCGACAGATCAAATCGCGGTGAGGACGGGCTGAGGATGGCCCGCTTGGCCTCGACCGACCAGAGGGCAGTTAGCTCCGCCGCGATCGCATTCATCAGCGTCGCAACATCGCTGCCTGCCGATTCGTGCAGTGCCTCAGCGATGATCAGCACCGAATGTGTATCATTGCGTACCGCGGACAAGCCACTCTGGCGATTGGTCCAGCGTCGGGCATGCGCCTGCCCTGCTCCATCGGCAAAGATCACCTCCCTCGCCTCGGGATGCTCCGTCTCACCGGAAAAAGTCAAATAGGATTCGCTGCCGCTCGCATGCCGCACCTCGAGATCGCCAGATATTTTCGCGAGATCGAAAACAGCGATGGGAATGGCGAAAGCGATCGAGATGGCATTGCAGAGGTCGACAAGCGGATGCAGCCGCGGTAACGACCCTTCCTGGCGAAAACGGCGAAGCAGAGCTTCGGATGCGCAGCGATATTGCGTCGGCTTCAGTCCCATCTTGGAGAAACTTCGCCGCCAAGCCTGGATTTCAGCCATCTCGCCCTCAGGGCCTTGCATCAGCCGATCTGCGGCGATCGCATGATATCCGGCGATCCGATCGCCGACATCAACAGTCGAGGTAATCCCTTCGGCGAACAACACGCCGGGAACCAGCTCGGGAAACTCGCTCCACATCTCGTTCGAATGGCGGAAAAACATGGCATCTCCTTATGGGTATCTGCTTGGCGCAGCAGAAAACCCCGTCATCGTCCTCCGGTCTTGAATAAAATTGCAGAAGCTTCAGCCGATGGCGGCCGCATAGGCGCCGGGCGAAACGCCGAAATTGCGGACGAAAAGGCGCGTCATGTGGCTCTGGTCGGAAAAGCCGCTGGCAAAGGCCGCTTCCGCGAGGGATGTGCCCGCCGCAATCAGCCGCCGTGCTTCGTGAATGCGGCGCTGCATGAGGTAGGCATGGGGCGTCAGACCCGTCGCCCTGGTGAAAGCACGCAGGAACCGGAAGTGGCTCAAGCCGCACAACTCCGCCAGCTCGGCAAGGGTCAGGGGAGCAGCAGGATCGTCATCGATCAGCTCACACGCCCGGTTGATATCAGCCGGAACGGCATCCGCACGCAAACCGCCCGTTCCTTCACGCATCACGGCAGCGAGGAGCGACAGCAGCAGCCCATCCCGCAAGAGGGAACCCTCAGTCGTGTCGTCGATCACAAGCGAAAACAGGGTCTTGAAATGCCCGGCCATCTTGCAATCACGCATGATAGGCGACGGGAATTCCATCGCACCGAACTTGCCTTCACTGACATCACGCAACAGATCGCCAATCAGCCGGGGATCGAAATAGAGCATGGACCAGGCGCGGCTTTCGCCAACAGGCATGCCGTCATGCACCTCGTTCGGGTTGACACTGATGACGTCCCCGGCCTCGGCCTGCACCATCCCTCGCCCGCTGAGTGAAACCTGCGCGCCAGCCTCGATAACCCCAATGCCGAACTGATCATGCGTATGCTTGGGGAAGCTGTGGCCGGTTTCGGCCCGGACTGCCTCGATGCCGGCAAGCCGAGAGCGGTATATTCGGAATTGGCCTGACTTCATCAATATCGCCTTCCATACCGCCAGTATCGCCGCGCCAGCAATGGCATCGCCTCCAATGGGGCAATGTTGCTCGCCCGCAATCTGGAATCAACGCTTTAAGCGCTTCCGCCCACTTTTTCATCCTCTGCCGTCGCCAATGCCGCCTGCGTATTGCCGGCAACTGCGGTCGGCAGCGGCGTGCCGCGCTTGCGCTCCCGCGCCAGCGTCAGCAGGCCGGAAAAGATGATGAGAACGATGCCGAGAGCCATCGGCGTGTCGATGCTGTCGTTGAACAACAGGTAGCCGAAGGCGATCGCCCAGAGCATCTGGCTATATTGCGGCGGCGCGACCAGATTGGCCGGCGCCATCTGTGCAGCGGTCAGCAGCAGAACATTGCCGAACGCGCCAAGCAGGCCATAGCTCGCGAGGAATATCCACTGCGTCGGCGTCGGCATGGTGACTTCGGAGAGCATGAGAAAGCCGCTCACGATGAGCGTTCCGAAAAGGCCCGCCCCATAGAGCGAAATGCGCTTTTCCTTCGAGCCAAGCGCGCGGTTGATGACGATGGAGATTGCCGCCGCAAGACCGCCGATCGCCGCGCAGAGGTGCCCGACCGAAAGCTCGCGAAAGCCAGGCCTCAGAACGATCAGCACACCGACAAAACCGAGAATGACGGCTGTCCAGCGCTGCCAGCGCACATCCTCCTTGAGAAAGATCACGGAAAGAATGGTCACGAAGGACGGCAGCAGGAAGAGCAGCGCAAAGGCTTCCGCCATCGGCAGCATGGTGAAGGCAATGACGGAGCAGATGGCGCCGGTCGCGCCGCAAACGAAGCGCAGCAGCCACAGGGGACGGTTCGATGTCCTCACCATATCGAGCCAGCCATCCTCCCGCTTCTTCAGAAACGGCACGGCGGCAAGGCCAAACAACGCGCCGATGAAGGCGACCTGATAGGAGGGGATCACCCCATGCAGGATCTTGATCGAGGCGTCACTGAAGGCAAAGACGGCATAGGACGCAAATGCCACAAGGACACCACGCAGGGCGGAGCGGCCCGCGGCCGCGGAACTGGAATCGGCTGTAATCGAGGACATCGGAATCTTGAGACAAATGCGATGGGAGGACACTGAATCAGTGAGATACAGGCAATTGTATGATGAAATGAGCGAGATTTCGATTGGGTCGGGAATAAACTATTGTTTCAGTTGGAAGCGTGATTGTCAGCTTCGTCAAAATACAGGCAAACCGAGCCTCTCAAGCTGATTTCTGGGGACACGTCCATCGTTCGTGTATGAGAAAGCCGTGACCTTCAAAGCGGCATCATCAACTTTGCACCTGAAGGCAATTCTATACCAACCTTTCGAGGTCGGAACCGCTAACCCGTCCGCGGAGACACCAGTGTCACTTAGCATAGTAGGCGAGAATGCCGAATTGACATAATTTGGCGCGTTAAATTCATGCCCAAATTGAGCTAGCGCTTCACTGCGACAAAGATACGAAACGCGCTCTCTACGTGGCATCTTCTTCCAGGCATCATAATTGCTCTTCGACAGTCGAGCCATCTCGGCCCCTGAATAAAGCTTTTCCGCGCGGACAGCCATCTTGATCGCGTCTGATTTAGGCTGCGCTTCAGTTACCAAAGCAGCGCCCTCGGTCTGATCGCTCTGAGTGCTCGAAGTGGTCTGACCTTGAGAAGCTTGCTGAGAGGGAGAAGGTTTTACCGCCGGAACGACAATCTGCGGCAGGTCTTTCGCTTCATTCTCGACCTGCTCGGAAGGCACCCGCTGTTTCAGGTCAGACGCCGCCGCCTGCCGCTGCTGCACCTGAAAATCCGAAGGCTCGCTGGTCGCAAGAACATCAGGCACCGATGATGGGGCCGTGTTGGTCGAATCGCTCGCCGGTGGCTTAGCCGCATTGACCGTCTGGTCTTTGGCATCAGCCTGCCGCTGGGCATCCTGCGCCTGTTGTATTGCTGGCGCTTGTGCAGCTGCCTGTTGCTCCGCCGCGGCATTGCTTGGTTGCGTTGGAGGCATATCGTTCCGCTGCTCCGAAGCGTCGGCCTGCTGTGTAGTGGTTGGATTCTTCTGATCGCCGTCCATGTCTGGAACAGGCACGTCTACAACAGGGGGTTTCTGCTCAGCCTTTTCGACCGGCTTCTCAGCGCCGGGATCGTCTGGTTTGGCTGCGGGCTTTTCGGCCTGCTCTACCGGCTTATCAGCCTTGGCCTCATCGGGTTTGGCCGGAGGCTTCTCAGCCGGCTCCTTGCCCTGAGGGTCGGATTGCTTTGGCGGCTGCTCATCCGACTTTTTTCCCTGAGGCTGCTGCGGCTCCTGTTGAGCTTCAGCCGTCTGCTGCGCCGGCTTCTCGTCGGGTCTCGGCGTGGGCGTGGGAGGTTGGTCGGGCTTCTCGTTCGCCTTCGTCGCAAGCTCCTGCTTTTCCTCCTGCTGCGGCACCAGCTCGACATTGACGCTCTGCTCGGGCTTTGCCTCCGGCGGCGCCGGCAATAGTGGCAGCAGAAAAATCGCGACAAACAGGACGTGCAGAAGGATCGACAGGACAAAGCCCGGCCTTATCTCCCTATCCCGTTTTTCCGCAACCTTTTCCATCGTTCAGCGGATGGCTCGCGAAGAGAAAGCAATCAGGCGAAAACAACGCATCGATTCATTCGATCCTTGCCGGCTAAAAGATCAGAGGACTTCTCGGTCGCTGACATATGGTACACGACCACGCACCGCGAAAGAGGCATCTGTCGAAATCGAACTTGTCAGGCCTGCGCGCGATCCGCAATGGCGCAAAAACAAACCTGCGTGATCGCGGCGCAAGGACGACCGCTTCCATCGCTAGAAGAACTCATCCAGCAGCTGATAGTATGCCATCTTTTCAGCCTTCGGTTCAAAATCGCCATAAGCCTTCAAAAACTCGGCAACCAATTCCTTCCCGAAATTGTATGCGATGCTGCCGCAGGCAAGCGCAATATCCTGATGACGATCGGCAATGCCGAGACGGCCGCAATCGATATAGCCGCTGAATCTATCGCCATCGACTACGAAATTCGGAAGGCATGCATCGCCATGGGTGACGACGAAATCCTCCGTTGACGGTCTCTTGGCCTCAAGCTCACGGAAAAGATCCTCTGCCGACCTTCCCAACCGGGTCTCATCGAAGTCGTCCTCGTCGACGCGGCCGGCAAGCAAGCGCGCCCTTGCAGCACCAATTCTATTCTCCAGCCGATGATCGAAGGGACATGCAGCGATATCGACGGCGTGCAATCGCCGCAAAGCACCCGCCAAAAGCCGTACCCGATCGAGCGGCTGTAACCACTCCGCGCTGACGAGATCGCTGCCGGGAAGAGCGCTCATCAAAAGCCATTCACGTTCGCCGTCCCTCTCATGGGCAATGACATCCGGGCAGGCAAGACCCTGCGAGGCCAGCCATCGCAATCTCTCAACCTCGCCGACCAGCTCGCCCAGGGGATCGAGCGGCTCGGTCTTGAGATAGACCGGCGCGCGTCCATCGGCTTCAAGCCGGAAGACATGGGCCGAGGAGCGGCCAAGCCCATCCTGCCGCCATTCGTATCCAGCCAACGCATCGCGGAGCCGGACCGGGATGGATGTTTCCATGAATTGCGGCTTGCTTGTCATGTTCACCCCCTGATGCCCATATCGTCAATGAAAAGCCCGGCTCGCTTTCGCGAGCCGGGCCTTGTTTCGTAAACTACCGATACTGGCTTGCGCCAGACCTCAACTGTCGAGGAAGCTTCTGAGCTTGCGCGAGCGGCTCGGATGCTTGAGCTTGCGAAGCGCCTTGGCTTCGATCTGACGGATACGTTCGCGCGTCACCGAGAATTGCTGGCCCACTTCTTCGAGTGTGTGGTCGGTATTCATGCCGATGCCGAAGCGCATGCGCAGAACGCGCTCTTCGCGCGGCGTCAGCGATGCCAGAACGCGGGTCGTCGTTTCACGCAGGTTCGCCTGGATAGCGGCGTCGATCGGCAGAAGCGCGTTCTTGTCCTCGATGAAATCGCCGAGATGCGAATCCTCTTCGTCACCGACAGGGGTTTCGAGCGAGATCGGCTCCTTGGCGATCTTCAGCACCTTGCGCACCTTCTCGAGCGGCATTGCGAGCTTTTCGGCGAGTTCTTCCGGTGTCGGTTCGCGGCCGATTTCGTGCAGCATCTGGCGCGACGTGCGAACGATCTTGTTGATCGTTTCGATCATGTGCACCGGAATACGGATCGTGCGTGCCTGGTCGGCGATCGAGCGGGTGATCGCCTGACGAATCCACCAGGTGGCATAGGTCGAGAACTTGTAGCCGCGGCGATATTCGAACTTATCGACCGCCTTCATCAGGCCGATATTGCCTTCCTGAATGAGGTCGAGGAACTGCAGACCGCGGTTCGTGTACTTCTTGGCGATGGAAATGACGAGGCGCAGGTTGGCTTCGACCATTTCCTTCTTGGCGATACGTGCTTCGCGTTCGCCCTTCTGCACCATGTGAACGATGCGGCGGAATTCTGAGATCGAAATACCGGTTTCGGTCGCAAGGTTCTGGATTTCCTGGCGGATGTCGCGGATCGTCGTGTTTTCGCTCTTGGCGAATTCCTTCCAGCCGCGAGCAGCCAGATTGCCGATCGACTTCATCCAGTTCGGGTCGAGTTCGGCGCCCTGGTACTGTTCCAGGAAGCTGTCGCGCTTGACGCCATAGGATTCAGCGAGACGCAGCAGGCGGCCTTCGTTCTGAACGAGACGCTTGTTGATGTCATAGAGCTGCTCGACCAGAGCGTCGATGCGGTTCTGGTTCAGCGACAGAGACTTGACCGACTTGACCAGCTCATCCTTGAGTTCCTTGTAGCGGCGCTCCTGGGCGGAGGACAGCGTGCCGGAAGCCGACAGGCGCTGCTCGACCTGCTGGTCCTGCAGCTTGCGCAGCTTCTTGTAGGTTTCGGCGATAATGTCGAGCGTCGTCATCACCTGCGGGCGAAGCTCGGCTTCCATCGCGGCGAGAGAGAGGTTGGATTCGTCTTCGTCCTCTTCCTCTTCCTCGATCGGCAGGCCTTCGCCGCCGACATTGGTGATGTCGTCGTCACCGGAAGGAGCGCGGCCGCGGCGTGCCTTTTCCTTCTCTTCGGCAGCCTTGCGGTCGGCCTCGATCTTTTCCGGGCTCTGGAACTGCGGTGCAGCCTTGGCCTCAGGACCGGAGTAGGTGGTTTCGAGGTCGATGATCTCGCGCAGCAGCGTCGTGCCTTCGTTGAGTTCGTCGCGCCAGATAATCAGCGCCTGGAACGTCAACGGGCTCTCACAGAGGCCGCCGATCATGGTTTCGCGGCCAGCCTCGATGCGCTTGGCAATCGCGATTTCGCCTTCGCGCGACAAAAGCTCGACGGAACCCATTTCGCGCAGATACATGCGCACCGGGTCGTCCGTACGGTCGGTCGGCTCTTTCTTCTTGGCCGTCGCAAGCGCGGAACCGGTGGAGGGGGCCAGCTCGCCGCCTTCACTTTCATCGTCGCCGCCGGCATCGTCGTCGTCGTTCGAGGCAGCACCTGCCTCTTCGACGTCTTCGTCCTCGATGACGTTGATGCCCATGTCCGAAAGCATGGCCATCGTGTCTTCGATCTGTTCGGACGTCACTTCTTCGGACGGAAGAACGGCATTGAGCTCGTCCATCGTCACGTAGCCGCGCTTCTTCGCGGCCTTGATCATCTTCTTGACCGCGTCATCGGAAAGATCGAGAAGCGGGCCGTCGGAGGTGCCGTCGCGTTCGACTTCAGCTTCTTCGTTCTCTTTGACCTTTGTTGCCATCTCTATATCGTCGCTTTCCCTGACGCTGCAAACTTACACGCGGTGAAACATTCACACTGACTGGCGCGCCCTGCACCAGCCGCGACTCACCGACGAACACCTAACGGAATGACCTTTAATGCCCGATTAACCACGATCACCGCCACCGGAGTGCAAAGCTGGATTGCGTTTGGATTTCCGGCCATGATATTAGGTGATCCGCTCGATCCAGTTTACCGTTCTTTCCGAAGACAAACGGTGATTCCCAGAATTTTAGTTCTCGTCAAGCTTTTCCAGCAAAAAAGCCCGTTAAATACGCGAAAAAGCCTTATCCACAGGCTTCGCACGCCGCAATTTATTGCTTCCCGTATTTAGGAAGTCCCCGCGCGATGACAAGAGGATTCTAAACAAAGCCGCACATTTCCAGCATCGGCAGGTATTGCCGAGGCCGGAAGTGTGTCCAAATGGCATCAATTCCAGTCCATAACCACCTTGCCGGAGTTGCCGGAACGCATGGCTTCGAAGCCATCGCGGAAATCATCGATGCCGATGCGGTGGGTAATGACCGGCGATACATCGAGGCCGCCCTGAACGAAGGCGATCATCTTGTACCAGGTCTCGAACATCTCGCGGCCATAGATGCCTTTCAGGTTCAGCATCTTGAAGATGACCTTGTTCCAGTCGATCTCGAAGCCGGCCGGCGCAATACCGAGAATGGCGATTTTGCCGCCATTGTTCATCTTGTCGATCATGTCGCGAAAGGCAGGTGCAGCACCCGACATTTCCAGGCCGACGTCGAAACCTTCGGTCATGCCGACGGATTTCATCACATCGGCAAGGTTCTCCTTGGAAGCATCGACGACATGATCGATGCCGACCTTGCGGGCAAGCGCCAACCGGGTTGGATTGATATCGGTGATGACGACCTTGCGGGCGCCGGAGCGCTTGGCAACCATCGCCCCCATGATGCCGATCGGCCCTGCGCCGGTCACAAGCACATCCTCGCCGACCAGATCGAAGGAAAGCGCGGTATGGACCGCATTGCCGAAGGGGTCGAAGATCGCCGCGATCTCATCCGGAATATCGTCCGGGATCGGCACGACGTTGGATTCGGGAATGCAGACGAATTCGCCGAAGGAGCCTGGGCGGTTGACACCGACGCCGAGCGTGTTGCGGCAGAGATGACCCCTGCCCGCCCGGCAATTGCGACACTTGCCGCAGACGATATGGCCTTCGCCCGAGACCCGCTCGCCGACATGATACTTCGTCACGGCAGAACCAATCTCGGCAATCTCGCCGCAGAACTCGTGGCCGACGACCATCGGTACAGGAATGGTCTTCTGCGCCCATTGATCCCAGTTCCAAATATGGACATCGGTCCCGCAAATCGCCGACTTCTTGACCCGGATCAGAACATCGTTCGGCCCGACCTCGGGCACCGGGACATGCTCCATCCACAGCCCGACTTCGGGCTTGGCTTTGACCAGCGCTTTCATCATGTTCGACATGATCGGTTCTCTCCAACCAATTCAAATGATTCCAAGTTCTTTTCCGGCCTCCGCAAAGGCTGCGATCGCCTTTTCGACATCAGCCTTGGAATGGGCGGCCGACATCTGCGTACGGATGCGCGCCTGGCCCTTCGGCACGACAGGGAAGGAGAAGCCGATGACATAGACGCCCTTCTGCAGCATCAGCGCCGCCATGTCCTGCGCGAGCTTCGCGTCGCCGAGCATGACGGGGATGATCGGGTGATCAGCGCCGGCCAGCGTGAAGCCGAGCTTCGTCATCTCGCTGCGGAAGAGTTCCGCATTGCCTCGGAGCCGCGCACGCAACTCGCTGCCGTTCTCGATCAGATCGAAGACCTTCAGCGATGCAGCCGCGATGACCGGCGCCAGAGTATTGGAGAAGAGGTAAGGACGCGAGCGCTGCCGCAGCCATTCGACGATCTCGCCCCTGGCCGACGTATAACCACCGGATGCGCCTCCGAGCGCCTTGCCGAGCGTGCCGGTGATGATATCCACCCGGCCTTCGACGCCGCAATATTCTGCCGATCCCCGGCCATGCTCGCCGACGAAGCCGACCGCATGGCTGTCATCGACCATGACCATTGCGCCATATTTTTCCGCCAGATCGCAGACGCCGCCGAGATTGGCGATGATACCGTCCATGGAAAAGACACCGTCCGTGGCGATCAGCTTGAAGCGGCTCCCTTCGGCCTTCTTCAGTTCCTCTTCCAAGGCCGCCATGTCGTTGTTGGCATAGCGGAAGCGCTTTGCCTTGGAGAGCCGCACACCATCGATGATCGAGGCATGATTAAGGGCATCCGAAATGATGGCATCCTCTTCCGACAGCAGCGTCTCGAACAACCCGCCGTTGGCATCGAAACACGAGGAGTAGAGGATCGTCGCTTCCATTCCGAGGAAGGCCGAAATCCGCGCCTCGAGCTGCTTATGCTCCTCCTGCGTGCCGCAGATGAAACGAACCGAGGCCATACCATAGCCATAGCGATCGAGTGCCCTCTTCGCGGCCTCGGCGAGCTCCTCGTTATCGGCAAGGCCGAGATAGTTGTTGGCACAGAAATTGAGAACGCGCGCGCCGCCAAGCACGGCGATCTCGCCGGCCTGCTTGGAGGTGATGACACGCTCGGCCTTGTAGAGGCCGGCTTCTTTCAGGCCGAGAAGTTCATTGCGCAAATGGGATATGAACGCTGAAGTCATGGTCGCATTCCGATGCTGGTCAAAGTGCCTAATTAATCAAGAAATAACATAGGATCCGGCCGCTTGCTGCACCCAGCAGCGGCAAAAATGCGCAACACGGTGACGTCGGCGCGATAGGGCGCAGTTTCGATATTATCTGTCAAACCGACCCGCTTGCGCGCAACTTCCTGGTCAAACTTCATCAGCTTCCATCGCAAAAATTACTTGACTGAGTCCAATATTTTGCGCCAGATTGCCATCGGTCTCAAGATAAGAGAGCGCTATGAACATATTTCACAGATTCTCCCTCGCAGGGCGAATTGCCCTTGTTACCGGAGGCGGACGCGGACTCGGATTTGAGATGGCAAAGGCGCTCGCCGATGCCGGCGCGCACGTCATCATCAACGGGCGGACCGCGGCTACGTTGGATACGGCCGTCGAGATCATCCGAGCAAGAGATGGCTCGGCAGAAGCTGCCGCCTTCGACATTTCCGACCGCGACGCACAGCGTGAGGCAATGAATGACATCGAGAAGAGCCACGGCCGGCTCGACATATTGATCAACAATGTCGGCGCCCGCGACAGGCGCGCTCTGGCCGATTTCGACGACGAGGCGATCCTCACCTTGCTGAACACCGATCTCGCCGCCTCGATCATGCTCTCCCGCGACGCCGCCCGCCTGATGAAGCGAAACAGTCATGGGCGGCTGATCTCGGTCACCTCGATCAGCGGACAGGTCGTCATGCCGGGTGATTGTGTCTATCCCGCTGCCAAGCAGGGGTTGGCGGGCCTCATGCGCGGCATGGCGGTGGAATTCGGTCCTTACGGCATCACCAGCAACGCCATCGCTCCAGGCTGGTTCGCAACGGAAACCAATGCCGCAATGGCCGCGAACGAAGAACTGATCCCCTTCGTGCGCCAACGTATCCCGGTTCAGCGCTGGGGGCGTCCGGACGAAATTGCGGGGGCTGCGCTATTCCTTGCCAGCGACGCCGCCTCCTTCGTCAACGGCCACGTCCTGACCGTCGATGGCGGCATGACGGTGCGGATGTAGCGCATCGACCGTCGGGCTTCAGCATGTCATCGGCTGCTGAATTCCGAAATTACAGCGAGGAATGCATCGCCGTAGCGTTCAAGCTTCGACTGCCCGACACCGGAAATCTCAAGCAGAGCCTTGCGGCTGCCCGGCCGCTCCGTCGCAAAGGCGATCAGAGTCGTATCCGGGAAGACGACATAGGGCGGCACGCCCAATTCCTTGGCAATCCGAGTGCGCTCGGCACGCAGCGCATCGAAGAGGAGCTGGTCCTCGCCGGCCAGACCGTGCGCCTGCTTCTCCGGTCGCCCCGCCTTCTTGCCGCGACGGCCGGGCTCGGGCCGGTCCTTGCGAAAGAAGACCTGCCGCTCGCGCTTGAACACCGCCCTCGCCTGCTCTTCCAGCTTCATGGCGCCAAAGGCCGTGTGATCGATGCTGATGAAACCGTTTGCCAATAATTGCCGGAAGATCGATTGCCAGGTGCGGGAAGGAATATCCTTTCCTGCGCCGAAGACAGGCATATCGACATGGCCGAAGCGTTCGGTCTTCTCGTTGATCGTACCGATCAGCACATCGATGACGTGGCCGGTGCCGAAACGCTCGCCGGTACGATAGACCGCGGCGAGCGCCTTGATGGCCGCTTCCGTGCCGTCCCAGGTCTCGACAGGCTTCAGGCACGTATCGCAATTGCCGCAACCGCCGCCATGCGCCTCGCCGAAATGCGCGAGGATCGACTGTCGCCGGCATCCTGCGGTTTCGCAGATCGCAAGCAGCGCATTGAGCTTTGCCCGTTCCACCCGCTTGATTTCCTCGGATGCACCACCCTCGTCGATCATTCGACGCCGCTGGATGACATCGGCCATGCCATAGGCCATCCAGACATTGGAGGAGAGACCGTCGCGCCCGGCACGACCCGTCTCCTGATAATAGGCTTCGACAGAACCCGGCAGATCGAGATGGGCAACATAGCGCACGTTCGGCTTGTCGATGCCCATGCCGAAGGCGACCGTTGCCACGAGGCACAGATCTTCTTCCTTCAGGAAGGCGTCCTGATTGGTGTCGCGAAGCGACCGATCCATGCCGGCATGATAGGGTAGCGCGCGAACACCCTGCCCGTTCAGCCACTCCGCCGTGTCCTCGACCTTGGCACGCGAGAGGCAATAAACGATGCCGCTGTCGCCGCGATGACCCTCGAGAAAACGCAGCAATTGCTGGCGCGGCTGATCGCGCTCGACGATTTCATAGGTGATGTTCGGACGATCGAAACTCGTTGTGAAGACCTTGGCATCGTCGAGACCCAGCCGCTCGATGATGTCGTCGCGGGTGTGCGGGTCGGCCGTCGCCGTCAGCGCGATGCGCGGAACGCCGGGAAAAAGCTCGGCAAGCCTGCCGAGATCGCGATATTCCGGCCTGAAATCATGCCCCCATTGAGAGACGCAGTGCGCCTCGTCGATCGCGAAAAGCGCGATCTTCGTCCTGCCGAGCATCTGGCAGAAGCCTTCCGTCACGATGCGTTCCGGCGTCACATAAAGCAGATCGAGCTTGCCTGCGGAAATGGTGCGATAGACATCGCTCGCCTCCTCGCGCGACAGCGACGAATTCAAGGCAGCCGCGCGGATGCCGAGCTGCTTCATCGCCTCCACCTGATCCCGCATCAGGGCAATCAGCGGCGAGACGACGATACCGATACCGTCGCGGCAAAGCGCAGGGATCTGAAAGCAGAGCGATTTGCCAGCACCGGTCGGAAACAACACGACCGCATCGCCTCCAGCGACGACATGCTCGACTACCTGCTGCTGCTTGCCGCGAAAGGCCGAGTAGCCGTAGACGCGCTTGAGGATATCGAGCGGCGCCAACGCACCCATGCGCTCATCGAATAATGCGTCGCCCGCGGAAAATCGCGGCTCTTGTCTCTCAGATTGAGGCATCTATTCCCTATTTTCCAGCGGCACCTTTGACACGACCGGAAAGCACGCCGAAGCCATCGATGATCGCTTCCTGATTTTCCAGACGCAGCGCCTCGAGCTGCACTTCTTGCAGGGCGCGAATCAACGGCTCGATCGCTTCACCGTCGCCTTCTTCGGTCGCCTCTGCAATAGCGCCTTCCAGCTCGATCTTGTGCCAGCGCAATGCTTTCGAACGTTTGTGGAGCGCCAGCGCCTGACGATAGCCCTCACGCGCGTCCTCCATGGCGGCTTCCTCGGTTGCCGTCCACAGACGGGCATTGCGTACCTGCTGATTCATATTCGCCAGCAGCGAGGAGAACCCGCCCTCGTCGAGCCGTTCACCTAACCGCTCCCGGTTGAAATGAGGACCTGTTGTGATTGCCGCAAAAGCGAGCGCTTCTGACAATAGGCGCTGAAGATCACGATTATCAAAATCAATAGCGGCAACTTCGTCATATTCTTCCAGCAAGAGCTGGGGGTGGTTGACCAATGTTAACGCCAGAACAGACTCACGCAAAAGCAATCGAACTGTGTTGTACGTCGCATTTTGTTGTAGCTTTTGGCTTGCAAATTTCCCCGGCTCCAAAGGAGCCCCGCCACGAGTTTCCATTTTATGCGAGTTTTTTATCTTTTCCTTAGAATCTTGAGGACTTCGAGGCCCGCGCTTTGCCTGAAAGAATGAAAATAGTTTGTCGCGTATTAGCTGCTGATATTGGCGCTTTACATCTTCATCCGTAATGACGGACACGATGCGTCGCAACCGCGCTTCCAGCTCCGCCCGCGCCTCCGGCGTCTCGAAAGCGCCGCTGCCGGCCTCTCTCGTCCATATCAGGTCGGCCAGCGGCTTTGCCTGCGCCAGCACCTTGTCGAAGGGCGCACGTCCGTCTTGCCGCACGAGATCGTCTGGATCCTTGCCATCGGGCAACAGAGCAAAGCGCACGGTCCGGTTCGGCTTGATATGCGGCAGCGCCAGATCGGCGGCGCGATTGGCTGCACGGATACCGGCACCGTCGCCATCGAAGCAGAGCACCGGCTCCGGCGTCATCTTCCAGAGGAGATCGAGCTGGCTCTCTGTCAGGGCCGTGCCGAGCGGCGCGACCGCATTCTCGACGCCGGCCTGATGCAGCGCGATGACATCCATATAGCCTTCGACCGCGATAATGGTGCCGGCGCCATCGGCACCTTGGGCAGCGCGGCGCGCACGGGTGAAATTGTAGAGCACGTTGCCTTTGTGAAAGAGCTCCGTCTCGTTGGAATTCAGATATTTCGCCGGCGCATCCGGCGACATGGCGCGGCCGCCGAAGGCAATCACCTTCTCGCGCGACGACAGGATCGGAAACATGATGCGGTCGCGGAAGCGGTCATAGGAGACCGGCACGTTCTCATGGACAACGAGCCCGCAAGCTTCAATCTGCTCCTTCAGCACGCCCTTGCTGGCGAGGTGTTCTTTCAAAGCGTTGCGGCTATCGGGCGAATATCCCAAGCGGAAGGTTTCGATCGTGCGGCCGCTGAGCCCGCGGTCACGCAGATAGGCACGTGCTTTCGCGCCATTGGCGGTCTGCAGCTGATCCTGAAAGAACTGAGTCGCCATCTCCATGACATCGAGCAGCGACGTGCGTTCCTTCTCCCTTTTCGCCTCCATCGGGTCGGCAACCGGCATCGGAACGCCGGCCATATCGGCGATCTGCTGCACCGCTTCCGGAAAGCTCAAGCCCTCCAATTCGGTGAGAAAGCGGAAATGATCGCCCGTCACGCCACAACCGAAGCAATGATAGCGCCCCTTGCGATCCTCGCAGTGGAAGCTCGGCGATTTCTCGCCGTGGAATGGGCAGCAGGCCCAGTAATCGCCACGCGGCACATTCGTCTTGCGCCGATCCCAGGTCACACGACGACCGATCACGTCCGAAATCAAAACGCGGTCGCGAATCTCGTCGAGAAACGTATTGGAAAATCGCATGGCTACCTCTGGCTCATCCCATATAAACAGGAATGGAGGGCATTGCCACGACGACCCGGCCGCCTCCCACGCTATTCACAGCCCTTTGTCGGCGATTGCATTTTCGCCCTACGATCACAACTCCGTGAACACAACAGCGCATTCATCCGCATTCGCGTCGAAATCCCAGGCTGCGTTTGACAGGCCCGAAGCGCCCCAAAATCCCTTCACCATGACCGGAACTGGCGTAATCGCGCGCACGAAAGTAACTATTTCGTACGCAAAAATCTGCAAAAAAGCAAAGGCTTGCACAGCCTGCAGTCGATAAACGCGAACAAGCTCGGCACCATAGACAATCAACGGCTGCAAAGCGATCACGCCCTGGGGACACTCTCTGAAGGCGCATTTGCGGCAAGGTTCGTAAGCCAAACATTATTTTTTTGTAATTTGATTGTTGGTGTGCGCCGCAATAGCGTTCTTCTCACAGGGCGAGACAAGCCGGCGAAGAAACTTCTTTGCGACGCGACATGCCGAGACGCCCTGACGAACCGGAAGCCACCAGGTACGGGCTTTCAGTTTAGGAGAGGGAAATGCGCGTTCTTATCGTACCCTTGGCAGCAGCAGCCATCTTCGCCACGGCTACCTATAGCTCGGCCACGATGGATAGCGGCGCCAGCGAAAAGAATGTGCTCTATGCCGGTGCGGGATATCAGTTGCCGGCGAATATGAAAGTTCCTGCCCTTACGGCAGGCGTAAAGGTTCAAATGTCCGAACTGCCGCCGCAGGCGTTGGCTTTGCCCCAGCAGATCAGGATTTTCAGATAAGTTCAGCAGATACTCAGGTGGGGCACCATCCCTACCCCCGGCGCCGCCCCACCTGAGTGCCTTTGCAAAAGACGTTTGATTTTTGGGCCCCACCCTGCGTAATCAAACGTCAGCAAAGCGCAAGAAGGCAGGAGCTCCCCCAGCTCCTGCCTTCTCTAATTTCGGGCCATCTCAATTTCGCGACAGTACGAGTATCCAAGATATGCTGCGGAACATCTTTGGTTCATCGCCGCGAGTATCTTGACGCAACGATATCGATCGATATCTTTTATTATCTACGTATATGCGATCTTAGTAATTATCTCGTCAGACAATTTGAAAATTTGTTCAGTTGATCGGAGACGGTTGCATGTCTTTATCCGCGAAGGAACTTGCTCAGGACCCCAAATTTTTCACAGAAATCCTCGGTTATACACGAGAGATTATATCCACTTATGATGAGAATCAGAGCGTATGCTCTGTCTTTGCTTCACAACAACGCTGGCTGATGGCGCTCGCCGGCTTCGCCCTTTATAGCGGCGGCATCGACGGAGAACCGCCCGGCATCCATGCCAATCGCTTCGCCAACTATATCGTCGAACACGAAATCGCCAGCCACAACACCGCGCTCAGCTTCATTCAGGAGATGCTGGCTCTCGGTTTTCTGCGTTACCTGCCTGTTGCAAGCGATCGACGCGCGCGGCCAATGCAGCCCACGGAAGAGGCTGCAAAACAGCTTGCCAAATGGATGGGTATCCATCTTTCGGTGCTGGATCGATTGGATGGCGGCAAGCGCAACGCCCTATTTAGCAAAAAACCGGAACTCATCGGCCTGCTACAGCCCCCCATCTCGGTCGGCATAATAGAGAGTGGCGACCTGCGCCATCCGGGAGAAACGTTCGATCTGTTCACCTGGGCAAATTCAGGCGGCATCATCATGGATTATCTGATCTCCCGCATCGGCACGATCAACCCGACGACTCGGAAAGCGATCATCGGGCCGGTAGCCTTTACGGATATCTGTAGCCGGTTTCTCATCTCAAGAACCAACGCAAAGCGGCTCATGAACAAGGCCATAAAAATGCAAAGCGTCGGATGGACCGGATCGCCGGGACGGAGCCAGCTTTGGCTCTCCACCGCGTTCATCGAGGAATATCGGAACTATCAGGCGGGGAAACTCGCCATCATAGACGCCGCCTGGCAAAATACCTTCGGCACACGGCCGGTCCGTATGCCGAAGGTGAAGCAGAGTTTTACTTCAGCAGTTCCTTCAGGATAGCCGAGGCCTTTGCGAAATCCATCTGGCCGGCATACCGCTCGCGCAGGGCGGCAACGCACTTGCCCATATCCTTCAGGCCCTGCGCGCCGAGTTCCGCGACGATCGCAACGCAAATCTCGCGCACCTTCTCTTCGGAAAGCTGCTCGGGCATGAAACCCTGGATGACGGTGATTTCTTCACGTTCCTTGTCGGCGAGCTCCGGGCGGCCGCCGTCGATGTAGATCTTCACCGATTCTTCGCGCTGCTTGATCATCTTGGCGAGCAGCTGCAGGATTTCATCCTCGCTCGCCTGTTCCTTGCCGAGACCGCGATTGGCGATATCCTTGTCCTTGATGGCAGCGAGGATCAGACGAACGGTCGAAAGCTTCGCCGTATCCTTTGCCCTCATGGCATCCTTCTGGGCGTTGGAAAGGGTCTCGCGGATCATGTCTTTAACTCCTTGAAGCAGGCCGGCAACGATCGACCCGGCCACCTATATCATCTTGCCTGTCTCTTAGACCAACAGTGTCGATCAATGCAATTGTGGCCCGGAGCCCGAATTCCTTGATAGGAAAGCAAAAGCGCGCATTGACCGGCTCGCCTTGTTTAGCTATGTCCATCACCTGCACATTAGATCGATAGGAAGATCTCAAGCCGCGACCTGGGTCGCCGGCTGTACCTTGCTACAAACATGGCGGAAGCCGACGGTCTGTTCAAGGCCGCGCTCGACGCCGGAAACGGGATGACTATGACCGCGACAGCCCCATGGACCACTGAAAAGCCGACCGCCCTGCTCGTTCTTGCCGACGGCACCGTGATCGAGGGCAAGGGCATCGGCGCGACCGGCAAGGTCCAGGCCGAAGTCTGCTTCAACACGGCGCTGACGGGTTACGAGGAGATCCTGACCGATCCCTCCTATCTCGGTCAGATCGTCACCTTCACTTTCCCTCATATCGGCAATGTCGGCACCAACGACGAAGATATCGAAGACCTGACGCCCGCCGCCCGCCACGGCGCAGTCGGCGTCATCTTCAAGGCCGATATCACCGACCCTTCGAACTACCGCGCCGCCAAACATCTCGACCAATGGCTGAAGGCGCGCGGCATCATCGGTCTTTGCGGCATCGACACGCGCGCGCTGACCGCCTGGATCCGCGAAAACGGCATGCCGAACGGCGTGATCGCCCATGACGTGACCGGCGTCTTCGATATCGATCAGCTGAAGGCGGACGCCAAGGCCTGGAGTGGCCTCGAAGGTCTCGACCTTGCCAAGGTCGCCTCCTCCGGCCAGTCTTCGCAATGGTCGCAGACGCCCTGGGTCTGGAACGAAGGCTATGGCGAACTCGGCGCCGACAACGCAAAATATCACGTCGTCTGCCTCGATTATGGCGTCAAGCGTAACATCCTGCGCCTGTTCGCCGGCCTCGATTGCAAGGTCACCGTCCTGCCGGCGACAGCATCGACGGACGAAGTCCTCGGCCTGAAGCCGGACGGCATCTTCCTCTCCAACGGCCCCGGCGATCCGGCTGCAACCGGCGAATATGCCGTACCTGTCATCAAGGATCTGCTGAAGGCGGAAATCCCGCTCTTTGGCATCTGCCTCGGTCACCAGATGCTAGGCCTCGCACTCGGCGCCAAGACGGCAAAGATGCACCAGGGCCATCACGGCGCCAACCATCCGGTGAAGGACCACACGACGGGCAAGGTCGAGATCGTCTCGATGAACCATGGCTTCGCGGTCGACTCGAAGTCGCTGCCGGAAGGCGTTGAGGAGACTCATATTTCGCTCTTCGACGGCAGCAATTGCGGCCTGCGCGTCGCCGGCAAGCCGGTCTTCTCCGTCCAGCATCACCCGGAAGCTTCTCCCGGCCCGCAGGACAGCCATTATCTTTTCCGCCGCTTCATCAATCTGGTGCGCGAAAAGAAGGGCGAGTCCGCTCTGGCAGAACGAGCCTGATAACGTCGACGACCCAATCGCATAAGAAAAGCCCCGGATTGATCATCAATCCGGGGCTTTTCTTTTTGCGCGTCAACTTGGGAGGTCTGCCGTCACATTGGTTCATGCTTGTCGAAACTCAGGCTTGTAGGCGGCGCTGCTTCACCACTTCAAGCTCGCTCATCAAGATTTCCTCGAGGAACTCGAAGTCGGATTGTCCGAATTCAACGAGACCGAATCTGAGCTTGTAGCCCCAATTCTTGTCCTGGGTGAAATCGAGCCAGCCCAGCAATGGCCGAAGCGGTTGTTCGGGCGCGTCCAGCCAGTCCACATCCTTGCGATAGGCTTTTCCGCAACCCATTTCGCCAAGATAAGGCTCACCCTCACGGACAAAGCCGATAGCGGTGAAGCTCTGAAAGCCGTCCCTCTCGCCCATTTTGACGGATGGGGAGTAGTAGACGATGCCGTCGCCCGGCTTGATGCGCTGCAAGGGGGCTCGTTTGCCGTGGTTCACCTGCATGAAGCCATGCTGGCGCCCAATGCGAACGTGCTCGGCGCTGGCCACCGCCAGCCAGTAGGATTTCTGCTCCGGCTCCCGTCGCCGGGACGAGCTGTTGGCGTGTGGCAGGAGGCGTACGGCCGCCCCCCGATTGATCTGATCTTCCCGCGGGAAAAGCGCGGCATCACTATGATTGCTTGCCTTGAATATCATGGTCGTCTCCCGTCTCTGGTATGAGACAGATATAGACGATCATGCTGTCAATTTTTGTCAGTAGTCTTGTAGTGCAAGGCAGGCTGCCGCAATCAGCTGGCCGCCTTGTCCGAGCGCACCAGAATATAGAACCGCGCGCAAAGCATCGCCGCCGCGGAGGCAAGGCCAATCAGGAAGCCGAACCAGATACCGATGCCGCCGAAGCCGACCGGAAATGCCAGCAGCCAGGCCAGGAAGAAGCCGATCGGCCAATAGGCGATCAGCGCCATGATCATCGGCACGCGCGCATCCTTCAGACCGCGCAGCAGACCGCTTGCGATCGCCTGCAGCCCATCGACGAGTTGGAACAGCCCGGCCACGACGATCAGCGGAGCGGCAAAAGCCAGCACCTGCGACGCTTCGGCCGAGTGGATGTCAAGGAACCAGCTTGCCAGCCAGGATGGCACAGTCGCAAACAGGATGCTGCCGCAAAGCGCGATGCAGCACGAAACGACGAGCACCACGATGGCCGCGCGCTTAAGGCCGAGATGATCGCCCTGTCCGTGGGCGACACCGACGCGTACGGTCGCCGCCTGGCTGAGGCCGAGCGGGATCATGAAGGCGATGGACGCCCACTGCAGAGCGATACCATGAGCGGCAAGCTCGATCGTGCCGATCTGACCCATCAACAACGAGGCAGCCGTGAAGAGGCTGACCTCAGCCAGAACCGTCACACCGATCGGAAAGCCAAGTCGGATGACATCCCACAAGGCATTCCAGTCGGGCCGCCAGAACCGGACGAAGATCTCATAGCGACGCGTTTCCTGGTGGGCCTGAACGTAACCGACGATGAAGAGGAAGCCGGCGGTCTGCACGGCGACGGAAACAATGGCCGCACCATGCAGGCCCATCGCCGGCAGGCCGAAATGGCCAAGCACCAGAATGTAGGCGAGCACCGCATTCATGACGAGCATGGCAATGGTGACCTTGAGGATGATGCCGGCGCGGCCAATGGCGCTCACCAGCGCCCGGATGACATTATAGAGCAGCCCCGGCAACACGGCGAAGTGGCCGATGTCGATATAGCCGCTCGCCAATTTCGCGACGTCGGGTTTTTGTCCGGCCGCGAGCAGAATCTCTTCGGAATAGAAGAAGGCCGGCTGTGCCAACAGCCAATAGGTTGTTACGACCCATAGGCCCATGCGCAGCGCACGGCGTACCGAGGTAACGTCGCCTCTGCCATAGGCCTGCGCCACCAGCGGCATGACCGCGATGGAAAAACCCGAACCGAAAACCAGGATCGTGAACAGAAATTGCGCGGAAAGCACCATCGCCGCCAGCTGCTCGGCACCGAGCCGGCCCACGATCATCACGTCGGTGGTGTTGATCCCGAGCTGCGCCAATTGCGCTCCGATTAGCGGAATGCCCAGCGCGAGCGTTGCGCGGACATGTGCAGACCACGAATTATCATTGTCATGCGCGAGCGGGCGCGCAGGTACCGGCATATCCATAGCGAAGACTCGATCTTTAGAACCGCGCGAACCGCCCTACCCAAGGGTGCGCGAGCCTGCCGCATTACCGCAACTTGGCTCAAAAAGCCAGCAGGCAGGCCTATGATGCTAAAGAATTCATCAGAACATCAAAATATCTGATGAATTTTTAGGCCGCCTCACCTGCTTGCGACTGCGAAACGACAGCCGGTTCGGTCTTGCGGACCTTGGTCAGAAGCACGATCAGCGCCGTGGCAACCAGGATCGCTCCCATGATGAACGGTGCGCCGGCAAAGACGACGGGCGCTGTCGGCGCTGTGTAGTATTGGAAAAGATAGGGGAACAGCACGGGGCCGATGATCGCGGTGATGCTCGTCAGGCTGCCGAGTGCGCCTTGCAGCTCGCCCTGCGCCGAGGGCGGCACCTTGCTGGCGGCAATCGACCGCAAAGGCGCATCCGCGACATTTTCGATCACGGTCAGAACAACGACCGCGTAGACCATCCATCCCTGCCATGCAAAGGCATAGCCCAACAGGCCAAGGCAGGAGAACATCAGCCCGAGCAGCGCCGTTTTCCATTCGCCGAGCACCGGCACCAGCCGCGGCAGCGCCAGACCCATGGCGATTGCCGCACCGATCCCATAGACAGCGAGCGAGAAACCGATCTGTCCTTCGCTCCAGTCGTAACGATAAGAGGTGACGAAGGCCCAGACGGCCGGATAGACGCCGTGCGCCAGCCAGTTCAGGAACATCACGACACAGACCCAGCCGATGCCCTGATAGCGCCGCATCTGCCGGAGCGCGCCAAACGGATTGGCTCGCGCAATCTCAAAGGGTCGGCGATGCTTGGCATCCAGCGTTTCCGGCAGCAGGAAATAGGCGCCGACGAAATTCAGGAACGCCAGAGCCGCAGCGCCATAGAAAGGCACGCGCGGCCCGAATTCGCCAAGAAAGCCGCCGATGACCGGACCAAGGACGAAGCCGACGCCGAAGGCCATGCCGATCAGGCCGAAATTCTTCGCGCGGTTCTCGTCATTGCTGATGTCGGCGATATAGGCCGAGCAGGTCGAAAAGCTTGCGCCGCTGATGCCGGCAAGAATGCGGCCGACGAACAGCATCCAGTAGGTGCCGGCGATCGCGCAGATGAAATTGTCGATCGCAAATGTCAGCACGGAAGCAAGCAGAAGCGGCCGGCGACCATAACGATCGCTCAGATTGCCGATCAACGGCGAAAATAGGAACTGCATGGCGGCATAGGCCAGCAGCAACCAGCCACCCTCGGTCGCCGCGGCACTGACCGACGCGCCCGTCAGCTCTTCCAGATATTTCGGCATGACCGGCATGATGATGGCGATGCCGATGACGTCCAGGAAGAGAATGAGGAAGACGAGGAACAGGCCTCGGCGGGCGAATTTCTGATCGATCATGGAGATGCCTTTGGGCGGCTCCGCCTCGATGAAAGAGACAGAACGTGAACGAAAAACCGGAGTGTCCCCCATACATAAAGATTTTGGCAGAAACAATCCGTGAACGCTTCAATCTTATTGATTTATTGACCGCTTTTTTTGATCCTTGGCAGAAAAGCGACTATGTGCCGCGACCCCGCCGTTGCTCGCGATTCAGAAAGTCGACGAAGGCCCGAAGCGGCGTCGGCATATGCCTGCGGCTCGCGTAATAAAGAAACGGGCCGGAGAACTCCGTGTCCCACTCTTCGAGGATGGGCACCAGTTCTCCACTGGCGATCTGCGGCGCGAGGAACTCCCGAAAAGTGCGGATGATGCCCAACCCCGCGGCAGCCGCATTGCGCTCGATCTCGATCGAATTGGTCGAGACGACCATCGGCGGCGCGATGAAGATCGTCTCCCCTTTCCTTTCGAATTCCCACGGCGCCACCGTGCCGCTCAGGAACCGATGGCGGATGCAGCGATGCTCAAGTATGTCGCGCGGATGCTTAGGCGTGCCATGGGTCGCAAGGTAGTCTGACGAAGCGGCCGTAACATAATGCTGGCGCCGCGGCCCGATCGGTACGGCGATCATATCCTTTTCCAGTCTCTCGTCGTAGCGGATGCCGGCATCGTAGCCGGCGGCCACCACATCGATGAACGTGTCCTCGGCGACGATTTCCACTGATATTGCCGGGTATTCCTTCAGGAAGCGGCTTATAATGTCGGGCATGACAACCGTGGCGGCGACTGTCGGCACATTCAGCCGCAATGTCCCACCGACGCTATCGCGAAAGCTGTTGATGTCGTCGAGGGCGACGGCAATCTCGCTCATGGCCGGCGTCAGGCGCTCCATCAGCCGCTCTCCCGCCTCCGTCGGCGTCACACTTCGGGTCGTGCGATTGAGCAGGCGCACCGCCAGCCGTTCCTCCAGACGCCGCACCGCTTCGCTTAACGACGAGGCGGAAACGCCGCGCCTGCGTGCCGCTTCCCGGAAGCTGCGCTCGCGGGCAACGGCGGTAAAGGCAACCAGATCGGCCAGCGGCAAGTCATCCATTGTGCGAAATTCCAAACAACCTGTTTCAATTTACCCGGATTATCGCACAGAGCACGATCGAGTAAAACAGCATCGACAGAGGCCTGCAAGAAAATGGGCGCGCCTTCGACCAAGGAGACTAACGATGAAAAAGCATCAATTGGGAAAGACGGGGCCGCAGGTATCCGCGCTCGGCCTTG
The DNA here is from genome assembly GCF_057784375.1 of Martinezella sp. CNPSo 3964. Taxonomy (NCBI): domain Bacteria; kingdom Pseudomonadati; phylum Pseudomonadota; class Alphaproteobacteria; order Hyphomicrobiales; family Rhizobiaceae; genus Martinezella; species Martinezella sp. CNPSo 3964. The sequence goes on from NZ_JBXSOW010000002.1 coordinate 268,226, forward strand.
GTTGCATGGGCATGTCCGGCATGTACGGCCCGTCCGACCGCGCCGAGAGCATCGCCACCATCCGCGCCGCGCTCGATGCCGGCATCAACTTGCTCGATACGGGCGATTTCTATGGCATGGGCCACAATGAGATGCTGATCGGCGAAGCCATCAAGGGGCTGAACCGAGACGATCTCCTGCTCAGCGTCAAGTTCGGCGCCCTGCGCGATCCTTCCGGTGCATGGCTCGGCTACGACGCCCGCCCGGCGGCGATCCGGAATTTCGTCGCCTATTCGCTGCAGCGCCTCGGCGTCGACCATATCGACATTTACCGCCCCGCCCGTCTAGATCCAAATGTACCGATCGAAGACCAGATCGGCGCGATATCGGATCTCATCAAGGCAGGCTACATCAGGCACATCGGCCTGTCCGAGGTCGGCGCTGACACCATACGCCGCGCCGCCGCCGTGCATCCGATCGTCGATCTACAGATCGAATATTCGCTGATCTCGCGCGGCATCGAGGACAAGATCCTGCCAACCTGCCGCGAACTTGGCATCGGTATCACTGCTTATGGTGTTCTTTCCCGCGGCCTTATCAGCGGCCACTGGCAGAAGGATAATGTCCAAAAGGGCGATTTCCGCACGATGAGCCCGCGCTTTCAGGCAGGAAACGTCGAAAAGAACCTGGAATTGGTGGAAGCGCTACGAGGAATCGCTGAGGCGAAGGGTGCCAGCATCGCCCAGATCGCCATCGCCTGGGTCGCAGCCCAGGGCACGGAGATCGTCCCTGTTATCGGCGCCCGCCGCCGTGATCGCCTTACGGAAGCCTTGGGAGCGCTTTCGGTTGAATTGTCTGAGGCCGACATGGCTGCGATCGAACGCGCGATCCCGAAAGATGCCGCGGCCGGCGGCCGCTATCCGGAAGCACAGCTGACACATCTCGACAGCGAGAAATAATGCGGAAAACGACTTGCCCGCTAGCCGATGCTCAGCGAGCGGACAAGCAAGATCAGACCGGATTGTTGAGAGTATCGCAATCCGAGAGCTTGCCGGAATCGAAACCCTGCTTGAACCACTTCACGCGTTGCGCCGAGGTGCCGTGGTTGAAACTGTCGGGAACGACATAACCCTGCGTGCGCTTCTGCAGCGTATCGTCGCCGATCTGCTGCGCAGCATTCAGCGCCTCTTCAAGATCGCCGGTCTGCAGGATGCCCTTCTGCTGCGTGAACTTGCCCCAGATGCCGGCAAAGCAATCGGCTTGCAGTTCGATGCGCACGGACATCTTGTTGGCGTCGACTTCGCTCATGTTGCGGCGGGCCTGATTGAACTTCGGCAGGATACCGAGCAGGTCCTGGACATGATGGCCGATCTCATGTGCGATCACATAGGCTTGCGCGAAATCGCCGGATGCGCCGAACTGATCCTTCATCTGCTGGAAGAAGGCCATGTCGAGATAGACCTTCTGATCGCTCGGGCAATAGAAGGGGCCGGTTGCCGCCGAAGCTTGGCCGCAAGCCGAAGGGAAGCTGCCGGAGAACAGCACCAACTTCGGATCCGTATAGGTCTGCCCCATCGACTTGAAGATACCGGTCCAGGTGTCTTCCGTATCGGCAAGAACAGTCGCAACGAACTGCTTCATCTCGTCATTGGCCGGCTGACCGCCGCCGCTGCTATTGGAGGTGCTTTGCTGATATCCGGAGCCGCCGCCCTCCAGCATGCCACTTTGCTGCAGCAGGCCGATAACGTCGACGCCCATGGCTCTCAGGATCAGGAAGATCACGATGAGCACGATAATGGTACGGAAGCTCAAACCGCCGCCGCCAATCCCCCCGCCGGGAAACCGGAAGCCGCCACCGCCGCCGCCGCTCATAGGCGATGAGCCGCGTTCGTCCTCGATATTGTCGGATTGCCGACGCCCCTTCCAATCCATAGTGCACCTCCTGGCGATGCCTAAAATCAAAGTCCCTTGAGGCATTTATATATCCAGGAAGTGTAACAAAGCCAGTTGGCTATCGACAGAACATTAGCTTAAACGCCGCCGCCGCCATATTTCTTTGGACGCGGACCATAAAAGCGCAATGGCTATAGCTATCGCGACCAGAAACGGCGCCGTTTCGTCGCCATCGAAAGCCACCCTGTTCATGATCCGCCCCGGAAGAAAGGTAAAAGCTCCGGCACCAACGATGCCACCGAAGTAAAGGCTTCTGACGATGCGCTTATGCGCCTCGATATTGTGCCTGCGCGCATTGGCGATCGCTCCCCAACAACCGAAGAGAACGAGTATCGAGAGCATGTGAATCGGACTGAAGCCATAGAACATATTGATCTGATGAATGAAGAAGCTCGATAGTGCGGTCACGACCATCAGGACCAACCATATCTTGCCGAGCAGGCGATGCCTTGGCGTCCCCTTGGGCCTGAGAAGGAGATAGGCTCCGAGCAAGGCGGCCGGAACGGCCGCCGCGACATGGATCTGGATCGCGATTGGGGCATCAAGAAGCGGCTCAAAGGTCATCATCTATATCCGGTTGAGTTTATAGAGCCTTTCCGCGATAGTGTTGTTCTCTCAATCGAAATTGCGCAAGAGAACGGGAAATCTTCGTGGATCACACCTTTCTGCAGTCCACGCTTCGTGAATTGCAGGTCATCCAGCGTTCGCCGCGCTTCTGGGCGACCTTTGTCACCATCGTCCTGATCTTCGCCTTGACCGGACCGTACGGCACCCTTGACCGGCTCATGCCGGGAGCCCGGCTCGGCTACTGGCTCGCCCTTCATGCCATGGCATGGTCCATCGCAATCGTATTTTCCGTCGTCGCCGAAATCCTGCTACGGAGACATGTGGCGGGCATGTTCGCCCGGATGATGATCGGCTCCGTCGCCGCCGCATTGCCGATCGGCTTCGGCATCACGCTTGTCGACTTCGCCTTCTTCGGCACGCTGCCCACGGTGAGCGGCAGCCTACGTCAATCGCTGGGCTCCATACCGCTTTGCGCCCTCTTCTGTATCCTCACCTATTTGACCATGCATCGGCAGATCGCGATGGCAGCTGCGGGAACGGATCTCGCGGAAGCGAAGACAATGTCCACCTCTGCACCCGAGATTCGGCCCCGGACACCTCAGCCGCCGATTCTCTTGCGTTTGAAGCCGGAAAACCGCGGAGCGCTGATAAGGCTCACCGTTCGCGACCATTACACCGAGGTCGTGACAACACGCGGCCGCGAACTCATCCTCTTGCGCTTCGGCGACGCCCTGATGGAAATCGGCAACATAGAAGGTATCCGCCTGCACCGATCGCATTGGGTCGCGACGGACCATATCGCGAGCCTGAAACGCGACAATGGCAAGCTTTTCGTGATCGCGCGCGACGGCGCGGAGATGCCCGTCAGCCGCTCTTATGCCGAAGATGTCCGGCGTCGTTTCGGCTAATGGCGACAAAGTCGGCAGAATTCATGTCGATTCCGCCATTTATGGGGTTCCGTTTGCAAATACATTTGCCTATAAGCCGCTTCTAGCCTGAAAATATTGCCCATGCGCCCCGACCGGTGATCTCCCACCCTGGCCGGCTTTTTGCGCAACGAAAAAACGGATGAGAGCCCATGCCGAAGCGCCAAGATATCAAATCGATCCTCATTATCGGTGCAGGACCGATCGTTATCGGACAGGCTTGCGAATTCGACTATTCGGGCACTCAGGCCTGCAAGGCACTGCGAGAGGAAGGCTACCGGGTCATCCTCGTCAATTCCAATCCGGCAACGATCATGACCGATCCGGGCCTGGCGGATGCGACCTATGTCGAGCCGATCACGCCTGAAGTCGTCGCCAAGATCATCGCCAAGGAACGCCCGGATGCGCTGCTGCCCACCATGGGCGGCCAGACGGCACTCAACACCGCGCTGTCGCTGAAGCGCATGGGTGTGCTCGACCGTTACAATGTCGAGATGATTGGTGCGAAGCCCGCAGCCATCGACATGGCCGAAGACCGCGCCCTCTTCCGCGAGGCCATGGCCCGCATCGGCCTTGAAACGCCACGCTCCATGCTGGCCAACGCCACCGACATCAAGGATGCCGACCGCAAGACGCATGAGGCCGAGCGCAGCAAGCTCAAGGCACAGCTGTCCGGTGCCGAGCTCGACAAGGCCCTCGACGCGCTCGAAAATCAGTGGAACCTCGGCGAAAGCGACCGCAAGCAGCGCTATATGAGCCATGCCATGGCCGTTGCCGCGCAGGCGCTCGACCACGTCGGCCTGCCCGCCATCATCCGCCCGTCCTTCACCCTCGGCGGCACGGGCGGCGGTATCGCCTACAACCGCTCGGAATTCTTCGAAATCGTCGGCGGAGGCCTCGATGCCTCCCCGACCACGGAAGTGCTGGTTGAGGAATCAGTACTCGGCTGGAAGGAGTTCGAGATGGAAGTCGTCCGCGACACCGCGGACAATTGCATCATCATCTGCTCGATCGAAAACATCGATCCGATGGGCGTCCACACCGGCGACTCGATCACCGTCGCCCCGGCGCTGACGCTGACGGATAAAGAATACCAGATCATGCGTAACGCCTCGATCGCGGTCCTGCGCGAGATCGGCGTCGAAACGGGCGGCTCGAACGTGCAGTTCGCCGTCAATCCGAAGGATGGCCGCCTCGTCGTCATCGAAATGAACCCGCGCGTGTCGCGCTCGTCCGCACTGGCATCGAAGGCAACCGGCTTCCCGATCGCCAAGGTCGCGGCCAAGCTCGCCGTCGGCTACACGCTGGACGAACTGGAAAACGATATCACCGGCGGCGCGACGCCTGCCTCCTTCGAACCGTCGATCGACTATGTCGTCACCAAGATCCCGCGCTTCGCCTTCGAGAAGTTCCCCGGCGCCTCTCCGGTTCTGACGACCGCGATGAAGTCGGTCGGCGAAGTCATGGCGATCGGCCGCACCTTCGCGGAATCGCTGCAGAAAGCACTGCGCGGTCTCGAAACCGGTCTGACCGGTCTCGACGAGATCGAAATCCCCGGCATCGAGGAAGGCGAAGGCAGCCAGAACGCCATCCGCGCCGCCATCGGCACGCCGACGCCGGACCGCCTGCGCATGGTCGCGCAGGCCCTGCGCCAGGGCATGAGCATCGAAGAGGTGCATGAAGGCTGCAAGATCGACCCTTGGTTCCTTGAGCAGCTGAAGAACATCGTCGACATGGAAGTCCGTATCCGTGAGCACGGCTTGCCACAGGATGCCGCCAACCTGCGCATGCTGAAGGCCATGGGCTTCTCCGATGCGCGTCTCGCGACCCTCACCGGCAAGCGCCCGAAGGAAGTCGCAGAACTCCGCAATTCGCTGAGTGTCCGCCCGGTCTTCAAGCGCATCGATACTTGCGCCGCCGAATTCGCCTCGCCGACCGCCTATATGTATTCGACCTACGAGACGCCTTTCGTCGGCGCTGCCCGTTCCGAAGCGCAGGTTTCCGACCGCAAGAAGGTCGTCATCCTCGGCGGCGGCCCGAACCGGATCGGCCAGGGCATCGAATTCGACTATTGCTGCTGCCACGCCGCCTTCGCGCTGAAGGATGCAGGCTATGAAGCGATCATGATCAACTGCAACCCGGAAACGGTTTCGACCGACTACGACACGTCGGATCGGCTCTATTTCGAGCCGCTGACGGCGGAAGACGTCATCGAAATCCTGCGCGCCGAACAGGAAAAGGGCGAAGTCGTCGGCGTCATCGTCCAGTTCGGCGGCCAGACCCCGCTGAAGCTCGCCGAAGCGCTGGAAAAGAATGGCATCCCGATCCTCGGCACCGCGCCAGACGCGATCGACCTTGCCGAAGACCGCGACCGCTTCCAGAAGCTCCTGATGAAGCTCGATCTCAACCAGCCGAACAACGGTATCGCCTATTCGGTCGAGCAGGCTCGCCTCGTCGCCTCCGAAATCGGCTTCCCGCTGGTCGTGCGCCCGTCCTACGTTCTCGGCGGCCGCGCCATGCAGATCCTGCATTCGGAAGGACAGCTCCAGACCTACCTGCTCGACACGGTTCCGGAACTGGTGCCTGAGGACATCAAGCAGCGCTATCCGAACGACAAGACCGGCCAGATCAACACGCTGCTCGGCAAGAACCCGCTTCTGTTCGACAGCTACCTTGCCAACGCCATCGAAGTCGATGTCGATTGCCTCTCCGACGGCACCGACGTCTATGTCGCGGGCATCATGGAGCATATCGAGGAAGCTGGTATTCATTCCGGCGACTCCGCCTGCTCGCTCCCCCCTCGCACGCTCTCCGCCGCGATGATCGACGAGCTTGAACGCCAGGCGAAGGCCATGGCCAAGGCTCTCAACGTCGGTGGCCTGATGAACGTCCAGTTCGCCATCAAGGACGGTACGGTCTACGTGCTCGAAGTCAACCCGCGCGCCTCGCGCACGGTCCCCTTCGTCGCCAAGACCATCGGCGCGCCGATCGCCAAGATCGCCGCCCGCGTCATGGCCGGCGGGAAGCTGGACGCGACATTCGCCGCCTATGGCGAAAAGCCCGATCCGCGCAAGCTGAAGCACATCGCGGTCAAGGAAGCCGTCTTCCCCTTCGCCCGCTTCCCCGGCGTCGACACCCTGCTCGGACCGGAAATGCGTTCGACGGGCGAAGTCATCGGCCTCGACACCGATTTCGCGCTCGCTTTCGCCAAGTCGCAGCTCGGCGCCGGCGTCGAACTGCCGCGCGACGGAACGGTGTTCGTCTCGGTCCGCGACGACGACAAGCCGCGCGTACTGCCCGCCATCCGCATGCTGGCCGAACAGGGTTTCAAGGTGCTCGCAACCGGCGGAACCCAGCGCTTCCTGGCCGAAAACGGCATCGAGGCGACCAAGATCAACAAGGTTCTGGAAGGTCGGCCGCATATCGAGGATGCCATCCGCAACCGCCAGGTCCAACTCGTCATCAACACGACGGACAGCAACAAGGCGATCTCGGATTCGAAGTCGCTTCGTCGCGCCACGCTGATGCAGAAGGTGCCCTACTACACCACTATGGCCGGCGCCGAAGCAGCCGCCATGGCGATCAAGGCACTGAAGGCCGGCAACCTCGAAGTACAACCGCTGCAGAGCTATTTTTGAGGCGCATAAATCAGCTGCAAAGGACGTGGGCGGGATAGCCGGCTCACGTTCATAATTGCGCAATCAGGCGATCGAGCGGGCAAGGAGCTTCAACGGGAGCTTTCCTTAAACCTTCGAATTTTCTGGCTTTCGTCTGTCGCAATCTGCTATAGGTGAAAGAATAATGACTCTGGATGGTTCCGAAGTACCGCTTCGGGACCTGTTTTCTTTTGTGTCTGCAGCAGAGCAACACAGGGAGTGAAGGACAAGAAAAATGGTTGAAAAGGTACCGATGACACAGAACGGGTTCGTCAAGCTGCAGGAAGAACTGCGCTGGCGTCAGCAGGAAGAGCGCCCGCGGATCATCGAGGCAATTGCGGAAGCACGCGCCCATGGCGACCTGTCCGAAAATGCCGAGTACCATGCAGCCAAGGAAGCTCAGAGCCACAACGAAGGCCGCATCACCGAGCTTGAAGACCTGACGGCGCGCGCCGAAGTCATCGACCTCACCAAGATGTCCGGCTCGAAGATCAAGTTCGGCGCTAAGGTGAAGCTTGTCGACGAAGATACAGAAGAAGAGAAGATCTACCAGATCGTCGGCGATCAGGAAGCCGATGTGAAGGCAGGCCGCATCTCCATCTCCTCCCCGATCGCCCGCGCCCTGATCGGCAAGGAAGTCGGCGATTCCATCGAGGTCAATGCCCCTGGCGGCGCCAAGGGCTACGAAATTCTCTCCATCACCTGGGGCTGATTGCCCGTGCGCGATCGCGAGTCAGCGCATGCGGGCGATCTCCGCGAGATCGAAATCATAGCAACGAATTTCAAACGCCGGCTTTCTGGCGTTACCTCGACGATCGTGCAGCTCATCCCCAAGCAGGTCGAGCTCGGTTACCATATCGCCACGCTCGGCCCCGGCCTGCCGGAGGACCTGCCGAGGCTCGGCTGGCGCCGGCTTCCCGGCCTTTGGACGAAGCCACGCCGCTATCGCGTGCGCATCTGGCACGCCCGCCGCAACAATGAAATGCTTGTCGGTCTGCTGCTGCGCTCCGTGCTGCGCATGCGCCTGAAGCTGGTCTTCACCTCGGCGGCCCAGCGCCGCCATACCGGTTATACGCGCTGGCTCATCCGCCGCATGGATTCCGTGATCGCCACCAGTACCCGCTCCGGCAGCTTTCTTGAAGTGCCGCACACCGTCATCCAGCACGGTGTCGACCTCAACAGCTTCCATCCGCCGGAAAAACCCGACGACCGCATGGCTGCAACCGGCCTGCCCGGCACCTATCTGATCGGCTGCTTCGGTCGCGTCCGCCATCAGAAGGGCACGGATCTATTCGTCAAGGCGATGATCGAGCTCCTGCCGCGCTATTCCGACTGGACCGCCGTCGTCTGCGGCCGCGTGACATCAGAGCATCGCGGCTTTGGCGAGCAACTGGAAAAAATGGTGGCAGATGCGGGCCTTACCGATCGCATCCGCTTCATGGGCGAAGTCGACGACATCAAGCCCTGGTACCGCCGCGCTACTCTCTATGTCGCCCCCTCCCGCAACGAGGGTTTCGGCCTAACGCCGCTCGAAGCCATGGCTTCGCGCACCGCCGTTGTCGCATCGGATGCGGGCGCCTATGCCGAGATGATCGTTCCGGGCGAAACCGGTGCCGTCGTGCCGGCAGGCGATGGCGAAGCCCTGACTAGGGCGATCGCCTTCTATCTCGCCAATCCAGAGGAAGCGCTGCGCCAGGGTGAGAATGCCGTGCGCCATGTGCGCAGCGAGTTCGCGCTGGAAAAGGAAGCGAACGCCATCGGCGACGTCTACAAGCGGCTGCTCGTCGCCAACAAGTGAGCGGCTTGGTCAGCGACCGAGATCGATGCGGTTGCGCCCGATGAAATCGATCATCGAACGATCCTCCACCATATCTTCCTCGATGCTTTTGACGATGGACAGGACCTTGTCCCGATATTTCGTCGTACTGCTGTCATAGGCCCATCCCCGCGCCAGCTTCTCCATCAGTTCCTGCCGGGATTTCGTATAATAGTGGTTAAGCTGCAGGAAGCGGTTCGAATAGAACTCGGGCGACTTCCGCGCCCGCCGCGTAAACCGCTTCCCGGCGTCGTTGGCCGTCAGATCGCCGTACGCCCGTGTCTGGAACTGATGGACGCTGACTTCGCTCACCTCGCACGGATCGACGATACATTTGAAATTGCTGACATTTTCTTTCGTTGTCATCGGATCGGCGCCGCGCATCGTATAGTTCAGCGCCAAAGGCCCGTCTGGCGGCGTCTCATGACCGCTGGTGGCAAACATGTGCCAGGGCAGCGAGACATTCGGAAAATTGCCGACCGCCTCCAGCGCCTGCTCGACGGTCTTCGCATCCTTCGGAAGAAGGAACTCGTCGACATCGATGAACGCCATCCAGCGATAGTCGCCGCCGAAATTCAGGATCGCGTGAGCAAAAGTGATGACCTGACCGTTCAGCATCGCCGACGTCGCAGCGTCGCGCATACGCCCAGCCCAGGGAATGATGGTCAATGCGTCTTCAGAGAGCAGGCTTCGAAGAAATGCGCAGGTCTCGTCCGTCGAACCGTTGTCATAGATATAGAAATGACGAATGCCGACCGCCTTGTGGAAGCGCACCCACTCCTCGATGTAGCGTGCTTCGTTCTTGACGCAGGCGGCGATGGCGATGCCGTGGCGCCCTGCCCTTGGTTCCGGCGGATCGATGGACAGCTTCTTGGCGTCGGACGCCTTGGGTTTCAGCCAGCGCATAAGCTTCATTCCATCAACCTTAATTTCAATCGGGCTCGCCGGTCCTGCCGGCTCCGGCAAAGATCAAGCCTGCGACTTCAATGCAAACCTGTCGTCGTAGCCAAAATCATATTTGCGCAACGCCGAAACGCGGGAATAGTTGACGAAGGAGACGCCGCGTTCAGCGGCAATCTGCCGCGCAAGCACCAGATGCTCGATGATACGCCCCTCGGCCCGGGCAATGCCGGAGAACGCCATCTCACTGGGAGTCTCATAAAAGCGGGGCTCGCCGGCATTGGATATATCGATCCCCAGGAAGCCGACCTGCTGCTGCGCACAATAAAGAGCAAATTGCAAAGCCGAGACGGCGACGGAGCCTCCAAGAAAGACCCCACGGTCCGGAGAAAGCGAAAAACCTGCCGAACCCTCGGCATCCAGCCTGACATATTGCAGCTTCTTGAGATCGTCGACCGAGCGGCGGCGCGCACCATAAGGCTTGCGGATATCATCGATCAGAATGATGGTCTTGTCCGCCAGCCAGCTTTTGTCGATCTCGCAAAGCGCGCGCAGCACCGCCACGGAAAACAGGCAAAGCGAGCCTGGAGCAACCTTCTCGCGCAGCATGTCGAGATGCCGCCAGACAAAACGCTCATCTTCGACAGCGATCGCCAATGGCTCGGCGATCCGATCTCCTGACAGGCCAATAGCCCCGTTCAGAAGAATCGCGCTGCGAAATTCGAGACCACTGAGATCGCAATCGCGAATTGATGGGCCTGAGCCGACGATGTAAACCGCATCGCCGCAACGTTCGCGCAGACGGTCCATGCCAGCAAGGCTCGCAACCTTGATGCCCCGATAAAGCACTTCGCTGACATTCTGGCTGCGGACGATGCTGAGCCCCGGAAACCAGTCCTGCACATGAGCCCGCGAGCCACCCAAAAAAAGGCGCACGCCGGACTTGATCAGCGATCGATGCCAGGGGCGATCTGCCATTCGCCTAAAGCTCCACCAGGCCGAGCTTCTTAACTTGCCGGATGGTCAGCATGGTGCGCACGGTGTCCACATGTTCATTCGCCGTCAGAACCTCGATGACGAAATCCTGGAAACGCGTGAGGTTTTCCGCAACGCAGTGCAGCAGAAAATCGCTGTCGCCCGAAACCATCCATGCCTGCCGAACCAGCGGCCATGCCGAGGTTGCGCTGGCAAAGGCCTTGAGGTTCGCTTCCGACTGATGCTTCAGGCCGACCATGCAGAAAGCCACGAGATCGAAGCCCAGTTTCGGGCTGTTCAGCATGGCGTGATAACCTTCGATGATGCCAGCCTCTTCCAGCTTGCGCACGCGGCGCAGACATGGCGGTGCCGAAATGCCAACTCGGTCTGCGAGCTCGACGTTGGTCATGCGTCCGTCCCGCTGGAGTTCCCGCAGAATCTTGATATCGATGGCATCGAGCTCAGCGCGAAGCACTTTTTTGCCTTTCTTTAATTCCCCCTCGCCAGCTTCTATATAAGGCAGGAAAATACGCAAGAAAGTTTCTCTCGCGTAGTTGATTCTTACACAAAGCAGATTTGCTCTGTGTGTAATGCAAGGCTGCCCTTGAATAAATGCATAAGGCAATCATAAATGAAGCGGCAGATCGCGAAATCGCCTGCTTTGCGCGCTTGAAGCCGCGGTTTCCCAATCGCCGAAATTGAAAGGACTGACTATGCCTGCCCGCCACACAAAGGTGCTCATCATCGGTTCCGGCCCAGCCGGCTACACCGCCGCGGTTTATGCCGCGCGCGCGATGCTGCAGCCGGTTCTGATCGCTGGTCTCGAACAGGGCGGCCAGCTGATGATCACGACCGATGTCGAGAATTATCCGGGCTTTGCCGATCCGATCCAGGGACCATGGCTGATGGAGCAGATGCTTCAGCAGGCACAGCATGTCGGCGCCGAGATCGTCAACGACCTCGTGACCGAAGTCGATACCACCAAGCGTCCTTTCGTTGCCCATACCGATAGCGGACAGATCTGGACGGCCGACACCCTCATCATTGCGACCGGCGCCAAGGCGAAGTGGCTCGGCATCGAAAGCGAACAGCATTTTCAGGGCTTCGGCGTCTCCGCCTGCGCCACCTGCGACGGCTTCTTCTATCGCAACAAGGACGTCATCGTGGTCGGCGGCGGCAACAGCGCCGTCGAGGAAGCACTTTATCTCTCGAACATTGCCAAATCGGTAACTGTGGTGCATCGCCGCGATACTTTCCGTTCGGAAAAGATCCTGCAGGAACGCCTGTTCGCCAAGACAAACGTCAAGATCCTCTGGAATTCCGAGGTTGCCGAGATCACCGGCACGCCGGCCAAGCCGCCGATGCCGCCATCCGTTACCGGCGCACGCCTTCGTGATGTTCGCACCGGCGCGATCACCGAAACGTCGATCGATGGTGTCTTCGTTGCCATCGGCCACGCGCCGGCGACTGAGCTCTTCAAGGGCAAGCTGAGGCTCAAGGATAATGGCTATCTCTGGACCGCTCCGGATTCGACCGCAACCAGCGTCGAAGGCATCTATGCCGCCGGTGACGTGACCGACGATACGTTCCGGCAGGCGATCACGGCAGCGGGAATGGGCTGCATGGCCGCACTTGAGGCGGAACGTTATCTGACCGGGCACATGCCCGTCGCCGTGGCTGCGGAGTGATGCAGCCGATGAGGGGAAACGGCATGCCATTGGACTGGGATAAGCTGCGTATCTTTCACGCGGCTGCCGAAGCGGGTTCGTTCACGCACGCGGCCGATAAGCTGCACTTGTCCCAATCAGCCATCAGCCGACAGGTCAGCGCTCTCGAGCAGGACGTCGGCATAAAACTCTTCCATCGCCATGCGCGCGGCCTCATCCTGACGGAACAGGGTGAGCTGCTTTATCGCACGGCCCATGACGTTCTCTTGAAGCTCGAAACGGTCAAGATGCAATTGACCGAGACGACCGACAAACCGAGCGGCAAGCTGCGTGTCACGACGACAGTCGGCCTCGGCCAGGGCTGGCTCACCGACAAGATCCAGGAATTCTTGCAGCTCTATCCCGATATGTCGATCCAGCTCATCCTCGATAACGAGGAGCTGGATGTGAACATGCGCCATGCGGATTGTGCCATCCGGCTGCGCCAGCCGCAGCAGTCGGATCTCATCCAACGCAAGCTCTTCACCGTGCATATGCACGTCTATGCAGCCCCCTCCTACATCAACCGCTACGGCGAGCCGCAGTCGGTGGAAGATCTGGACGAACATCGCATCATCAGCTTCGGCGAGCCGGCACCGAACTATCTGCTCGACGTCAACTGGCTGGAGATCGCCGGCCGATCATCCGACAACAAGCGCATGCCGCATCTGCAGATCAACAGCCAGACGTCGATTAAGCGCGCCTGCCTGCTCGGTATTGGTATCGCCGTGCTGCCGGATTATATCGTCGGCCGTGACCCTGGCCTCATTCAGCTGGCAATCAATGCAGACGTCCCATCCTTCGACACATACTTCTGCTATCCCGACGAAATGAAGAACGCGGCCAAGCTCAAGGTTTTTCGCGATTTTATCGTAGCGAAAGCCCGTAACTGGAATTTCTGACGAAGGTAAGTCACTGATAACGAACTCTTTTTATGGCTAGTATATCAGCCACGCATATGACGCATAGCTGATATGCACAAATGAGAGTTGAAGCCTGCACATTTAACTACCATATCGCACATAGCTGATGCACACGGTGGCTTTTCCTCCCAGTTCCACCGCATTGGCTGTTCCCCTCTGGAGGTTTTTGACCTTCATACCTATAGGGCCCTGGTTTACTCCGGCGGCCCTTTTTTTTGCCCTTTTGCCCCTGACGTTGCAAACGCATAACTGCCATGCACAAAAAAGCATTGCGCACTGCACAAATTAGCATCATAACGCACACAGCTGATGCACACGGTGGCTTTTCCTCCCAGTTCCACCGCATTGGCTGTTCCCCTCTGGAGGTTTTGACCTTCACACCTATAAGGGCCCTGGTTTATTCCGGTGGCCCTCTTTTTTTGCCCAATTTCTAACCACGCGCTCCGGCTGCCTTGCAGAAAATAATATCTTGCGCCGCCCTTGATATATCGAAAACAATCGATACATAAATCGAAATTATTCGATATTCATGCGGTGAACGCCATGGACAAGAACGAGATATTGAAAGCGCTGGCCAACCCGGCCCGGCTCGAAATCCTCAATCATCTGAAAGATCCATACGCCCATTTCCCGACTCAGGAACATCCTCTCGAGCTGGGCGTCTGTGCGAGCCAGTTCGAGCGCTGCGGCCTGTCGCAGTCGACCGTATCGGCCCATCTGAGCACGCTGCATCGCGCCGGCCTGGTGACGACGCGGCGCCTCGGCCAGTGGATTTTCTACAAGCGCAACGAGGAAACGATCGCCGAATTCCTCGCAGCCATGCAGAAGGAACTCTGAAGATGCCTCTTGCGCTTCTCGTACTCGCCCTCAGCTCCTTCGCCATCGGCACAACCGAATTCGTCATCATGGGGCTGCTGCCCGAAGTGGCTTCGGACCTTGCCGTGACGATTCCGCAGGCGGGCTGGCTCGTCACCGGCTATGCTCTGGCCGTCGCGATCGGCGCGCCGATCATGGCGGTCTCGACCGCGCATCTGCGCCGGCGCTCGGCACTCATCATGCTGATGGGTTTCTTCATTCTCGGCAATCTCCTTTGCGCCATCGCACCCAATTACTGGGTCCTGATGGTCGCCCGCATCGTCACTGCGCTTTGCCACGGAGCCTTCTTCGGCATCGGTTCGGTGGTTGCCGCCAGCCTGGTGCCGGAAGACCGCAAGGCCCGTGCGGTCGCTCTGATGTTCACCGGCCTGACACTCGCCAACGTGCTTGGCGTACCGCTCGGCACCGCGTTCGGCCAGGCTTTTGGCTGGCGCGCACCGTTCTGGATCGTCACGCTGCTCGGCGTCGCCTCGATCGCCGGTCTCATCGCCGTGCTGCCCAGGAATGAGGAGGCTCGCAAGGGCAGCCTTGGCCGCGAAATTGCAGCGCTACGTGGCCTTGGCCTCTGGCTGGCATTGCTGACGACCGTGTTCTTCTCGGCCGCCATGTTCGCGCTTTTCACCTACATCGCTCCGATGCTGCGTGATGTCACCGGTGTCTCGCCCGAAACAGTCACCTGGACGCTGCTTTCGATTGGCGTCGGTCTGACGATTGGCAATCTGATCGGCGGCAAGCTGGCGGACTGGCGTCTTGGCACCGCGCTTGCCGGCGTCTTCCTGGCGATCGCGGTGACCTCGGCGATCTTCAGCGTCACCATCCACTCGCTCATCGGCGCCGAGATCACGCTTTTCCTGTGGGCTGCCGCAGCTTTCGCAGCCGTGCCGGCACTGCAGATCAATGTCGTCAACTTCGGCAAGGATGCCCCGAATCTCGTATCCACGATCAATATCGGCGCCTTCAACACCGGCAATGCGCTTGGCGCCTGGATCGGCGGCGTTGTCATCGACGAAGGCTTTTCTCTGGCTCAGGTGCCGCTCGCTGGCTCGGCTATGGCAATCCTCGGCTTCCTGACCGTCTTGCTGACATTCGCGGCCGTACGTCCCAAGGGCGAAGCGCTCGCCTCGTCCTGATACTTTCCCTCCCTCCTTCTCCTCCCCCAATATAGAAAGGACGACCCATGACCAAATTGTTCGAACCGACGAAGCTTGGCGATATCTCCCTTGCCAACCGCATCGTCATGGCGCCGCTCACGCGCAACCGCTCGCCAAATGCCGTGCCGAACGACCTGAACGTCAAGTATTACGCCCAGCGCGCCAGCGCAGGCCTCATCATCACCGAGGCAACGGCGATCACCCATCAGGGTCAGGGCTATGCCGACGTTCCCGGTCTTTACAGCAAGGAAGCGCTGGACGGCTGGAAGAAGGTGACTGATGCCGTGCATGCCAACGGCGGCAAGATCGTCGTGCAGATGTGGCATGTCGGCCGCATCTCCCACACGACTCTGCAGCCGAATGGCGGCAAGCCGGTCTCGTCGACCTCCAGGCGCGCTGAAAACTCGAAGACCTATCTGGTCAACAGCGACGGCACAGGCGCCTTTGCCGACGTCTCCGAGCCGCGTGCGCTCGAAACCTCGGAAATCCCCGGTATCATCGAGGATTACCGCAAGGCGGCTCGCGCCGCGATCGATGCCGGCTTTGACGGCGTGGAAATCCACGGTGCCAACGGCTATCTGATCGACCAGTTCCTGCGTGGCGATGTCAACGACCGCACCGACCAATATGGCGGCTCGATCGAAAACCGTGCCCGCTTCCTGTTCGAAGTGGTCGATGTTGTCACCAAGGAAGTCGGCGCCGGCCGCACCGCGATCCGCCTCTCGCCGGTAACGTCATCCGGCGATGCTAGCGATCCGGCTCCGCAGCAGCTCTTCACCTATGTCGTCGAAGGTTTGGCGAAGTACGGCCTCGCCTATATCCACGTCATCGAAGGCCAGACGGGCGGCAAGCGCGACTCCCTGCCCTTCGACTACGACGCCCTGCACGCAGCCTATAAGGCCGCAGGCGGCACGGCTGGCTGGATGGTCAACAATGCCTATACCCGCGAAATGGCGATCGAAGCCGTCGAAAGCGGCAAGGCCGATGTCGTTGCCTTCGGCAAGCCGTTCATCTCAAATCCGGATTTCGTTCGCCGCCTGAGGGAAAACGCACAGCTCAGCCAGTGGGACCAGGCGACGCTCTATGGCGGCGGCGCAAAGGGCTATGCCGATTATCCGACGCTCGACGAAGCAGCCTGATTCGGATCTTTCAGCCAGATTCTGATATCAGCAAGGAGCCCTCGCAACCTGGGTTGCGAGGGCTTTCCATATCGGCGTTTGAAATCGGCGAATAGGTCGGACTGACGAGGCAAGGGCTCGGCCGGGGCAAGCTTACGCGGCCTGCAGGCACCCGATCGAGGCCAGGCTGCTACGCACGGCCTCATCGATCGGCGTATGCGGCTCTTCTCCCAGCACGGCCAGCAGCTTGTCGTTGCGCATCTCGAGCGGTACGTCCCAAAGATAGCTCATTTCACGCAGTTCCCGCATCAACGTCACGAAGGGGGCCGCCAGCGGCACCATCCACCAGGGAAATGCCCTCACCTTCACCTTATGTCCAAGCACGCGCTGCACGGCTTCGATCATCTGCCTGCCGTCGCCATCCCAGTGGCCGCGCATGTGATAGACTGCAAAGGCCGGCAGCTCGTCACCCTTCTCGATCAGCCGGATCATGGTCTCGGCGACATCGGGCAGATAGGCCCATTGGTGACCGACACCGCGCTTGCCCGGATAGGTCATGGAACTAATCGGCTTGCCCGGCGTCACCATCGCCTGCGAGAACCAGCTATTGGCGCGCGCACCGCCAAAGAAATCGCCGGCGCGAACGATGATAACCGGGGTATCGCCCTGCTCCGCAGCCGTCCGTAGACGCCGCTCCATCTGCACGCGAATGGCGCCCTTGTGGGTCTTCGGCCGTTGCGCGCTGTCCTCGGTCACATTCGGGAACACATCCGGACCGAAATTATAGACCGTGCCGGGCAGCACGATGCGGGCGCCGACGGCCTTGGCGGCGGCAATGGTATTATCGAGCATCGGCAGGACAACCTTGCCCCAATTGCGGTAGCCGGGAGGATTGACCGCATGCACGATGACATCGGCACCTTGCGCCGCCTTCAGAACATCCTCCGCCTGCATGGCATCGCCCTGAAACCAGTCGAATTCCGGCTGGCGGCGAGCCGCCTCGGCGGCATTGCGGTTCAGCGCCCGGATACGCCAGCCGCGAAGGGCGAGCCCGTCCGCGACAGCACCGCCGATGCCGCCGGTAGCGCCGAGTATCAGGGCCGTTTTGGTATTTTCTGTCTGGTTGCTCATGGTCATCTCCATCTGTTTCGATGGGCTGACTATGCTTCCAACTGTCTGTAAACGAAATTGCCGAAAAATCTGCACATGATATACATAAATGTATGGCATCATCATCTGAACCAAGCTGGGATTTCTATCGCACCTTTCTCGCCGTGCTGGAGCATGGCTCATTGTCGGCTGCTGCGCGTGAACTCGGTCTGACGCAGCCGACAGTCGGCCGTCATATCGACGCATTGGAGCAATCGGTCGGCGCGGAGCTGTTCACACGTTCCCAACAGGGCCTCTTGCCGACCGATGCCGCGCTCGTTCTGAAACCCTATGCCGAAACACTGGCGAGCACGACCGCCGCCCTGTTGCGGGCAGCGTCCGGCTCGAGGGACAAGGTCAGCGGCACGGTGCGCATCAGCGCCAGCGAGGTCATCGGCACGGAAGTCCTGCCACCGATCCTTGCCAGGCTGCAGGCACGATACCCCGATCTGATCGTGGAGCTTTCGGCCTCCGATACGGTGGAAGATCTGCTACAGCGCGAGGCCGACATCGCCGTGCGCATGATCGCGCCGGCGCAAGAAGCATTGCTCGCCCGGCATATCGGCATCATTTCACTCGGCCTCTTCGCCCACCGCACCTATATCGAGCGGTACGGCAAACCGACAACGATCGAGGAATTGCATCGGCACAAGCTCATCGGCTTCGATCGTCAGACTGCCTATATACGCATGATGACTAAGCGTTATCCGATGCTCGAAGGTGCTCTTTTCAGTTTTCGCTCCGACCACAGTATCGCGCTTCACAATGCGCTGCGTGCCGGCATCGGCATTGGCTTCCTTCAAATCCCCTTGGCAAACCGCGATCCGAACCTCGTGCAGCTGCTGCCCGAGATCGAGGTGCAGATCGACACCTGGATCGTCATGCATGAAAACCTGAAGACATCGCCACGCTGCCGCGTGACATTCGATGCCCTGGTGACGGGATTGCTTGATTACACAAAGGAAAACAGCGCTGGGAACGGATCTTGACCATGGGAACAGCGGTGGAATTAGTGCCGTACGACCCACGATGGCCGGAAGATTACGAACGTATCCGCGAAAAGCTCGAACGATTGCTGGCGCCCTACATCGTGACGATCGAGCATATCGGCAGCACATCCATTCCCGGCATCGCCGCAAAACCGCTCATCGACATCGACATTATCCTGCGCGGCTCAGCCGACGTCCCTGCGGCGACACAGATTCTTCTGGAGGAGCATTACGAACCCCGCGGTAATCGCTATGATGACGACGTATGGGCTTTCATGCGGCGGGACGGCAGACCGCCGGAGCGCATCTATCTCTGCCCACCCAACAACCGGACACACCAGCGCAGGGTGATCTTCCGCGATTATCTTCGGACACATCCGGCAGAGGCGTCTGCCTATGCCGCGCTGAAACTGGAGCTCGCCGAGATCCATCGGCATGATGGCGATCGCTACACCGCCGACAAACGTCACTTCGTCGACGCGATCATGGAAAAGGCATCAGACAAACCGAAGGGCTAAGCGCCAGGGGCAGTATCGACCGGCGGAAAATGCATCTGGCCATCGATGACTTCCGTTTCCGGGCGGTCACCGCCATCGGCATATTCCTCATGCCATTTGCCACTCTCGTCCTGCCAGCTGATTTCGGCTGAATCCCCACCGATTTGCTGCTCAGCCGCAACGATGCGCGCGGCCTCCACAGCTTCGGAATGCGTCGGAAACGCCTCCGAATAAACATCGCGGAAACGATAGGCCCATCCACCGTCATGTGGCACGATTTCGTAAACGACCTTGATCATTCAGACCCTCCTTCTCATCTGCCAAGACCTTCGAACCGGACGTTGCCGACAGGATCGCGTGCATCTGAGACGGGTTCGAGGATGCCGCGGCATTGTCGTTGGGCAGACCTATCCGCGCAGTATTCCATTAAACTGCGTTAACTGCAAATTTCGCCCTCTTCCCCGCAAGCTTGATGTGCGAAATCCTTGCTTTAGAGTGCAACCGTGAATCGGCGCAAAGGTGGGGAAAGTGATCACAGCGAAGTGGTTTAAGCAGGAGAAAAACCTGTTGGTGGCATTGGCAATTGCCGTTGTCGCCTATATCGGCGAGCATTCCGTACTGGAAATTGGCCAAGGCGCGGCGATGCTGGCAGCCGCGGCATTGATCGCAACGATTGTACTGGCCTCCATGCGCGTCGCCCATCATGCCGAAACCCTTGCCGTCAAGGTCGGCGATCCCTACGGCACGATGATCCTCACCCTTTCGGCCGTTGCGGTCGAGGTCATCATCCTCGCCATCATGATGAGCGGCGAGAGTTCGCCGACATTGGTGCGCGACACGATCTACGCCGCCGTCATGCTGGATATCAACGGCATCCTGGGCCTCGCCGCCCTTCTCGGCGGGCTAAAGCATGGCGAACAGCCCTATAATGACGATTCCAGCCGGACCTATGGCGTGATGATCCTGACTGCCATGGGCATTTCGATGATCGTGCCGGAATTCATCCCCGACGCGAAATGGCACTATTATTCCGCCTTCACCATCGCCGCGATGATCGCGCTTTACGCTCTTTTCCTGCGCATGCAGGTCGGCCGGCACAGCTATTTCTTCAGCTACAGCTATCCGCGCACGGAAAAGAAACTCGCAGTCGCCGATGCTGAAGAGCATCACGAAGAGGAATCCACGACGACGTCGATCGTAACAATCCTGATCGGCGTCGTCCTGATCGGCGTGCTGGCGGAATTCATGTCTGCTTTCATGGATACCGGCCTAAAGGGCACCGGCGCACCGCCCGCCATCGCGGCCATCGTCGTCGCCGCCATCTCGGCAGCACCGGAAATTCTGACGGCACTGCGCGCAGCCCTCAGAAACCGCATGCAGGCGACAGTCAATATCGCCCTGGGCGCGTCTCTTTCGACCGTTATCCTGACGGTGCCCGTCATGGAGGCGATCGCGCTCTATACCGGCCAGCCCTTCATCATGGCCATGTCGCCGGTACAGACGGTCATGGTGATGATCACGCTGATCGTCGCCGCCATCAACCTCAACGACGGCGAAACCAACGCCATCGAAGGCATGACCCATTTCATCCTGTTCGCCACCTTCATCATGCTGACGGCACTCGGTCTTTGATCCCGATTTCAAGGACTTGCGACGACCGGCGGATTCAAATTGCGAAACGCTTGAATCAACGAATGAAGATGAAACCGGCAACCTGAATACGAAAAAGCCCGCCATCTCTGGCGGGCTTTTCAATTGAACGATTATGGATTGCTTACTTGCAGGCGCCGCAGAAGCGCTGGATGCGGCGGCAAGCTTCTTCGAGCAGCTCTTCCGAAGTCGCATAGGAGATGCGGAAGTTCGGGCCGAGGCCGAAGGCGGAGCCGTGAACGACGGCAACGCCTTCCGATTCCAGCAGCTCGGAGACGAAGTCCTCGTCCGTCTCGATGACCTTGCCGGTCGGCGCCGTCTTGCCGATCAGGCCAGCGCAGGACGGATAGACGTAGAAGGCACCTTCCGGAACCGGACACGAAATGCCCTTCGCCTGGTTCAGCATCGATACGACGAGGTCGCGGCGACCTTCGAAGATCTTCTTGTTCTGTGGAATGAAGTCCTGCGTCCCGTTCAGCGCCTCAACGGCAGCCCACTGGGCGATCGAGGTCGCGCCTGAGGTCTGCTGACCCTGGATCATGTCCATGGCCTTGATGAGCTGCAGCGGGCCGGCAGCGTAGCCGATACGCCAGCCGGTCATCGCGTAGGCCTTGGAAACACCATTCATCGTCAGCGTGCGGTCATAGAGGCTCGGCTCGACTTCGACCGGTGTGGCGAATTTGAACTCGCCATAGGTCAGGTGCTCATACATGTCGTCGGTCAGGATCCAGACATGCGGATGCTTGACCAGCACGTCCGTCAGCGCCTTCAGCTCGGCATGCGAATAGGCAGCGCCCGACGGGTTGGACGGCGAGTTGAACATGAACCACTTGGTCTTCGGCGTGATCGCCTTCTCGAGATCGGCGGGCTGGAGCTTGAAGTTGTTGGCCTGCGTCGTCGCGACGAAAACAGGCGTACCGCCGCACAGCGCAACCATTTCCGGGTAGGAAACCCAGTAAGGCGTCGGGATGATGACTTCATCGCCTGGGTTCAGCGTCGCCATGAAGGCGTTGAACAGGATCTGCTTGCCACCCGTGCCGACGATCGTCTGCTCCCAGGTATAGTCGAGATTGTTCTCGCGCTTGAACTTGGCGGCGATCGCCTTGCGCAGTTCCGGGATGCCGGAAACCGGCGTGTACTTCGTTTCGCCGCGATTGATCGCGTCGATGGCGGCCTTCTTGATATTGTCGGGCGTATCGAAATCCGGCTCACCGGCACCGAGGCCGATCACGTCGCGTCCTTTTGCTTTCAGCTCGCGCGCTTTCTGGGAAACGGCGATGGTGGCAGAAGGCTTTACACGGGAAAGAGCGTCGGCAAGAAAGGCCATGGTGATCGGTCCTATTCGGTTGAAAATGGCAGAAAGCCTGCGGACCAGATTTCTGCGCTAAGCTCTATGTCGAATATGGGCCGACGTTTCAAGCACAAAGGCGTCACAGTGGCTTTATTTCATGGCTTTCCGGGCCATACGCCGTAGCTTCTCTTATCCGGCTAGAGCCGGATGATTTTAGGTCTGTTCGACCTAAAATCTGAATCCACTCTAGAATCAAAGAAATAGAGCGTGATGTCGCCCGAAAACCGCCCACACTTTTCGGCATCACGCTCTGGAAGCCTGCCTGGGAAAACGATACGCCTCTTTCGCCCGGGCTTGATCGATTGCGGGCAGACTCCGGCAATCCATGCGAACTTGAATCATCACGTGAAGCGCCTGAATCAGATTCTGAAGACCATGCAAATTGCCAATGCAGATCAAATACTTCCCTGACATGCGCTTCTGGAGACACAAGCCGTGCGCTCCTTGCATGGCGAGCGCTTCGATTTGCAGAAGGGCTAGAGAGGCCCAAAGGGCCTGCCTCCGCCGCAAGCAAGAACACAAAGACGTTATCGGCTCCGTAATCGACCTTGAATGGCAATCGATAGGTCCCACCTTGCGAAAACAAGGCTATTGGGGAGGTCGGATAGATGCGCGCTACGAGAACGGAGCCGGGAAGAACGGGATTTTCGATCGCCTTGATCGCTTGCGCCATACTGTCGGCAACATCGGCTCTTGCCGAGCCGGCGCAGACCATCAAAACGCAAAAGGTGACCGTCAAGGTCGAGAGGATAGCGACAGGGCTTGAACACCCCTGGGCGGTGGAAGTGCTGCCGGATGGCGCCTACCTCGTGACCGAGCGGCCGGGCCGCATGCGCCTTGTCCGCGATGGAAAGGTTTCAGCCCCGATTTCCGGTGTCCCCGAGGTCTATGCGCACGACCAGGGCGGTCTGCTCGACATAGCCCTTGATCTTAAATTCTCCAGCAATCGTACCCTCTATTTCACTGCCTCCGTGGCAGGCGAAGGCGGAAGCGGCACGGCCGTCTTTCGCGCCAAATTATCGCCGGACGAAAAGCAGCTGACGGATGTGAAGCGCATCTTCGTGATGAACAAGCTGTCGCGCGGCAACATCCAATATGGCTCGCGCATTGCGATTGATCGCGACGGCAGCCTCTTTGTCAGCCTCGGCGATCGTGGCCAGCAGGACCGCGCCCAGGACTTTCACGACGACGCCGGCTCCATCATCCACATAGAAGCCGATGGCAGCATCCCCGCCAACAATCCGTTCAAAGATGGCAGGAGCGCTTTGCCTGAAATCTGGTCGAAGGGCCACCGCAACCCGCAGGGCATTACTTTCGACAGTGCGATGAACAGGCTCTATACGGTCGAACACGGCGCCAGGGGTGGCGATGAAATCAACACGCCCGAGGCCGGCAAGAACTACGGCTGGCCCATCATCTCCTACGGCGTCAACTATAACGGCACCAAGATCGGCATCGGGACCGCCAAAGCGGGCATGGAACAGCCTCGCTTCTATTGGGACCCTTCGATCGCGCCAGGTGCTGGTGTCGTCTATCGCGGCAAGATGTTTCCCGAATGGAACGGCGACTTCCTGGTGACCGCGCTGAAGTTCGAGCTGCTATCGCGGCTGAGCCAGGATGGCAAAGGCAAGATCACTGAACAGGAGCGCATGTTTGACGGTAAATTCGGGCGCCCGCGTGATATCACGGTCGCGCCCGATGGCGCGCTGCTGATCACAACCGATGAAGACAACGGCTCGCTTCTGAGGGTTTCAAGGGCTGCAAGCTAGCCGTCAGCGCTTCGCTTCGGTCATCTTTCGGCCTTGCCGCAAGCAAAAGCAGCTGCTAACGGTCGCCTCACCCTTCCTCCCCTTCCCGCAGGATGCAGATGTCTCGCATACAGGCGAATTTGTTGTTGTTGCTTGCCGCCGCGATCTGGGGCGGCGGTTTCGTTGCGCAATCGACAGCGATGAAGTCGATCGGACCCTTCTGGTTCATCGGCCTGCGATTTGCGGTAGCAACCCTCGTGGTCCTGCCTTTCGTGTGGATGGAAAACAGGAAAGCCGCTAGGCCGTTGACGCAACGTAACTGGCTCTCCTTCGTGCTGATCGGGATCGCGCTCTTTGGCGGCGCGGCAACACAGCAGCTCGGCCTTCTGACGACGACGGTCACGAATTCCAGCTTCATAACCGGCCTTTACGTGGTCTTCGTGCCGCTGATTGCCGTTATCTTCTTGCGCCGTTCGCCGCATTGGGTCATCTGGCCCGCAGCCTTGATGGCGCTTTGCGGGATCTACCTGCTCTCGGGTGGCTCCTTCTCGCGCCTGACCATCGGCGACTTCCTGACCGTCATCTGTGCCCTCTTCTGGGCAGCTCAAATCACGCTTGCCGGCTCTGCCGTCAACGAAACCGGCCGGCCGCTCGGCATTTCCGCCACGCAATTTGCCGTCACCGCTGTCCTTGCTCTTGCGGTTGCCGTCGCCATCGAGCCGATCAGTCTCGCCGATATAAGTGCCACACTCGGCGAAATCCTTTATGTCGGCATCTTTTCCTCCGGCCTGGCTTTTGCGCTGCAGATCATCGGCCAGCGTTATACGACCGCGCCGCAGGCCGCGATCTTCCTGTCTTCGGAGGCACTGTTCGGCGCTTCGCTCGGCGCCTTGCTTCTCGGCGAAACCATCGGCCCGCTCGGCTATGCCGGCTGCGCCTTGATGTTTACAGCGATGCTGGCGGTGGAACTGGTGCCGGAATTGGCTCGCCGGCGCGACGCAACTGCGTAAAAAGCGCCGGAAATGCGCGGTTTTAGCCGCTCCTCCATGCGGCTTGCCAAAATTTTTCGAACGATCGAAAACGGTCGTTCACACCAGCGGATTTGGGGAAATTTCGCCAAAACTATATCGCGAGCGATGCAAAACCCTTAGAAACTTGTTTCAAAGTGGGAAAATTTGCGAATCGCCTTAACATATTCGCGTTACGGTATTGTGCCTGTTGTGCCACGTTAAAAAACTTTTGCTTGCCAATTTCCCATAAACACAGCACTCTCAATGGTGTTCGGGCATTTTTAGAGCATGGGAAGTCCTAATAGAATTGCGCGCCGGAAACGCTAATATTCCGGTCAGCTTGATCAAGAAGCGGGGTGGCAAACATCGCATCGAGATCACGCCGAGTTACGGGGACCTTTTCCTTCAAATTTCGAGAACTGCCTGCAAGCGCCCGCAAGGGCAATACAAGTAATGCTGCCCGTGTGGATGGTGGGCAGAGAGAAAAGGACCTGAGGCATGGCCGAGACTGGCACTGTAAAGTTTTTCAATACCGATAAGGGCTTCGGTTTCATCAAACCGGACAAGGGTGGTGCGGACATCTTTGTACACATTTCTGCAGTTCAGGCTTCTGGTCTGGCAGGATTGTCGGAAAACCAGAAGGTAAGCTTCGACACGGAACCGGATCGCCGCGGCAAGGGACCGAAGGCCGTCAATCTGCAGATTGCTGGCTAAGACACCTTACGGCTTTCAAATTCGAGTTGAGGCCCGGCAGCAATGCCGGGTTTTGTCATTCAGTCTGCATTCAGTTTGCCACGTATAATTTGCCTCCCATGAAAGAGCGGGAATGACTTTTGTCCCGCTTCCGTTAGAGGATAGGCCAATGACCATACTCGGCAAAACGCTCGTCATGTCCGCCGTCGCCGCAGCATTGACGGTCACCTCCATCAGCGCTGCTTCCGCTGATGAATATTGGCGCCACCGCAACCGTGATGGTTGGGCGCTCGGTGCTGCCGGGCTCGCAACCGGCCTGATCGTCGGCTCCGCCATTGCCAGCCAGCCCCGCTATGTTGAACCGGCCCCGGCCTATGTCGATCCGGGCTATGACGCACCTCCCCCCGGTTACTATTATCGCCCAGCACCGCGCCGCGTCTATGTCGAGCGTGACGTCAGCTATTACGCGCCGCCCCCGGCATACGGCCTGCGTCCCTGGTCGCCCGCCTGGATGCGCTATTGCTACGACCGTTACAGAAGCTTCGACAGCCGTTCCGGCACCTATGTCGGCTATGACGGCATGCGCCACTTCTGCACGGCCGACTGATTTCCGGCCGCACCAGAATCATAAGACGAGGAACCGAAGCGCCGCTTTCGAGCGGCGCTTTCTTTATAGCCCGCGCAGGAAGGGATTGCTGCGACGCTCGTCGCCGATGCGGCTGCCCGGCCCATGGCCACAGATGAAACCGACTTCATCGCCCAACGGGAAGACCTTGTCGCGGATCGATTCCAAAAGCTGCTGGTGATTGCCACCGGGCAGATCGGTTCTGCCGATCGAGCCGTTGAACAGTACGTCGCCGAGATGGGCAAAGCCCTGCTTCCGGTTGACATAGATGACATGGCCGGGCGCGTGGCCGGGGCAATGGAAAACCTCGAATTCATGCTCGCCGAAGGAGACCTTGTCACCCTCCTTCAGGAAGCGGTCCGGCGTGACGTTGCGCACGCCACTGATGTTGAACATCTTGCCCTTGGCTTCGATATCTTCAAGCAGGAAGCGATCATCCTCATGCGGGCCGATCACCTCGATGCCGAGTGCCTCGCGCACCTCGTCGGCACCGCCAGCATGATCGATATGGCCGTGTGTCAGCCAGATGGCCTTCAGGGTGATACCGTTCTCGCGCACCGTCTGCAGGATGATATCAACATCGCCGCCCGGATCGACCACCACGCCCTCCTTCGTCTCCGGATCGAACAGGATGGTGCAATTCTGTTCGAAAGGGGTCACCGGAATGATGCCGGCCTGGAGCATGCCCATAGAGCGCCTCGTCTGTTTGATCGTCGTACTGCCGGTATAGCGGCAAACATCACGCAAAACAGCCCCCGAACCTTTAAAGTCGTGCGAACGCCTGCAAGCGAAGCTTGATATCCGAGAATACCCATCTACTTCAAATGGTTATTTCCCCTCCTCGTCGAACGATAGTCCGTTGGCGTCCGGCAAACCGGAACACTCAGGCACTCGAAACGTTGAAGATAAGTCTTTCAAGACAGAAGGAGAAAACCAATGTCCTTGAAAAGAAATCTATTGCTGGCCGGCTTTGTCCTTCTCGGCAGTGCGGGTCTCGCCCAGGCCGAGATGGCCGCAACCACCGCCACGGATATAGAAGTTCGTTCCGGGCCGGGTGCGGAATTCCCGACGGTCGGCGTCGCCACACGAGGATCGGAAGCAACGCTGGACGGATGCGTCGAAGGTAGCCGCTGGTGCCGGGTCGACGTCAATGGCATGCGCGGCTGGGTCTATGCGCAATATCTAAGCGTCGAACAGAATGGCACCTCGGTCGTCGTCCAGGACCATCGGGATGATCTGGGCATCCCCACCATCACCTATGAACAGACCGATCCGGTCCGGACCGGCAGCGTCCAGCGCGTTCAACCCGGTCCGAACGATCAATTGCTGGGTCCCGTCGACCAGAACGACGGCGATATCGCGGCAGTAACCCCTCCTGAGGAAGTCCGGACCTATATCGACGAAAACCCGGTCGATACGGTTCAGTTGAGCGGCGATCTGACGGTCGGCGCCATGGTTCCGCAAAGCGTGGAAGTTCACCGCATCCCAGATTACCAATACAGCTACGTCGAGGTGAACCACCAACCCGTACTGGTCGATCCGGGCACACGCCGCATCGTGTACGTCTATCGCTGATTCGCCCGCCAAGACCGCGCAAGATGGCGAAATTGACATGCGGCTGGACGGCCGCATGTCCAAACCACGGATTTCCCCTGAAATTATTAGGAAATTCTCCCGTTTGAGTTGCCCTTCTATTTCCAGCGATCCGTGCATGATGTAATCCTAATATCGATGAGGATTATCGCCGCTCCCTGGTATCGATCCGGGACGCCGCGAGAGGGCATCCGGAAGCGTCTCCGGAACTATGGGAGAAGGGCAGTCATGGAAAGTCTAGGGCCTATCATCACGCAATTGATTGCCGGTGCGATCGGTGGCAACGCCGCGAGCGCCGTTTTGAAGCAGGACGGGATCAATCTCGTTGCGAGAACGATCGCCGGGGCCGTGGGTGGCCTTGGCGGCGGCCTGATCCTGAACCTGATCGGCAGCGAAGCTCTTACCGGCCTCATCGCGCAAGGCATATCGTCGTTGGTGGCTGGTGGCGTGCTCTCCGGGATCGTCGGCGCCGTTCTCGGCCGCAAGTCGTAACTAGATCGGATCGCACAAGCCGGGCCTAGCAATTACCCGGCTTGTGCGGATCGATACGCAATTCTGTTTGGCAACAGGCGCACCTCGCCCGTGCCTTGACGTAGGTGGCACGGAAAAGATGCTGCCTTCACGATCTTTGCCGTCTTCGACGGTCGGATATGCGCGGCTCTTATAAGCCAGGGCGCCTGTCTCTCGTCCTATTGTCCTCAGACGATCCCGCCGCAATGCCCTTGGGTTGCCATCCGTTATATTCACCACCCCTTATGCGCGAGTGGGATAGATAAAAATGCAGGATATGTTGGAGTTTTTGCGGGAGCGCGCTTAATTTCCCGATAGAGCAGTCCCGTTCGAGCCACGCGGCATTGTGCGAAGGCGGGTGACGGCGTAAAAATGCGTCAATAGAGCTGACATATTTTTACGGAAGTTTCCCGAATGCTCCATTATAGGAAAGGAAATGCCACGGTGCCACGACAGATGAGCCAGAATGCGGCAAAGACGGAACTGCTGGGCACACCGATGCAGAACGCAGGAAGCATTGATTTCGAAATTATCGAGCTGCTTTTCTTCGCCTACCGCGACTTTGTCTCCGATCCGGACCAGATCCTCGTCAAGAGTGGTTTCGGCCGGGCTCATCATCGCGTCGTCCATTTCGTTAACCGCGAACCCGGCATGACGGTTGCGGACCTGCTGGAAACATTGCAGATCACCAAACAGAGTTTGGCGCGGGTTCTCAAACAATTGATCGATTCGGGTTATATTCGCCAGGTCGCAGGTCCGGAGGATCGGCGGCAGCGCAAACTGTACCCGACCCAAGCGGGTCGCGATCTGGCGCTGGCGCTTGCCGAGCCGCAATCGCGCCGCATTGAAAGGGCATTCGAAGGCGCATCTGAAGCGACGCGCGAAAGCGTGAAGCGTTTCCTGAGGGGAATGCAGACCGAGAAATGATGGCACTCCTGCCCGTGGGGCCGGTGCGGAATGCGTCAACTCAATCGATGGGTAGGACAGGATCGAGACGGACCGAATGACGACAAAAGCAGTAATCTCGGATGACGCAGCACATCTTCTGGTGGTGGACGACGACACGCGTATCCGTGCCCTCCTCAACCGTTATCTCATGGAGAAGGGTTTTCGCGTCACGGCTGCCGCCGATGGCGCCGAAGCCCGTCGCAAGCTGGAAGGGCTGGACTTCGATCTCATCATCATGGATGTGATGATGCCCGGCGAATCCGGCATTGCGCTGACGGCGAGCCTGCGTGCGATCAAGAACATTCCGATCATCATGCTGACAGCACTTGCCGAAGCCGACTCCCGCATAGCAGGCCTCGAGGCTGGCGCGGACGATTATCTGCCAAAGCCCTTCGACCCGCGCGAACTGGTGCTGCGCGTCAACAATATCCTGCGTCGCAACGCGCCCGCCGATTCCCCGAAGATCGAGCTTGTGATGTTCGGACCTTACACGTTTTCGCTCACCCGCAAGGAGCTCAAGAAGGCGGCGGAACTCATCCGGCTAACCGATCGTGAGCAGGAAATCATGCTGCTGTTTGCCAAGCGCGCCGGCGAGACGATCCCGCGCCACGAGCTCATCGGCAATGATGCAGAAGTGGGCGAGCGGACGATCGACGTGCAGATCAACCGGCTGCGCCGCAAGATTGAAGATGACCCGGCCAACCCAATCTGGCTGCAGACGGTGCGTGGCATCGGCTACCGCCTTAGCATAGACTGAGATCGGCTCCGCGGGACCAGGTGATGGTGACATTCGATTCGATCAGACGCGACCAGGATCATACGCCGTCCAACGGATTACGGTGGCTTTCGCGCTGGATGCGTCGCTATGTCCTGCCGACCGGCCTTTATGCCCGGTCATTGCTGATCTTCATCCTGCCGATGATCATCCTGCAGGCGGTCGTCACCATCGTCTTCATGGAGCGCCACTGGCAGATGGTGACGCAGCGCCTGTCGATGGCGACCACACGCGACATCGCCGCCATCATCACTATCATTCAGACCTATCCGCAGGATGCCGACTATTCAGCCATCACCCAGATGGCGCGCCAGAAGCTCGATCTCGCCATTTCGATCGAGCCCGGTGGCGAGCTGCCGCCACCGGGCGAAAAACCCTTCTTTTCGATCCTCGATGGCATTCTGAGCGACGAAATCCGCGATCAGATCAATCTGCCGTTCTGGATCGATACCGTCGGCAACTCCAGTCTGGTCGAGATCCGCATCAAACTTCCTGACAAGGTGCTGCGCGTCTTTGCCAAGCGTAGCCAGACCTATGCATCGAATACGCATATCTTCATCCTCTGGATGGTCGGCACCTCGCTGGTGTTGATCGGTATCGCCGTCCTGTTCCTGCGAGGCCAGATCCGCCCGATCCTGGCACTGGCGCAAGCGGCCGAAAGCTTCGGCAAGGGACAGCGGCTGGAAAACTACTCTCCCCGCGGCGCCGACGAAATACGCCGCGCGGGCCTTGCCTTCATCCTGATGCGCGAACGCATCGAACGGCAGATCGAGCAGCGCACGGCGATGCTGTCCGGCGTCAGCCACGATCTGCGCACGGTCCTCACCCGCTTCAAGCTGCAGCTCGCCCTTGTCGGTGAAAATCCGGATCTTGTCGACCTCAGCGAAGATGTGGAGGACATGCAAAGCATGCTTGAGGGCTATATGGCCTTCGCACGCGGCGAGGCCGAAGAAGACGTCGGGCAATTCAAGCTCAGCGATATCTTCGAGAAGATCCAGCAGGACTTCACGCTGCACGGTAAGTCCATGAGCTTCTCCATCGACGGTGACAATCAAATCTCCGTCCGGCCGAATGCATTTACCCGCCTGGTGACGAACCTCGCCACCAACGCCCGGCGCTACGCCAACAGCCTCCGCATCGAAGCCAGACACAGCGCCAAATGGCTGACGATCATCTTCGATGATGATGGCCCCGGCATTCCTGTCGCGGCGCGGGATGATGTCTTCAAACCGTTCTTCCGGCTGGATTCGGCCCGCAATCTCGACAAGTCAGGTACAGGCCTCGGCCTTGCCATCGCACGCGACATCGCCCGCAGCCATGGCGGCAATGTCACGCTCGGCGATAGCCCGCTCGGCGGCCTGCGTGCCACCATCCGCATTCCTGCCTGAAGGAGAGATCATATGCCGATCGATATCGATGGCATGCACTGGCTGAATGCGCCGCCGATGTGGGAGGTGAACCAGGGACGCCTGTTCGTCCAATCCGGCAACAAGACCGATTTCTGGCAGGAAACCTACTACGGTTTCCACCGCGATGACGGTCATTTTCTCGGAATGCCCCGCCGCGGCGATTTCACCGCCGAAGTAACCTTCATCGGGCATTATCGCGCGCTTTACGATCAGGCCGGCCTGATGATCCGCCACGATGCCAGGCACTGGATGAAATGCGGGATAGAATATACCGACGGCGCCAAGCATTTCAGCGTCGTGGTTACCAATGGCAACTCCGATTGGTCTGCCTTCCGGCTCGATCATGAGTTCGATGCCTTGTCCGCACGCGTCACACGCAACGGGGACGCCCTCTTCATCCAGTATCGCACCGACCGGATGAGCGAGTGGCGCATGGCGAGGCTTGCCTGGTTCGATCCCACACTGGAAGAGGTGCTGGCAGGTCCAGCCTTCTGCTCGCCGCAACGTGAAGGCTTCGAGGCGGAATTTCTCGATTTCAGCCTGACTGACCCGGTCTCAAGGGATATTCACTGAACCCTTCCCTTTCGACTGCGAAAGGGGCGCCGCTCACATCATCCTCTTGCCGTTCGGCACCGGTTGGGTCACGGCGGCCAGAACGATCGCGCCGGACTCGTCCTCGAAACCGAGGGTCAGCACTTCGGAGCGAACCGGCCCGATCTGGCGTGGCGGAAAATTGACGACAGCCAGCACCTGCCGGCCGACAAGGGTTTCAGGCGTATAATGTACGGTAATCTGCGCAGAGGAGCGCTTGATGCCGATCTCCGGCCCGAAATCGATCCTGAGCTTGTAAGCGGGCTTGCGCGCTTCCGGAAAAATTTCCGCTTCGATGATCGTCCCGACACGGATATCCACCCGCTCGAAATCGCCATAGGTGATCTCTTCCGTCATATCCTGCCCTTTATCGAAAACCTGGAACGGTTCAGCGTTTCGTGGAACTGCTGAACCGTTCCAGCTCTTCGCTTTTACGCAATTCCGGACGGAAAACCGCTATGCACTTTTCCTGAAATTGCTAGCCGGCCAGTTCCTGCGCCCGTTTGCGCGCCGCTTCGAGAGCCGCATCGAACAAGGGCTGCATGCCGTCCTCTGCCATCAAAACACTCAACGCCGCCGCCGTCGTCCCACCTGGAGACGTCACGTTCTGGCGCAAGCGCGAAGCGTCGTCGGGAGACTGGTGCAACAATTCACCAGCCCCCGCGACGGTTTCCCGTGCAAGGCGCATGGCGAGGTCCGCCTGCAGGCCGAGCTTCCGGCCCGCCTCCGCCATGCATTCCACGAGATAGAAAACATAGGCAGGCCCACTGCCCGAAACTGCAGTCACCGAATCAATATCGGCCTCACCGGGCACCCACTCGACCGGACCGGACACTTTCAACAGGTTTTGGACCAGCTGCCGCTGGCGATCACTCACGCGCTCATTGGCAAAAGCACCCGTCACGCCACGCCCAACCATGGCGGGCGTGTTCGGCATGGCGCGCACCATCGCCGCTTCGCCTAGATGCGTTTCAAGCGCAGAGAGAGTTTTGCCGGCCGCGATCGAGACGACGACCGTCGTCTCCCCCACAAGCGGCTTGAACGGCGGCAGAACCGCGTCCATCAGTTGCGGCTTGACGGCGATGAAGAGAACTCCCGCCGCCACGCCTTTCGGAACCTCAGTGACATGACTTGCGCCGGCATCCGCAATCATTTTGCGCATCGCTTCGGCCGGATTTGGGTCGACGACGATGACGGACGATCCCGGCACGCCGCTTTTCAGCCACCCCGTCAACAATGCGCCACCCATATTGCCCGCGCCGATCAGGACGATCGGCCCGAAGGATGCAAATGCATTGGCGGATTGTTCACCTGTCATGTCACGCTTCGCCTACCGTTTCAAAAAGTACGGCTTCCATGGCGCGGTTTGCATCGAGCCCGGACCATACAACAAATTGGAAAGCCTGATAGTAAGCCTCACAGGTGTCAAGCGCGTTGGAAAGCAGCACCTCCACCTGCCGGTTGGTAGGCTCCGCCCCGCCCGACAGGAGCAGCGATTGGCGGAAGATGACGATGTCCTCCTGGCGCCACAGATCGAAGTGGCCCATCAGCACCTGCCCGTTGATGCAGGACAAGAGCTTGATCACCTCATTGACGCGCGGGTCCGGAACCTTGACATCGAACGCGCAGGCTATGTGCAGCGCCTCGAATTCCTCCATCCAGGAGAACGAGACGTGATAGTCGGTCCATCGCCCTTCGACGGTCATGGCGATTTCGTCCTCGCCGGACCGTTCGAACGACCAGTCGTTGTTGGCAGCAACGAATTCGATCATGTCGACCGGATTTGATTGTCGTTCGGCTTCCATTTCCATAAGGCTCATGCAGCACCTTCTTGACCGGATCGGTTGCAGTTTTCCCGTGGCTCAACACTGAAAGAACGCAAACAATTTTACTCCGGAAACATACTCGGGATGATGTTGAACGGCTGCCAGACTAACGCTTCCACCATGCCCGGGGCTTACCAAGTCCGTTTCGAATCATCATTTAAAATCAGTGTATAGTGGCATGCCCGGCATGCCAGCCCCTGAGTGGTGATTTTGGAAACGGCACTGTGGAAAGCTCTTCCGACGTCTATTCAGAAGGGAGTCATAACCGACTCTGGCAATTGGCTTTTTTGCCTATGTCCACAGGTGGAAAAACAGACGGAAATTTTCAGAGGAAAAAGGCACGGCAAACGAGTGCCGCGCCGATCTGCAAACGGAAGTCCAGGCTTATTTGCCCTTGGAAGCAAGCTTGGTTTCGAGCGCTTCGATTCTCGCGAGCAGCGCCTCGTTTTCGTCGCGCGCCTTGATCGCCATCTCGCGAACGGCTTCGAATTCCTCGCGCTTGACGATATCCATGCTGTTCAGCCAGCGCTCGGCATGGGCATTGAAGGCGGTCTCGATTTCGCGGCGCACGCCCTGGGCAGCACCGGCGGCATCGGTCATCAGCTTGGCGAATTCATCCAAGATTCGGTTCGGTCCAGTGCTCATGGCAATCTCCTTGCGGCCGTCGGCCCTCAACGGTCAGGCATCGATACGGGCCAGATAGTGCTGAGGTAAGATTTCCAAGGGGCCGATGCAAGCAAATTGAGATAGGACTGGACAACCGGAGCCCCGATCTCGGCCGGATCAACAATCGACTTGACCGTTTCGACAGCGAACGCCATGTTCCGCGCACATTTTGGATATTTAGCATGATCCTGCCCCGAAATGGCACGGTGCTTTCGGGAACATGCTGCAACGGGCCTGACGATCTTGCTGACATCCGCCAATCTCGCCGCCATCCTGCCGTTTCCGGACATCGACCCGGTCGCCGTCTCCCTCGGTCCGATTTCAGTTCATTGGTATGGACTTGCCTATGTCGCTGGCATTCTGCTCGGCTGGTTCTACGCAAGGCGGCTGGTCGATAACGGCAAGCTCTGGCTGAGCGATACCGCGCCGATGACGCGCCAGCACCTGGATGACTTCATCCTCTGGGTCGCCTTCGGCATCGTTCTCGGCGGTCGCATCGGCTATATCCTCTTCTACGATCTCGATCCGGTGCTGGCCAATCCGATCCGCGCCATCGAGGTCTGGAATGGCGGCATGTCCTTCCACGGTGGATTAATAGGCACGACTATCGCCATGATCTTGTTTGCAAGACGCAACCAGATCCCAGCCTGGAGCCTGTTCGATATCGTCGCCGCCGTCGCGCCGATCGGCCTGTTCTTCGGCCGCATCGCCAATTTCATCAACGGCGAGCTTTGGGGCCGGGTGAGCGACGTTCCCTGGGCGATGGTCTTCTGCAGCCCGCATGTGATCGCCGCCCATAACGGCGTCTGCCCTGCAGGTCCCGATCCGCGCCACCCCAGCCAGCTTTACGAGGCCGGCATCGAAGGCATTATACTGTTCCTCGTGCTCTTCATCCTCACGCGCTGGGCGCTGGCGCTGAAAAAGCCGGGCACAGTCAGCGGTATTTTTGTGATCGGCTATGCCTTCTCGCGTATTTTTGTCGAATTCTTCCGTCAGCCTGACGAGCAGCTCGGCTATCTTCTCGGCACGAACTGGCTGACGATGGGTATGGTGCTGTCGCTTCCGATGGTCGCCATCGGCCTGTGGGCAGTCATCCGTGCACGGCAGGCAGCTGCAAGGCAGATGGCTTGAGGTAGGGTTCAATATCGCGTGGTCCTTGTAGGAACGGCTCCCAGTCTGTCTGGGCCACGCATTAGCGAAAGCAGAGAATGACGACGGCGCTCGGGGAAAAAATCAAAGCCATCATCCGCACAAACGGGCCATTGAGCATCACGGATTATTTTTCGCTGTGCCTCGCCGATCCGGTGCATGGTTATTACAAGACGCGTGAACCCTTCGGCCAGTCCGGCGATTTCGTCACAGCGCCGGAAGTCAGCCAGCTATTCGGCGAGATGATCGGCGTCTTCATGGTGCATGCCTGGCAGCGGCACGGAACGCCTGCCGATGTGCGCCTCGTCGAAATCGGACCTGGCCGCGGCACGATGATGTCGGACATGCTGCGTGTCATCGGCAAGCTCGCGCCGCCGCTCTACGATGTCATGACGGTGCATCTCGTCGAGACCAGCGAGCGCCTGCAAGGCTTCCAGCGCCAGACCCTCGAAGCCTATGGCGCAAAAATCTCCTGGCATACGGACTTTGGCGAAGTGCCTGAAGGTTTCACCCTGCTCGCCGCCAACGAACTCTTCGACGCCATTCCGATCCGTCAGTTCGTCCGCACCGCCAATGGCTTCCGCGAGCGCACGGTCGGCCTCGACGTCAATGACGAACTGAGTTTCACGGCGGGCGTGGCCGCGCTCGATCCGGCTCTTCTTCCGGAGGGCGACCCGCCGCCGATCGGCACGATTTTCGAAATCGCCCCCGCTCGCCAGGCCGTCATGACGGCAATCTGCGACCGGCTGGCATCCCATGGCGGCACCGCGCTTGCCATCGACTACGGTCACATGACGACGGGTTTCGGCGACACGCTGCAGGCCGTGCGTATGCACGAATACGACCCGCCGCTGGAACATCCGGGCGAGGCGGATCTCACCAGCCACGTCGATTTCCAGCATCTGGCGCAAACGGCGCTCGCGTCGGGCCTGCATATCAACGGCTGCTGTCATCAGGGCGATTTCCTCGTCGGGCTCGGCCTGCTGGAGCGCGCCGCCGCTCTCGGCCGCGACCAGGATGCGGCAACGCAGGAGAATATTCGCGTCGCCGTGGAGCGGCTTGCGGGTGCCGGCGAAGGCAAGATGGGAGAGCTTTTCAAGGTGCTGGCGGTCTCCAGCCCGGCGATCGACCTCCTGCCCTTTCGGCCCATCAGCTGATAGTTCGGCCAACAATCCTTGCGGATTGACAGGGCGCGGCGGCCTGGGCCAACATTCCCCGACGATCGAACTGCTTCGCCGCGGCTGCGTTATTCATCGCACGACAGGCTGAACCAAGATATCTAAGGAACACTCTCGTTGCCGACACCACTTGCAAGCACGCTGCTGAGCGCCGCCGAGACTTCCGGCATTCGTCATGGCTATTTCACCCGCGTCGGCGGCGTTTCGGAAGGTCTCTATCGCGGATTGAACGTCGGCCTCGGTTCGCATGACGAACGCGCGCACGTGCAGGAAAACCGCCGTCGTGTCGCCGGCTGGTTCGGCTTGCCCGTCGAGCGGCTTGCCACCGTGCATCAGATCCATTCACCCGACGTCGTGACCATCGACGCCCATTATGACGGCAGCCGACCGCAGGCCGACGCGATGGTGACGGCCTCGCCGGGCATCGCGCTTGGTGTGCTTGCCGCCGATTGTGGCCCCATCCTTTTCGCCGATCCGGAAAATCGGGTCATCGGCGCCGCCCATGCCGGCTGGAAGGGCGCGCTGACGGGCGTGATCGAGAACACGATCGTTGCGATGGAAGCACTCGGCGCGAAACGCGAGGCAATCATCGCCTGCCTCGGCCCCTCGATCAGCCAGGCAAGCTATGAAGTCGGTCCCGAATTCGTCGAACGCTTCCTCGCCCACGATCCCGACTATGCCCAATATTTCGCTCCTTCGGAGCGCGACGGCCATGCCATGTTCGATCTGCCGTCCCTCACGGTCGATCGGCTGCGCAAGGCCGGCGTCACCGCTGAAAGCCTGAACCTCTGCACCTATCCGGACCCGGAGCGCTTTTTCTCCTATCGGCGCACGACGCATGCCAAGGAGCCGGATTATGGGCGCCAGATTTCCGCCATCGCCATCGGGGAGGCAGCTTGACATGGCCCTGCATTTCGAACGCAGTGAATTCGAGGCTCGTCTGGCGCGGCTGCTTGCGAGGATGCAGGAAGAAAAGCTCGATGCCATGCTGCTCTTTGCACAGGAGAGCATGTATTGGCTGACCGGCTACGATACGTTCGGCTTTTGCTTTTTCCAGACGCTGGTCGTCAAGGCGGATGGATCGCTGACGCTCCTGACGCGCTCGGCTGATCTGCGCCAGGCGCAACTTACCTCTGTCATTACCGACATCCGTATCTGGGTCGATCGCGTCAACGCCGATCCGACGCTCGATCTCAAGGAGCTTTTGTCCGACCTCGATCTTCTCGGCGCCCGTATCGGCATCGAATATGACACCCATGGCATGACGGGCCGCATCGCTCGCCTGCTCGATCATCAGCTTGCGAGCTTCGGACAGATCATCGACGCCTCCTATCTTGTAAGCCGTCTGCGCCTGACCAAGAGCCCGGCGGAAATCGCTCATGTCGAACGCGCTGCCGCGCTGGCCGACGATGCCTTAGATGCCGCCCTCTCTTTAGCCAAGCCGAGTGCTGATGAATCAGATATCCTCGCAGCCATGCAGGGCGCAGTCTTTTCAGGTGGTGGCGATTATCCCGCCAACGAATTCATCATCGGCTCCGGTGTGGAAGCCCTGCTCTGCCGCTACAAGTCCGGCCGCCGAAAGCTCGACGCCAACGACCAGCTGACGCTCGAATGGGCCGGTGTCGATGCCCATTACCATGCCGCCATGATGCGCACCGTCGTCATCGGCACTCCCAGCCACCGCCATCGCGAGCTCTTCAGTGCCTGCCTGGAAACCCTGCAGGCGATCGAAACGATCCTGATGCCGGGACACACCTTCGGCGACGTCTTCGACATGCACGCCAGGATCATGGACGAACGCGGCCTTGCCCGCCACCGGCTGAATGCCTGCGGCTACTCCCTCGGCGCCCGCTTCTCACCCTCCTGGATGGAGCACGAGATGTTCCATATGGGCAATCCGCAGGAGATCCAGGAGAACATGTCGCTCTTCGTGCACATGATCATCATGGATTCCGACAGCGGTACCGCCATGACCCTTGGACAGACCTATCTGACCACCTCGCAGGCGCCGAAGGCCCTTTCGCGCCACCCTCTCGAATTTCTTAACCGTTAGGGGCGTAAGATAGCGATCCTGGACGGTAAGACGTCGGGAGAAAGGATCGCGTCAATGGGACTGGTCAGGATAACGTTGACTGTCGCCGGCTTTTGCCTCGCGCTCTCCGCCTGCAATACCACGGACGCCCTGACGCCGCCCGAAGCCATCGGCGATGTCGGCTCCAGCCCGGTCACCCAGCGGGATGTCGAACGAATGGCTTCAGCGCCGCAGCGCCGCCAGGTCTATCAGGACACGCAGGATAGTTACGGTTATCAGCAGCAAACCTCCCAGCAGGCCTATCAGCAGCAAAGCTACGGCGGAAGCGGCACGCTCGATGACCAGGCATCGGCGCTAAGGTCGAGTGGCAGCAATCCTTACGCCTCTCGCCCGCTCGATGGTTCCCGGACCGCCTCCATCGCTCCATCTAACAATCAGTTTTCGGAAGCCGACGAGCAACGCGAGGCCGACCGGCGTCTGTCGGACGATCCACAACCTCAGCAGCAACAGACTGCCGACGATCCTCAGCCGGAACAACAGCAGCCGGATCAGCAACAGG
The DNA here is from genome assembly GCF_057784375.1 of Martinezella sp. CNPSo 3964. NCBI lineage: Bacteria > Pseudomonadati > Pseudomonadota > Alphaproteobacteria > Hyphomicrobiales > Rhizobiaceae > Martinezella > Martinezella sp. CNPSo 3964. The sequence continues at coordinate 307,720 of NZ_JBXSOW010000002.1, forward strand.
CATCGCTGCCACCCCCAACCGCGGCCGGCGGCAACAGCGTCCGCTTCCTGCCGATCATCGGCGCGCCCGTGGAAGCCGTTACGCCGCTGTCGCGCCAGCTTGGTGCCGATGCCCGCTCGCTCGGCCTGACGATCAAGAGTTCAAGCGATTCCAGCGCCGCCTATATCCTCAAAGGCTATCTTTCCGCCTTTGAAGATGGGCCGCAGATTTCTGTAACCTATGTCTGGGACGTGCTGGATAGTAACGGCAACCGCGTCCACCGCATCCAGGGTTCGGAAAGCGCGCCCCTGAAGCGCGGCGACCCCTGGTCGGCCGTTCCCCCGACGGTCATGCAGAAAATTGCCACCAAAACCATGTCGGAATTCAATTCCTGGCGCGAATCCAACGGTGGATAGCCACAAGCTTTTCAGAAATATGAAAGGTAACGCGCCTCTCCCCCTTGCATTCGAGAGCAAGGCGGTTAAAAGCGCGGCTATCAGGTTGGTAATAGGCGGGCCACAATGAAGGTTTTCGCAGGCAATTCGAACCGGCATCTTGCCGAAGCGATCTGCAATTATCTCAACGTTCCCTTGGGAAGAGCTAGCGTCCGTCGGTTCGCCGACCAGGAGATTTTCGTAGAGATCCAGGAAAACGTACGCGGCGAGGATGTGTTTCTCGTCCAGCCGACATCGTTTCCGACCAACGATCATCTTATGGAACTGTTGATCATGATCGATGCGATGCGCCGCTCGTCGGCGCGGCGCATAACCGCGGTCATCCCCTATTTCGGCTATGCCCGCCAGGATCGCCGCGCCTCGGGGCGCACGCCGATCTCGGCCAAGCTGGTCGCCAATCTGATCACCGAGGCTGGCGCCGACCGTGTCCTTACGCTCGACCTCCACGCCGGACAGATCCAGGGCTTCTTCGATATACCCACGGACAATCTTTATGCGATTCCGGTTCTGACCCGCGACATCAAGGCCAACTACGATATCAGCAACGTCATGGTTGTCTCACCCGACGTCGGCGGTGTCGTGCGCGCTCGCGCCCTGGCAAAACGTCTCGACTGTCTGTTGGCGATCGTGGACAAGCGCCGCGACCGCCCGGGTGAGTCCGAAGTGATGAATATCATCGGCGAGGTGGCTGGGAAGGATTGCATCCTGATTGACGATATCGTCGATTCCGGCGGCACGCTCTGCAATGCTGCTGAGGCATTGCTTGCTCAGGGTGCGGCAAGTGTCACTGCCTATATCACACACGGCGTTCTCTCCGGCGGCGCGGTGACCCGCGTGGCAAATTCGAAACTGAAGGAATTGGTGATCACCGATTCCATCCAGCCGACGACCGCCGTGCTGTCAGCGCCGAATATCCGCGTGATCACGACGGCGAGCCTCATCGGCGAAGCCATCAACCGCACCAGCCAGGAAGAATCGGTTTCGAGCCTGTTCGACTGAAGCTTGTGGCCGCCTCAGGTGGCCTTTGCTCGCGCGGGATGCGCCTGTTTCCATGCGAGCAGGCCTATCCCCACCAGACCCGAGATGAAGACGGCCGCACCCGAGCCCATGATCGAAGGCCCGATGCCGAACCATGCAAACAGGGTCGGCGACATCAGATAGGCCAGAAGCAAGCCGGTGAAGATCGCGCACATCAATAGACGATAGACCTGCGCCAGACGATGCGGCTCGCTGCGCGTCTGCATCAGATGCAGCATGGCAAGGTTCTCGAAAGGGCCGTTGATCGCCGCGAAGCACGCCACGAGCATCAGCGATATCCGATCATGCATCAGCGGCAACAGGAAAACCCCCGATCCGAAGATGAGCTTCGCCACGATGATCCAGACGACCGGCCGGCGCGGCTTGACGCTGCCGAGGATCAGATTGGTGGCCAGGTTGCCGACGCCGTAAGCCGTCATCATCAGGCTGTAGTCGGTCAGCGGATCGGCGCTGGTTTCGCGCAAATGCAGGATCATGCCGAGCAGGATCCCCATCGCCCAGGCGACGTTTCCCATCAGGTTAGTGAAGAGGCCGTAGAGAATTGCCGCATGGCCGCGCGCTGCGCGCCACCCGCCGAGAATGCCGTCCACGACAGCCGCCATTCCGGAGAAATCGCGACGCCGCGGCGCCGTGGGGAGTTTCGCCACCGCCAACCACACGGCAAGCGCCGAGAGCATGAAGGTGGCGGCCGTGACCGTGAAGAACTGGGATTTCGGCAGGAGCCCGTTCACGAGCGCGATCAGGCTTGGACCGAGAATGCGCGCCATGCGACGCGTAGCGTCGAAAAGGCCATTGGTTGCATGTCGAACCTCGGCATCGACCGCAATCGTTGGCAAGGTCGCCTGCAGCGACGGATCGAAAGTCGACGTCAGCAACGCGATGCTTCCGGCAAGCACGATCAACAGCGGCAGGCTCATCAGATGCAAGATCCCCGCCAGCGATAGTGTCAGCAATAAAGCCGCACGCAGCAGATCGGCTGATATCATCGTCGTGCTGTGCCGCCAGCGATCCGTGACGATACCGCCGAACAGGCTGCCAAACAGCAGCGCTCCGGACTGCAATGCGGAAACATATCCCGCATTGCTGCCAATGAAGTCAGCGGCAATCCAGACGACTGCGACCATGTAGAATTCGGAGCCTGTCGCCGCCAGCACCTGGCCGGCCCATAGAAGAGAGATCGAGCGTTGGCTCAGCGGCTTCAGGACAAACATGATCGCATTCTGACTTCGGAGTGATTTACTTCATGACCTGGCCGTTGACCGTCACGTGACCGTCATCGGAAAGATCGATATCCCAGCGCGAGCGTCCGTCGGTATCCGTCTTGGCAAAGCCCTTGGCCATCATCAGACCGAAAGAGAGCTGAGAAAGATCGGCCTTCGTCTTTGCAGCTTCCTGGATGGCAGCAATCGTCTTGTCGAGATCACGGGCAAGAACCGTCATCTTCATGGCGACGCGGTCCTTCTCGTTCAGCCAGCCACGCATGCTGCCGGAAGCTTCGACATCATAGAGACCCGAGACGGCGCTGATCTTCGGGAAGTTGATGGTCATCGTTCCATCGGGAAACATGGCCTTCTGCAGCTTCTCGTCCATTGCCGGGTCGCTCTCCGGATTCTTGAAATCGACCTGCTGGAAAACGTCCGCCAAAGCCGAGAAATTCAGGTTCGGCACCTGTACCTGGATATCGGCCGCATCAGGGATGAAGGCGATATAGTCCTCAGGGACCAGGCCCGTTTCCAGATCAAGCTTTTCGGCGTCCAATCCGAAATCGGCATTCATGGCATTGGCTGGCCCGGCTACCTTGAAGAAATAGCCCATTTTCTGCAGGCCGCCGTTGCCGAAAGGCGTCGTGACCGCGATATCCTTGATGGCGACGGACTCTTCGAAGGAACCGATGATCGGCATGGCATTCATCAACAAGGCCTTGACCGCCTTGCTGTCGGCATCGGAAAGCGTCTTTTGATCCTTGTGCTCGGAGACGAACTGCAGCAGGGAGTTCACGGCCTTCAAAGGCAGTTTCGTCGCCCCCACATTGAAATCGATCGCCGCGATCTTGATTTCCCCGAGCGTCGCGTCGTCGGACGAAATCTTGTCGTAGAGCGATTGCAGGCTGCCGTTCATCTTGAGATCGAGCCTGCCCGGCTCACCGCTGTCGGCCGATGACAGCGTATAGACGACGCTGTCGGCCGTAGCGTCATTCTTCTGGACGCTTTTGTTTTCGTCAGTGGTCTTTGTCGACAACGTGAAGCCGCTGCCCTTCATATCCATGGAGCGCAGATAATGAAGTGCCGGATCGAAAACACCCTGGAAGGTCGACGACGCCAAGGCATAGCGAAACTCGCTGTCGGAACCGCTTCCGGGCTTCGAACGGGCCGTCACATCGAAGGCATTGTTGCCTTCGATGTTCCAGAGGCCGCTATCGAGCGGCGTCGCCAGCATCAGCAACGGCTTGAGGCCATTGATGTCGAAACCGCTGACATTCAGCTTGTCGAGGAGCTTCTGTACATCATAGGTCACTTCATAGTGCGCGCTGACCGGCTTCACCGAAATCGCGCCGCTCTTTGCGATATCATCGGGCAGGAAATAGGTCAGATTGCCGTAAAGATCCTTGGCGCCTTGTTCGCTGACGTCGGCAGCCTGCACAACGCCGGCCACGCCGGCAGCGAGAACAGCCGCCGTGGCAACCGCTTTGAAACGCATAATTCACCCCCAAATGTGATGGAAAAGAAACGTGGAAATCTGGAAAAGACCGACCGGCCCTTCGCATGGAACTTTGTCATCGCCCTGGTACATGGGCTTATCCTCAAACCTCAAGGCTTCTTCATCACCTGTCCGTTGACCGTCACCGTCCGGTCTTCATCTATCGTGACGTCCCAGCGCAGACGGCCGTCCGGGTCGGTCTTGGCAAAACCCTTGGCAGCCAGCAGGCTAAAGGAAACGCTGTTCAAGCGAGGCTGGGCTTTGGCGGCCTCCTGAATGGCGGCTACCGTCTTGTCGAAATCGCGCGCGAGGATCGTCGCCTGCAGCGAGATGCTGGAATGCGCCTTGGTCGAACCCTTCAGCTCGCCGGAAACCTCGACATCGTAGACGTCAGACCTTGCGCTGATCTTCGGGAACTCCAGCGTTCCGTAGCCGCTCGGAAACATCGTGCGCTTCAGCGCCTCACCGGAAACCGGCGTCGCCCGTGTGGCAATCGAATCGAGCCCGGCATCGATGAGGCCGGCGAAGTTGATATTGGGCACGCCGAGTTGAACATCCAGCGTCGCGGGCAGGAAAGGCGTAAAGGCAGCCGGCACGAGATCGGCATCCGGCGTGAACTGCTCAGCCCTCAGTTCCAGATTGACGTTCGACGCCTTGGTGAGACCGTCCATCTTGAAACTATAGTCGATGCGCTTGACGCCGACCTTGCCCTTCTCCGTCGCCACCAGCGCGTTATTCACGGTCACGGTCTTGCCGAGCGAACCGAAAACCGGCAGGGCTTGATGCACCAACTGCTCGAACTTCTCGCTGCCGCTTTGCGACAGCTGCTTGGCCTTGACGTGTTGAACGAAGAAACGAATGAGCGCGCGCAGATCCTTCACCGGCAAGCTCGTTGCAGTGACGTTGGTATCGACGCTATCCGCGCTGAAAGTGATGGGAGCAGCGTCCGGTCGCACCGTAAACTGCTCGCGCAAGCGTTGCAGCGTGCCTTGCAATTGCAGATCGACCTTGCCTGCCTCGCTGCTGTCGGTGACCGTATGGGCAAATGAGGCGCTGTCGATGGTGGCATCGATCTTGCGCCCGCTTTTCGGGCCGCTGCCGGCGCTTGAGAATTTCACGCCGCTGCTCTTGATACCCATCGACCGCATCATTTCGATGGCAGGATCGAAAATGCCGTCGAAGGAACTGGAGGCGATCGAATAGGCAATGTCCGAGGTCGGCGAATGGAGCGCGACATCGAGGCTATTGTCGCCTGTCAGATGCCACCTTCCCTGTTCGACGGGCTGCGCAAAAAGGGAGAGCGGCTTGAAACCCGTTACCGAAAACGCGCTCGAATTGATCTTGTCGAAGAACTTCGCGAGATCGTAGGTAATCTGATATTGATCGCCGGCCGGTTTGACGGTTACGAAATCGCTGCGGGCAAGGTCCTGCGAAAGCGAATGGGTCAGGATGTTGCGGAGTTCCTTGGCGCCTTGCTCATTGACGTCGGCTGCCTGTGATGCGCCGGCAAGACCCATGGAAAAAACCGCGGCGGCGATTGTCCTGGAACGCATGCCCGACCTCTCCTTCTGACCCTAATCGATTGGATTCGACTGTTGATGGGGCTGAGGGTATATGTCAAGACGTTGATAGAAATGGCGCTGCAGGCTTGTTCGCGGCAGTTGCAATGTCACCACAAAGCTTCGCATTCCGGAGGTGCTTGCACCTTTGAGCACTTTGTATTATACGCCACGCGTCCGCGTAGACACCCTTGGAGGCAACGCGGATGAGGCAGGGCATGCCCTCCTCCAGTTCAGTCGATACGGCGTATGACCGAGCGAATGAACTCTCCAAATAACCTCGAAAGGAATAGCTATGAGCCACGAAAGCTACGAGCTCAAGGCCGAGGCGCGCGAACGGGTTGGTAAGGGGTCCGCCCGTGAACTTCGCCGCAATGGTCTGATCCCCGCTGTCATCTATGGTGACAAGCAGGCCCCCATTTCCATCGCTCTCAACACCAATGAGGTGACGAAGCGCATCCACGCCGGCGGTTTCCTCACGACGATCGCAACGATCGACGTCGACGGCAAGAAGATCAAGGTTCTGCCGAAGGACTACCAGCTCGATCCGGTCCGTGACTTCACGGTCCACGTCGACTTCCTGCGCGTTTCCGGCAACACCGCGGTCACCGTTGAAATCCCGGTTCACTTCGAAAACCACGAGAAGTCCCCGGGCCTCAAGGCTGGCGGCGTGCTGAACATCGTTCGCCACGAAGTCGAAGTTCATTGCCCGGCTGACGCGATCCCGGAATTCTTCACCGTTGACCTCACCGGCCTGAAGAGCGGCGACAGCATCCACATCTCGGCCGTCAAGCTGCCGAAGAACGTGACCCCGGTCATCGCCGACCGCGACTTCACGATCGCAACGATCGTTGCTCCGGCAGCTGGCCTTGCTGAAGAAGAAGCAGAAGGCGGCGAAGAAGCCAGCGCCTGATTGGCATCTTCGACCTGAAGCATTGAGACCCGCCTCCCCTTCGGGACGGCGGGTTTTTTCATGTCCGGAAACAAATATTAGAGAAAGTAAAAATAAGAATGTCTTGGAATCTATACTATAGTTGATTTCCATTAACCCCAGAGTTTCAGCAACATTTAACGGATTCATGAAAATCTGCGCGAAAGAGTTGTAGAAAGCGGTGCCCCCTAAATCCGCTGGTCTATGACTGGGGAGCTAACGGAACTATGAGCCATTCGGTCGAAAACAGGTTTTTCGCGATCGTTTGCGGTGCGCTGCTGGTTTTCGTAGCGCCGCTCTTCATCCTTTTCCTTTTTCTGTCGTCCGAACGCGCTGAAAAGGAAATCAAGGATCACATAACCGTTCTCCTCGTGGCCAATGCCCAGGCCCTCGCAAAGCCGCTATGGGACCTGGACGAAGACAGCGTGACCCAGATCAGCGCGACGACAGTCGCCGAAGGCGCGATCGTCCGCGTCAACGTCCGCGATCTTTCCGGCCAGCTCGACGTCACGCAATCGACCATCCCGAAATCCTACAAGGGCAATCTGGAGTCGGTTGATCGGCCGATTATCTACAACGGCGTCGATGGTGCGAAACGGCTCGGCACCATCACGGTCTATTATCCCCAGCTAGGCCTCTTCGACGGCCTGAAGAGTGAGGAGATCGTCTTCATCTCCATCTTCATCTTCGCCGTACTGACGGTCTTCGGCGCGGCGCTGATCGGTAACCGCATCTTCGTTATCCAACCGCTGATGCGGTTGACGCATGCCATCGAGGCCACACGGAGGCTCGGCTCGCGTCACCACGTCGACTGGCAGTCGAACGACGAAATGGGCCGCCTTGCCAGCAGCTTCAATGACATGCAGAGCAAGTTGCAGCGCGAGGAAACCGAGCTGAAGTTCGCTCATCGCCGGGCGACCGATACCTATAATCTGACACCCGCCATGCTTTTCTCGCTCGACAAGAATGATTGCATCGCTGCCGTTAGCGACTATTGGCTCGCCACCACGGGCTACGATCGCGCCGACGTGATCGGCCGCGAGTTTGCAAGTCTGATCCTGCCGGATTCGCGCGTACAATATATCGAGCGCAAACGCGGCAACCCCGACAGTGCCGCCCGCCTCGCCGTGACGGTGAAATTCCTTTGCCGAGATGAGCGGGTCATGGATGTCCTGATCCTCGAAACAACCGCGATCCAGGATGGCCTGTCGCTCTCCGTCATGACCGACGTCACCGAACTCAAGCAGTCGGAAGACCGTAATCTGCGACAGGCGATTACCGACCACCTGACCGGCCTTCTCAACCGCCAGGGCTTCGAGAGTGCGCTGGACGCAAAGATCAATGAAGCCGATCTGCGCAGGCGCGAACTCGCCTGCCTCTTCATCGATCTCGATCGCTTCAAATGGATCAATGACAATATGGGCCACGCCGCCGGCGATGCGGCACTGCGCGAATTGGTATCGCGCCTGCAGAAATGCCTGAAGCCGGGTGACATTGCCGCGCGCCTCGGCGGCGACGAATTTGCCATGCTGCTGCTGGCCGAGAATGCGGAAGCGAGAGCGATCGACATGGCGGCCCTCATCGCGGAGGTCTTCGAGGCACCCTTCATCGGCGATGCCCGCCTTAGCGCCAGCATCGGCATTGCAATCTACCCGCGTCAGGCCGCCAATGCGGCTGAACTGCTGTTGAAGTCCGATATCGCCATGTATGCCAAGAAGCGCGATGGCAAGAACGGCGCACAGATTTTCGACAACGGCATGCTGGACGATTCCCGCCGCCGCGCCGAACTGGAGAACCATATCGAAACCGGCCTCAACGAAGACTGGTTCGAAGCCTACCTGCAACCCGTCGTGAATATAGACGACCGCTCGATCGCCGGCTTCGAGGCGCTGATGCGTCTGCACCATCCACAAAAAGGCATCCTGCCCCCTGGCCGCATCATCGAGGTCGCCGAAGAAACCGGTTCGATCATTCGCATCGGCAACCGCATCATGGAGAAGGCCATCGCCGATTTTGCTCGCCTCTCACGGATCGAGGGCATGCAGGATACCTATCTCGCCATCAACTTCTCGCCGCTGCAGTTCGAGCAGGAATTGCCGCTGCGCATTGCCGCCCTGCTATCACGCTACGAAATTGCTGCCCGGCGCATCGTCGTCGAAATCACCGAGGCTGTGCTCATGGATGACAATCCGGAGACGCGCATGGTGATCAACGAGATCTGCCGCTACGGCTGCCGCATCGCGCTCGACGATTTCGGCACAGGTTATTCGTCACTGAGCTATATCAATCGCTTCCCGGTCGACATTATCAAGATCGACCAATCTTTCATCCGCGCCATCAACGATACTGCCTCCGATGTCAGCGCCAAGAGCCGCATGCTGGTCGAAAGCATCACCACACTGTCGCACAAGATGAATTGCACGGTGATTGCGGAAGGCGTGGAAACCGAGGAGGAATGCGCTACCCTGCGTGCCATGGGTATCGACTATGGCCAGGGCTATCTGTTCTATCGGCCGCTGCATCCAGACCATCTGGTGAGGGCGCTGGTCGGCTCGCAGCAACATCACCCTTCCCCCGTAGCGCAAGCGTCATAGCGATGAGGAACCGCATGCGAAAACTGCTGCTCATGATTGCTACCGGCCTGTTTTCGCTCACCCTTCTCTCCTCCGTCCACGCCGAAACCGTTCATTTCACCACCGAGGAATATCCGCCCTTCAACTACCGCGAAGGCAAGACGCCTGTCGGCGCGACCACCGAGCAGGTGGAAAAGATCATGGCCGATATCGGGGTCGATTACACGATTACCGTCATGCCCTGGGCTCGTGCCTACAATCAGGCGCTGGCCGAACCCATGACCTGCGTCTTCGCCACGGCGCACAACGAAGAACGCGATCTGCTCTTCAAATGGGTGCAACCATTGTTGATCGATCGAAATATCCTGATCAAGCACAGTGGTTCGAAGGTTGTCGCGACGACCATCGACGAGGCAAGGAAATATCTCGTCGGCACATGGCGGGACGACTACACGGAGACTATCTTGCGCCGAAATGATTTTCCGCGCATCGATGTCGGCAGCGATTTCAAGGCCGCGCTCAAGAAGCTGATGAGCGACCGCATCGACCTGATGCCGATCTCGGAATTCTATTTCGACAAGCTGAAAAAAGAGGGCAATGCCGTGGAGAAGGTGACCCTTCTCTCGCAACAGCCGATGGGAATCGCCTGCCATAAGGATTTCCCGGCCGAACTCCTCAACAGGATGCAGGCGGCGCTGAATGCGCTGGTCGCCGACGGAACGCAGAAGCAGATTTTCCTGAAGTACGGCCTGCACCTCGGCGACTGACCGCATCCCACCTTGACTTTGCCGTCAAATCGCTGTGGTGAAGGGCATCGGCATTTTCGAAGGGTGAAGCACATGCTTCTCATCGCGGGTCTCGGCAATCCCGGCGCCAAATATCAGGGCAACCGCCACAATATCGGCTTCATGGCCGTGGACGCGATCTATCGTCGCCACAGCTTTTCGCCCTGGTCGAAGAAATTCAAGGCGGAGATTGCCGAAGGCGAACTCGGCGGCCAGAAGGTGTTGCTCATCAAGCCGCAGACCTTCATGAACCTCTCAGGTGAATCCGTCGGCGAAGCCATGCGCTTCTATAAGCTCCAGCCGTCGGATCTCGTCGTGATCTACGACGAACTCGATTTGCCCGCTGGCAAGGCGCGGCTGAAGACCGGCGGCGGTCATGGCGGCCATAACGGCATCAAGTCCATCGATGCCCACTGCGGCAAGGAGTATCGCCGCCTGCGGCTTGGTATCGGTCATCCCGGCGCCAAGGAGCTCGTGCACAATCACGTTCTCGGCGATTTCGCCAAGGTGGATCAAAGCTGGCTCGAGCCCCTTTTCGACGCACTTGCCGACAATGCCGACATGCTGGTGCGTGGCGAGGATTCGCAGCTGATGAACAAGATCGCGCTTGCCCTCGGCGGCAAGGCGGAAGACGACACCCCGAAGCAGGAAAAGAAGGCGCCGGCGAAGTCCCATATCCATCAGGCGCGCAATCACAGCCAGCCGAAGATCCCGGAAACCGGTCCCATGGCGGAAATGCTGAAGAGGATGTTCGGCAAGAAGGACAATTGAGATGTCGGACGCAGCAGTCGAAGATACCGCAGATATCGTCATCCGGCCGATCGCGATGGCGAACCTGCCGACGCTGCTTGCACTTTACCGGCATCTGAACGTGGAAGATCCGATATTGGATCTACAGCTGGCGGCGACCCGCCTTGCAGAAATCCTCGCCCATCCCGGCATGACGATCTTCGCCGCCTTTGACGGCGACAAGGCCGTCTCTTCCGTGACACTGATCGTCATCCCAAATCTCACACGCGGCGGCGCGCCCTATGCTTTGATCGAGAATGTGGTGACCCACGCCGACTACCGCCGGCGCGGCCTTGCCGGCACGGTCCTCCGCAAAGCGTTTGCAAGCGCCTGGGAGAGGAACTGTTATAAGATCATGCTGCTGACCGGCTCGAAAAATCCCGCGACGCTGCGCTTCTATGCCAATTGCGGCTTCACGCAGGACAAGACCGGCTTCCAGATCCGCCGGCCCACCTAGCGACTATGACTGCGCCTATTCTTCCGGCTCTGTCGTGAACATCAGCGGGAAGCCGGCACTCTTGGCAAGATCGACCGCTTCCTGAGCCTTCGTCTCGGCAATGTCGCGCGCGCAGACCATGACGACGCAGGTCCCGAGCTTGTGCGCCGTCATCATCACGCGATAGCCGGTCTCCTCGCTCATGCGGAAGACGGCTTTGAGCACCATGATGACGAATTCCCGCGGCGTGTAATCGTCGTTCACGAGAATGATCTTGTAGAGCTTCGGCCTCTCGACCTTCGGCTTTGTTTTAGGCTTTGGTTTCAGGACAACATCATTGTCACTCATCGGCATCACCGTTGACGACAGGGGAAAGGGTTTTGGGCTAATGGGGAGATTATAGTGCAGCGCACCACATCCTTCAAGGATGGTCGTGTGAGGGAGACAATGTGGCCGTTTCCCGCTCTCAGCCCTTCCATTAGCAGAAAAGCGGCTCTTTGCCCGCACAAGACTTGACCCGCAACGGCCCTTCCCCCATAGGCACAGCAAAGATTTTCAAGATATGGACAAGGTGCCATGGGTTTCAAATGCGGTATCGTCGGCCTGCCGAATGTCGGCAAGTCCACTCTGTTCAACGCGCTGACCAAGACGGCGGCAGCACAGGCGGCAAACTATCCGTTCTGCACCATCGAGCCGAACACGGGTGAAGTCGCGGTTCCCGATCCGCGCATGCGCAAGCTTGCCGACATCGCCAAGTCGAAGGAATTGATCCCGACGCGCATCTCCTTCGTCGACATCGCCGGCCTCGTGCGCGGCGCGTCGAAGGGTGAAGGCCTCGGCAACCAGTTCCTCGCCAACATCCGCGAAGTCGATGCCATCGTGCACGTGTTGCGCTGCTTCGAAGATAGCGACATTACCCACGTCGAAGGCCGCATCAATCCGGTCGCCGACGCGGAAACGATCGAGACCGAGCTGATGCTCGCCGACCTGGAGAGCCTTGAGCGCCGCACCGAGCAGACGCGCAAGCGCGCCACCGGCAAGGACAAGGAATCCATGGCGATGCTGCCGATCATGGATGCGTCGCTCGCATTGCTGCAGGAAGGCAAGCCGGTTCGCACGCTGCTGTCGAAGCTCGACGCCGAAGAGACCCGCATCCTCAAGGGCCTGAACCTGTTGACCTCGCACCCGGTGCTCTACGTCTGCAACGTCGCCGAGGGCGATGCCGCGACCGGCAACGAGCACACGGCAGCCGTCGCCGCCATGGCCAAGGAGCAGAATTCGGAAGTCGTCATCATCTCCGCTGCCATCGAGGCAGAGGTGGCGCAGCTGCCGGACGAAGAGGCGAAGGAATTCCTCTCCGCGCTTGGTCTCGACGAAGCTGGTCTCGACCGTCTGATCCGCGCCGGCTACAAGCTCTTGCACCTCATCACCTACTTCACCGTAGGTCCGAAGGAAACGCGCGCCTGGACGATCGAACAGGGCACCAAGGCGCCGCAGGCGGCCGGCGTCATCCATTCGGATTTCGAGCGCGGCTTCATCCGCGCCAACACCATCGCCTATGACGATTACATCGCCTACAACGGCGAAACCGGTGCGAAGGAAGCGGGCAAGGCGCGCGACGAAGGCAAGGAATACGTCGTCCAGGACGGCGACGTCATCCACTTCCGCTTCAACACCTGATCGTCTCCTTGTTGCCGACGCTCATCTCAGCGTCGGCAATCTGGCCTGCACGCCGGCAGGCAGGCGCCGCACGACGATGCGGCGCAGATCGGTCCAGCCGATGCCGATCACAAGCACGACTAGACCGACAATCATCAGCACCAGGAAGCCCACCTTGTCGAGGCCGGCATTGTTGTGCCGGAGAATGGCCGCGGTCGCGAGGCCCAGCGACACGAGACCTGCGGTCACGAAAGCGCGGCGATCGATGACCAGGCCGATCAGCATCATCACCAGCACCGCCACGAGGACGGTCACCGCTTGCAGATACCCCCCAAAGAGGGCGTCGGTGAGATTGGTGAAGACGGTACCGCTGCTGGCAAGCTCAAGGCGCAATGCCAACAGGATCGTGGAATAAAGCAAGGCCGGCGCCGTTGCGAGATGCAGCCAGAAGGCTACGTCGGAGCGGCGCGTCACTCTCTGCGGGTCGCTGAGATCGTAGCGCATTGCCAATGCAAAGCTGCCGAGAGCGGTTATCAGCAAGATTATCATTGTCTGGATCGGGTAATCAGCCGGCACATTCGAAGACCCCGTCACCGTACCGGCGACATAGAAGACCGCGGCGAGAAACAGGCCGAACAACGAAAATAGGAAGAGTGCCAGCGACAGCGGCACCCGATAGCGCCAGTAAAACAAGGCCAGAGACAGCGGGAATGGCGCCACCAGCACGATTGCGCCGATCGTGAAATTATTGCTGAGCGCCGGTGTCGAGCTGACATAGGTCACCACCGTATAGAAAACCCAGACGGCGAGGGCGACGGTCAAGACCACGGCCGGAAGCGCCAGTCGCTGGCGGCGCACCAGGATCTCGGCAAGCACGACAATCGCCAGTATGGGTGCATAGCGGTTTGCCAATCCCCATAGCCCGATGAGCAGCACGATGACGCCGATGGTGATGAGTACATCGTGAAAGCCACGCACGAAACGCGGCGCTTCCGTATCTTCCAGCGGATTGGGATCGTCCTGCCCGTGCTGCGATGAAAGAGCCTGCGCCGGCAGGATGCCGATATTCCTCGTGGTGAGGTAGGGCAGCAATCGTTCGGCCTGGCCCGAGGAAATAATCCCTTCGCCGGCAGCATCTTCCAGTGCGACCTTGAGTTCGCTCATTCTCGCTCTCGCTTCATTTCATCACCGCCAAGCCTCAACATATCGTTGACCCACAATCAAGGGCTGTCAGTCGTCGATGGACAATCATCTTTGGCCACACCTTGTCACGAGCATGAAAATGCTTGCACCGCCACTGCAGGCTATGCGATTGCCGATGAACGAGACGTGGAGGACGACAGAAGACATGACGAAACTCGTCTACGAAGACTTCCAGCCAGGACGAGAATTTGCCCTCGGCCCGAAGCATATGACCGCGGCGGAGATCATTGAATTCGCCAGTGAATTCGATCCGCAACCGATGCATCTGGATGAAGAAGCCGGCCGCGCCAGCATTCTCGGCGGCCTTGCCGCTTCCGGCTGGCATACCTCGGCGGTGTTCATGCGCATGATGTGCGATTCCTACATTCTCGCCGCCGACGCGCAAGGCGCACCGGGCATCGATTTCATGGAATGGAAGAAGCCGGTTCTGGCCGGGGATACACTGTCGGGCCGATCCATCGTGGTCGAGGCGCGCGCCATGCGCTCCCGCCCCGGCATCGGCATCGTCAAATTCCGTCATGAAGTCGAAAACCAGCGCGGCGAGCTCGTCTGCCTTGGAGAAAACGCGACCATGATCCGCATGCGCGCCGGCGCGGAGGTTTCGGCATGAAAATGAGCGACCTCTATGCCATCGGTGAACGCATCGAGATCGGCAGCCACACCTTCACACCCGAAGCCATCGTCCACTTTGCCTCGCGCTTCGATCCGCAGATCTTCCACATGGATGCGGAAGCGGCCAAACATTCCTTGTTCGGCGGCCTCTGCGCCTCCGGTTGGCACAGCTGCTCCATGTGGATGCGCAGCTTCGTCGATTTCTGGAAGTCCGAAACGGCAAGACTGATCGCCGAAGGCAAGACGCCACCCAATCTTGGCCCCTCGCCCGGCTTCAAGAACCTGCAATGGCTGAGGCCGGTCTTTGCCGGCGATACGATCACCTATGGCGTGGCAATCCTCGGCAGCCGCCCTCTTGCCTCGCGCCCTGGCTGGACGCTCTATACGCTCGCCTGTGACGGGGTGAACCAGGATAGCCTGCCGGCTTTGCGCTTCGAAAGCACAGTGCTGGCTTTTGAATAAAAATCCGCGGGACCGCTCGTGATGACCCCGCCCATCTTCCAGGCCGGTCAGTGACCGGCGAATTCCACCAGCGTATGCACGGGCACGTCGAGCTCTTCGAGCTTCCTGCGGCCACCAAGGTCAGGCAGGTCGATCACGAAGCAAGCTGCGACCACTTCGGCGCCGATCTGGCGCAGAAGCTTCGTGGCGCCGACCGCCGTACCGCCCGTCGCGATCAGGTCGTCCACCAGAATGACCTTTTCGCCAGGATTGACCGCATCGCGGTGCATCTCCATCTCGTCGACGCCATATTCCAGGCTGTAGGCGATGCGGACGATATCGTGCGGCAGCTTGCCCTTCTTGCGGATCGGCACGAAGCCGGACGACAGCTGATGCGCCACCGCACCGCCGAGAATGAAGCCGCGCGCTTCCATGCCGGCGACCTTGTCGATCTTGGAACCGGCATAGGGATGCACCAGCGCATCGACGGCGCGTCGGAACGCCCTGGCATCGCCAAGCATCGTCGTGATGTCACGGAAGATGATGCCGGGCTTGGGATAGTCCGGAATGGAACGGATGCTGGCGGCGAGCTCCGAAGCGATAGTGTTCATGAAATATGTACTCTCAGGCTATGATAGGGCCGGCCGCACCCTATCAAGACCGGGGCGCTATACCAACAAAAAAGGCGGCCCCGACGGGCCGCCTTTTCATTGAAACATCGCAATACTCAGTGAGCACCGGCCTTGGCATAGACGGAGCGCTTCGTGAGATAGATCAGCGTCGAGAAGATCAGCAGGAACACCATGACCATGAAGCCGAGGTGCTTGCGATCTTCCAGATGCGGCTCGGATGTCCACATCAGGAAGGCGGAGACGTCACGCGCATACTGGTCCACCGTCTGCGGCGAGCCGTCGTCGTAAGTCACCTGACCGTCCGAAAGCGGCTTCGGCATCGCAAAGGTCGCGGCCGCATCGAAATACGGATTGTAATGCGAGCTCTGCGGCACCTTAAAGCCGGCCGGCGGCTCTTCATAGCCTGTCAGCAGCGAGTAGATGTAGTCCGGTCCACCTTCCTGATACTGCGTGAAGATATCGAAGATGAACTGCGGGAAGCCGCGCTCGATTTCGCGTGCCTTGGCAAGCAGCGACATGTCGGGCGGGACTGCTCCGTTGTTGGAGGCAGCGGCAGCCTCGTCGTTCGGGAACGGCGAGTTGAAATGGTCAGACGGAAGCGCCTTGCGGGTGAACATCTCACCCTGCGGGTTCGGGCCGTCCTGCACTTCGTAATTGGCAGCAAAGGCCTTTACCTGTGCTTCCGTATAACCGAGGTCTTCCAGCGTGCGATAAGCCACCAGCTTCATCGAATGGCAGGCGGAACAGACTTCCGTATAGACCTTGAGGCCACGCTGCAGCTGCGCCTTGTCATAATAGCCGAACGGGCCGGAGAAGGTCCAATGCTGCTCGCGCGGCTCCTTCAGCGGGTAATGCGGCGTTTCGGCTTCGGCGGCGGGCTTCGTTTCCGCGGCGATCACCGCGGCAGTCGGGAAGCCGCCGATGAGCGTCAGGGATAGAAGGCCGACAATAATCTTCTTCATCGTTTTCTTCCTCTATCGCCGGTTATGCTTGAACCGGAGCGGCAACTTTACCGCCCTGCTTCTCAAGAACCGCTTCCGTAATCGAATTTGGAATGCGCCTCGGAGTCTCGACGATGCCGAGCACCGGCATGATGACGAGGAAGAACAGGAAGTAGAACAGCGTCGCGAACTGCGCGGCCGTGGTATAGATGCCTTCCGCCGGCTGCGAGCCCAGCCAGCCGAGGAGGATGGCATCAGCGATGAACAGCCAGAAGAACAGCTTGTACCAGGGACGATAGACGGCCGAACGGATCTTCGACGTATCGAGCCAGGGCAGGAAGAACAGCACGATGATCGCGCCGAACATCGTCAGAACGCCGCCGAGCTTGGAGTCGATCGGGCCGATGTTGAAGGTGATCGAACGCAGCATCGCGTAGAACGGCAGGAAGTACCATTCCGGAACGATGTGGGCCGGCGTCTTCAGCGGGTTGGCCGGGATGTAGTTGTCGGCGTGACCGAGGAAGTTCGGCAGGTAGAAGACGAAGTAGGCGAAAACCAGCAGGAAGATGGAAACGCCAAGCGCATCCTTCAGCGTCGCATAGGGCGTGAAGGGTACGGTATCGGTCTTCAGCTTGACTTCGACGCCGGTCGGGTTCGTCTGGCCGGTCACATGCAGTGCCCAGATGTGCAGGATGACGACGCCTGCGATCATGAACGGCAGCAGATAGTGCAGCGAGAAGAAGCGATTGAGCGTGGGATCGTCGACGGCGAAGCCGCCGAGCAGGAAGGTCTGGATCCAATCGCCGACCCATGGGAAGGCCGAGAAGAAGCCGGTGATAACGGTCGCACCCCAGAAGGACATCTGGCCCCAGGGCAGAACATAACCCATGAAGGCGGTCGCCATCATCAGGAGGTAGATGATCACGCCGAGGATCCAGAGGATTTCGCGTGGCGCCTTGTAGGAGCCGTAGTAAAGGCCGCGGGCGATGTGCAGGTAGACGGCCACGAAGAAGAAGGACGCGCCGTTGGCGTGCATGTAGCGCAGCAGCCAGCCGTGGTTGACGTCACGGACGATCTTTTCGACCGAATTGAAGGCAATTGCGGTGTTGGCCGCATAGTGCATGGCGAGCACGACACCGGTCAGGATCTGCAGGACCAGCATCACGGCCAGCATGGCGCCGAACGTGTAGGCATAGTTCAGGTTGCGCGGGACCGGGTAGGCGATGAAACTATCATAGACCATGCGCGGCAGTGGAAGCCGCGCGTCGACCCATTTTTCGAGCCCTGTCGATGGCTCGTAAGACGAATGACCACTCATGTTTCAGCTCCCCCTCAACCGACCTTGATCTTCTTTTCCGACGTAAACGCATATTGCGGAATCGCAAGATTCATCGGTGCAGGCCCATGGCGGATGCGGCCGGCGGTATCGTAGACCGAGCCATGGCAGGGACAGAACCACCCGCCATATTCCCCTGCCTGACCGAGCGGAATGCAGCCGAGATGGGTGCAGACGCCGATCATGACGAGCCAGTTTTCCTTACCGTCGCCAGCCGAACGGGCAAGATCGGTTGCCTGTGCATCAGCCGGCAGATTGGCGTTGCGAGCAACCGGATCCTTCAGGTCCGAAAGCTGCGTGCCCTTGGCGTCGTCGATTTCTTTCTGCGTGCGGTTACGGATGAAGACGGGTTTACCGCGCCATTTCACCGTCAGCGACATGCCGGGCTCAAGGCTCGACACATCGACTTCGATGGATGCAAGAGCGAGCGTCGATGCGTCCGGCCGCATCTGGTCGATAAACGGCCATGCGACGGCGACTGCACCAACGGCGCCGGCCATACCTGTCGTCAAATAAAGGAAATCGCGACGAGTCGGCTCGCCGGTGGACTCAACTGTCGTACTATGCTCGCTCAACGCTGCACATCCTCTTCCCGCAAACCACGGCAAAACCGTGGTACCCCTCTCACTAACGGCGAATCAATGCGACCATAATTCCGCCATAGATTCCTCCGTAACCCGCTGCGTTCTAAGCTTGATCGCAAATTATGTCCAGTCTTGGCAAGGGGTAAGGGCACAATGTCGCGGCAAAACTGCGCTATTGCGTCGCAAGGCCGGAGCCTACACTCCTCCTGCAATAACGCGAAAAGTTAAGCCCATGAAAAAACTGGGGATTTCTATAGTATTTTCTCATATTGCAGGGCAAAATAGACAATGATTTCAATGCTGCATTGCAAAAGATGACATAGTATCAGCACGTTCGCACCCTCACAGGACTTACGCTTTACCTCTTAAATCCAAGTGGATTTCCCTCACGATTTATGGAGGATTGCATTCGTTGTCTTGCGCGTACAACGCAGCGGGAATGAAGCACGAGAACTTCTCATGAGACACACGATTTATTGCGTTCTATGCGTTCTCGCCACACTGGCGGTCGGCATCCTTGCGGCGCGTTACGTCGTGGATTCCTGGGTGCTGGCCTTTTTCGAAAGTCTGCAGACCCATATCAGCCTGTTTGCGATCCTGCTTGCCTTGATCGCATTCGCCTTCAAGCGCCACTGGTATGCGCTCTTCCTGGCCGCGGCCGGAAGCATCCTGCTGGTTCACTCGGTCCTCATGCTACAGGAATACACGACGTCTTCGCTCGTCGCTTCGGCGGAGGCGAGTGGCGACCATTTCAGATTGCTCTCCTTCAACATCGAGGACAGCAATTTCGAAAACGGTCCCCGCATCGCCGATCTCATCATCGCCTCGAAGGCCGACGTCGTCGAAATCTTCGAGGCGGGACCGATCTTTTCCGAGATGGACCGCATCTTGAAAGTCTATCCCAACCGTATCGGCTGCGGCGTGATGACCACCGATTGCGATTCCCTGCTGCTCTCGAAAAGACCCTTGCAGACCCAGCTGATGCGCAGCCTCGGCAGCCTCTGGGACAATCGCTTCATTCTCGCCACCATCGACATGGACGGCCAGCCCGTGAACTTCGCCTCCGTTCATCTGAGCAAGCCCTATTTCGATGCGTTCCACCAGATCGAGCTTGGTCTCCTCGCCCCCGCCCTCGACGAGGTGAAAGGGCCGTTGATCCTCGCAGGAGATTTCAATGCCTCGGTCATCACACCCGACATGCGCGACTTCCTGGCAGCAACCGGCCTTCGCCACGCCTTCCCCGAACCTGCCACCTGGCCGATCGCGGCTGGCGCTTACGGCATCACCATCGATCACGTCTTTGCCCGCGCGCCGCTTCGGTTGATATCCGTAAAGCAGATCCGCGACGCGATGGGCTCGAACCATTTCGGCTTGATGACCGAGTTCAGCGTGCCTCGGCACCAATAATCCGGCGGGTCTCGGCGTGGATCAGTCGGCATCCGCGGCGATGAAGCCACCGGATTGGCGTGCCCAGAGTTCGGAATAGAGGCCGCCCCGCGCGATCAGCTCGTCATGCGTGCCGTCTTCGATGATCTCGCCCTTGTCGATGACGATCAGCCGGTCGAGCTTGGCGATGGTCGACAGCCGGTGTGCGATCGCAAGAACGGTCTTGCCCTTCATCAGTGCGTCGAGATTGGACTGCAGCACGGCCTCGGCTTCCGAATCCAGCGCCGATGTGGCCTCATCGAGCACCAGGATCGGCGCATCCTTCAGCATTACGCGCGCAATCGCGATGCGCTGGCGCTGGCCGCCCGAAAGCTTGACGCCACGCTCGCCGACATGGGCAGCATAGGCGGTACGCCCCTTCTGATCTTCGAGAGCGGTAATGAAGCGATCCGCCTCCGCCTGCCTTGCCGCCTCCACCATCTGCTCGTCGCTGGCATCGGGCCGGCCAAAGAGAATGTTGTCGCGAATGGAACGATTGAGGAGCGCCGTATCCTGCGTCACCATGCCAATGGCGCCACGCAGCGACTCCTGCCTGACGGCAGCGATATCCTGGCCATCGATCAGGATGCGGCCGCCTTCGAGATCGTAGAAGCGCAACAGCAGATTGACGAGCGTCGTCTTGCCTGCCCCAGAGCGACCGACGATGCCGACCTTCTCCCCTGGGCGCACGTTGAGGGAGAAATTGTCGATGATGCCGCCGCCGCGCCCATAGTGAAAGGTGACGTTGTCGAAGCGAATTTCAGGCCCGGCGATCCTCAGATCCCTGGCCTCCGGCCGGTCGACCAGGCCGATCGGCTCCGAGATCATTTCGGCCGAATTCTGGATCGTGCCGAGATTGCGCATGATGGCGTTGAACTGCGACATCATGCGGCCGAAGAGCATGTTCAGTCGCAGCACCATGCTGAGCGTGAAGGCGACGCCGCCGGTGGAAATCTCGCCCATCAGCCAGAGATGAACGGCCAGCGCACCGATGGTCGTAATCATCACGCCTGAAAGCAGCGCCAGCGACGAACGCACACCGGTCAATAACCGCGTGAACGGCATGACGGCCGCCTGGAAGCGGTCGAAGCCGTTGCGGATGTAATGATCGTTCCGCTCTTCCCGACCGAAGAGCTTCAGCGTCTGGATATTGGCATAGGCATCGACCATGCGGCCGTTCAGCATCGAGGATGCCTCGGCCGCGTTGCGGGCATGCTGTCGGATGCGCGGCACGAAGTGGCGGGCAAGCAAGGAGAAGATGCCTATCCAGACCGCGATGACGAGCGCCAGCCGCCAGTCGAGCCCGCCGACCAGCGCAATGGTCGAGGCGGCATAAATGATGATGAACCAGACCACCTGCAGCAGCGATACGACCAGATCGCCGGTCGCCTGCCCGGCTGACCAGACCTTGGTGACGACGCGACCGGAAAAATCGTTCTGAAAAAACTCGACCGATTGCCTGGCGACATGCCGATAGGCCTGCCAGCGCACGAGGTTGAGAAAACCCGGGACAACGACCTGTTCCTCGACCAATGCGCCGAGGCTGACGACGACGAAACGCACGACAAGCACGACGAAGACCATGCCGAGCAGCGCCGCACCATGACCGGCGAGCAGTCCACTCCACCCCTCGCCCGGCTTCACCTTGTCGAGGATGTCGACAAGATGCCCGACGAACCAGAAGAGCGCGGCTTCAAGCATAGCAACCGCGCCGCCAAGCGCTGCCATCGCCAGGAAGGGTCCCTTGGCCTGGCCGACATAGTACCAGATGAAGGCACTGAGCGACCGCGGCGGTCGAAGATCGCCGCTGCGGTAATAGGGGTCAATCCACGTCTCGAACAGACGGAACACGGAACGGATGAACATGGAAGCGATATAGGGAATTTCCGGAGATCCGGAAAGTAAAGGTGTGTCATTGAGAAGGTTACATTTTCGTTAGAATACGGTGCCTTATGATTTGAGAGGTGTGCGCGAGCTGGCGATTGACCTGCAATTTCATTCAAGACCGACGAAGACGACGAGGCGATATTGCTCGAAGTCATCACCGAGTGAAATTCATGCCTCCTATTTCCGTTAAGACCGACGCGACGCATCCACTGCATCCATCGTCAACGCGCATCGGACCTCCGACGAACCGCCCGGACGTCTTGCGTGGATCGCCGCTTGAAGGAAACACATCGGCTCAAGCCTTGCCGCCGATGTGCCAACCTTCCATGGGGGCCAACGCATGAGCATGGAGTTCCTGATAACGACCCTCATCATCGTCGCGTCCCCCGGCACCGGCGCAATCTACACGCTTGCGGCCGGATTATCGGGTGGCATGAGGGCGAGCGTAGTCGCCGCGTTCGGCTGCACACTTGGCATCATCCCGCATTTGCTCGCCGCGATAAGCGGCCTTGCCGCGCTTCTGCATGCCAGCGCTGCGGCGTTTCAAGGCCTCAAATGGCTCGGGGTCGCCTATCTGCTTTACATGGCCTGGTCGATGTTTCGGGAACGAGGTGTTTTGCGTATCGACGGCGCACCGACCGACAAGAGTACGCAGCAGGTGATTGGCTCGGCAGTCCTGATCAATTTGCTCAATCCAAAATTGTCGATCTTCTTCTTCGCCTTCCTGCCTCAATTCGTGACGCCGGATAAGACAAATCGGATCATGCTGATGCTGCAGCTCAGCCTGGTCTTCATGGCGCTCACCTTCTTCATTTTCGCAGCGTATGGTGTGTTTGCGGCCTACCTGCGCCGCCATATCGTCTCAAATCCGACTGTTCAGTCGTGGATGCGCCGAAGCTTCGCAACCGCCTTCGGAGTGCTCGCAGTGCAGCTTGCTCTGGCGAGCCGTTAGAGCATGTCACGTAAAAGTGTGCAGCAGTTTTGCGATAACGACATGCGCAAAATCGACGACTGAAAGTGCGGGAAGTGGATCTGAAAGATCACAACGCGCTCTAGCTCGCAGCGTCGTCTTCCAGACTTCTTCGTTGCGTTTTGGATTTCTTGAAAATAGTCGCTCGGGAAAATAGCAACTGGGGGCCACAGCACCCCAGTTGCCCAGTTCATTATTGCGCTGCCGCCTCGACCTCTTCGTGGTCGGCGAGGAACCCACCGGACTGCCGGCTCCAGAGCTCGGCATAGATGCCGCCCTCCTGGACCAGCTCCTGATGCGTGCCCATCTCGATGATCCGGCCCTTATCGAGGACGACAAGGCGATCCATCTCGGTCAGTGTCGACAGGCGGTGCGCAATCGCAATCACCGTCTTGCCGTGCATCAGCGCGAAGAGGTTTTCCTGGATCGCCGCTTCCACTTCGGAATCGAGCGCCGAGGTTGCCTCGTCGAGTACCAGGATCGGTGCATCCTTCAGGAAGACGCGGGCGATCGCGATACGCTGGCGCTGGCCGCCTGACAGTTTGACACCGCGCTCGCCGACCTGCGCATCTAGCCCGGTGCGGCCATGCATATCGACTAGACCTTCGATGAAATCCCAGGCATTGGCGCGCTTGGCTGCCTGGATGATTTCCTCATCGGTCGCGTCCGGACGGCCGTAAGCGATATTGTCACGGATGGAGCGGTGCAGCAGCGACGTATCCTGTGTCACCACGCCGATCATCGAGCGAAGGCTGTCCTGCGTGACCCCCGCGATATCGTGGCCGTCGATGGTGATGCGGCCGCTCTCCAAATCGTAGAAGCGCAGCAGCAGGTTCATCAGCGTCGTCTTGCCGGCACCGGACCGGCCGACAAGGCCGACCTTTTCGCCCGCGCGGATATCGAGGCTCAGATCCTCCATGACACCCTTCGCCTTGCCGTAGTGGAAGCGAATGTGGTCGAAGCGGATCGCACCCTGCTTGGCAGCGATCGACGATGCCGCCGGCTTGTCGACGATATCGTGCGGCTTCGTCATCATCTCCATGCCGTCATAGACGGTGCCGATGTTTTCGAACAGCGCCGAGACTTCCCACATCACCCACTGCGACATGCCGTTGACGCGCATGGCAAGGCCGATGGCAATGGCGATGGAGCCGACCGAGATCGAACCGCTGAGCCAGAACCAGATCGACAATGCCGAGACGATGAACAGCGCCGCGCAGTTGTTGAAATAGACCGAGGCGTGGAACAGCGTCACCTTGCGCATCTGCTTGTGCACGGTATCGAGGAATTCCTCCATGCCGGCCTTGGCGTATTTCTCTTCTCGGCCCGCATGTGAAAACAGCTTCACCGTCGCGATGTTGGTGTAGCTGTCGACCACGCGGCCCGTCATCGTGGAGCGCGCATCGGCCTGCTGCGCGGCAATCTTGCGCAGTACCGGCACGAAATAGGCGACGATGGCGACATAGACGCCAAGCCAGACCAGGATCGGGATCATCAGCCGCCAGTCAGCCGCCGCGATGACGAGGATCATCGACAGGAAATAGGTGAACACGTAGACGAAGACGTCGAGGATCTTCATGACCGTTTCACGCACGGCAAGCGAGGTCTGCATCACCTTGGTGGCGACGCGGCCGGCGAACTCATTGGCGAAAAAGGTCATGCTGTGGCGCAGCA
This sequence comes from Martinezella sp. CNPSo 3964, assembly GCF_057784375.1. Lineage (NCBI taxonomy): Bacteria > Pseudomonadati > Pseudomonadota > Alphaproteobacteria > Hyphomicrobiales > Rhizobiaceae > Martinezella > Martinezella sp. CNPSo 3964. The sequence continues at coordinate 332,326 of NZ_JBXSOW010000002.1, forward strand.
GGAAGCGGTGCATCTGCCAGCGCGCGATCATCGGATAGTTGCCGAGCAGCACCTGATGCATGATGAAGCTGTCGAGGATCGCCGCAGCCGGCAAGCCGATCAGCACCATTGCCCCCATCCAGAACAGCTTGTGCCATTCTGTCTGCAGGAAGGTCGCCTTATCCGCATGCGTCAGCCAGTCGACGATATCGCCGAGGAACTGGAACAGCGCGACTTCGCCGATCGCGATCGACATGGTGAGGATGCTCATGGCGATCAGCCATGGCAGCGCCGGCTTGGAATAGTGCCAGCAGAATGCGAAGAGGCCACGCGGCGGAGTATCCGGCACCTCGGTCGGAAATGGATTTAGTCGGCGTTCGAACCAGCTAAACATTGAAATGCTCCAGAGACTCGACCCTTCGACCACCCACTGCGCTGAAAGATCGCAGACTCATATGGTGGTCGGGTGATAAAACAACGAGGCCATGCCGGCCGCGCGATGACTTAAAGAAGGGGGGTACTTGCGAATACGCGCCTTGTAGCGCTCGTCAAATCCGTGGGTTCACGGCACGGAGGCGCATCATCACAAACAAGATATCCATCTGAGCCTCCTTCTTTCGCAAGTTGTAGAGCGCCCGTCTTTTAGCGCGACTTTTCCTGTTTGAAAAGCGAAATATGCCTGAAAAATGGGCTAAATCCTTCAATTCTGTTTATGGGAGGCATCACGGAAATGAAGGGCTCGCGAAAAACCGAAGACAAATCCAGGCGATTTCGTTAGTTGCAGCACATGACAAAACTGCGCATCGCCCTTTACCAGCCCGATATTCCCGGCAACACCGGCACGATCCTGCGGCTCGCCGCTTGCCTCGGCCTCGGCGTCGACATCATCGAGCCGGCCGGCTTCGACATATCCGACCGCAATCTGAAGCGTGCCGGCATGGACTATCTTGCCGCCGTCACGCTGACCAGACATGTCAGTTGGGAGCGCTTCGAGGCGTGGAGGCAAGAAAGCGGGCGACGGCTGGTGCTGGCTTCGACGAAGGCGGCACAGCGCTATACCGATTTTACCTACTGCGACGACGACATTCTTCTCTTCGGCCGTGAGAGCGCCGGCGTGCCGGACCATGTGCACGAAAGAGCGGACGGTCGTATCCTGATCCCGATGATCGAGGGCCAACGCTCCATCAATGTCGCAATGTCCGCCGCCATGATTTCAGGTGAAGCGCTGCGGCAGATAGAATGGTCGCCGCTCTCGGCCCGAGCCTGAATGTCGCACCCGAATAGCCGTTGGCACGCCGAATAAAGTGTGAGAAGCTTGGTCTTGGAATGCTCTAACTCAGGCAGCCTTGGCGAGGTGACCCATGTTCCAGACGGCATTCACGCTTTCCCTTACGCAGTTCGCACGCAGCATGAGCCTCCCCGAACGGCTCCAGCGCTCTCCCGCCCGTAACCTCGCTCTCGAAGGCCTGCGCCAGCGCAATCTTGCGCTCGATGCGCTCTTCTATGACGTCACGGTGATCACGCCGGAGGAGGCCTTCTATATCAGCGACTCCCTGGCTGCCGAAGGCGCGATCATGCTCGTTCCGCCGAGCGGTCTCGGGACGCTTACCCTCTGCGAAACCATCGATGAATTCGTCCTGCGCGGTGGCGGCGATGCCCGGGCGCTTGCGGTTGCAGGCATCGGCGGCTCGGCGCTCGGTGCCGCCGCCTTCGCCCGCAACGTGGCCGATGCGGTGGACGCGCCGGTCGCAGTCGTCGTCTCTGGCTACGGCATAGCCGATGTCATCACTGAAGCCCTCGGCGGATTGTTTTTCTTCGGGCATCTGAAAGGCCTGCGGCCCTTTCTCGAAAGCCTGGACGACCTTGCCGGCCGTCCCAAGGTCGGAGCACAGGGGAAGGCAACGGCCGCCCGCAATAGTCTCGACACGAGAACCGTGCAGGCGCTTCTCGCCGATCCCCGCCTTTCCTTCCGCCTGCTGACCGGCCATTCCAAGGGCAATCTCGTACTATCGGCCGCACTGCATAATCTCTGGAAGCAGGATGAAGGGCGGATCGCCGAACTGGCTCGACATACGAAGATCGTGACGATCGGCACGCGCATCGCCATGCCGCCTGTCTTCACCGATGTCGTCGATGTGATGGGCGAATGGGACTGGTTCGGCGAGATCAACTCCCGAGCGTTCATTCATGCCGATCGGCGCGTCGAGCACGCATGGCACCACACGAACACGGATTTGGGCGGCCACCTACCGGTAACCATCACGCTGATGGAGATCCTGGCAGCATCGCCGATCGTCGAAGATCAGAAGGCAGAAGAACATCAAGCTGCAAAGCTCGGTGCCATAGCCGAACCGCCGGCAACGCCAGAGACAAAATTCCCCTCACCTCCGGCTGGCGGCACCGCCACGATCGAGAAGGTCAAGAAAGCTTTCTCCGCAGGCCCCATGACAAGCGCTCAGCCGCCCGCATCCGGCCCGTCGGATGATCCACAATCACCCAAGCCGCATTGAGCTGGCGACACATCGCCAGCCAGCCGCGAGAAAGCGCGAAGGCACTTCTGGCCCATGACCCGTCGATGCGGATGCCATGTCGTTCGGTTTCAATCCGCCGATGGCAAGCGCCGCATGGTGAATTCGATGCGATCTCCGTCGACCTGACGCCAGCTTTCAACTTCGGTCCAGTAGGCGGCTTTCGGGAATTCATCGAACCATTCGCGCGCCTTTTCACGCGCTTCGGGGCGGCTCAGACAAAAGGTCTCGCGAACGAATTCGCTCTTTCCGCCTGCAGGGTGTTCCTGCCGGTAACGGAATATTCTGTTTCTCAACCCATCCAGGGGCGGCGGTCCAGGTATCCTCATGATAAAACCTCGCCTTTGAGAGAGGGAACATAATACCGCATTGTGAAATTTGCGAGTCGATTCTCCTGCGACGTTGCTGCACTGGCTGCGCCGCAATCTTGCTGATATTCCAACTCACGATACATACAGTGCGAATCGCGGGCCGCCGGCTGCTCGCACCGTCGGAGAGCATGAATGGAACGACCCAATCTTCCCAAGGGATTACCTGAGGATATTGAAGAAAAGAAAGAGGCAGCGCGACACTGGTTCGAAGGCCTGCGCGATACGATCTGCGCGGAATTCGAGCAGCTGGAGAACGAGCTGACTGGCCCGCTTTCCGACCAGGAACCGGGCCGTTTCATCGCCAAGGACTGGCAGAGGGACAAAGGCCAGGGCGGCGGTGGCCGCATGTCGATGATGGAAGGCCGCGTCTTCGAAAAGGTCGGCGTCCACACTTCGACCGTCTATGGCGAATTCTCTCCCGATTTTCGCAGCCAGATTCCGGGCGCCGAAGAAGATCCCCGCTTCTGGGCCTCGGGACTGTCGCTGATTGCCCATCCCGTCAATCCGAATGTGCCGACCGTACACATGAATACCCGCATGGTGGTGACGACGAGCCAATGGTTTGGCGGCGGCGCCGACCTGACGCCGGTGCTCGACCGCCGGCGCACCCAGGAAGATCCCGACAGCGCCCTCTTCCACCGTGCCATGCAGATCGTCTGCGACCGCCACGCCGTCGCCGACTACCAGCACTACAAAAGCTGGTGCGACGAATATTTCTTCCTCAAGCACCGCAATGAGCCGCGCGGAATCGGCGGCATCTTCTTCGATTGGCTGCACTCAACCGAAGAAGCCGGCGGCTGGAACGCGGATTTTGCCTTCACCCGTGACGTCGGTCGCGCCTTCGCAATGGTCTATCCACGGATCGTCCGCTCCAATTTCAACGAAGCATGGACGGAAGAGGATCGCGACGAACAATTAATTCGCCGCGGACGCTATGTAGAGTTCAATTTGCTCTACGATAGGGGTACAATATTCGGGCTGAAGACAGGCGGCAACGTGGAGTCGATCCTATCGTCCCTGCCGCCGGTGGTGCGTTGGCCCTGAGACACGTCGCGCAAAGTTGGGCGGCAACTTTGTGATCACAGTATGCGAGAAACCTCAAGCGCGGCGAACGGATCTGAAAGGTCGCGATGCGCTTGAGACGTTCAACATTAAATGATCGGACAACGCCCTGAAATCAGCGGGAGGAGTGCCTAAGTGATCTAATGCTCGTTTCAATCGGAGGAGGTTGTAATGGCAGCAGAGAAACAAGTCACGGAAGCTTCGAAAGAACAGAAACTTTCGCGCACAGTCGATAGTCCTGAGTTCATTATCCGACTGGCCGAGGATATGCGGACCCGCAGTGGGTCCGATTTACCGCTTTCCTGCTTTATAGAGCAGGTGAGGATGCAATTGGCAGGCAAATCATCAAGCGATATCGCCCGCTTCGCGGCCGATCGTTCTGCCAAGCAAGTACCCATCACCCGATATCAATCGTCGGACTGCTTCAAATCCTGGGCAATGCCGGACTGATGTCCGGAACACCGCCTCCGGCAAGCGAGAGACTTGCCGGACGGCAGAAACCTTTTCTCATCCGTTGCGTTAAGGCCTTCATGCACTTCGCATGAAGGGATGCGAAATTATTGAGAAATGAGGAGGAAGATATGCGACTGTTCGAATGTGGTACGCTCGTGCCCGGCTGCGCCTGGCATACCCGCGCCAAGGACGACTCCGAGGTGGTTCGCCGAGCCGTCGAGCACATGCGGGAAGCGCATGGCGAAACCATCATCCGCGAAAACATGGTGGACAATATCAAGGCACGGATTCGCGACGAGGCCAACGCGGCCTGATTGGCGGTTCGCCCAGTCAGTGCCGCAGATCAGGCCTCATTATCAGGCGTTGGCCAGATCCTTGAGTCGGGCGAGAAGGTTTGCTCGGCTCATCGTAAAATTCCCGTCGAGCCATTCCTGCTCGAGTTTGCCTAGAAGCTCGCCTACGCGCGGCCCGGCGCTGACACCGGCAGCGAGCGCATCTGCGCCATTGAGCGGGAAACCGGGCTTTTTCCATTTGGCAATACGTTCCAGCAATCTCCCAAGCCGCGCAACGCGAGCCATCTCCTCGAAATCATCCTCCGCCTTGGTGCGGGCAACTGCCAGCGCCAGCTTCAGGCGAACGGCCACGCCGGATGGATCATGACGATAAAGCAGGCGATCGAAGGCCGCTTCCGCGATATCATCCTTGATGATCGGCGAATTCGCCCAGGCCTGGAGATAGGCGCCTTCGGCTTTCGAGAGGCGCAGCCGCTCCGCAAGTCTGGCGAGCCTTTCCGCATCAGGCGGCACGATGGCGGCAAGACGAAGCAGAGGCTCCGCTGGCCATTTGAGGGCCTGCTCGGTGGAGACAAGCCCGGGAATGGCGTCGATCCCCCACTTCTCGGTTTCCTGCAGCACCTCGGTCAATATGCCGATCTGGCGCATCCAGAGTAGCGCCCTGCCCGGGTCCTGAGCCGCCAGCAGCTTCTTCATTTCGGACCAGACGCGCTCGGCCGAGAGTGTCGAAATCTTCGACTTCGCGGCCGCACAGGCGCGTAAGCCATCAGCATCGGGGCGGCCGCTGCCATAATAGGCGAAGAAGCGGAAGAAACGCAGGATGCGCAGGTGATCCTCGGCAATCCGTGTTGCCGCATCGCCGATGAAGCGAATATTGCGCCGCTCCAGATCGGCAAGCCCACCCACGAGATCAACGACCTCGCCATCGGCAGACGCATAGAGTGCATTGATCGTCAGGTCGCGCCGCTCGGCATCCGCCTGCCAATCCTGGCTGAAGGCGACCACGGCCCGGCGCCCGTCCGTCTCAACGTCACGTCGCAAGGTCGTGATTTCAAATGGCTTCCCGTCAATAACCAGAGTGACGGTACCATGCGCGATACCAGTCGGCACCGCCTTGATACCCGCCGCCTCGGCCCTTTCGACAACGGCTTCAGGCAACAGCGTCGTTGCGATATCGATATCGGCGACAGGCAATCCCATCAGGCTATTGCGTACGGCACCACCAACCACACGCCCCTCGCCGCCATCGGCATCGAGCAGCGCCAGCACCCGCTGCAATGCCTCATCGCGAAACCAAGCATGATCGGCAACGGACGTCATGTATAGAGCCTTTCATAAAGCGTGCGGACGATACCCGCGGTAATGCCCCAGATCATGCGCTGCCCATAGGGCATGCGATAGAAATGGCGTTCGGTGCCCTGCCAGAGCATCGTGTCGGTGACATGGTGATCGGGGTCCATCAGGAACGAGAGCGGCACCTCGAAGGCGTCCTCCACCTCGGTCGGATTAAGAGCCAGACGAAAGCCCGGCTTCACCACGGCGAGAATAGGGGTGATGCGAAAGCCGGTCGCCGCCAGATAATGCGGCAACCGCGCGACCGGCTCGATGAATATGTCGGCAAGCCCGATTTCCTCGCCCGCTTCGCGTACTGCCGCCATTTCCGGCGACGTATCCTCCGGATCGATGGCGCCGCCCGGAAAGGCGATCTGGCCGGAATGCTTGCGCAGCGTCGATGTCCTGAGCGTGAAGATCACCTTGGCATCGTCGCCGCTGTCGACAACGGGCACGAGCACGGCGGCATCCTTCAGCTTCAAGTCCGCCACCTGCGATATGGTCTCGGGATTGAGGATGTGATCGCCATGGTCACGCCATGCAAGCTCCACCGGCGCTCCGCTCTGATGGAGGGCGCGACGGCGGAACTCGTCCGCGGAATAAAGAGGGAATTCATTCATCGAGTGAGCGCATCCAGTTCGGCAACCGGCATGACGGGGAAGATAGAGCTGCCGGAACGCACGCAGAAGATCTCGCGGCCGGCAATCTCAACGGGTTCACCCAGTTCGACGAGATCATACATGACCGCACGCGTCACCAGGGCCTCCAGGCGCCCGCGGACATGCAGATAGGGCTTCAGCTCATCGTTCTCGCCACGAATGACGAAACGGATCGGATGATCCCTGCCCGCCTCGACGACATCGCCGACATTGGTACGGAATGTCAGGACGCGCTTGCCGTCGCGCTCCGTCACGCTCATCTCGACAGCCACGAAGGGCGCATCGACGACACGGATGCCGACCTTTTCCACAGGCGTGACGAGATAGGTCTTTTCGTCGGCGTCCTTGCGCAGAACTGTGGAAAACAGCCGCACCAGCGGCGCGCGGCCGATCGGCGTCCCGAGATAGAACCAGGTGCCGTCTGCTCGGATCTCCATGTCGATATCGCCGCAGAACGGTGGATTCCAGCGATCGACGGGCGGCAACCCCTTCTTGGAGGCGCCGCTATCGCTGGCCGCGCGCGAAATCAGCGCCGCGAGGCTTGCGGCGTCGCCCGTTGACCTGATTTCCTCGGTTGCCATTCTTCTGTCCCGGTTGGTCGTTAGTCAGGAATATGACAGTTCTCACGAGATAGTCATTTGAAACGTGCTTGTCAGCTATCTTGCTGGCGATAAGTTGTATTGATTATGAGGGAAATGTGTAACGTCTGCGAATCGCGCGCACCGTTTTCTGCCATTGGAGACTCAAATGGGCATGATCAAATCGACCGAAACGAGCCTCGACGAACAGGCCATCATCGCATCTGCCGAAAAGGCGCTCAGCGATATAGCCCGCGTCCGCGAAGAGGTAGCGAAGGTCATTTTCGGCCAGGAAAGCGTCGTGGAGAACACGCTGCTCGCGGTGCTCGCCGGCGGTCATGCCTTGCTGGTCGGCGTGCCGGGTCTCGCGAAGACGAAGCTCGTCACCACGCTCGGTGCGGTCCTCGGCCTTGCCTCCAATCGCGTACAGTTCACGCCGGACCTGATGCCCTCGGATATTCTCGGCTCCGAAGTGATGGACCAGGATGAGACCGGCCGTCGCTCGTTCCGTTTTGTGAAAGGCCCGGTCTTCGCGCAGTTGCTGATGGCCGACGAAATCAACCGCGCCTCACCACGCACGCAATCGGCCCTGCTGCAGTCCATGCAGGAATATCACGTCACCATCGCCGGCCAGCGCTACGACCTGCCCGCTCCGTTCCACGTTCTCGCAACCCAGAACCCGCTGGAACAGGAAGGCACCTATCCGCTGCCGGAAGCCCAGCTCGACCGCTTCCTGCTGCAGGTCGACGTCGATTATCCGGAACTTGCCGACGAGCGCCGCATCCTGCTCGAAACCACGGGTCTGAGCGAAGCGACGCCGCAAGCGGTCATCGATGCCGAGCGCCTTCTGGAAATCCAGCAGCTCATCCGCCAGATGCCCGTCAGCGACGGCGTCGTCGACGCGATCCTGTCCCTGGTGCGTTCCGCCCGCCCCGGCCAGGGCAACGCCTCGACGGACAAGCACGTCGCCTGGGGTCCAGGCCCGCGCGCCGGCCAGGCGATGATGCTCTGCGCCCGCGCCCGCGCCCTCTATGAAGGCCGGCTCGCGCCGTCGATCGACGATGTTCACGCGCTTGCCGAGCCAGTACTGGAACACCGCATGGCGCTGACTTTCGCAGCCCGCGCCGAAGGCATGTCCGTGCGCGATGTCATTGCAGGGCTGGTCAAGCAGTCGAAGTCGTGACCCGGATGTCGAGGAGAGTATAGCGCGTGGCATCCATCGGACAGACCGTCAGACCGACCTCAGGCAATGATGCCCTCTCCCGAGCCCGTAGTCGTGCCGCCCTCGTGCCGGATTGCCTCGTCGAAGCCAAGCGCATCGCCAACACGGTCATTGCCGGATGGCACGGCCGCCGCAAGCGCGGCATCGGCGAGAATTTCTGGCAATTCCGCCCCTATACCGAAGGCGAGAGCCTGTCGCGCATCGACTGGCGCCGCTCTGCCCGCGACGATCATACCTATATCCGCGATCATGAATGGGAAGCCGCGCACACGATCTGGCTCTGGGCCGATCTGTCGCCATCCATGATGTATAAATCGACTTATGGCCATGCCTCCAAGGAAGGCCGCGCGCTTGTCATCATGCTGGCGCTGGCGGAAATCCTGTCCCGCTCGGGGGAGCGCATCGGCTGCCCCGGCGTCATGGAACCGGTATCGACCCGCAACGCAGCCGAACGTCTCGCCGCCGCCCTCATGCACACGCCGCTCGAAGGCGGCCTGCCACAGACGGCGATGATCCGCGGCTGGAGCGATATCGTGCTGATTGGCGATTTTCTTGATGATGCCGACAGCGTCATGGGCAGGATCGGACCACTGGCCCGCCGGGGGCTACGCGGTCATGTGATCGAAATTGCCGACCCCGCCGAAGAACTCTTTCCCTATAGCGGACGCACCGAATTCAGCGATCCCGAAACGGGCTCGAAGCTGATCGCCGGCCGCGCGGAAAACCTGCGGGACGACTATCAGCGCGCCTATCTCGCCCGCCGCGAAAATCTCGGCCAGTCGCTGCGCCATCTCGGCTGGACCTTCGTCAGCCACCGCACCGACCGGCTGGCTTCGGAAGCGCTGGTCGCCGTGCACATGTATCTCTCAGGCATGCCTGCCAGGGTCGCGTCCGGAGGGCAGCCATGAGCGGTCTTTCCTTCGCCTTCGCATCGCCGGCCATTCTCGCGGCGCTCATTCTGCTCCCGGCGATCTGGTGGCTGCTGCGATTGACCCCGCCGCAGCCGCGGACGGAAGTCTTCCCGCCGCTCCGCATCCTGGCGAGCATCCTGAAGCGCGAGGAAACGCCGGCGCGAAGCCCCTGGTGGCTGACGCTGCTGCGCATGCTGCTAGCCGCGCTGGTCATTCTCGCCATTGCCAATCCGATGTTCAACCCGCGCACCAACACGCTGTCGAGCAGCGGTCCGCTGGTGCTGATGATCGACAATAGCTGGGCGAGCGTCTCTGACTGGGAGCGCCGGGTGCGCACCGCCGACGCGCTGATCGACGATGCCGACGCCAAGGGGATTCCGGTCTCTATCGCCTTCACCGCCGAACAGGGCAATGACGCGACACCGGGCGCGGCAACATCGGCCCGCGACAAGCTGCATGCGATGAACCCGAGGCCGCTGGTGCCGGATCGTGGGCGCGCTGCGGATGCCATGAAGGCGGCACTCAACGGCAGCAAGCCCGGCACGGTCGCCTTCATCTCCGATGGCATCGAGAGCAAGGACAACGACGATATTATCAGCCGGCTCGCCGCTCTGCAGCCAAGCGAGCTGCGGCTGATCGAAGGCAATGGCCAGGACATTGTCGCGCTCACCGGCGCTGCCAATACCGCCAGCAACATGACCGTCACGGCAACGCGGCTGAACGGCACCGGCCCGATGCGCCTTGGCCTGACCGCGCAGGACAATCAAGGACGGCCGCTTGCCGCCGGTTCGCTTGACTTCGCGGGCGGGCAGACGGTTGCGACCGGTTCGATAGCCGCCCCTTTCGAAATGCGCAATGATTTCGCCCGCATCAGCGTAGACCGCCAGGCAAGCGCCGGCAGCGTCTATCTGCTCGACGATGGTTTCCGCCGCCGCCGCGTGGCGCTCCTCTCCGGTCAGGCCGCGGACGAATTCCAGCCGATCCTGTCGCCGCTCTACTATATCCAGCGCGCGCTTCAGCCTTATGCCGACCTGACGCAGCCAAACAGCGCCGATCTGGCAAGATCGATTCCCGAACTGCTCGCCGGCAATCCCTCGGTCATCATCATGGCCGATGTCGGCCGCCTGCCGCAGGAAACCTATGCGCCGCTGGAGAAGTGGATCCAGAATGGCGGCACGCTCGTCCGCTTCGCCGGACCACGCCTGGCGGGCGCACCTGCCGATGACCCCTTGGTTCCCGTGACGTTGCGGCAGGGCGAGCGCACCTTCGGCGGCGCCCTTTCCTGGGCCGAGCCACAACCGCTCGCCGATTTCCCGTCCTTCGGCCCCTTCGCCGGCATGCCGAAGCCGAAGGATGTGCTGATCAAGCGGCAGGTCCTGGCCGAGCCGACGCCGGATCTGGCCGAGCGCACCTGGGCAAGCCTTGCCGACGGCACGCCGCTGGTGACCGAAAAGCAGATGCAGGCCGGCCGCATCGTGCTCTTCCATGTCAGCGCCGAGCCACAATGGTCCGATCTGCCCATATCGGGTGATTTCGTCGAAATGCTGCGCCGGATCGTGCAGCTATCGCGTGCCGGCGGCGTCGCCTCGGCGGAAGGGGCTGCAGCGAAGGCCAGTGAAGCCATGCCGCCTTTTCGGCTTTTGACCGCCAAGGGCGTGCTCACCAGCGAGATCGGCAGCGCCCGCCCGCTGGAGCCGCGCAGCAATGGAGCCGCAGTCGCCAGCTTCGACAACCCGCCCGGCCTCTATGGCTCCGAAGAGGGCTTCAGCGCGCTCAACACCTTGCCGAGCGGCACAGCACTCAAGCCGCTGGATGCTTCCGCAGCCGGTGCGGTCGCACACGAGGGCCTTATCGGCGGCGAAGCATGGTCGGCAAAGCCGATTCTCTTCACCCTCGCCTTCCTCATCCTGCTGGCCGACAGCATCATCGTGTTGTTCATGAACGGCGCCTTCCCACGCCTGGGCAGATCAGCCAAGACGATTGCGGGCGGCGCAGCGATGCTGATGCTGGCCGCCTCGCTTGCCGTGTTCCTTCATCCGACAGGTGCGTCCGCCGACGATTCCAAACCGGGCGATGACGCCATCTTCTCGCGGTTGGACAAGACACATCTTGCCTATGTCGTCACTGGCGAAACGGACGTCGATCACGTTTCGGAACGCGGGCTTGCCGGCCTATCCGACTACCTCACCTATCGCACGACGCTCGAGCCCGGCCCGCCGGTGGGCGTGGATCCTGCCAAGGATGAGCTTGCCTTTTACCCACTGATCTACTGGCCGATTTCCGCAACCGCGCCGATGCCGTCCAGCGACGCCATCAACCGCATCGATGCCTATATGCGCAATGGCGGCACCGTGCTCTTCGACACGCGCGACGCGATCGACACGATGGGCGACACTTCGTCGCCGAGCCCGAATGGTCAGCGCCTGCAGCAGATTCTCGCCAATCTCGATATCCCTCCCCTGGAGCCGGTGCCGGCCGGGCATGTGCTGACCAAATCCTTTTACCTGCTGTCAAGCTTCCCCGGCCGCTATGCCGACAGCCCGCTCTGGGTGGAGGCGCGTCAGGATGCGCGTCGCGACGCAAATGCCGTCGCCACGTCCGATGGCGTGACGCCGATCATGATCACGGGCAATGATTTTGCTGGCGCCTGGGCCGTGGATGACAATGGTTCGCCGCTGCTGCCGACCGTGCCCTCGGACGAGACCCAACGCGAATATGCCTACCGCACGGGCGTCAACATCATGATGTACATGCTGACCGGAAACTATAAGTCCGATCAGGTCCACGTTCCCGATATCCTGCAGCGCTTGGGGCAATAATATGAATATCGGTTTTGCCCCTTTCCTTCCTTGGCCCGTGCTTGCCGCTTTGGCGGTGCTGACGCTCGCCATCGCGACGCTTGCCATCTACAGGCGCCTGCGCGGCGGCTGGATTCGTGCCTTGGCGGGCATAGCCTTGCTGACGGCACTCGCCAATCCGGTGCTGATGCAGGAGGATCGCGATCCGCTGACGACGATCGTTCCTGTCGTCGTCGATCGCAGCCTCAGCCAGCAGACGCCTGAACGCGCTAAGATGACGGATCAAGCCCTGGCAATGCTCAAGGATCGGCTCGCGCAATTCCCGCGCATCGAGCCCCGCATCGTCGAGTTCCGCGATCCCGCGGAATCGGATTCGCCGTCGACACGGCTTTTCTCTGCCCTCTCCTCCGCCATCGCGGACGTGCCGCCAGCCCGCATCGGCGGCGCCATCTTCCTGACCGACGGCCAGATTCACGATATCCCCGGCGTCAATCAGCAGCTCGGTTTCGACGCGCCGATCCACGGGCTGATCACGGGGAAGCCGGATGAATTCGACCGCCGCATCGAGATCGTGCGCGCGCCTCGCTTCGGTATCGTCAACGATGAACAACAGCTCGTCTTCCGGGTCGTCGATGATGGCAAGAGCCCGGGCGGCACCGCAGCGGTGACGGTCAAGATGAATGGCGACGAGATCGCAAGCCTGCAGGCAACGCCCGGTCAGGACACCCCCTTCAGCTTCAAGGTGCCCCGCGCCGGCAACAACGTTCTCGAATTCGCCGTCGCCGAGGTGCCGGGCGAAGTCACGGCCATCAATAATCAAACGGTCCAGTTGATCGAAGGCATACGCCAGAACATGCGCGTCCTCCTTGTTTCGGGTGAACCGCATGCCGGCGAGCGCGCCTGGCGCAATCTTCTGAAATCGGACGCATCCGTCGATCTCGTGCATTTCACCATCCTGCGCCCGCCGGACAAGCAGGACGGCACGCCGATCAACGAACTGTCGCTGATCGCCTTCCCGACACGCGAGCTTTTCGTCGACAAGATCAGCTCGTTCGACCTGATCATCTTCGATCGCTATCAGGACCGTCAGAACGTCCTGCCGACGATCTATTATGATTACATGGCGCAGTATGTCGAAAACGGCGGCGCTCTGCTGGTCGCGGCCGGTCCCGAACATGCCGGCGGTAGCTCAATCGCGTTGACGCCGCTTGCCTCGGTGCTGCCAGCGGAGCCGACCGGTCAGATGATTGAAAAGGCCTTTTATCCGCGCCTCTCGGATCAGGGCAAAAAGCACCCTGTGACACGCGGCCTGGATGGTTCCGACACCGAGCCGCCGCATTGGGGCCGCTGGTTCCGCAGTGTCGATGTCGAGAAGCCGCAAGGCCAGACCGTGATGGTCGGCGCCAACAATAGTCCGCTGCTGGTGCTGAACCGCGTCGGTCAGGGCCGTGTCGCCATGCTGCTCTCGGATGAAGGCTGGCTGTGGGCGCGCGGCTTCGAGGGCGGCGGCCCGCATGTGTCACTCTACCGCCGTATTGCCCACTGGCTGCTGAAGGAGCCGGCGCTGGAAGAAGAAGCCCTGACCGCGAATGCCGCCGGACGCACACTGCAGGTGACGCGCCAGACGATCGGCGACGATCCCGGCCCGGTCACGATCAAAACGCCATCGGGCCAGAGCGAGACCTTACCGCTGAAGCAGACGCAACCGGGTCTCTATCAGGCCGAGAAACATATGAATGAGATCGGCCTCTACCAGATCGCCAACGGCAATCTGTCGACACTGGTTCATATCGGCGCCATCGACGCTCCGGAATTCAAGGCGATGATCTCGACCACCGAGACGCTGAAGCCGCTGGCACAGAAGACCAAGGGTCTCGTAACTCGCGTTGCCGGCACTAACGGCAGCGTCGTGGTGCCGCAGGTCCTGCCGGTGCGCGGTGCCGTGCGTGTCGCCGATGGGCAGCGCCTGACAATCCGCATGACTGACGAAACCGTGCTGAAGGGGATCAATACCCTGCCGCTCTTTGCGGGCTTTGCCGGCGTCGCCGCCCTCCTCTTTGCCTTCTCCGCCACATGGTGGCGCGAAGGACGGTGAATATGATGAAGATCGAAGTGACCGATACACCATCGGAAAGCGAACTCGCGGCCATCAGCGCAGGCTTGACGGCTTTCAACACCGAAGACGTCGGCCCGTCCGGTCGGCAATCCCTCGCGGTTTTGATCTGCGACGATGCCGGCAAAACCATAGGCGGCATCTCCGGCTACACCGCTTGGGGATGGCTGTTTACGCAATGGCTCTTCGTGCCGGAAACCCTGCGTGGCCAAGGCATGGCCGGAAAGCTGCTGGATGCGGCGGAAACGGAGGCAAGCACGCGCGGCTGCTTCGGTGCCTGGATCGATACTTTCAACCCCCAGGCGTTGAAAGCCTATCAGCGGCAAGGCTATGTGGTCTTCGGCGAACTGCCGGATTTCCCAGTCGGTCGAAGCCGTTTCTTTCTGCAGAAGAAGTTGTCGCCCCGCTGAAATTCAAGCGGGGCAATCTTTCGGTGATAGCGCCTTAGAGCAATTCCAGGAAAAGTGCGCAGCGGTTTTGCGTTTCCGCGAAACCGCTCTAGACGGCAATCGCGGTGAGCTGCACGACATCGTCCAGATCGTCGTCTTCGGCTTCGCTCGCCGAAGCGGAATCATCGCGCCAGATGATCGAACCGTGCAGCCGCGCATGCGTATCCCCGGCAATCGGCACGACCAGCACCCGGTTGGGATCGACGGGGCCTGGGAAAGTCAGCGCGTTATAGGCGACCTTCTCGAAACCGAGCGGGCAATAATAAGGCGGGTCGCCGATGAGGATGACGGCTTCCGATCCCTTGCGCTTGGCAGCAGCCACCGCGATCCGCACGAGCTCGCGGCCTATGCCCTTGTTCTTGTGCGAGGGGCGTACCGCAAGCGGGCCGAGCAGATGTCCCTTGACCGATCCGGCCAGCACCGGCGTCATCCGCACGGAGGCGATCGTCTCGCCGTCGTCGGCGCAGATGAAGGACAGCGACCGATCATGCGGCCCCTGTTCGCGAATACGAGCAGCGGCGCGGGTAAACCGCCCCGGACCGAAAGCTTCTTCGTTGATGAGTTCGATAGCAGCGTCGTGCGACGCATCCTCGGTGAGGTAGACCAGATCGTGCTTGTACATTAGCCCAAGAAAACCAGATAGACGGACGATATTATTCCCGAAAGCGCTCATCGAGCGTTCAAGATCATCGGCGTCGTCGCAGGCTTCTGGTTACTTTCATGCCAAGGGGTCCTTAAAGTGTGAAAAGCCGGATAGCAGGAAATATTCGGCGCGTCCAATGCAAAATGCATCCTGCCATCTATTGATGCACGATCATGTCCGCATCATGTCTATTCCAGCGCCGGTGCCAAGGGGTGAGCCTTCCGCAACGGATGCAACGCAGTGTTCATCATTTGCCGCCTCGAAATCCGGCCGGCATGCCGTATGTTCACAACCAGTTTTCGCCAGCACCTCCGAAAGGATCGAGCAATGGGCATATTGGTAGACGGCGTCTGGCATGACGTCTGGTACGACACCAAAGAGACGAAGGGCCATTTCAAGCGCGCCGCGTCGCAATTTCGAAACTGGGTGACTGCAGATGGCAGCCCCGGCCCGACTGGTACGGGCGGCTTCAAGGCGGAGGCCGGACGCTACCATCTTTACGTCTCGCTCGCCTGCCCCTGGGCGCATCGGACTCTCATCTTCCGCAAGCTGAAGAAGCTCGAGGATCTGATCTCGGTCTCGATCGTCGATCCGCTGATGCTGGAAAATGGTTGGGAGCTCAACGGGAAGGACGGCGGCACCAGCGACCATCTTTTCGGTGCCAAGGCGCTCTGGGAAATCTACGTCAAGGCCGATCCGCATTATTCCGGCCGAGTGACCGTTCCGGTTCTATGGGACAAGCAGACCGGCACGATCGTCAGCAACGAATCCGCCGAAATCATCCGCATGTTCAATACCGCCTTCGATGGCCTGACCGGCTCAAAGGCCGATTTTTATCCCGCCGACCTTCGCGGCGAGATCGATGCTCTGAATGAACGCATCTACGACACGGTCAACAACGGCGTCTACAAGGCGGGCTTTGCCACGACGCAGGAAGCCTATGCGGAAAATGCACTTCGAGTCTTCGAAACCCTCGATATGCTGGACGACCGGCTGGCGACGCAACGTTACCTGCTTGGAGATCGGCTGACGGAGGCCGACTGGCGCCTGTTCACGACGCTCGTCCGCTTCGACGCGGTCTATGTCGGCCATTTCAAATGCAACATCCGCCGCATCGCCGACTATGCCAACCTCTCGGCCTATCTCGGGGATCTCTATCAGATCGCCGGCGTTGCCGAGACGGTCGATATCGAGCACATCAAGAAACACTACTATGGCAGCCACAAGACCATCAATCCCACGGGGATTGTGCCGGCCGGCCCCAAACTCGACTTCGATCGCCCGCATGGCCGGGAGCAGCTGGCAAAGGCGGCTTGATCCAGAGGCCAGCAGCTACCAATAGCTGGAGGGAGCCTCCGCTCCTTCCAGCTCTCTAAGCCGACGGTAAGTTGCTTTCGTCGTACCCGGCGGCAACGCATCGATCGCGAAGAACCCGCTCTCGACGATTTCACGGTCCGGCTTGCGCGGGCTGGTTTGCGTGACCTCGACTCGGAAGAAAACCACATGGTCGCGCCTGCTGGTGCGATTGTTGAAATAGACGTGGAAGAGCTGCGGCTTGCCCGAGATCACCAGATTGCCCTCCTCGCGCAGCTCCTTTTCGAGCGCCTGCTCCACCGTCTCATGGCGTTCGACGCCGCCGCCGGGCATGTGCCAGCCAGCGATATAGGAATGCCGCACCAGAAAAATCCGCCCTTCGCGATCGAAGCAGGCAGCGCGCACACCGATTGTCATGCTGCGGGTCAGCACGAAATAGACATGCAGCGCGCGACCGAACAAACGCACGGCTAAACTTTGCCTTTCATCGCGTCGGTTGTCTTCGCTCATGCCTGAACCCCGGCATCTCGATCTGCAATCGGGCTGGGGATGTATTTGTTTTGACAATAGAGTGGGCTATGTCTCATCCCATGTTCAAGCTCGCGCATATTTCCGATGTTCATCTTGGTCCGCTGCCACGTCTTTCGATCAGAGAACTCGCCTCCAAACGCATTACCGGATTTGTGAACTGGCACCGGAACCGGCGCAAGCATCTTTTTGGCGATACGCTCGACCTGCTTCTTGACGACATCAGGGCGAAACAGGCCGATCATCTGGCCGTAACTGGCGATCTCGTCAATCTTGCAAGCGGCATGGAGATCCAGACAGCAGCCGAATGGTTGAAGACCGTCGGCGATCCCCTCCACACCTCAGTCGTACCCGGCAATCACGATGCCTATGTGCCCGGCGCCTACGAAAAGGCCATGCGCTCCTGGTATCCGTATGTCAAAGGCGATCGTGCGCCCGCCGAATGGCAGGAAGACCAGCGCATTTTTCCCTATCTGCGTATCCGCGGGCAGGTCGCGCTTGTGGGATGCTCCACAGCCGTCGCCACCCCGCCCTTTGCTGCAAGCGGCTTCTACTCCTCGCGCCAGGCGCGCGAGACGGTGAACATCCTGCGTGCAGCCGGGAATGCCGGGCTCTTTCGCGTCGTCATGATCCATCACCCGCCGATTCGGGGTGCAACCAGCTTCTACAAGCGGATGATCGGCATTCGCCGTTTTGCAGCCGTCATCTCGACCGGCGGCGCCGAACTTGTCCTACATGGCCATACACACCTCAACACCTTGCATTGGCTGCGCGGCCACATGGGTGCAGTTCCCGTCGTCGGGATCGCCTCCGCATCGCAAGGCGTCGGTGGATTGAAGCCGCGCGCTGCCTATAATCTCTTCACCATCGCCGGCCGTCCTGGGGCCTGGGAACTGAAGGCGGAACGCTACAGCCTCAACGATAATGGCAGCGGCGTCGATCCCGAAGGCTTCGATATTTTGGCGACATGATGAGCCTTTTAGCGTCGCGGTCCGCATCGTTTCGATAGCGTTTTCTAAGATACGGAGCTACAATCGAACCGTTGAAATCCCGAGGTGCGGGACGGATTTTGAGGTCGTGACAGGGAGCGCCGCATGTCGGCTTTCGGGGCTTGTATCCAGCCTGGTTGCTGCATCTCGGAAGGCTTGGGCCAGCATCGGGACAGTGCAGCTCGATACATTGTGGGATCACCGCGGTAAGAATGACAGTCAAACGCGCAGGCGCTTTTTGAAGACTTGCGAAACGGCACAGAAATGGTTCATACCAACACAGGACGATTATTCCGCTCGCATCACCTTTCTTACGGGGAAGGCTGCCCATCGCGGAAGCAAATTGTCGATGTAACAACCTCCAACGCCTTCCTGGAACGATCATGCCAACGCCGGTAGCAGCCATTGATATCAGACGCGATCTGGTCGGCCTTCTTCCGAAGCTTCGCCGCTTTGCCGTGACGCTGACCGGTGATCTGGCAGAGGCAGACGAGCTTGTCCAAAACGTCTGTCAGCGCGGCATAGCCAAGTTCCATCTCTGGAACAGCGGCGGCAAGTTGGAAAGCTGGCTCTATACCATGGCCCGGCACCAATGGGTCGACGAAACACGACGTCACAAGCTGCGCCCGGCTGCAAAGGGCAACGCACTGGAACAGGGTGAGCCGGTATCCGGCACCCATTTAAATCTTGTAGAAGCCGGTGAAGCGCATCGCCTCGTCACATCTTTGCCAGAAGGACTTGCCAGTGTCTTCCTGCTGGTCGATGTCGAGGGGCACAGCTACAAGCAGGCCGCCGACGTCCTCGGCATCCCTTTGTCGGCAGTGATGTCAAGGCTCTCCAGCGCACGCCTTTACCTTGCCTCCCAGGGTCATAGTCGCTCGCCTCGAAGGTTTTAAGCATTGCAAGACATGAAGAAAACGCCGCTCGAAGTCCGCTTGTCCGCCTTCATAGATGGTGAGATGAGCCGCGAAGAAAAGGAAGAGCTGGAAAAGCTCATTGCTTCCGACGCGGATGCACGGCGTATTTTCGATGAGCTGAAGCACGGCTCCGATGTCGGCCGCAAGGCTTTCGAAGAGGTTCTGAAGGAGCCGGTGCCGTTGGCGCTCGTTCGCTCCATCAAGAGTGCGCAGCCTCCGAAGACCCGGGACCCCTCTCCGCGCCTTACCCGGCAATCATTGAAGCTCGCGCCTACGGGCAAGCAATCGCTGGCCGCTGCCCTCATCCTGTTCGCCGTCGGCGGCGGCATCGGTTATCTTTTCGGCATGCAGCCAGCCGACGTCCCGGCAAGTCCTCCGGCGATCCCGACACAGGTTATGACGCGCAACTGGCTGGATGATATCGCCGCCTATCACCGCATCTATTCGCGCCAGCCGCAGCATATGGTTGAACTTCAGGCAAGCCAGCTGGACGAGATCGCCAAATGGCTGGCGAGCACGGTCGGGGTCAAATTCAATTTTCCGGACCTTGCCCCCGATGGCCTCGTCTTCCAGGGCGCGCGTATGTTCATCGCAGGCGGCAAGCCGGTCGGCCAGCTGATCTACAAGAATCTCGACGGCGATGTCGTCGCCATCTGCTTTACCAAGACGGACGGCGTTGCCGACGATGATTTCAGCGAAACCATCAAGGACGATATCAGCATCGTATCCTGGCATCGCAACGGCGCGACCTATGCGATCGTCGGCCCCTCCTCGGATGCGATGCTCGACCAGATCGCCAACCGGGTATCCTCGGAAATCTGACAGGTCTTCCATGCGCTTTGCCGCTTGCGGCTACCAGCCGGTCGATGGATAATGGGCGGTGGCAATCGCACGAGTCCGATATTCTTGCTGGAGTTTCGACATGTCCGACGTTCTGCTGACCATTCCGGAAATCGACCGGCGTATCGCGGCGATAAGGGAAAATCTTCGCGAACTGATCGAGCAGGCAGCAGCCTTTTCCGGCGCCGCCGACGAAGAGCGGACGTCTGAACGGATAGCCGAGCAGGAAGAGGAGCTCGAGCGTCTGACGAAGCAGCGCGATGCGCTTGCCAAGGGCAAAGCCTGAGCAAAATACACCGTTAAGACACACATCGTCGGACGACCTCGACGCGGGCCGCGTAAGCACAGACGGCGCTCGCCCCCTATGTCGAACGATCATGGTAGAATTGCCTGCTGACATCGGCGCCTGTACACGCTATAGAGGTTGCAGCGACCAATGAGGAGAGCACTCTGATGAAAAATCACGGCACAGGAAACCACCGCTGAAAAGCAGTGCCGTGAAGGGCTGCTTAATCGGCCCGACCATCAGATTGCTATCATTCGCCCGTGGAGGGCACTCATGTTTCGTCGCTTCGAAGAGCTTGCCGATCCATTTCAGGATCATGACGAGCCGCAACCATCATCAAAGACCTGGCGCTATCTCCTAATCAATCTTCGCCCGTTTCGCACAGTCATGGCGATGAGCCTCGGCTTGACTGTAATCGGCGCCATCATCGAGATTTGGCTCATCGGCTATTCCAGCCGGCTGGTAGATAATCTTGCGGCAGCCCGGCGGGAGGATTTTTGGGCATCCGAGGGGTTGAGCCTGCTCGCTGCAGCAGCCCTCGTCCTGATCGGCCGGCCGCTCGCCGGCTATCTCCGCGAAAGCCTGGATGACATCGCATTCCGACCCAATGCCGAGACCCTGTTCCGCTGGCGGGCTCACCGTCATGTCCTTCGACAATCAGTCGGCTGGTTTCGTCAGGATTTTTCCGGGCGCATCGCCAGCCAGGTGCGCGACATAGGTACGGCAGCGACTGGTGCGGCCTATCAGGTCCTGCACACGCTCTCCTTTGTCGCGATTTATGTAGCCGGCTCACTCTGGCTGATGGCCGCGATCGACCCGCGCCTCATCTGGCCGCTGGCGGTCTGGCTCCTCTGCTATCTCGGCCTGATGGCCTATGTCATCCCTCGCCTTCAGAAAGCTTCCGCGCAATACCAGGGAGCCTATGCCGAACTGACGGGCATGCTGGTGGACCGTTATGCCAACATCGACCTCATCAAGCTCTTCGCCGATGCAAAGGCGGAAGACGGGGAAGCCCGTCGTCGTTTCTCTCAAACGCGCGAAACATTCGTTCGAGTGCAGAAGCTCGAAGTACTTGTTAACTCGAGCATGCTGTTCCTCGGCAGCTTCCTGATCGTCGCGCTCGTCGGCTATGCGGTCGTGCTGTGGCAGTCCGGCGGCGCACCGCTGGGGCTGATCGCGGCATCCCTGGCACTGAGCTTTCGCATAACCGGCATGGCCGAATGGATGCTGGATGCCGTTTCCTCGCTCTTTGCCCATCTCGGCGCCATGCGGCAATCACTGTTGACCGTCTCGCAGCCACTTGCGATTACCGACGCGCCTGACGCAACGCCGCTTGCCGTCACCAACGGCGAGATCGTCTTCCGGCAGGTCACGCATCACTACGGCAAGGGGGATGGCGGGCTGGACGACGTTTCGCTTCGAATTGCAGCCGGCCAAAAAGTCGGCCTCGTCGGTCGCTCCGGCACCGGCAAATCGACCCTGGTCAACCTGCTGCTACGCTTCTTCGATCCAGAGGCAGGCATCATTGAAATCGACGGGCAGGATATTCGCCGAGTGACGCAGGACAGCCTGCGCCGGCAGATTGCCGTGGTCGGCCAGGAGGCGTCGCTTCTTCACCGCTCCATTCGCGATAATATCGCCCATGGCAATCCCCGCTTTTCGGAGGATGCGATTCTCGCTGCGGCCGAGAAGGCTGCCGCAAGCGACTTCATCGCAAAATTGCGGGATCAGGAGGGACGCACGGGCCTCGATGCCCATGCCGGCGAACGTGGCGTCCAGCTTTCCGGCGGCCAGAGGCAACGCGTGGCGATCGCCCGTGCCATCCTCAAGGGCGCTCCGATCCTGGTGCTCGATGAGGCAACCTCGGCCCTCGATTCGGAAGTCGAAGCTGAAATCCAGGATACGCTTTACGGCATCATGGAAGACAAGACCGTGATCGCCGTCGCACATCGCCTGTCGACCATCGCGCGCATGGACCGCATCGTCGTGCTCGACCACGGCCGCATCGTCGAGGACGGCACACATGCGGAGCTGATCGCCCGAAACGGTATCTACGCGACGCTCTGGTCGCATCAATCCGGCGGATTCATCGAAGACGACGAGCCGGCAGCCGACTGACGCGCAACAAAAAGCCCCCTCGACAATCGAGGGAGCTTTTCAAATCAGAGCTGCAGCTAAACTTGAGCCTTATGCTGCCTTGATGGCAAGCACCCGGTTCGCCGCCGAAACGATCGCTTCTAGAGATGCGGCAACGATATTGGTGTTGATGCCGGCGCCGAAGAGCTTGCCGCCCGGATAGGAGACCTCGACATAGGAGATCGCCGCGGCATTGGAGCCGTGCTGGAGCGAGTGCTCGGAATAATCCTCCACCGACATCGGCACGCCGAGATAGATCGAGAGCGCGTTGATAAAGCCGTCAATCGGGCCGTTGCCCCTGCCCTCGATGCGCTTTACCTCGCCCTTATCGGTGATCTCTGCCGCGACGATGCGCTGCCCCTTGTGCTCGGGATCGGCGAAGGTGTGGTGATCGACGAAGCGGATCCGCGCGTCCGGCTGCGTCACATAACGCTCGATGAAATGCTCGTAGATGCGCTTGGAGGGCAATTCCTTGCCTTCCTCGTCGGTGATGCGCTGGATTTCCTCACGATATTCCACCTGGAGATTGCGCGGCAGGTTCAGGCCGTAATCCTGCTGCATGATGTAGGCGATGCCGCCCTTGCCGGACTGTGAGTTGATGCGGATGATCGCCTCATAGGTGCGGCCGACATCCTGCGGGTCGATCGGCAGATAGGGCACTTCCCAGACCGGATCATTGGCGACCTTGGCGGCCTTCATGCCCTTGTTGATCGCATCCTGATGCGAGCCGGAGAAAGCGGTGTAGACCAGCTCGCCGACATAAGGGTGACGCTCGCCGATCGCCATCTGGTTGGAATATTCGAAGACTTCCTTCATGCGCTCGATATTCGAGCAATCCAGCTCCGGATCGACGCCCTGCGTGAACATGTTCAGCGCCATGGTGACGACGTCGACATTGCCGGTACGCTCGCCATTGCCGAACAGCGTGCCTTCGACGCGATCGGCGCCGGCCATCAGCGCCAGTTCAGCGGCAGCAATGCCCGTACCACGGTCGTTGTGCGGATGCAGGGAGATGATCAGGTTTTCTCTGTTATCGAGATTGCGGCACATCCATTCGATCTGGTCGGCATAGATGTTCGGCGTTGCCATTTCGACGGTCGATGGCAGGTTGATGATCAGCTTGTTATCAGGCGTCGGCTTCATGACGTCGATGACGGCGTTGCAGATCTCCAGAGCAACATCCAGCTCGGTGCCGGTGAAGCTCTCCGGCGAATATTCGAAGCGATAGCCACCACCGGCCTTGGCGGCCATGTCGCTGATCATCTTGGCC
Organism: Martinezella sp. CNPSo 3964; assembly: GCF_057784375.1. NCBI lineage: Bacteria > Pseudomonadati > Pseudomonadota > Alphaproteobacteria > Hyphomicrobiales > Rhizobiaceae > Martinezella > Martinezella sp. CNPSo 3964. The sequence goes on from NZ_JBXSOW010000002.1 coordinate 355,997, forward strand.
GCATCGACGGCGATCTGCTTGATGCCCTGCACATCCTTGGCAAACACCACGCGGCGCTGCAATTCGCTGGTGGAATTGTAGAAATGCACGATCGGCTTATTGGCGCCTTCCAGCGCTTCAAAGGTGCGGGTGATCAATTCCGGGCGGCACTGGACGAGAACCTGCAGCGATACGTCGGCGGGCACATTGCCCTGCTCGATGCACCAGCGGGCAAAGTCAAAGTCGGTCTGCGAAGCCGAGGGGAAGCCGATCTCGATTTCCTTGAAGCCCATGTCCAGCAGCAGCTGGAACATGCGCGCCTTGCGATCGTGGCCCATCGGATCGACGAGCGCCTGGTTGCCGTCACGCAAGTCCACCGAACACCAGACCGGCGCCTTGGTGATGACCTTGGACGGCCAGGTCCGGTCGGGAATGTTGATCTGGGGATAGGCGCGGTATTTCACCGTCGCTTCGGGCATGCCTTTGGGGGAATGGCTGTTCGCGTCCATGGTCTCGTCTCTTCCTTTCCCGTCATTTTATCCCGCGTCTTAGCCGATCGGATGCGGCTTGGCGATGATAAATGCGGACCCTTTGCGGGTAAGCTGTCGATTTTAGGGTAAGTCGCGAGGAGCGATGGCCAGCGGGCTTTTCGGCCGCCGGGCGCTCCTCAAAGGACCCGGCAACCGCGCGTAAGGCCGAGGAGAAGAAGCGAAGTAAGGGCGCGCGTATTGTCACGCAGGGCAACGCGCCCACGTGCAATCTGTTCGGAAATCTTTGCGCCAGTCATCTTCATGGCCGCGCTTATAGCCGCCGGATCGGAAAGAAGCAACCCCTCGCTCATTTCTTCAGCATCTGCACGCCGCGCGACAGCGCCAGCATCAGCCCGCCGGCGATCAAGCCCCAGAAAGCGCCGGAGATCCCGCCGAAGGAAACGCCCGATGCGGTCACCAGAAAAGTGATAGCGGCGGCCTCACGCGATTCCGGCTGCTGGAAGGCGTTCAGGGCGGAGTTGGAGAGCGCGCCGACCAGCGCCAGACCGGCAACCGCCTCGATGAGGATCGGCGGCGCGAGCGCCACGAAAGCCGTGACGGCACTCGCCAGCAATCCAAGGATGACATAACCGATGCCGGCGATGATCGCCGCCCAATAACGGCGGTTCGGATCGGCATGCGCATCCTGCCCGGCACACATGGCCGCGGTGATCGCCGCGAGATTGACGGCGTGGCCGCCGAAGGGAACAGCAAGAAGCGAGAACACGCCGGTAACTGCAAATAACGGACCGGGCTTGGGATCGTAGTCATGCACCTTCAGCACCGCGATGCCGGGAATATTCTGCGATGCCATGGTCACGATGAACAGCGGCAACGCAATGGACACGATGCCGGCAAGCGTGAAGACAGGCTTCACGAACTCGACCGTCGGCAACAGCGAATGTTCGAGCGAAGCGAAGGCGCCATCCGGTATCTTGACGCCGAAGGCCAGCACCAGGGCAAAGGCCGCAAGGGCCGCCGGCACCGCCCATAGCCGCTTGAACGAGCCAACGACGATCCAGGCGAGGATGATCGGCAGACCAAAGGCGGGATTGAAGGCGATCGCCTTCACCGGCGCGAAACAAAGGCCGATCAGCACGCCCGCGAGCATCGCATTGGCGAGCGGCGCCGGGATCGAGGCGACCGCCCGGCCGAACGGGCGGAACAGCCCGGCGATGACGATCAATATGCCGCAGATGAAGAACGCACCGACTGCCGCCGGAAAGCCGCCCTCGATCGCCCCTGCACTTGCGAGCAATGCGGCTCCCGGCGTCGACCAGGCAATACTGATCGGAAGTCTTGTCGCCATGCTGAGCACGATGGCGCAGACGCCCATCGCGACGGAGAGCGCCGTCAGGCCGGACGCCGCCTGTGCATCCGAAGCGCCCACCACCTGCAGGCCATGGAAGACGACGGCAAACGAGCTGGCAAAGCCGACAAAAGCCGTAAGGCATCCCATGAACAGGCTTTGAACGGAAAAATCTTTGAGCATGGCGATGGAGACTCGAAGAGTTCACGAGGATCGATTGAACGCGCATGGAGCATCACAAGCATCGGGCGTGCAAGTGCTGTTTTCGAGCAAAATGGCAGTCTCATTGGGCAAATCCCTCGCGGAATGTGTCGCCGCGGAGTCAAATCGTGCATAAACATGCATATTTACTATCTTATTTATGCACGTTATTGCAAATTCATGAGCAATTCACTTCCATTGTCCCGCCGGGACGTCATCGAAGCGCGGCTTGCAGAGGGGCGGCAAATCGTTGCCGCAGCTCTGGCAGCCGAATTCAACGTGTCCGAAGACGCCGTGCGTCGCGATCTGCGGGCGCTCGCCGCCGAGGGTAAATGCCGCCGCGTCTATGGTGGTGCGCTCCCCCTGCTGACACCGTCACAGCCCATGGCCGCACGCGTCGGACGGGAATCCGGCCGCAAGAGAGCCTTGGCCAAGGCCGCCGTCGCGATGATCGAGCCGGGCGAATTTCTGTTCATCGATAGCAGCAGCACCAATCTTGCGATGGTCGATCTTCTGCCGAAGGACCTTGACGTGACGATCGCGACGAATTCCATCGACATCGCCAGCGCCGTCATGAAGCGCGGCGATATCCCGCTCGTCCTGATCGGCGGCGCGGTCGATCCGGTCGTCGGCGGCAGTGTCGATGCATCCGCCGTTGCGGCTATTGAAGCCATGAATATCGACCGCTGTTTCCTCGGTGTCTGCGCCGTTTCGGCAAGAAACGGCATCAGCGTGTACGAACATGCAGATGCGATCTTCAAACGGACGCTGCTGAAGAGAAGCGCAGCCCGCATCGCCCTGATTACCTCGGAGAAATTTCACGAACGTGCGCCGCACCGTATCGGTGGCGCCGACGATATCGACTGGCTTGTTGTCGAGGATGACCTGCCCGCCACTGACGAAAAAGCGGCTGCCGATGTCGGCTTTTCGCTCGTGAAAGCGAGCGACGTCGCCTCATCCTCCTGATCTCGAAAGACAAGGAATGACCATGCAAACCACCGATCGGCCGGAAACCCGGCTGGCAACCCGACTTGCCTTTCTGGTCGCGGGTTTTGCCCTCGCCTGCTGGGCTCCCCTGGTCCCTTTTGCCAAGGAGCGCCTCGGCGTCGATGACGGCGTTCTCGGCATGCTGTTGCTGTGCCTCGGTCTCGGCTCGGTGGCAGCGATGCTTGCGACCGGCATGCTGAGCGCGCGGTACGGCAGCAAGCCGATCATCATCGCAGGTGGTCTCGGTCTTGCCGCCATCCTGCCGACGCTCGCTGTAGCAAGCACACCATTCACCCTCGGCATTGCGCTCGCCGCCTTCGGCGCCTGCCTCGGATCGCTCGACGTCGCCATGAATATTCACGCCGTCGAGGTGGAGAAAGGCGCGGACCGGCCGCTGATGTCCGGTTTCCATGCGCTCTTCAGCATCGGCGGCTTCATCGGCTCTCTGCTCGTCACCCTGCTTCTGTCCGTCAAGGCCGGGCCGCTCGTCGCCACGCTTCTCAGCTCGGCGGTGATGGTGATCGCCATGATCATCGCCTGGCCGCGGTTGCTGCGCACCGTTCAAGCGGACGACGCACCGTTCTTCGTCATGCCCCGCGGCTTCGTGCTGCTGCTGGCTGCCCTCGCCGCCATCACTTTCCTCGTCGAAGGTGCAATCCTTGACTGGAGCGCCCTGCTTCTGACCACGCAGGGCCGGGTCGACGCCAGCCATGGCGGCCTCGGCTACATGCTGTTTGCCATCGCCATGACGATTGGACGATTTGCCGGCGATGCGGTCACGGCAAGAATTGGCGACAGGGCGATCATGCTCTGGGGCGGACTCGTCGCAATCGCCGGCTTCGTCGCTCTGTTGCTGAGCCCTTTCTCAATTCTTGCCATGAGCGGCTTCCTGCTGATCGGCCTTGGCGCCTCCAACATCGTGCCGGTGCTATTTCGAAAGGCCGGCACACAAACGGTCATGCCATCTGGTCTTGCCGTCGCGGCAATCACGACATGCGGATATGCGGGCGTTCTTATCGGGCCTGCGAGCGTCGGTTTCGTGGCGGATCACATCGGCCTGCCCGGCTCTTTCTGGGGGCTCGCTCTCCTCCTCTGCGCCGCACCTCTTTGCGCCGGCATCGTGACCCGCACTCAGGATCGGGAGGAGACTGATGCGCATCGCTCATACAGCTCTATGGACACGTGATATCGATGCCGCCGCAGCGTTCTGGATCAAGTACTTCGATGCGACCGTTGGCGAGCCGTATCACAGCCAGCGCCGCCCGGGCTTCACCTCCCGCTTCGTCTCTCTGCCTGCGGGCGGCGATCAGATCGAACTGATGACCGGGCCTTGGCTTTCAGCCGATGCATGTGACGAGCGCATCGGCTGGGACCATATCGCCCTGGCGCTGGGCACAAAGGCCGCCGTCGATGTGCTGGCGGAGCGATGCAGGGCAGACGGTTGCCTGAAATCCGGCCCCCGGATCACCGGCGACGGCTTCTACGAAGCTGTTGTCACAATGCCTGACGGAACACCAGTAGAGATCACCCCCTAGGCGGCGATCAGCAAATTCCCGCAAGGTCGTAGCTCCAACCTTCCAATTCGCCATCCCGGAAACGTTGCAATCCTCTGGTGGCGAAGGCTGGCGGTGGGTTCTCTCGCCGCCAGCTCCCTTTTCCGGTAGCAGTAAGCAATCCATCATCCCAAAACAAAGCCCCCGCCAGCCTTCCGGCAAGCGAGGGCGCTCAATTCAATCGGGAAAACCAGCTAGATCAGATTTCCGCCTGCGAGGTCACGATACGCGAGACCAGGCCGTAGGCCTTGGCTTCCTCGGCGGAAAGCCAGTAGTCGCGGTCGGTGTCCTTGGCGATCTTTTCGATCGGCTGGCCGGTGGCTTCCGAGAAGATCTTGTTCAGACGCTCGTTCATCTTGATGATTTCGCGTGCCTGGATCTCGATGTCAGAGGCCATGCCGCGCGTGCCGCCGGACGGTTGGTGCAGCAGGAAGCGCGTGTTCGGCAGGCAAATACGGCGCTCCTTGGGAGCGGAAACATAGATCAGCGCTCCTGCAGAGGCGACCCAGCCCGTGCCGATCATCCAGACCTTCGGCTTGATGAACTTGATCATGTCGTGGATGGAATCGCCTGATTCGACGTGGCCGCCGGGCGAATTCACGTAGATGCGGATATCATCGTCGCTGGCGGCGGAAAGCGCCACGAGCTGCGAGCAGACCTTCTGCGCCAGTTCCTGCGTGATGCCGCCATAGATGAAGATCGAACGCGACTTGAAAAGATTCGCCTCCGCGTCCTTGCCCAAGGGCTGCTCGGTCTTCTTGTCTTCCTGTTCGTCTTCGTCGTTCATTCAACTCTCCAGCATGATGCGTCGTTCACCGCACATAGTGCGACTCAATGCGTAAAACAATGCCGGAAAAAGACAAGGCGGGAATAGCGACTGACAACATGGTGTTATGGTTGCGGATTACCGAAATGTAACTTGAATGGCTTTGAAAAGCCGAGATTGGATCCTACGTCAGGTTGGCGCGGTTAGAGATCGCGCCCCCAATTTACAGCACAGATAGCCAAGGAGGCCATCATGTCGCCAGAAGAACGTCAATTACTCGCCTCTCTCTTCGATCGCGTGCGCGGTGCATCCAATACCCAGCGCGACGCCGATGCGGAGACATTCATCAACCAGTCGGTCCGTGACCAGCCCTATGCGCCTTATTTCCTGGCGCAGGCCGTCATCATGCAGGAACAGGGCATGAAGGCTGCGGCCGATCGCATCCAGCTGCTCGAGGCCCGTGTACACGAGCTCGAGCAGCAAGGCGCCGACAATCACCAGCAGGGCCAGAGCGGCGGTTTCCTCGGCGGAATTGGCTCGCTTTTTGGCGGCGGCCAGCAACAGCAGCGCGCCGCAGCGCCACAGAGTGGCAATCCGCAGCAGGGTCGCCTTTATGACGACTATGCCCGCAATGCACCTCAGCCCGGCCCGTGGGCCGGGCAGCCGCAACCACAGCCGTCAGGCCCGTGGAGCCAGCAGGCAGCAGCTCCCTCGGCCGGCGGGAGCTTCCTGCGCGGTGCGCTTGGCACGGCGGCCGGCGTGGCTGGCGGCGTGATGCTGGCGGAATCGCTCTCCAGCCTCTTCAGCCCGCATCTCGGCGGCACAGGCGGCGGTCTCTTCGGCGGCAATGCTGGCAGCGGCCTGTTCGGAGGCACGGCAGCCAACGCAGCCGAACAGCCGGTGCAGGAGACGATCATCAACAACAACTATTTCGGCAATGACGATAGTAGCGATCAGAATGACCAGAGCGCAGCCGATTACGCCCAGGATGCTGCGCAGGACGCTCAGGACGACGACTATGACGATTCGTCCGACAACGGTGACGACAGCTCGTTTGCCTGAGCGCGTGCCGCAACGACATTAGAAAAAAGCCGCCATCCCCAGATGGCGGCTTTTTTATTCAGCCTCGGCCACGGTAGGGCTGGACGCCCTGGTCGGGCAGCCAGACGCCCTCCGGCGGCTTGCCGGTCTGCCAGAAGACGTCGATCGGAATGCCGCCGCGCGGATACCAGTAGGCGCCGATGCGCAGCCACTTCGGCTGCAGCAGATCCACCAGGCGCTTGGCGATATAGATAGAGCAATCCTCGTGGAATGCGCCGTGATTGCGGAAGGAATGCAGGAAGAGCTTAAGCGACTTCGATTCGACAAGCCATTCGTTCGGGATGTAATCGATGACGATATGGGCGAAATCCGGCTGTCCCGTCATCGGGCAGAGCGAGGTGAATTCGGGCGCGGTAAAGCGCACGACATAATCCGTGCCGGCATGGCCGGACGGCACCTTTTCCAGAACGGCTTCTTCCGGATTGCTGGCGGTCTTCGTCTGGTTGCCGAGCATCGACAGGCCGGACACATCGGTCTTTGGCATCTCAGGTCTCCTTGATCACTTTGACGCGGATACCATGGGCCTTCTCGCCCTCCGGCTCCACATGAATGGTTATTTCGGCGCCCGCATGGATCGCCCGTATGGCATCTTCAAGGCGATCGCAGATGCGATGCGCCTCACGTACCGGCATGGCGGCGGGCACGACCATATGGAAATCGACGAAGGTCACGGCCCCCGCCCTGCGCGTCTTCAGGTCGTGCACGCCAAGCGAGCCCTCGGCATTCCCCGCGATCGCATCCTTGATGACCGCCTCCTCCGCCGGCAAGACGGCCTTATCCATCAGCCCATCGATGGAATGGGAGATGACCTTCCAGCCTTGATAGAGAATGTTGATGGCGACGAGTATGGCGAGCACGGGGTCGAAGATCGGATAGCCGCTGCCGATCGCAAGCAGCAGGCCGATCAGCACGCCGACCGAGGTATAGACATCGGACATGATATGCTGGCCATCTGCCGTCAGTGCCGGCGAGCGATACGCCCGGCCGGCGCGGATCAACGTGACGGCCCAGACTGCATTGATGACGCCGGCGACGAAGTTGATGGCGAGGCCTAGCACCGGCGCCTGCATCGGCTGCGGATTACCGAGGTGCCCAACGGCTTCCTGCACGATCATCAGCGCGGCGACGACAATCATGACGCCTTCCGTAACGGCGGAAAGATATTCCGCCTTGTGATGGCCGAAGGGGTGATCGTGGTCGGCCGGCTTCTGGGCATAGCGGATGACGAAGAAGGCGATGAAGGCCGCGACGACATTGGTCAGCGATTCCAGGCCATCGGACAGAAGCGCCACAGAGCCCGTCAGCCACCAGGCCAGCATCTTCAGCCCCATGACGCCGAGCGACAGCGGAATGCCCCAAAGGGCGAGCCGCCTGATCGTATCGTTTCCTTGAGCGCTCATGCCCTTCTCCAGTGTCCCGCGCCGTGCTTATGCGAATGAATTGCAAAAAAGGCGCCGTTGAAATGCAAAACCGCCCGCGCGAATTTTCGCGCAGGCGGTTCATTGACCGCTCATATGGATCACCGTGTCGCATTTGTCAAAGGAGACATGTCCTTTCGCACGACAATCCATCCTCGACTTGCGGATCGAACGAGATGCAATTTGGGCAGTCCACTCGCGGAACATGAGGAAGACTTTGCGCAGATCGCCGTTCCGCGACAATTGGAAGCCGATAATGCGCTCGCCTGCGAAAAATCGTACTGGTAGTTTGGCTTGCAATCCAGCACTAAGCTGTGCTTCAGCCTGGCGTGCAAGGGTCGACAATATCGGCCGGCGCGCCGCCTCTTATAAAAATCATGGTTGAACATGTCCGCTCTTGAAAAGACTGCCGATGCCGCACCCTCCATCGCCGACGCTCCCGCAGGCGTGTCGGATCACCTGGTCGCAGCCGGCGCGTTTTCGGAGGTGGAGCGCAACGCCGTCTATCGCGCGATCGAGACCCGGCGAGATGTGCGCGACCAGTTCCGGCCTGATCCCCTGCCCGACGATCTCGTCAGGCGTCTGCTCGAGGCGGCCCATTCCGCACCATCCGTCGGCTTCATGCAGCCGTGGAATTTCATCCTCATCCGTCAGGGCGAGACGCGCGAACGCGTCTGGCAGGCCTTTCATCAGGCCAATGAGGAAGCCTGCGCGATGTTCGAGGGCGACCGCCGCGCGCAATATCAGCGGCTGAAATTGGAGGGCATCCGCAAGGCGCCGCTCAGCATCTGCATCACCTGCGACACCAGGCGCGGCGGCCCGGTCGTACTCGGCCGCACGCATAATCCGGATACCGATGTCTATTCGACCGTTTGCGCCGTCCAGAACCTCTGGCTTGCCGCAAGGGCCGAAGGCGTTGGTGTCGGCTGGGTCAGCATCTTCCACGAGGATGCCATCAAGACGATCCTCGGCATACCCGAGCATGTTAAGATCGTTGCATGGCTCTGTATCGGCTATGTCGACGAGCTCTACGACATGCCGGAGCTTGCCGTGAAAGGATGGCGCGAGCGTCTGCCGCTTGAAAAGCTCGTCTTCGAGGAAGGCTGGCAGGACTGCGAGGATATGTAAGGGCCGCCAATTTCCGGCGGCCCTCGCCAAATTCAAACGTCAGGATCGGAACGCGACGAAAGAAATGACGTTGCCATCCGGGTCGCGTACATGGAAATCCGTGCCGCCCCAAGCTTGTTTGGTCAGCGGCTGCGCGAACTCCACACCCCTCGCCTTGAACTCCTCGAACAGTCCCTGAACATTCGAGACCTCGATCGAAGCGAGAATCAGCGATTTCTCCTTTGCCACAGCCACTGCGAAATACGGCTCCTGAACAAGTCGCAGATGAATCCAGATGCCATTGCGCGACACCGCCCCGTAGAATGGCGGTGAGCCGTGCAGGAAATCTAGCTCGAAACCCAGCTTCTCCCGGAAGAAGGCAGCACTGACGGTCACATCCCGCACGAAAAGGATCGGGATGACGCTCTTGAAGATCGGCGGCTCCGCTCTGACGGCCGGCACCTTCGGCGCATCCACCGCGACGGTCTTCAACTCGGCCCAGCTCTTGTGACCGGCTTCGACCGCAACAATCTCCTGCGCCAGCGTCAAAGGAAATTTCATCGCCAGGATTTCGCGATCCGTCATTGTCTTGAAACGGTCGAGCGTTCGAACTCTTCCGCCGATGGAATAGTCGCGCTCACGGTGCCAGCGCATCAAGAGCTTGGCTTGTTTGCGATAGGTATCGAGGGTTGGCATAGGCGGACTCCTGCTGAGTGATATCAGCGGGCAGGCCTAGCCCTTTCGGCCGAATGCCGATGTGCCCCACAGGAACGATGCGGAGACTAGGGTACAACCTGCGGCAAGTCAAACCGCCTCAGGGCAAAGTGCGGCTGGCCGCAAACCGCTCGTCTTCATTATACAGGTGCAGGGACATTCGCAGCATCCACGGCAACGATGTCCACAGGCCAGAGGTCAAACCCGCCTGCCGGAGCGCGGCGGCTGTCCATGTATTGCATCCCATCAACGCGTTGAAATATCCCCGCGCCTCGAAGAAAGCATCGTTCGGGCCGTAGTTGCTGCCAGGCAGGGCAACCGGTTTGCTGTCGGCCCGTTCGAAGCTGGCAAGGATGAACTGCTTCAGCCGCTCAAGGCCTTCCGGATCGATGTTGATCGCCGTCACAACAGGCGCATCCAACGGAATATCGCCCGCCAGTTCCGCATGAATGACGGAGCGGTCGAGACCGAAGCTTTTAAGCACAGGTCCGGGCTTCAAATCGGCCCAGGTCGGCGTCTCCGTATAGAAGCTCCGGCCGCCCCAGCCGAAGACGAGATAGCGCAGGTTGGGATTGTCGAGATCAAGCCCGGCTGTCCGCAGGAAGGCGAAACGGGTGAGGAGATCGCCGTCGACGGGAATGGCAATATCCGTATGGATCGGGTTGCTGAGCATGAGGATTTGCAGGGATCGTTCGGCTTTCACAGCCGGCGGATCATGCCAGAACGGACGCGGCACGGCGATGCCGAGGCAAACGAGCGCCACGACGGTAAGCACGGCGAAGAAAACGCCTTTGAATATCCTTGGGATCACCGACTGAAAGCCCCCGCCAACAATCAATCTCTTCAGCGGTTTGTTGGCTCTTTCAAGGCATGAAATAGCCCCATGCACTTTTCCCGAGTGCATGGGGCTATCAAATGTTCCAGCTCTAAACGCTGGCCTCAGGCGGCCTTTGTCTTCACCCGCCGCGCCAGATGCGCCACGACATTCTCGATCATCCGCATGCCGGCATCGCCGCCGAGCGTCATGATCGATTCAGGGTGGAACTGCACGGCCGCGATCGGCTCCTTCACATGCTCTATCCCCATGATCGTGCCATCCTCGCTCTCGGCCGTGATCATGAACTCGCGAGGCAGGCTCGACGGATCGGCAAAGATCGAGTGATAGCGGCCAACCGTCACCTCGCGGCCGAGGCCGGAGAAGACCAGGCCCGGCTCCAGCACGCGGATGCGCGAGGGCTTGCCATGCATCGGGATCGCCAGATGGCGCAACTCGCCGCCATAGGCTTCGGCGAGTGCCTGCAAGCCCAGGCAGACGCCGAAGATCGGCAGGTTGCGCGCCCTCGCCTTCTTGATCGTCGCCTTGCAATCGAAATCCTTCGGATTGCCGGGACCCGGCGACAGCACGACGAGATCCGGATCGAGCCGGTCGAAGACCTCTTCCGGCACCGGCGTACGCACCGTCGAGACCGTGGCACCCGTCTGGCGGAAGTAATTGGCAAGCGTATGGACGAAGCTGTCCTCGTGGTCGACGAGCAGGATCTTCACACCCTTGCCGACGGAAGCGACGTCGCGTTGCTGTTTGCCGGAATTGCCGGTCTTGGCATCACGGATAGCGGAAAGCATGGCGGAGGCCTTCAGTTCGGTTTCGGCTTCTTCTTCCTCGGGGATCGAGTCGTTGAGCAGCGTCGCGCCGGCCCGCACCTCGGCAATGCCGTCCTTGATGCGGACGGTACGCAGCGTCAGGCCGGTGTTCATGTCGCCATTGAAGCCGACCATGCCGATCGCGCCGCCATACCAGGCGCGGGGGCTCTTCTCGTGGCTCTCGATGAAGCGCATGGCCCAGAGCTTCGGCGCACCGGTGACGGTGACGGCCCAGGCGTGGCTGAGGAAGCCATCAAAGGCGTCCATATCGTCACGCAGACGGCCTTCTATATGGTCGACCGTGTGGATCAGGCGCGAATACATCTCGATCTGCCTGCGGCCGATGACCTTGACCGAACCCGGCTCACAGACGCGGCTCTTGTCGTTGCGGTCGACGTCGGAGCACATCGTCAGCTCGGATTCGTCCTTCTTGGAGTTCAGCAGCTTCAGGATCTGCTCGCTATCGGCGATCGGATCGTCGCCGCGCTTGATCGTGCCCGAAATCGGGCAGGTCTCGATGCGGCGGCCGGACACGCGCACGAACATTTCCGGCGACGCGCCGATCAGATATTCCTGATTGCCGAGATTGATGAAGAAGGAATAGGGCGAAGGGTTGATCGCCTTCAGGCGCTTCGAAATATCGGAGGGCTTGCTGTCGCACCGTTCCATGAACTTCTGGCCGGGCACCACTTCGAAAAGATCACCCTTGCGGAAGCTCTCCTTCGCCTTGACCACCAGTTCGGCATATTCGCCCGGACGATGATCGCTCTTGGGCGGAATGGCGTCTGTGTGGCGGAACGGTTCGGGAGCGATCTCGCCGGACTTGCCTTCCGTCGATTGGCCGTCCTTTGCGAAGTCGTAGCGATCGATCCACGCCTTGGCGGAGTAGTTGTCGACCACCAGAATTTCGTCCGGCAGGTAGAGCACCATGTCGCGCTGGTCATCAGGGCGCTTGAGCTTCAGGTTGATCGCGTCGAACTGGAAGGCCAGATCATAACCGAAGGCGCCATAGAAGCCGATGCTGGCATCGGCCTGCGAATAGAAGAGATCGGTCACAGCGCGCAACACGGTGAAGACCGTCGGCATCTTCGAGCGCTCTTCCTCGGTGAAGACACGATCTGGCGTCTTGACCGTGAGATCGAGCCGGCGGGACGTCGAAGTGCCGAGCACAACCTCGGAAACCGTCTTCAGCTTTTCGGTGATGAAGCCGAGAATGACCTCGCCGCGCTCGTTATAGGCGTCGATCCAGACATCGCGCCCATTGCAGGAAAGACCGAGCGGGGGATCGACGACAGCGGTATCCCAACGCGTATAGCGGCCGGGATATTCGTAGTTCGACGAAAAGACCGCGCCGCGGCGTTCGTCGAGCTTGTCGATGTATGACGACACGGCATCCGCATAGGGCGTCGGCCGGCGCTGCCGGGTAACGGTGATCCCGCCCTTCGTCTCATAGATTTCCGCACCATCATCCCGAAGGATCGTTACCATTGTTCCTCACTCCGTTGTCAGGCCCGGATGACAGGCGGCCAGTATAACAAAAAAGCCGCCTCGAAATCTCGGGCGGCTCACTCGTCGTCTTTGAACACGATTGGTCGAGGCCGCCTCAGCGTGCCCACCACCAAACTGCAATGTTGTTCAAGGACATGTTCATGGCGGGAATTGTTAGCGTGAGATGCCTCGATGCGCAAGCGGAAGATGGCAGGAAAGTTTCCAGCAACGAAAAGGCGGCATCCGCCCGCTATCAATCATGGCTGCCCAGGTGAAATACCTTCGGGGTGGCCGAGCTTCGGCAGGACCAGATCGCCAACGGTGTAAGTATGGAATTCGCTCGTCGAAACGTCATCGAGCCTGCGGAATTTCTCGACAAAGACGGGATCGGAGAAGAATTCGTCGACATTGCCGGCGCCTTTGATGGCTTCGATATTCACAACCGTCAGACCATCCGTGCTCTTGGCAAGATTGCTCCAGAGGAATCCTTCCTTCCGTTCAGCGACATAGTGGACGACATCCTGGATCACCCGGAAGGCTTCCTCCTGCTTACCGGGATGAGCGTGAATGACATTGACCACGAAGATGGTCGGCTCCGGTTGAACGGTGAATTGGGTGGAGATCGTATCCATTGCGGTTCCTTTTCGAAAAGCGGCTTCGTTTGCCGTGCGGGTACTGGATATCGGGATCGAGATAGCGGATAAACAATCCGATATTCGCATGAGACCGGAATTAATTTCCGCAATCGGAGGAATGATGGACAGGCTTGGAACGCTCGGCATCTTCGTACAGACGGCGGAGGGCGGCAGCTTCGTTGCCGGCGCCAGAAGACTTGGTCTCTCCAGCTCCGCCGTCGGCAAGGCAATCGCACGGCTCGAACAGGAGATGGGGGTCCGCCTTTTCCACCGCTCGACCCGCAGCATGACCTTGACCGAGGAAGGCAGTTTCTTTCTCGATACCTGCCGGCGGATCATATCCGAGCTCGACACGGCTCAGGCGGAACTTTCGAAATCGCATACAGCGCCTCGCGGCCATCTTCGCGTCAGCCTTCCTCTCGCAGGGATGCTGTTGATGCCGGCCATATCAGCCTTCATGCTCGCCTATCCCGATATCACGCTGGATCTGGATTTTACCGACCGGCTAGTCGATGTGATCGAGGAAGGATTCGATGCGGTCATCCGGACTGGCGATGTCAGGGATACGAGACTGATGAGCCGCAAGCTCGGCACATTCCGCTTCCGGATCGTCGCCTCACCGGACTATCTGAAGGCGGAAGGCACGCCACTGACACCTGAAGATCTGCTTCGGCACAAATGCCTGCATCACCGCTATCCCAGCACAGGCAGACTGGAGCCGTGGCCCCTGATGCGGGATGGGGAGGAGTTGAGGCTCGCCTTGCCGACGACGACAATCGCAAGCACCATCGAGCCGCTCATCCACCTCGCCGAAAACGGTTTTGGCATCACATGCCTGCCGCCCTTTGCCGTCGGGACGCAAATCGCCAACGGCCGACTTGTGCCGCTGCTCGAAAACCACATCGCGAAAACAGGCATCTTCCGTGTATTGTGGCCCACGAGCCGCTACCTGTCCCCGAAGATCCGCGTTTTCGTAGACTTCATGGCGGCCAATCTGTTTTCGGGTCAGTTGGCCGTCTGAAGGGACTTCTGGCCTTCCTATTCCTGCCCTCTGGCCACTTCGAAGAACTCTTCCGGCCCATCCACTTCGACCAATCGTTTCCGGTCGATCAGCCAGAAGCGATTGCCGACCGAACGCACGAAGCTGCGATCATGCGAAACGAGAAGGCAGCTTGCCTCGTTTGCCGTCAGCTCGCCCTCCAGCGCCTCCTGCCCATCGATATCCAGATGGTTGGTCGGCTCGTCCAGCAGGTAGAAATTGGGATTGGTCAGCCGCAGCACCAGCATGGCAAGCCGCGCCTTCTGCCCGCCGGACAGACGGCCGATCTCCTTGCCCTGCATGTCGATGTTGATGCCGACACCGACCAGCAGCGTGCGGGCACGCTGCTCGCCCAACTCGAACAGGCGAGTGACCATGCCGAGCGGCGTGTCCTTCTGGCCGAGATTCGAGAGCGCCTGATCGCTATAGCCGAGCACAAGAGACGGCGTCGGCTTGATCGCACCGCCGCTCGATGGATCGGCAATGGCCTTGCGGATCATTTCAACGAACCGCGTCTTGCCCGCGCCATTCTGTCCAAGCAGCACGATGCGATCGCCCTGGCAAATCCACTGCTGGCCCGTCTTGAACAGCAGTGTGCCGTCAGGCGTCGTCACCGAGGCATCCTCGAGCGTCAAAAGCACCTTGGCGTGGATGCCGCGATTGGCGAGCTTGATGGAGCCGGAAGAGCGCTCACGATAGCCCGGCCTCGCGCTGTCCTCCAGCTTCTCGGCCCGCGCCTTCAGCTGTTTCGTCTTCACGGTCAGAAGATCGCTGCCGGAATTGACGCCGAGATTGTAGAGCTTGGCCGCCTGCTTGCGCAGCTGCTGTGCCGTCTTCATCTCCTTCTGGTAGCGACGCTCGTCCGACGCATCGACCTCATCTAGCGCCGCCCTCGCCAGGCTATACGGCAAAGCATAGGTCTGTGACTGGTCCTGGCGCAAAAACAAAGTCCGATTGCAGACCGCATCGAGGAAGGCGCGATCGTGGCTGGCGATGATGACGGGCACGTCTCGTGGCAAGGCATTCAGCCAATCTTCCAGCAACGCGATCTTGTCGAGATCGAGATGGTTGGTCGGCTCATCGAGCAGCAATACGTCCGGCTCAGTGACCCAAACGCGAGCAAGCATGGCAAGCCGCTGCCAGCCGCCGCTGAGCTGGGCAAGCGTCCTCTCCCGCATCGCCGCAGGTACATCAAGCGAGTCGAGGGTGACATCGACGCGCCAGCTTTCGCTTTCCACCTGTTCTTTCGGCAAGGCTTGAAGGACAGCATCATAGAAGGAAACAGCAAGTAAGCTCGCCGGCACGTTCTGCTCGACATAGCCGACACGCAAGCCGCGGGCACGGGTGATATCGCCCATCGTCGGCTCCAGCCTGCCGGCCAGGCAGTTGAGCAACGTCGTTTTCCCGCGCCCGTTCGCGGCGACGATGCCGATGCGATCACCCGCATCCACAGTGATGTTGAGGTTAGAAAACAGCGGCGCACTCATCGTGACGCCCAGATTGCGGAGATTGATCAGAGTCATGGTCTTTTCCGGTCTCGATCGAGCATCCCGAGACATCGCCGGCGGCTCCTTTTGCCGCGTTACGCCGATGTCGATAGCCACTAGCAGGCCAATGCTCGAAAACATGTCATGACGCGGCCGCGCAGATGCAGAGGCTCACGTCGCCCAAGGGGGCAGACCAGAAGGAATGAGTGAGTAACAGCCTCTGATCAGCCCTGCAAACGCATCTGCAGGGCACGAGTCGGACCGAACTGGCGAATATGCCAGACTATCTTGGTCATATGGTCCTCCTCTCTTTTCTCTCGACGGGTTGAAGACTGTGGGCGTCAAATAGCATCGAAGCCTGCGATTTACAATTGCGCAATTTTCCCGATGCCACGCAAGAGGGCAAAAAAGAGGGCGATGCCGACGCACCGCCCGAGTTTGCTGCATCGATGAGGTGGCTTAGAACCGCTGGGTCAGCGTCAGCTTGAAGGTCCGGCCAGGCTCGGAATAATAGGATGCGGGTTGGGTCAGCGTGCCGCTGTAGGACGGCGCGTTCAGCGCATCGTAGTAGGTCTTGTTGAAGATGTTGTAGACGCCGCCGCGAATGCTGAGGCCCTTCACCTGTTCCGGCTCCCACCAGGCGGTCAGATCGAAGATGCCGTAGGCGGGGGTCTGCAGGGTATCGCCCGTCTTCTTCGCCTCGCGAGCCGCGGTGATGAAGGTCAGGTCCGTACCCCAGACTTCCGTGGCGTAGCCAACCGTGAAGGCCGCCTTTGCCGGAGCAACCGAGTTGATCCACTGGTCCGTATCGGAATCCTTGCCGTTCACGTAGGCAAGCGCGCCCTTGACGTGGATGCCGTTGTCGAACTTCTTATGCGCGTTGACCTCGACGCCGAACATGCGGACGTTGGCACGGTTGAAGTATTCGGTGATCCCGAGCGGATAAGTGCCTGTGGGATCGCGATAGTTCAGCGTATCGATGAAGTTCTTGTACTTGTTGTAGAAGGCGCCGACATGGCCGCCGAAATCGTCGTCGCCGAGATTGGTGCCGATTTCGATGCCGTTGCTCGTTTCGGGCTTCAGGTTAGGATTGCCATAGCTGACATAGCCGCCAGGGACGCCGTAGTTCACGTAGAGTTCGCTGACGTTAGGCGCACGGAAGGCCATCGCCCACTGTGCATAGATCTCGACATTGTCCTGCGGCTGATAGGAGGCGCGCAGCTTCGGCGAGATACGGCTGTCGGACTGGCCTGACGGCAGACCATTGTAGTTGGCGCTATCGCGATAGGCGGCCGTGTTCTTCGGAGAATAGTCATACCAGTCAAAGCGCAGGCCCGGCGTCAGGTAGAAGTTGCTGGAGCCCAGCTCGATCTTGTCGTCGATAAAGGCGCCGACGCGCTTGCCGTCGACATCGGGCATATCGGACTGGTTGGTGTGCAGGAACGCACACGTGGCGCGCCAACGCGGGTTGCTGCAGCTATCCTTACCGGCCGAATACTGATGAACCTTGTCGAAGGCGACATCGAGACCGAACGTGACCTGGTGATGCAGGCTGCCAGTGTCGAAAGACTTCGATGCGTTGCCGCTAAAGCCGATGCTGCGGTCTTCCATTTCGTTAAGGCGTGAATAGTCGCCGATAACGGACGTGTAGCGGTAGCCTGAGGTACCGGTTTCGCGCACCAGGTTCTGCCAGTAGAAAACGGCATTGGCCGTATCAAGCAGCGAATCGGCGCTATCGGCTTCATACTTGTAATCGAGCGAAACGCGATTGCGCTCGATATTGTCTGTCCCATTGTAATTGCCGGGCCGGAAGTTTCCGGTCGGGCTCTGCAGGGTCATCAGGTCAGTGTCTTTATCCTTGTTGTAGTGCTCGGCCGTAATGCCGAAGGTGCCGACGTCAGTGTATTGGCGGATCTTGAAGAGGCCGCTCTTCTGATTGTAATCGGCCGGGTTCGCCTCGGTACGCTTGGTCGAATAGCCGCCGACGTCACCATTGTTCTCAAGCTCGTGACCGTGCGTGTAGCCGCCCTGGAAGAGAACGGCGGTGTTGTCGATGCGCTTGGCGACGGCTGCGGCACCGCCGATGCTCCGGTCATCACCATTATAGCCGAACTTGAAGACGCCACCCCAGGTGGAGCCGGGAGTGATCAGATCTTCCGGTTCCAGCGTGCGCAGCACGAAGGCTCCACCGAGGGCGCCCGAACCGGCGCGGCTCGAATCGGCACCGCGCACGACGTCGGCGCTAGAAAGCGCATTGAAATCGAAGCTGTTGATGCCGCCGTCGGATTCACGAGATGCATCGAGAAGGAAAGGGATCTGGATACCGTCGACCGTCGTCAGCACGCGGCTGTCGCCGAGACCGCGAATGTTGACGCCGCCGGTGGTGCGGTTGAAGCCGACGCCGACCTCGGTGCTGCGGCCGAGATCCTCGATGCGCGTGATCTGCTTTTCGTCGATTTCCTTGGCCGTCGTTTCGCTGGCGGTCGGGGAGTCGGCAAGCACATCCTTGCTTGCCTTGCCTTTGCCCTTCACGACAATCGGTTTCAGATTGGTGACGCGATCGCCCTTGGCGGCATCGCTCGTCGCCTCTTCATTCTGAGCTGCGGTCTGCGCAAAAGATGTCGTGGCCAGCCCAAGGGCCAGAAACGCCGTGCATGCCAAGAGGACCGAGCGTGAGCGCCGGACAACCATAACCATTCCTTTCGAATTGCTTCACCGGGCTGGCTGGTTGCTGCGTCGAAAGCAGGCAAGGGGCTGGCTAGGTTAGTTTTGTTAACGGACGGGAAACATTCCGCCTTCTTTCTGCCGCATAAAAAACATGAGTATTATTGTCAATATATAGGGCACCCATAATCATGAATAAAATTGTCATCTTTTAAGACAAGAGACGAACGTTGCTGAATTGCAACGAAATGACAGCCTCGCGCGTTCTATTGGCATCATCATTAGAATTGGCTGAATTACTTGATGCTGTTTAGAATCGTTTCATTAGCTTCTGTCGCCATCTTTCTCATGGCCGCCTCTCTCCCGCAAACCGGGCCGATACCAGAACAAAAACCGGACAAGGAACAAGTCGAGCCGGATGGCAAAGCACCGATTCCGGCAGAAAAACCCGCTGCATCACCGGACAAAACTATTGTTCCAACGGAAAAGCCAACAGCTCAACCGGAAGACAAGCCGGCGCCGCAGGCGGAAGAGGAGACAAGCGGCCAACGGATGCAAGGCCCTCCCCGTCCGCCTCTGACCATCGCTTCCGAACCGGACAGCGAGCACCAGGCCTGTCTGAAGGAGCTGACCGCCATCGGAGCAACCTTCAACGAGATCGCCCGCATCGACGACGGCAATGGCTGCGGCATCGACAAGCCGATTACGCTGAGCTCCCCATTGCCGGGAATAGAGTTCAAGCCGGAAGGGAAAATGCGCTGCGAAGCCGCTCTCGCCCTAGCCCAATGGGTGAAGGAAAGTGTCATCCCCTCCGCCGCCGCCCTGGACAATGGCAAGATCGTCACCATCAACCAGGCCTCGACCTATGTCTGCCGGCTGCGCAACAATGCCTCCACCGGCAAGATTTCCGAACATGCCCGCGGCAATGCCATCGATGTCGCAAGCTTCACCTTCGAAAACGGCAAGACCATTGCAATCGAACCCCGGCGCGAAGATCCGACGCTGACGGGCGCATTCCAGAGGGCGGCGAGTGCCTCGGCCTGCCTTTATTTCACAACCGTTCTCGACCCCGAGAGTGACGCCGCGCACGAAACCCATTTCCATCTCGATGTCATCGCAAGGAATGGCGGCTTCCGCTACTGTCACTAGCAACGCATCGCTGGTGTCATCGCACGCCGATCAAGCTCCGAGCGCCGCATTCGAAAACCAGAGATCGCGATAGACCGCAACAGCCGTCTCATCCGGTTCGCGGTCGCGCGTCAGCCAGATCGACTGGATCGAGCGAGCCTCGCCGCCATTTGGCGTTCTCGTGGATTGTGCTCGATCGGACGCGCCGATGCAGGGAATGAAATAGGCCGGCATCAAGGCACGGGCGCTGAAACCCTGCTCCTTGCGCGAGATCAGGACGGCGAGCCCGACCTTGTCGTTTGCCTGCCAGGGCAGAATGATCCGGCCTTCCGCCCGCAATGCCTGAAGCCATGACACCGGCGGCGCGACGGCACCGGCATTCACATAGATCAGATCGGTCTCCGGCAGCTCCAGCGCCGTCGCATCGGCGCAGATGACAGAAACATTCTCGAACGACGAGAGATTATCACGCGTGCGCTCGGCCAGCGCCTCGTCGATCTCGACGGCATGGACGTGGCCGCCGGGCGTGACAAGCGTCGACAGGATCGCGGTGTAGTATCCCGTTCCCGTACCAATGTGCACAACGGTCTCGCCGGGCTTGGCAGCCACGGCACCCAGGAAAGCGGCATGGAGAAAGGGCTCGCCGTTGTTGATGCCCTTGGATTTGTCCAGAGCGACCAGAACATTCTGGTAGAGATAGATGGGATCGTCGCTTGGCGTCCGCAGATAGCCCCTGTTCACACGGATATGCCAGGGTCCCGGCCCCATGAAGGCCTCGCGCCGAATGAGATGGAATGCCTGCTCCAGCCGCTCATCGGACGAATTGGTGGCCGCCATCATCATCTGGGCGTGAAAGGACCGTATTTCGTCCAGGCTGGCGCGATTGTCTGCCGTCACGATCTGCCTCCATCCCGGCATGCGTCGGTGGTCATCCGCTACAGATTTGTTTCGAAACTCGACAGCGTCAATGGGCGAAATATCGCAATGCCGGCAGACAACGAAAATCACTCGCCAACATTTACGTCGGCGAAAGCCAGCGGCCGCAAGGAGGTGCGTTGAATCAGATTCTGAACTTAAAACAGTCCCTCGATGTATCCCTGATCATTGAGGAAAATCCTCTCGGCTGCCGGCGATTTCGGCAGGCCCGGCATGGTCATGATCTCGCCGGTAATGACGACGACGAAGCCGGCCCCTGCCGAAAGCCGCACCTCGCGAATGGGCACGATGTGGCCCTCGGGCGCGCCACGGACATTCGGATCGGTCGAAAAGGAATATTGCGTCTTCGCCATGCAGACGGGCAGATGTCCGTAGCCCTGGTCCTCCCAGGATCTGAGCTGATCGCGCACGGACTTGTCGGCCGTGACCTCGCCTGCGTGGTAGATCTTCGAGGCAACGATCTCGATCTTCTCCAGCAGCGGCAGATTGTCCGGATAGAGCGGCTGGAACTTTGCCTGGCCGGATTCGGCAAGCTCCACCACCTTGTGCGCGAGGTCGACGATACCAGCCGAGCCCTCCGCCCAGTGACGGCAGAGGATCGCCTCGGCGCCAAGGCGTGCCACATAATTCTTCAGCGCCTCGATTTCGGCTTCCGTGTCCGAAACGAAATGATTGATGGCGACCACGACAGGCACGCCGAACTTGCGGACATTGGCGACGTGCCGGCCGAGATTGGCGCAACCCTTGACCAGAGCCTCGACATTCTCCTTGCCGAGATCGTCCTTCTTGACGCCACCATTCATCTTCAAGGCCCGCACGGTCGCGACGATGACGGCAGCATCCGGCGAGAGTCCTGCCTTGCGGCATTTGATGTCAAAGAACTTCTCCGCACCGAGATCGGCGCCGAAGCCTGCTTCCGTCACCACGTAATCGGCAAGCTTGAGAGCGGTGCGCGTCGCGATTACTGAGTTACAGCCATGGGCGATATTGGCGAAGGGGCCGCCATGCACCAGCGCCGGATTGTTCTCCAGTGTCTGCACGAGGTTCGGCTGCATCGCATCCTTCAGGAGCACGGCCATGGCACCGTCAGCCTTCAGATCGCGGGCATAAACCGGCGTGCGGTCGCGGCGATAGCCGATGATGATATTACCGAGCCGCTTTTCCAGATCCGTGAGATCGGACGACAGACAGAGGATCGCCATCACCTCCGAGGCGACAGTGATGTCGAAGCCGCCTTCGCGCGGAAAGCCATTCGAAACACCGCCGAGCGACGACACAATATCGCGTAGCGCCCTGTCGTTCATGTCCATCGCGCGGCGCCAGCTGATGCGCCTGATGTCGATATTCTGCTCGTTACCCCAGTAGATATGATTGTCGATCAGCGCTGCGAGCAGATTATGGGCCGACGTGATCGCATGGAAATCGCCGGTGAAGTGGAGGTTGATGTCCTCCATCGGAATGACTTGCGCGTAGCCGCCGCCGGCCGCCCCGCCCTTCACGCCGAAGCAGGGACCGAGCGACGCCTCGCGCACACAAACCACCGCCTTCTTGCCGATCCGGTTCAGGCCGTCGCCGAGGCCGACCGTCGTGGTGGTCTTGCCCTCGCCCGCCGGCGTCGGATTGATCGCCGTGACGAGGATCAGCTTACCATCCTTCTTGCCGGCCTGCGCCGCAATGAACTGGGCACCAATCTTCGCCTTGTCGTAGCCGTAAGGTGCGAGATCTTCCGCAGGAATACCGAGCTTTGCGCCGATCTCCATAATCGGCAGCTTCTTTGCCGCGCGCGCAATCTCTATATCGGATGCCACGATCGTCGCCATAAGTCTCGCCCCCAAACATACGGTCATTTCCCTGTCGGGATAAACCAATATGTATCGGGTGTGAATAGTGGCAAAGCACTCTCCCTGCCGAAACGTAACGCCTTGTCTCAAGACGGCAGCATGCCTATTTTCGGCATCCGATGAAAACAGAGAAGGAAAGAAAAAGATATGAAGTCCCTGGAATTGCTGGTCGAGCGCATCATCCTCTCCAGTCGCTGGCTCCTGGTGATCTTCTATCTCGGCCTTGCCGCCTCGCTCGCCGTCTACGCCGTTTCGTTTGCCTATAAGTTCTACAAGGTTGCGATCAACGTTTTTGTATATGACGAAGCTGACATGATCCTCGCCATTCTCGGTCTCATCGACGCCGCGCTGGTGGCAAGCCTGATTGTCATGGTGATGATTTCGGGCTACGAGAATTTCGTCAGCCGCTTCGACGAAGCCGAAAATGGAGGCGAGGTTTCCTTCATCGGCAAGCTCGATTCAGGCAGCCTCAAGATCAAGGTCGCCTCCTCGATCGTCGCGATTTCCTCGATCCACCTGCTGCAGATCTTCCTCAACGCCACTCAATACGACAACGCCAAGCTGATGTGGTTCACGATCATCCATCTGGCCTTCGTCATCTCGGCGCTGCTCCTGGGCTTCCTGGAGAAAATCATGGCAAAAGCCAAAGCCAAGGATAGCTGAGGCCGAACCGGCAGCTACTTGCCGGCCATTGCCGATGCGCTGGTCATCGGCGTATCGGTCGTCGGCGGGGTCGGCGCGACACAATCGGAAATCGATTGATTTTCCTTGCAGTTGCGAGCCGAGACCAGGGCATCGGCATCGGCAAGCTCCGTCGTCAGCTTCAGCCTCAACGCATCCATCTGCGAAATCAGATGAATGCCGTTCGGGTCGGTTCCAAGCATCAGATCGACAAGTCCCCGGTCTATGCCCATCTTGTCGAGGAAGCTGACCAGCCTGGCTCTTTGCGCCTTGTCGAGCTTCGTCGTATCGTATTTGCCGACGAATTTGCGGCCGATCTCCTTCTTGGAGATGACCTTGCGCTTGCCGTCCACCATCTCATATTCGGTGCGGTACTGGACGCGCACCTCGCTGTAGGTCGTGGTGATCTGATGAACGCCCAGGAGCGCAAAGGGGCTGGAAACACGCTGAACGCCGCCTGCAAAAAACAACGGGCAGGCCGAAAAGCAGATTGCGCCATAGGAAAACGGCTGACCTGTGATCGAGCCGTCCTTGGCAAAGGCTGCCGAGCAGATCGGCTCGGCATAGGGACATGCCCGCGAGCGGGTGCGACCGATTGCGATCGAAAGCTTCTGCTTGCGAATGATGCGAGCCATCTCCATCGCCGCCTTGACATCGCCGCCTGGCGAGCTGACGACGATCGGCAATTTGCGATTGCCGACCTGCTTCAGGATTTTCTGCAACTTCCTCGGCGTATCCGCCATGATCTGCCCTTCGGCGGAGATCCAGTCCGGACAGGAGTTATCGGCTCGGCACTGACCCATCTCGCCGTGAACGAGCAAAAACCGCATCGGCGTACCACCGGCGACGCCAGCCGCCTCGGCAAGCGCAGGCGAAACAAGCAGAAGCGAAACGCTGGTGACGAACCACAACAGCGTTTGACAGCAGCGCGCCGCAAGCTGCGGGAAGAAGCGAGAATTCATGAGCCATACGCCTGCAAGCGATTACTTTGGCAAGACCGATAGCAACCGCTTTGGGCCTTCGCAAGGCGCGCCGACGCGGCAACGCATCATTTGATGAAACTCCTGACTGCTTGCACGCATCCAAAAACTGGCGACAAGAAAATGGCCGCCGTCGGATCTCAGGAACATGCGATGGAACCGAACTGATGTTCGTTATAAACCGTTAATCCTAACGCTAGGCGTGAGACAGTTTTGGATCAAGTCCTGCCCCTCCGACGCCCCGGACCACCCGGTCCAAAATGCATATTCAGACCTCATTTTGATCTCGCAAATGCACCTCCGCCAGGCTGCTCCTTAACTGCCGAGAGCGACGCAAAATATATGATTCCGTCGAAATTAGGCCAGTGGAAACGCTATTTTTACGATTAATGACCATTTTGGGCGAAGATTTGTGTAATTTTACATGTCCGAATATTAAAATATATGAAAATGAAATTATTTCTGGTCCTGTGGTATTTTTGCGTCTAGCATTCACTCATAAATCCGGTATTTGATAACGATAACACGCTGTGGGCGCTTCAACTCATATGTCCTATATCATTACTGCCGAGAGACAATTGCTGCTTTCTGCCGAGTTGGCTGCTGCTCGGACACAAGCGGCCTTTGCACTGGCCCTGGAACGAACGGGGTCAGCTTTTGGCTTCAGCCATATGGCTCTCATGAACGCCCCGGTTCCCGACGACACGATGATGACGCCGTTGCTCATCGAAGGGACAGTGCCAGCCCAGTTCGTACGCGAATTCGATCGCCACCAGCTCGTTCGCCGCTGTCCAATGCTATTGCGCACACGCGATTCGGTGATGCCGCGCTCCTGGCATCTGCTGGAAAAAGATGTCGAACCCGACGCCGATCTGCCACGCGAACTACGCGCGCTCCTGATCAACTACAATTGCCCGATGAGCGTCATCATTCCGGTCAATGCTCCGGATGGTCAACGCCTCGTCTTCTGGTTCATGGGCAATCGCAACAGTCTCGGCCAGAGTGAGATCAACGAGCTCACTCTGATCATGCTGCAGGCGCTCGATGCTTATAATTGCCTCAAGCGAAACGATAGTGCCGCGCCACACTCGCTTTCGGCACGTGAGCTGGAAGTGGTTCGCTGGACCGCTCAAGGGAAGACTTCGGTGGAGATCGGTCAGATCCTCACCCTCTCCGACCACACGGTCAATGCCTATATGATGAACGCGATCAAGAAGCTCGATTGCGTCAACCGCACGCAGCTCGTCGCAAAAGCCATCCGCCTGAAGCTGATCAGCTAAGCGAGCCCTCATTCAAGCGATCTCCAGACTGAGCCCAAAGACCGGGCTCAGCGTCGATGCGTGCCTCTCGCGCCGGGATGGGCAGACGATCTACCCTTGTTTAGCGACCGCCCAGAACCGTGCGGATTTCCACAAGGCTCGAACGTACCCGCAGAATATGAAAGCCCATGGTCGCGAGATGGCTCGGCATGAAGGAGCTGTCTTCCGGCCCATTGGAAATGATGAAGGGCTGAATGCGCAAGGCCGTCTGCAATTGCGTCGTGACGTCAGCCCAAAGCGTGCCGACATTGCGCTCGGCGATCACCTGCTGGAAATCCGAGCGAGCTGCGGTCAGAATGCCGTAGCTCGCGTAGAGCTGACCATAGGCGAACCAGAAACGATCGTCGGCCCGCATGTCCAGCCAGCCATAGCTGTGATCCCCGGCACGCTTCGCCAATATGTCTGCCGTGCTGCCGAGATCGTTGGCAATATGGTCGACGAACTGCAGAAGATTGTCGGCGCGCCCGTCGAAAATCGCCTTGCAGTTACCAAGGTCGCTATTGAAACTGCGCAGATTGGTCATTGCGGCACGATAATAGCTCGGGCTCGGCGTCTTCGGTCCGAAGGGATGCAGGCCGAAATACCAGCTCGACTCGTCGAACTGCAGGTTGCCCCGCGCCTTCTGCAAGTCGCCGTTTATCCCGGAGGTCCCACGCACACGGCCGAGCGTATCCACCAGCTCCGCCGAGGTGCGGCGAACCACGGAGTTGATGCCGCGCTGAAACGAAGCCTTGTTGTCAAGGAAAGGCGTGTCATCCCAAGATATGCCGAAGAAGCCGAGCTTGTAGAGCAGCATCGACGAGATCCAGGCATTTTGGTTGACGTTGAAGTCGATCAGGTCAGTGGCAACATCGACGACAGCCGAGGTTTGGCAGGTCTTGGGCGCTGTCGCGGCCGCCTGCTGGCCATCGGTTGCAGGCAACTCCTGCCCGGCGGAATATTTGCGCTCGGAGAATTTGTAGACGTCCGGATAGGCCGGATTGAACCCGGTCCAGACCTGCGTTTGCCAAACGAAATAGATATAAAGCAGCGCCATCAGCGTCACGAAGGCGGCGACCGGCAGCTTGATCAGCCAGTTGCGCTGCCGATACCAGCCATGCGCGGCAAGAAATGGCCAGCTAAGCCCAACGAAAACCAATCCCAGCCATCGCACGATTGCGGCCCAGATCCGCTTGAAGAACGCCGTGATCGAGTCAAGCATGGACACGCCTCCTAAACCGTACCGCGCATCCCGCCGACACGCTAAGGACGCACCACACCAAACATGCGCAATGGACGTCGCGAAAATCGCCGCGGTCCTCGGATCATTAAGTCCTTATCGCCATTCACGTTCCAGCAAATATGTGTTCTTGGGAAAAACAACAACCGTCCGCATGGAATTTTCAGTGCCGGGCGGCAATCAACCCTCAGGTTGCGCCTCTTCCGTCACCCCGCGCAAGTCCGTGGCCACCGGTAACAGATGCGGCTCCAGTCGTCTTTTGAAGACGGCATCGACATGAGCCTTGCGCGCGGCGAGATCATGCCCCGCCAGCACATTTGCCTCGAACGCCTGGATCAGGCTCTCAACGGCTGCCGTTCGCGAAACCGTGGTCGATGCTGGCTCCGCTTCTATCGCCAACGCCTTGAGCAAGGCGATCCGCTGCTCGATATCGATGGTCAGCTTGGCGGCCATGGCGCCAATGGCGGCGATCTGCCCATTCAGAGCAACCGCCAGGCCTTCATAAATGTCTATGAGGCGCTGTCGCACCGTCCGGCGGGATTGAAGCTCCTGTTCTTGCCGCCGAATATCATCCTGCTCCGCCAGCAGAGCACGATAATCAGCCTCGAGTTCGGACTGCAGATCGGCATGACGCGAGGATGGGCGGTTGCGCCGCTGATACATGAGCCTTTCCGCCAGGCCATCGGCCCGGCGCTGCATTTCCTCTATATCGAAATCGAGTTTCCGCCGACGTTCGATCACGCCTTCGAGTTGAAGTTCGCAGTCATGAAAGCATCGGGAGAATACGGGCTTTGCCTGCTTGAAAAGAAGATCGAGTTCGGCTGATGCAGCCAGGACCGCATCGAGATCGGCGATGATAGCCTCTGGTTTCATGGGTCCCCGCGCCAGTGTCCGGCTGAGCAGGCTGGCATTTTCAAGACCGACCTTCTCATTGAACAATCGCCGATGCTGCAGATCCGCCTCCTCGGTCGCGCGATCCAGCTCCTTGACCAGCGACAGGGCGACTGATTTCCAGCGGTCGAGGAGTTCGACCGCTTCGCGGACAGAGGCTTCTTCGACGGAAAAATTGACGACTTCGATGCGCTCGCCGCCCCTGGCATGGCCAGCGAGCGTCGCCACGGCCGAATTCGCGTCGTTCATGGCGTCATCAAGCGTCGTTCGCGCCTTATCGAGCATGCCATCGAAGGAATGAGGCCTGACCATGAAAGCATTCCCTCCCCTACCTTGGACGCGAGACTAGCCGCTTCCTGAGGCGAAGGAAATGCTCGAAAACTATTGGGCGGCGGCAGGATTCTTCAAATAGGCGATAAGATTGTCGAGGTCCCTGTCACTTTTCAGACCTGGGAACGACATCCGGGTGCCTTTGACGAGGAATTGCGGCGCCGGCAGATATTTCCGCAGCAGCGCTTCATCCCAGACCTTGCCATCCGCCCCGAATGCCTTCATCGCCGGCGAATAGGCATAATCCGGCTTGCTTGCGACGGGTCGTCCGACAACCCCCATCAACGAGGGGCCGACGCGATTGTCTGGCCCGGTCGCCGTGTGACAGGCACCGCATTTCTTGAAAACGACGGCACCTGCAATCGCATCGCCATCCGCAAGCACGGAAGAGGTCGAGGCAAGCAAGACGGCCATCGACATCAGACATAGCAATTTCATCATCCCACCCGGTCAGCTCGATCTCGAGAGATGACCATATGCTGAAAAGAGCCAGCAGCGCTATCGAAAGCCCGCGGGCCGCGCTTCACTCGCAGGTGATCGCCTCTTCCCAATGGCGACGGCAAAGCGAGACATATTTGTCGCTGCCGCCGATCTCGATTTGTGCCCCTTCGTGAACAACCTTGCCAGCGGCATCCAGGCGCACGACCATCGTCGCCTTGCGCCCGCAATGGCAAATGGTGCGCACCTCACGCAATTCGTCGGCGATGGTCAGCAGCTCCTGCGACCCCGGAAACAAGCGCCCATGGAAATCCGTGCGCAGCCCGTAGGTCATGACCGGAAGGCCGAGGCGATCAACGACATGGGCAAGCTGCCAGACCTGCTCGCGTGTCAGAAATTGCGCCTCGTCAACGAAGACGCAGGCAAGCGGCTCGCTCGCATGCATTTCATCGACCATCGCATAGAGATCATCGCTGGTTTCGAAGGGCAAGGCATCCATCGTCAGGCCGATGCGCGAGGCGATCGTGCCACGCCCGGCGCGATCGTCCAGCGCCGCGATGAAGGCTGCGGTGCGCATGCCGCGCTCCTGATAATTATAGGCAGCCTGCAACAGCATCGTCGATTTGCCGGCATTCATCGTCGAATAATGGAAGTAGAGCTTGGCCATGACATTCTCCTTGAATGCTTCATGGGTGCTGCGCGGCGATAAGGAAAGATCGTCTCAGCGAAAACCACAGGATTCCGGCGTACCTCGCCCAAGGGCAAAAGCCTTGGCCATCGGCGGACAGAAAAAGACGGGCGTCGCATTCAGCCCCCTCAAACCGCCGCAAATACACTGTGGTCGCTTGAAAATGTCAGTTATTGATGGTTGCTTGGGAACGTTAGACTGGGAGTCACGCAATGATAAAAATGACCCTTACTGCATTCGCTTTCGCCTCAACTCTCTCCGCACTGACATTGGGCGCCACCACGGCCTCCGCAGCAGAACCGGCAAGCTGTAGCACGATACATTTTGCCGATGTTGGCTGGACCGATATCACCTCGACCACCGCAACCGCCTCCATTCTCCTGAAGGCGCTTGGCTACGACACAGATGTCAAGGTACTCGCCGTGCCGGTGACCTATCAGTCGCTGAAGAACAAGGACATCGATGTCTTCCTCGGCAACTGGATGCCCTCCATGGCCGAAAACATCAAACCTTTCGCTGCGGACAAATCGGTCGAGACCGTCCGCGCCAATCTGGAAGGCGCCAAGTATACGCTGGCGACCAACCAAAAGGGCGCAGATCTCGGCATCAAGGACTTCAAGGATATCGCCACCCATAAGGACGATCTCGACGGCAAGATCTACGGCATCGAGCCGGGCAATGATGGCAATCGTCTAGTGATCGACATGGTCGACAAGAATACCTTTGGCCTCAAGGGCTTCGAGGTGGTCGAATCCTCCGAACAAGGCATGCTCGCGCAGGTCGCCCGCGCCGACAAGGAAGGCAAGCCGATCGTCTTCCTCGGCTGGGCTCCGCACCCGATGAACAACACCTACAAGATGACCTATCTCACCGGCGGCGACGACGTGTTCGGACCGAACTTCGGTGGTGCGACCGTCTACACCAACGTCCGGGCCGGCTATCTGCAGGAATGCCCGAACGTCGGCGCCTTCGTCAAGAATCTCGTCTTCTCGCTGCCGATGGAAAACGAAATCATGGGCAAGATCCTGAATGACGGCAAGGATCCGGAAGTCGCAGCGACGGAATGGCTGAAGGCCAACCCGGCAGCAATCACGCCGTGGCTCGCCGGTGTCGCTACCAAGGATGGCGGTGACGGCCTGGCGGCGGTCAAGGCCAAGCTCGGCCTGTAACACGAGGACGGATGGAGGGGCGGCCAAACCGCCCCTTTCTCTTCCTTGAACGGACTGCTTGCTTTCGCGTCCCGCCATCGACCCGGACAATGATCCGTGTGGCGTGACAGACCGTTATTCTTCGGCGGCACCTCCGGCAGCATATGTAACAATCGGAAACGCCGCCCCCAATCGTGGGCAAAGACGTGAACTGGTTAACCGATTACCGCATCCCCATCGGGCCATGGGCCAAAGCCGTCGTCGACTGGCTGACGAGCAATGTCACATGGTTCTTCGACGGCCTTTCCTTCGTTGTCGCGCACGGAATCAACGGACTGCTGTTCCTCTTGCAGGCACCGCATCCGCTGATCGTCGTCGTTGTCTTCACGGCAATCGCCTACTGGATGCGCCGGAGCGTGACGATCACCGTCCTCACCTTGATCGGCCTGCTGATCACCATCAACCAGGGCTACTGGAAAGAAACGACCGAGACGCTGGCGCTGGTGTTGGCCTCTACCTTCGTGTGCATGCTGGTGGGCGTCCCTCTCGGCATCGCGGCAGCCCGACGCCCTTGGCTTTATGCCATCATGCGGCCGATCCTCGATCTGATGCAAACCATCCCGACCTTCGTTTATCTCGTGCCGGCGATGATCCTGCTCGGCCTTGGCATGGTCCCGGGCCTGGTCGCCACCGTCGTCTTTGCCCTTCCCGCACCAATCCGCATGACGCGCCTCGGCATCATCTCTACTCCCCCTTCACTGGTGGAAGCGGCCGAATCCTTCGGCGCGACGCCACGCCAGGTTCTGCGCAAGGTCGAGCTTCCCTTTGCGACGCCACAGATCATGGCCGGCTTGACGCAGACGATCATGCTGTCGCTCTCGATGGTCTCGATCGCCGCTCTCGTCGGCGCTCCCGGTCTCGGTGTGCCTGTTCTGCGCGCACTGAATAGCGTCAACGTCGCCAAGAGCTTCGATTCCGGCGCCTGTATCGTCATTCTGGCGATCATTCTCGACCGTATGTTCCGCGCGCCCGGCGAAGGAGACCGCTCATGACCGTCGCCGTCGATTTCAAAAACGTCAGCATCATTTTTGGCGATCGTCCCGATGCCGCACTGAAACTCGTAGACGAAGGCAAGTCGCGCGACGATATTGGCAAATCGACGGGCATGGTGCTCGGCGTCGCAAATGCCTCGCTACAAATCGAGGAAGGCGAAATCCTGGTGCTCATGGGCCTGTCCGGCTCCGGCAAATCAACGCTGCTGCGCGCCGTCAACGGCCTTGCGCCCGTCGTACGCGGCAATGTGGTCGTCAACACCAACAACGGTCCCGTCAGCCCCTATTCCTGCAGCCCCAAGGCGCTGCGCGATCTGCGCATGCATACCGTCTCGATGGTCTTCCAGCAGTTCGCGCTTCTGCCCTGGCGCACGGTTGCCGACAATGTCGGCTTCGGGCTTGAGCTTGCCGGCATGCCGGACGCCGAGCGTAAGAAGCGGGTCGACGAGCAGCTTCAGCTCGTCAACCTCACGCAATGGGCCAATCGCAAGGTCAACGAGCTTTCGGGCGGCATGCAGCAGCGCGTCGGCCTTGCGCGCGCTTTTGCGACCGGAGCGCCGATCCTGCTCATGGACGAGCCGTTCTCCGCCCTCGACCCGCTGATCCGCACCCGCCTGCAGGACGAGCTTCTGGAGTTCCAGCGTCGCCTGAAGCGGACGATCCTCTTCGTCAGCCACGATCTGGACGAGGCTTTCCGCATCGGCAACCGCATCGCCATCATGGAAAGCGGCCACATCATCCAGTGCGGAACGCCACAGGAGATCGTCAAGAATCCGGCAGACCAATATGTGGCCGACTTCGTACAGCACATGAACCCGATCAGCATGCTGACGGCACGGGACGTCATGCAGCAAGGTGTCGGACATTCGGCCAATGCCGGTTCCGTCACCGCCACGGCAACCGCCGCGACACCGCTTGTCGATATTCTTGACGCTCTGACACGCCAGCCGGGTAATATCGGCGTTGTTGACAATGGCACGATTATCGGAACGATCTCGGCGCAAGACGTGGTATCGGGCCTGACCAGCCATCGGCGAAGGGAGTAGTCGTTCGCAACTGCTCCGCAATTCATGGAGCAGCGAATGAACGATAAACCATCGGTGATCAGGGAAACGGATGGGGATGCGCGCATTCAGGCGCGCAACCTCATGAACAAAGCCGCACATGCGGCTTTGGCCGTCATAGACCCCGAAACCGGCTTTCCCTCCGTCAGCCGCGTCCTGGTCGCCATGGATGCCGACGGCGCTCCGGTCATTCTGGTCTCCGGTCTCTCCTCACATACCAAGGCTTTGATGAAGGACAGCCGTGCTTCGACGCTCTTTGGCGATCCGGGCAAGGGCGACCCTCTCGCTCATCCGCGACTGACCTTGCGCTGCAGCGCGGAGCGCATCGATCGGCAAAGTCAAGCTCACGATCGCATTCGAACGCTCTTTCTGGATCGTCACCCGAAATCCAAGCTCTATATCGACTTCCCGGATTTCTGCTTCTTCCGCCTCGTTCCGCTCGATGCCAGCCTGAACGGAGGCTTCGGAAGGGCTTATATCTTGTCCTCAGAAGACCTGAGGATGCTTTAAACCGAAACCAAAATCCGGCTGCAATAAAATCATACAATAGTGCGAGAATTAGTAGGTCGACAGCCTGACGTAGAAACGGCCAATATAGGCAGGTTGCAAATCCGCTGTGACCAAAATTGGCATATTTGCGGCTCCGAAACGATAAGAATCGACCTATTTTGGTCTAATTAAGCCCCCGGATGGGACGTTGGGGACCTTCACGTTATCGCCGATGCGTCATACGTACATACCTAAAACAGCATACTCGATACCTTAAATTTAGGTATATACAATCTTCGACCCCTCTTGGTATTGTTAGATATCGGTTAGGGCCGGGTTGGAAATAGCACAGTTTCTGATGTACGCTCCGCATTGGGAAGATTAACAGATGAAGACAAGAGATTTGGCCGAACACTCTAATGTTGCGGCAGCATTATTATCAGCAATGGCGAACCCGAAGCGTCTTTTGATCCTTTGCAGTCTTGTTAAGGGTGAAGTTCCTGTTGGCGTTCTTGCCAATCAGGTCGGACTGAGCCAATCAGCGCTTTCGCAGCATCTTTCGAAGCTTCGCGCTCAGAAGCTGGTCAAGACGCGTCGTGACGCTCAAACGATTTACTACTCCAGCACATCGGAATCCGTGATCCGTGTTCTCGAAACGCTGGAAGACATTTATTGCGAGCCGGAAAAAAGTAGATCGGCTGCTTAAGAGCCTTAAATAGCTCAAGGCCTGTCGACAGACGATCCGTGGGGGACACTTTAGACCCTGAAAGATCGACTTGCTTTCATTACCAGGTGTTTTACTGCTTTAACTGGCAAATCTTCGGATTTGCCAGTTTTTTCATGTCCAGACGAGCCCATGGCCCGCCTGCCGACACGTCCTCGCCCAGTGCGTGAATACGCAACAATCCAATCCCTGCCGGACCGCTTGCCTCCCTTCTCCGACCCCATCTTTGCCTTGACGCCAATAGGTCGGCTGATAATTTGACCAAGCAGTAAATATAATCGCGCGGCGCGCCGCCGCGGTCGGGAAATGAGCCCCCGAATGGCCATTGGAGAACAGCATGTCGGACCGTTTGAATGCCACCCCTAACGATTTGCGCGCCTTCTGGATGCCGTTTACGGCCAACCGCCAATTCAAGAAGGAACCGCGCCTCTTCGTCAGCGCCAAGGATATGTACTACACCACCCATGACGGCCGGCAGGTACTGGACGGAACTGCGGGCCTGTGGTGCGTCAACGCCGGGCACTGCCGCCCGAAGATTACCGAAGCGATCGGCCAGCAGGCAGGTGAGCTCGACTATGCTCCCGCCTTTCAGCTCGGCCACCCGAAGGCTTTCGAGCTGGCGAACCGCCTGGTGGATATTGCCCCTGAGGGGCTCGACCACGTTCTTTACACGAATTCCGGCTCGGAATCGGTTGAGACGGCTCTGAAGATTGCGCTTGCCTACCATCGCGTAAAGGGTAACGGCTCGCGCTTCCGTCTCATCGGCCGCGAGCGCGGCTATCACGGCGTCAACTTCGGCGGCATTTCCGTCGGCGGCATCGTCACGAACCGCAAGATGTTCGGCACGCTGCTGACGGGCGTCGATCACATGCCGCATACGCATCTTCCCGGCAAGAATGCCTTCACGCGCGGCGAGCCCGAGCATGGCGGCGATATCGCCAGCGAGCTGGAGCGTATCGTCACGCTGCATGACGCCTCGACCATCGCTGCCGTCATCGTCGAGCCGGTTGCCGGCTCCACCGGCGTCCTCATCCCGCCGAAGGGCTACCTGCAGAAGCTGCGTGAAATCTGCACCAAGCACGGCATCCTGTTGATCTTCGATGAAGTCATCACCGGCTTCGGCCGCCTCGGAACCCCCTTTGCTGCCCAGTATTACGACGTCAAGCCGGACATGATCACCACGGCCAAGGGCCTGACCAACGGCGTCATCCCGATGGGTGCGGTTTTCGTCACCTCGGAAATCCATGACGCCTTCATGCAGGGACCCGAGCACATGATCGAGTTCTTCCACGGCTATACCTATTCCGGCAATCCGATCGCGTCAGCTGCGGCGCTTGCGACGCTCGACACCTACAAGGAAGAAGGCCTGCTCACCCGCGCAGCCGAGCTTTCCGACTACTGGGCCGACGCTCTGCACTCCCTGAAAGACTGCCCGAACGTCATCGACATCAGAAACACCGGCCTGATTGGCGCCATCGAGCTCGACCCGATCGCCGGCGAACCCACCAAGCGCGCCTTCACCGCCTTCCTGAAAGCCTACGAGAAAGGCCTGCTGATCCGCACCACCGGCGACATCATCGCCCTTTCGCCGCCGCTGATCATCGAAAAGCACCATATCGACGAGCTGTTCGGCAAGCTTCGCGAGATCTTGCAGAATAATATCTGAGGCTCATATCGCAGCACCTCGCCTTAATAAGGCAAAGTGTATCGGTGAATTCGAGGGCGTCCCCTCTCCCCGCCTGCGGGGAGAGGGTTAGGGTGAGGGGCTTTTCCCAACGGACCATGAGATGCGCGGCCCAGAACCTAAAACAACAAATCGCGCACGCAGCCTTCGGCAAGCGGATAATGATGCCGAAGCAAAACTTTGGACGGAACTTCGTAGCCGACGACTGAATGGTTTCAAATTCGTTCGGCAGTTTCCGATCGGTCCCTATTTTGCCGATTTTGCCTGCCGTGAGCGAACCTTGGTCATCGAGATTGATGGTAGCCAACATGCAAATAGTAAGCGCGACGCCATTCGCGATGAATTCATGACTACAGAGGGCTGGTCTGTCGCGCGCTTCTGGAATGTTGATGTGCTTAGAGCCATGCCATCCGTTCTCGAAACCATCGTGGCCATCTGCGAAGGCAGATTGACAGAAGCCGTAGCGGCTCGTGACTTCAAGTTTCTTCCGACCGTGCCTCTGAAATAGCCCCTCACCCCGGCCCTCTCCCCGCAAGCGGGGAGAGGGGGTTCTATCGAATGCTCGAAACACAGCTCTATCAACACATTCGGGCAGATCCCCTCTCCTCGTAGAACGAGGAGAGGGTTAGGGTGAGAGGCAATACGGAATCACACCGAATGCAGGAAAGCATCATGACCACCAAACTCGAACGCTATATCGACCAAGGCGTCGGCCGGGAACCCGCGGATATCGTTTTGAAAAACGGCCGCTTCTTCGATCTGGTGACGGGCGAGCTGGTCGCCTCGGATATCGCCATTTGCGGCGATCGTATCGTCGGCACATGCGGAGACTATAGGGGCCGTGAAGAGATCGACATTTCCGGTCGCATCGTCGTGCCGGGCTTCATCGATACCCATCTTCATATCGAATCCTCGCTGGTGACTCCGCTCGAATTCGATCGCTGCGTCCTGCCCTATGGCGTCACCACCGTCATCTGCGATCCACATGAGATCGCCAATGTCCTCGGCACCGAAGGCATCCGCTACTTCCTGGACTGTTCGCTGGAAACCATCATGGATATCCGCGTCCAGCTTTCCTCCTGCGTGCCGGCGACGCATCTGGAAACCTCGGGCGCCGATCTGCCGATCGAAGCTCTCCTGCCCTTCCGCAATCATCCGCAGGTGATCGGCCTTGCCGAATTCATGAATTTCCCCGGCGTGGTCTACAAGGATCCCGTCTGCATGGCGAAGCTTGAAGCCTTCCAGGGCGGCCATATCGACGGCCATGCGCCGCTGCTGCGCGGCAACGACCTTAACGGCTATCTCTCGGCCGGCATTCGCACGGAGCATGAATCGACCACGGCAGAAGAGGCGCTGGAGAAGATCCGCAAAGGCATGCACGTGCTGGTGCGCGAGGGCTCCGTTTCCAAGGATCTGCATGCGCTGATGCCGATCATCACCGAGCGCCTGTCGCCGCATCTGGCACTCTGCACCGACGACCGCAATCCGCTCGACATCGCCGAACAGGGCCATCTCGATTACATGATCCGCACGGCGATCGCCCATGGCGTTGAACCGCTGGCGATCTATCGCGCCGCCTCCATCTCGGCTGCCCGCGCCTTCGGCCTGCGCGATCGCGGCCTCGTGGCGCCCGGCTGGCGTGCCGATCTCGTCGTCATCGACAGCCTTGAGAACTGCAAGGCCGAGATCGTCTTCTCCGCTGGCAGACAGGTGACGGCCGAACTCTTCGCGACCCGCAATGCCATTGCTCCGGTCGGCCTTGATAGCGTCAAGGCCCGCCCGATCAATGCCGCCGATTTCGGCGTGCCGGTCACCGAAGGCGAAAGCTCCGTCATCGGCGTGACACCCGGCAAGATCATCACCGAACATCGCCGCTATCGCCTGCCGACCAAGGGCAACCAGACCGATATCGATCTCGGCAACGACATCATCAAGGTCGCCGTCGTCGAGCGGCACGGCAAGAACGGCAACCATGCAAACGGTTTCGTCCAGGGGTTTGGATTGAAGAAAGGCGCCATCGCCTCGACCGTCGGTCATGACAGCCACAATATCTGCGTCGTTGGCGTCAACGAGGATGACATGGCGCTTGCCGCCAATCGCCTGAGCGATATCAACGGCGGTTTCGTCGTTGT
This sequence comes from Martinezella sp. CNPSo 3964, assembly GCF_057784375.1. Lineage (NCBI taxonomy): Bacteria > Pseudomonadati > Pseudomonadota > Alphaproteobacteria > Hyphomicrobiales > Rhizobiaceae > Martinezella > Martinezella sp. CNPSo 3964. The sequence continues at coordinate 393,360 of NZ_JBXSOW010000002.1, forward strand.
CGAGGATGGCGTCGTGACAGGCGAAATTGCCCTGCCGGTCGCAGGCCTGATGAGCCTCAAACCCTATGAGAGCGTGCGCGATACGCTGCATCACCTGCGCCAGGCGGCCTATGCGCTCGGCGCAACGCTGGAGGAACCTTTCCTGCAGCTCGCCTTCCTGCCCCTGCCCGTCATCCCGCATCTGAAGATATCGGACCGGGGCCTTGTCGATGTCGACAAGTTCATGCTGATCGGCTGATCAGGCAAGCTTGCCACAATAGACATCCAGTGCGGCAAGCGCCACTGTCGCTCCGGCATCCGCCGTGCCAAACCCTGGCATGGCGATCGTCTTGGCAAGCTTGATATCCTTGGGAAGTGCGACCTTCACCGGCTTGCGGGAAAGATTGAAGACGAACAGCAGCGTCTCCCCTCCCTTGGAGCGCGTGAAGGCGAGAACGTCTTCCTCCGTGTCAAGGAAGGTCATGTCGCCATCGCGCAAGGCCGCATGCTCGGCACGGAAGGCCAACGTCCGCTGGTAGTGATGCAGCACCGAATCCTCGTCCGCTTCCTGCTTGTCGACGGCGAGCGCCGCATGCTGGTAGGGAACCGGCAGCCATGACTTGTCGGCGGTCGTAAAGCCGGCATGGGCGCGGCTCGCCTCCCAGGGCATCGGCGTGCGGCATCCGTCACGCCCCTTGAAGGCCGGCCAGAAGCGAATGCCATAGGGATCGCGCAGATCCTCGAAGGCAAGCTCCGCCTCGGGCAGGCCAAGCTCTTCCCCCTGATAGAGACAGATCGAGCCGCGCAGCGTCGATAGCAGCGAGATGGCAAGCTTCGCGACACGCGGCTGCTCTTCTTCCGTCTTGGCAAAACGGCTGACATGGCGTTGGACGTCGTGGTTGGAAAAGGCCCAGCAGACCCAGCCGTCGACGACATTGTCCTGGAAATCGCTGACGCAGCGGCGAAAATGCGCTGGCGTGAAATCCGGTCCCAAAAGGTCGAACGTATAGCACATATGCAGCTTGTCGCCGCCGCTGGTATAGGCCGCGACCGTCTCCAGCGAGCGTGCTCCGTCGCCCACTTCGCCGACGGTCGTACGGTTCTCGTACTGGTCGAGCAAGGCTCGGAACCGCTTCAGGAAACCGATATTCTCAGGCTGCGTCTTGTCGTGGAGATGGTTCTGCATCCCGTAGGGATTACTTTCGGGCGCATCGAGCCCACCCGTTGCGACAAGCGCCGGCGGATTGTCGCGAAGCTTCTTGTCGCAGAAATAGTAGTTGACCGTATCCAGGCGGAAGCCGTCGACGCCGCGATCGAGCCAGAATTTCACCGCCGCCAGCACGGCATCCTGGACCTCCGGATTATGGAAGTTCAGGTCCGGCTGCGAGGTGAGGAAGTTGTGCTGGTAATATTGCCGGCGCACGCCGTCCCATTCCCAGCCGGGACCGCCGAAGATCGACAGCCAGTTGTTTGGCGCCGTGCCATCCGGCTTCGGATCGGCCCAGACATACCAGTCCGCCTTGGGATTGTCGCGACTTGCGCGGCTCTCCACGAACCATGGGTGGCGGTCCGACGTGTGCGAGATCACCTGATCGATGATGACCTTGAGCCCCAGCTCATGCGCTGCCGCCATCATCTCGTCGAAATCAGCAAGCGTGCCGAAGATCGGATCGACGTCGCAGTAATCGGCGACGTCATAACCCATATCGGCCATGGGTGAGGTGAAGAACGGCGCCAGCCAGATCGCATCGACCCCGAGTGCGGCAATGTGAGGCAGGCGTCGGGTGATCCCCTTGATATCGCCAAGCCCGTTGGCATCCGTGTCTTGAAACGACCGCGGATAGACCTGATAGATCACTGCCCCGCGCCACCAGTCGGCTCCCGCCGCTTTACTCGTCGATTTCATCAAACCGCCTCGATATCGCACAAGGTTCCTCAGTTTGCACACTCGGGCGCAGGCGGCAAGCTGCAATCGGCCATCCAGGAAGTTCAACCAGCGGGCGGATAAATTCGCAGTATCAATTTTAGAGAATTATCACTATGAAAGTTCACACGCTAAACATGTCCGACTTTTTTTGACTTGAAAGCGACGTCGCTTTCGATAACTTCGCGCATTGACCTGCACGTACGGGTCACCTGCGGATCAAAAACACCCTTGTAAAACAAGGACAATAACTCCAGAAAGGTGGGAAAACATATGGCTCATTTGACCAGGAAATTTATCGCTGCGGCGTTCGTCAGCACGATATTGAGCGTGTCAGCGCATGCCGCGACCCTCAATATCCACAACGGCGGCGACCCGACTTCGCTCGATCCGCAAAAAATTTCCGGCGACTGGGAAAACCGCATCGACGGCGATATCTTCGAAGGACTGGTGACCGAAGATCCCAAGGACAATCCAATCCCCGGCCAGGCTGCAAGCTGGACCATTTCGCCCGATCAGAAGGTCTATACCTTCAAGCTGCGTGACGGCATCAAGTGGTCCGACGGCCAGCCGGTGACGGCACAGGACTTCGTCTTTGCTTTCCAGCGCCTGATGGACCCGAAGACCGCCGCCCAATACGCCTATCTCCAGTACACGATCCTGAACGCGGAAAAGATCAACAAGGGCGAAATCAAGGATCCGACCCAGCTCGGCGTCAAGGCGATCGACGACAAGACGCTGGAAATCACGCTTGAGAACCCCACTCCCTACTTCCTCAACGCCTTGATGCACTACACGGCCTATCCGCTGCCGAAGCATGTGGTTGAAGCCAAGGGCGACCAATGGGTCAAGATCGGCAATATCGTCACCAACGGTCCGTACAAGCCCACCGAATGGGTGCCTGGTTCGCACGTCAGCATGGTCAAGAGTGACCAGTATTACGACGCCAAGGATGTGAAGATCGACAACGTCAACTATTACACGCTGGAAGACCAGGCAGCCGCGCTGAAGCGCTACCGTGCCGGCGAGTTCGATATCCTGACGTCGTTCCCCGCAGACCAGTTCGAGTGGATTCAGAAGAATCTTCCCGGCCAGGCGCATGTGGTTCCGTTCCTTGGCACCTACTACTACGTCTTGAACTCCACCAAGCCGCCCTTCAGCGACAAGCGTGTCCGCCAGGCGCTTTCCATGGCCGTCAACCGCGAAGTTATTGGCCCGAAGATCCTCGGCACCGGTGAACTGCCATCCTACTCATGGGTGCCGCCGGGCACCGCCAATTATGGCGACCCCGCCTATGTCAGCTGGAAGGACGAGCCCTACAAGCAGAAGGTTGAAGAGGCCAAGAAGCTTCTGAAGGAAGCCGGCTTCGGCCCTGACCATCCGCTGAAGGCGCAGCTGCGCTACAATACCAACGACAACCACAAGCGCATCGCCGTTGCGATCGCCGCCATGTGGAAGCCGCTCGGCGTCGATATCGAGCTCTACAACACCGAAACCAAGGTGCATTACGATGAAATGCAGCGCGGTGAAGTGCAGATCGGCCGTGCCGGCTGGCTCGCTGACTACAACGACCCGATCAACTTCCTGAACCTTCTGTCGACCGGCGTCGAGATGAACTACGGCCGCTGGAGCAACAAGGATTACGATGCCCTCATCAAGCAAGGCAATGAAGAGATAGATCTGAAGAAGCGCGCCGAAATCTACAAGAAGGCCGAACAGCTGGCCCTCGACGATAGCGCCGCAATCCCGATCTACTACTACGTTTCCCAGAACATCGTCGCCCCGAAGGTCCAGGGCTTCGTCGACAACATTCAGGACATCCACCGCACGCGCTGGCTGTCGATCAAAGAATAATTGGGAACAGGCTCCCTCCCGGACACAACCGGGAGGGAGCCGTCTAAGACCATGTTTGGCTACGCTCTCCGTCGTTTGCTGTCGACAATTCCCGTCTTGTGGATTGCCGTGACAGTGTGCTTTTTCATTCTGCGCCTCGCTCCCGGCGGCCCCTTCGATGGCGAAAGGCCATTGCCGCCGGAAGTCAAAGCCAACCTCGCGGCTCATTACAACCTCGATAAGCCCCTGGTTGAGCAATACCTGATCTATGTCGGCGACGTCATGAAGGGCGACCTTGGCCCCTCCTTCGCCAATCAGGACTTCACCGTCACCCAGCAGATCATGTCCGGCTTCCCCTATACGCTGACTATCGGCGGCGTCGCCTTCGTGCTCGCGACTGTCGTCGGCGTCTTCATAGGCTGTCTTGGGGCGCTCTATCAGAACCGCGCGGCCGACTACTGGCTGGGCGGCGGCCTCCTCATCGGCCTGGTCATGCCGAGCTTCCTCATCGCTCCGATCCTGCAGCTCGTCTTCGGCAATACGCTCGGTTGGCTGCCCGTCGGCGGCTGGGGCGACGGTTCGATCAGGTTCCTGATCCTGCCCATCATCGTCCTGACGCTGCCGCATGCGGCCCGCATCTCACGCCTGATGCGCGGTTCGATGATCGAGGTGATGAGCCAGAACTTCATCCGCACCGCCAAGGCCAAGGGCATCGGCCCGCGGCTGACGATCATGCGCCACGCATTGAAGCCGGCCATGATGCCCGTCGTGTCCTATCTCGGACCCGCGGCAAGCTACCTCCTCACCGGTTCGCTGGTTGTCGAGAGTATCTTCGGCCTGCCCGGCGTCGGCCGCTACTTCGTCGGCGCGGCACTGAACCGCGACTACGGCATGGTCCTCGGTACGGTCATTTTCTACATGGTCCTGATCGTGGTCCTCAACCTGCTGGTCGACATCGCCTATGCCTGGCTCGATCCGAAAGTGAGAATGCGATGATCCTCAATTCCGCCAAGAGAGAATTGCTGGAAGCGGAATTGCTTTCGGCAGAGGGGCTCGCACCCAAGGGGCGTTCCCTCACCGGCGACGCCATGCGTCGCCTGCTGCGCAACAAGGCTGCGGCTCTGTCGCTGATCGTGCTGGCAGTGCTGGTTCTGGTCGCCATATTCGGCCCGTATTTCCTGCCTTTCAACTATGAAGATCCGGACTGGAATTCGTTCCGCGGCGCTCCGGACTTCGCCGCCGGCCACTATTTCGGCACAGACGGCAACGGCCGTGACCTGCTGGCGCGCACGCTCTACGGCACGCGCGTTTCGCTGACCGTCGCCCTGGTGGCAACCCTCGTTTCGGTCGTCATCGGCGTGCTCTACGGCGCAGTCGCTGGCTATTTCGGCGGCCGCGTCGATGCGATCATGATGCGCTTCGTCGACATCATGTACGCCCTGCCCTACGTGCTTTTCGTCATCCTGCTGATGGTGATCTTCGGCCGTAACGTCTACCTGCTGTTTGCGGCGATCGGTGCGCTGGAATGGCTGACCATGGCCCGCATCGTGCGCGGCCAGACCCTGTCGATCAAGCAGCGCGAATTCATCGAGGCCGCTCGCGCCTCAGGGCAGCGGTCGTTCAAGATCATCCTCAAGCACATCGTGCCGAACCTCGTCGGCCCGGTCGTCATCTATGCGACGCTGACCATCCCGGAAATCATCGCGACGGAGAGCTTCCTCTCCTATCTCGGCTTCGGCGTTCAGGAACCGCTGACGTCTCTCGGTACGCTGATTGCCGAAGGCTCTGCCGGCATGGAAACGACGCCCTGGCTGCTGTTCTTCCCGGCCGGCTTCCTGGTTGCGCTGCTGATGAGCCTGCTCTTCATCGGCGACGGTCTGCGCGACGCATTCGATCCAAAGGATCGCTGACATGACAGACACACTTCTCGAACTCAAAGACTATTCGATCACCTTCCGCACGCCAGAAGGCGAAGTGGCGGCGGTCTCGAAGATGAACCTCAAGATCGGCCGCGGCGAGCGTGTCGCCGTCGTCGGCGAATCCGGCTCCGGCAAGAGCCAGACCTTCCTTGGCCTGATGGGCCTGCTCGCCAAAAACGGCCGCACCAGCGGCCAGGCACTGCTCGACGGCAAGGACCTCTTGACCTTGAAACCGCGTGAACTCGACCATGTCCGCGGCAAGGACATGGCCATGGTCTTCCAGGACCCGATGACCGCCCTTAATCCGTCACTGCGCATTTCGCGGCAGCTGACGGAACAGCTCGAGGTTCATGGTGGCCTGACTGCGCGCGCCGCCTCGGCAGCGGCGCTCGATATGCTGAAGCGGGTCGGCATTCCCGACCCCACACGCCGCTTCAATCTCTATCCGCACGAGCTTTCCGGCGGCATGCGCCAGCGCATCGTCATCGCCATGGCGCTGCTGACCAAACCGAAGCTGCTCATCGCCGACGAACCGACAACAGCGCTCGACGTGACGATCCAGGCGCAAATCCTCGATCTTTTCAACGAGTTGACGGCGGAAATGCACACGGCGCTTATCATGATTACCCATGACCTCGGCGTCGTCGCCGGCCTCGCCGATCGCGTTGCCGTCATGTATGCCGGCCGCATCGTCGAGGAAGCGCCGGTGGAGGAACTGTTCGAAAGCCCGGCCCATCCCTATACGGCGGCGCTCCATTCGGCGATTCCGCGCCCCGACCAGGATGTCGACGATCTCACCGTCATCCCCGGACGGCCACCGAACCTGATGCACCTGCCGCGCGGCTGTGCTTTCTCGCCGCGCTGCGCCCATGTGCAGGACGACTGTCTGGATGCGGCGCCGCCGCTCGCTCAACTTGCGTCGCGACGCTGCACGGCCTGCTTCCATCCCCTTTCGGCTAATCAGGAACGGAGCCTCGTCCATGGCTGAGCAAACGCTTCTGAAGGTCGAGCATCTGACGACCGAATTCGAGCTACCATCGAAATCCCTCTTCAAGCCGCCGATGATCCTGACGGCTGTCAACGATGTCAGCTTCGAGCTGAAGACCGGACGCACACTCGGTATCGTCGGCGAGTCCGGCTGCGGCAAGTCCACGCTCGGCCGCTCGATCCTGCGGCTCATCAAGGCGCAGAAGGGTCGTATCATGTGGCAGGGCGGCAACCTGCTCGATCTCACCGAGGAAGAGATGCGCGCCGCCCGCCGCGACATGCAGATCATTTTCCAGGATCCGATCGCCTCGCTCGATCCGCGCATGACCGTCGGTGACATCATCGCCGAGCCACTGACCGTCTTCGAACCGAAACTAAGCCGCGCGCAGCGTCAGGATCGCGTTCGCGAGATCATGGCGGCCGTCGGTCTCGTCCCCGAGATGATCAACCGTTACCCACACGAGTTCTCGGGCGGCCAGGCACAGCGCATCGGCATCGCCCGTGCCGTCATCACCCGGCCGAAGCTCATCATCTGCGATGAGCCGGTCTCGGCCCTCGACGTCTCGATCCAGGGCCAGGTCATCACGCTTCTGCGCCGCCTGCGCAAGGAGTTCGGTCTGACCCTGATCTTCATCAGCCACGACCTTTCCGTCGTACGCCTGATCTCGGACGACGTGCTGGTGCTCTATCTCGGCAAGGTGGTGGAAGCCGGCGAAGCCGCGACGGTCTTCGACCATCCGGCGCATCCCTATACGCAGGCGCTGTTCTCCGCTGCGCCGATCCCCGATCCGAAGCTTGCACGCGGCCGCGAGCGCATCCGCCTGCAGGGCGATCCGCCCTCGCCGCTCAACCCGCCGCCGGGCTGCGTCTTCTCGCCCCGCTGCTGGAAGGCGACCGATGTCTGCCGCACGAAAATGCCCCCGACCGAGCAGGTGCGTCCGGGTCAGACGGCGGCCTGCTATCACATGGATCGGCCATAGAGCAGTTCCAGGAAAAGTGGACGGCGGCTGCCGCCGTCCACCTTGCCCCAGCTGCCGCTTGCGCGTATGCAGCACCAAGACAAAATGCAGGAGGCAGTCTTGGGCGGGCGTTTTCTATCGATCGGCGAATGCATGGTGGAACTGTCGCAGGCCGATGACGGACACCTGCGCAAGGGCTTCGCCGGCGACACGTTCAACACAGCCTGGTATGCCCGCGCCTGCCTGCCCGCAGACTGGTCGATCGATTATTTCACTGCACTCGGCGACGACGCCATGTCCGAAGAGATGGTCGCCTTCATGGGCGGCGCCGGCATCGGCACGGAAAGCATCCGCCGCCTCCGCGGCAAGACGCCAGGCCTCTACATGATCAATCTGAAGGACGGCGAACGCTCCTTCAGCTATTGGCGCGACAGTTCTGCGGCCCGCCAGCTTGCCGCCGATGGCGATGCGCTGCGCACTGCGATCGAAGCCTCCGACGTGCTCTACTTCTCTGGCATCACGCTGGCAATCCTGTCGCGCGAAGACGCCTTCACCCTGCTTGCGGAACTGCGCCGCGCCAAGGCCGCCGGCAAGCTGGTCGCTTTCGATCCCAACCTGCGGCCGCGCCTCTGGTCCAGCCTCGACGCGATGCACACGATGATCGCGGAGGGTGGGCGCGCCGCGACGCTCGTCATGCCGAGCTTCGATGATGAAGCCGCCCATTTCGGCGACGATTCGATCAGCGCCACCATACGCCGCTACCGGCAATACGGAGCCGCCATGGTCGTCGTCAAGAATGGCCCCGACGGCGCGACCATTGGCGATGGCACAGACGAGACGCTCGTCCCAGCGGTCAAGGTTGTCAAGGTGATCGACACGACCAGCGCCGGCGACAGCTTCAATGGCGCTTTTCTGGCTCACTATCTGCAGCACAAGGATGCCGTTGCCGCGGCCGGCTTCGCCGCCAAGATCGCGGCAAAGGTCATTCAGGAATACGGTGCGCTCGTCTCACCCGAAAAGCTGAAATCAGTCAAATAAGCACTGTAATATTTCCATCATGGACACCCCCCACAATAGAGTGGGCGCGGGAATCATGTTTGAAACACCGCAATCGCTGGCACCGTCATCATGAGGATGCGGTGCGGATGGACTGTTTTGGGCATGTTGCAACGCTTGTCAGACATTGATCAAACCACCTGGGCGCAGGCGGCGACTCCTGTCGCGGTACCCGAACGGCTGCTCATTGTCAGCGACGCCTGGCATCCGCAGGTCAACGGCGTCGTCCGCTCGATCGAAAACACCAATCGGGAACTGACGCGCATCGGCGTCGAGGTTTCGATGATCACGCCGGACGGCTTTCGCAACATCCCCTGCCCGACCTATCCAGAAATCCGGCTTTCGATCGCCAGCTATCGCAAGATCGCCGCAAGAATAGAGGCACTTCGGCCGACTTATGTCCACATTGCCACCGAAGGTCCGCTCGGACTCACGGCAAGGCGCTGGTGCTTAAGAAACGGTATGCCTTTTTCCACGAGCTATCACACCCGCTTTCCCGAATATGTGGCCGCACGCCTGCCGATACCGGAAAGCTGGCTCTACGCCTTCGTCAAATGGTTTCACAATGCGGGTTACGGCTGCATGGTGGCAACGCCCAGCCTTGCAGGTGAGCTCAAGTTGCGCGGCATCCGCAATCTGCTGCCCTGGAGCCGTGGCATAGATTCCCACCTTTTTCGGCCGCACCCGCTGGAGGACAATCCCTTCGGCTTACCCCGCCCGATCTTCATGACTGTCGGTCGCGTGGCGCTGGAAAAGAACCTGCCCGCTTTCCTCGATCTCGACCTGCCTGGATCGAAAGTGGTGGTGGGTGATGGTCCCGCGCGGGCGGAACTGCAGAAGCTCTATCCGGATGTTCATTTCCTGGGCGCGAAATTCGGCGAGGAACTGGCGCACGCCTATTCGCAGGCCGACGTCTTCGTCTTCCCATCGAAGACCGACACCTTCGGCAATGCCATTCTGGAGGCACTGGCAAGCGGCGTTCCGGTCGCGGCCTACCCGGTCACCGGCCCCGCGGACATTCTGGGGGCCGACAGGACAGCCGGCGTCGTGGATGCGGATCTGGCAACAGCCTGCCTTGCCGCACTCTCCTGCTCTCGCGATGCCGCCCGCTCGCTGGCACTCAACTATTCCTGGGAGGCGGCTACGGCGCAATTCATCGGCAACGTCCGGATTGCCAACCATCGAGGTCGGTTGCACGTCCACGACAAGCATTGAACTCCCGGACAATCGGCATCGCCGGTGAAATTGCCGCTCAATCCTCGCATGCCATCAACGATCACCGCGCTGCCCTGACGGCATAGCATAACCCGGCATGAGGATTGGATAGCTGCGTCTTATCCAGCACGATGAAGCCCGCATCCAGCAACGGAGCGATGAGTGTCATTTGGTTCTTATCTTTGGACCACCATTTGTGCCATTCGATCACCATGGCATTGATCGATCCGAAAAGACCGTGCCTCGCCAGAGCCTCGAAAATTCCAAACTCCGATCCCTCGCAATCCATTTTGATGACGAGATCCATGTTGGCGCTTCGAGCATGCTCGGCAAGCGGCCCGATGACGCCGGCCGCTTCCTTGATATGGATCGTCTCCGGCCTGCCCGTATCCGCCCCTCTCACGGAGATACCGATCGTCGCATCGGGGCGGACCATGACCTCCATCTGATCGTCTTTTTCGCCCAGTCCGAATTGGTTCGGCCTGATCTTGGCGGCAGTCATCGGGTTCAGCGCAAAATTCTTCAGCGCTCGAGCATAGGGCAGCGAAAACGGCTCGAATGCATGTACCTCCCGCACAGAGGGGACCCTCGCCAGGAAGAGCGACGCCAGACCGGCGTTCATGCCGATATCAATGACAAGCTTGTCGCGCCCGGTGATGAAATTATATTCGTTGTGAATGAAAATCTCGTTCAGAACCTGGAAGTCTTCGGCATTATTGACATGGAAGCGGGTTCCGGAGAATTCAGCAATAACCTTCTGCGCCGTGACCTGAAAGGTAAAGCCGTTCTTCTCGAAGAAATTGAACTCGTCGAGATGAGCAAGAAAGAACGGATTGGCCATCTCCGGCAGAATGATATCCAGCATCCGGCCGCTTTGGCGATCAATTCGCTTGAGTGGACGGTAGGCCCGCGCGGCGAGCGCTCCGATCCCGGTTGAAGCGATCCGGAATTCGAAGACATCTTCCGCATCCACATCGAACTCCAGGGCAACGCGTTTGCCCGATCGCCGCAAATCAGCTTCGGTCAGCTCCTTTTGTGCCAGCAGCCGAGTACCGAATTCGGTCGCGACATCGATGCTGCAACATACCGCTTCCGGCGGCGTGGACGGATCACCCTCGATCTCAAACTCGACGACGTAACGGCCTGGGGAAAGGATTGCATAGGGACCATAGAGCATCCATCCCGCCTCCCCCTTCTTCGCAGATACGCGCTCATCTCCATGTATCTTCTCAAGCTGCCCGATCTCAGAATAAAGCAAAGTCAGTTTCCTTCTCAACGACGGAGACAAAAGCGGGCGTCTCATTGGCAAACAAGACCCCGTCGGACTTCGGTGTGGCGGGAGAGTGACCACTAAGTCTATGTTTGACAAGAACAACTTTTGATTGATCGCAACATCGGCGCGTTCGGTATGAATGAGACATAATATGTCCTCAGCTGCTGGATATTCTGTACAGCTGACGTCCATGTGGATCGAATTTGAGAACTGCAGGGATGACTATCTTCAAAGGTACAGATGATAGTCGAGAGGTTGCGGGAACCTACTCTCCTGCAAGCCGCCTTTCCAAAAAACGGAAGAAAGCCGTAGCCCAAGCAAAAATTTGGGTGTACAATTATTTATCGCACGACTTACATTAGACCTCTCAGGGAGGACTTGGGATGACCGACGACCACCTAAAGCTGGATAACTTCATCTGCTTCGCGCTCTATTCGGCGAACCATGCGATGAATCGGCTATACAAACCTATGCTGGACGCGCTCAATCTCACCTATCCGCAATATCTCGTCATGGTGACGCTATGGGAACAAGATGGCCAGACCGTCGGCGGCATCGGTGAAAAGCTGTTCCTGGAATCAAGCACGCTGACACCGCTATTGAAGCGTCTGGAGGCCGCTGGCTTCATCAAACGCATCCGGAGCAAGGAAGATGAGCGCCAGGTGCTGATTCAGCTGACCAGCGAAGGTAGGGCGCTGAAGAAAAAGGCGGCAAGCGTTCCTCCGTGCATTCTCGATGCCACCGAGCAAACGGTCGACGAACTGGCACGACTGAAGGCGGAAATCACGACGCTGCGTGAGGCGCTCAGCCGGAACGCCGCCTGATTTGAAGCGCGCCTATCTCCCGATAGGGCGCTTCGGCGAATTACCGCTTCTTCTTGTTTTCGTATGGATTTTCCGACGAGCGGAAATGGATGCGGATCGGCACGCCGGGCATCGCGAAGTCTGCACGCAGACCGTTGATCAGATAGCGCACATAGGACTCCGGCAGCGCATCCGAGCGCGTGCAGGAAATCATGAAAGCCGGCGGCCTCGCCTTCACCTGCGTCATATACTTCAGCTTGATACGACGGCCGGACACCGCCGGTGGCGGATGCTGCACTTGCTGCGTCTCGAGCCAGCGGTTGAGACGAGCGGTTGAAACGCGCTTGTTCCAGACCTTGTCGGTATCGACAATTGCCTGCATCAGGCGGTCAAGCCCCTCACCTGTCTGGCCAGCAATCGGGATGGCGCGAATGCCGCGCGCCTGCGGCAATAGCCGCTCGGTCTTCTCGCGCAGATCGGCAAGCACGGCCTGACGATCCTCGATCATGTCCCACTTGTTGAAGGCGAGCACGGCAGCACGTCCCTCGCGGATCACGAGATCGACGATCTGCAGATCCTGCTTCTCGAAGGGAATGGTCGCGTCGAAGACGATGACGACGGTTTCGGCGAAGCGAATGGCGCGCAGCGTATCCGCAACGGAAAGCTTCTCGAGCTTTTCCGTGACCTTCGCCTTGCGGCGCATGCCGGCGGTGTCGAACATCTTCACCGTTCGCCCGCGCCAGCTCCAGTCGACGGAAATGGAATCGCGGGTGATGCCGGCTTCCGGGCCGGTCAGCAGTCGGTCCTCGCCAAGGAAGCGGTTGATGAGCGTCGACTTGCCGGCATTCGGACGGCCGACGATCGCAACTCGCAACGGGCGCGTTTCGTCATAAGCCGGTTCCTCGTCGATCTCCTCGCCGTCTTCGCCGACAGCCGGACGTGGAATGCTGACATTCGTCTCCGCCTCGTCCTCCTCTTCCGGGAAGGCACGCTCGGGACCGATTGCCTCGACGATCGCGTCGCGCAGGTCCATCATCCCCTGGCCGTGTTCCGCCGAGATCGGGCAAGGTTCGCCAAGCCCGAGCGTATAGGCATCATAAAAGCCACTGTCGGAACCGCGCGCTTCGGATTTGTTGGCGACGAGCACCACGGGCCGACCGCGCTTGCGCAGCATTTCGGCGAGCGTCTTGTCGACATGGGTCAGGCCCATCTTTGCATCGACGACGAACAACGTCAGGTCGGCTTCGTCGATCGCCGCTTCCGTCTGGGCGCGCATGCGGCCTTCCAGCGTCTCTTCGCCGGCTTCTTCGAGACCGGCAGTATCGACGATGCGGAAGCGCAGGTCGATCAGCTTGGCGTCACCGGGGCGACGGTCACGCGTGACACCCGGCGTATCGTCGACGAGCGCCAGCTTCTTGCCAACCAGACGGTTGAACAGCGTGGACTTGCCGACATTCGGGCGACCGACGATCGCGACCGTAAAGCTCATTTAGCGATCCTTCAGCCTTTTGCGACCTGAGCCTTGCCGGATGCAGTGATGAGATCGAGCAGCATCTGGGCACGGTTGGCAACATTGCGCGGGCTCTGCGGATCGTCGACGATCGCCTGGAACCACTGCCGGGCCTTGGCGAAATCGCCGGCCTTGTAAGCGGCAAGGCCGAGAACGTCGCGCGCCGAATGGCGGAACGCGTCAGCCGGGACGGCGAGCTCCTGCGCTTCGGCGGCGACCTGATCGTAAGTGCCGGTATCGACGAGCAGGTAGGCAGCGCGCAGGCGGGCCGCATCGCGGATAACGACCGGGAGGTCCGTCTGCTTGCCGACCGCCGAGAACGTGGCGATGGCCGCAGCCTTGTCGCCCTTCTGTGCCTGCAATGTCGCGGCGCGCAGGCGGGCCAGCACCGGATAGGAACCAGGGCCAGTCTTTTCGATGGCGGCGAATGCGGCGAGCGCCTCATCCGTCTTGTTCTGATCGGCAAGCGTCAGCGCGGCGAGGAACTGATCGCCGCCGCTGCCGGCCTGATTGCCGGCCCAATAGCGATAGCCGCTATAGGCCGCGGTGGCGAGAACGATGAGCACGGCCAAACCGATGATGAGCTTGCCGAAACGGCGCCATATGAACCGCAACTGGTCCGAGCGCAGTTCCTCGTTCACCTCGCGGATGAAGCTATCGTCATTAAATGCCATTCTCGTCTCCGGCCCAGGCCAAGTAGTTCCAAAAAAGCTTAGGGGTTAGTTGGGCCTTCTACTCCATTTTGCGGCTGATGTAAGGGGGAATGGCAGAAATCGTCACATAACGAGCGGCGAAACCCCGATAATCCACGCATGAAGCTTCCAAATGATCAAGGCCCAGACGATGACGCCGATGACAACGGCATAGAGATCGTATTTCGCCGAGACGAAGGGACGCAGGGTGATTTCGCCGGCCCGCTCGCGTCTTTTGAGCGAAATGCGCAGGATCACACCCCAGGCGAGGAAGGCGGCAAAGAGCAGGATGGCCGCGCCGTCGCCGTTCGACAGAAGATGCGCCAGCGCCCAGATCTTCACCGATAGCACCATCGGATGCTTCGTTCTGACTGCGATATGCCCCGCCGGCAGCAGCGAGGCGATGAGACAGATCATGGCAAACAGCATCAACAGGATGGTTATGTGGCTCATCCAGAACGGTGGCGACCAGATCGGCGTCATGTCTCGCGCCTGGCCGAAGCCGTAAATCAGAACGATCAGTGCGATGATGCTTGCGATCGAATAGGCGATCTTCCAGCCGCCTTCGCCGAGGCTTGCGATCAACGATGTCCGCAGGCCGGGCGCCACGACGCGTATCAGATGGAGGCCGAGAAAAAGAACAATGCCGAGAATGAGCAATGCCATGGATAAAATCCTCTATGGTCTTGTAGTGACATCCTTATCGGCTGCCGTAAAAAAATGCCAGCATCACCGCAGCTTCGCCGCATTTGCGCGAAAGGAAGGAAGCGACCCGGAGCACGCCACCCGATATCGCCAGATGAGCCTGGCAAGCCGTGCTCGATCCAATCAGTGTTCGGTGCCCATGTTTCGCTTAGCTATCTGTCTCTCTCTCGCCATTTCCTTAGGCCTGCCCGCAGCCGCCCAAGCCGATGGCAAGCCCAAGCAGCTCGTGATGATCTCCTTCGATGGCGCTCATGATAATGCGCTCTGGACCAAGAGCCGCGAGATCGCTTCGCGCAACGGCGCGCATTTCACCTACTTTCTGTCCTGCACCTTCCTGATGAACAAGGCGCAAGCAAAAGCCTATCAGGGGCCGAAGCAGCGGCCAGGCAAATCGAATGTCGGCTTCGCCAAGAGCGAGGACGATGTCCGCACTCGCATCGCCAACATCTGGGGCGCCCATCAGGAAGGCCACGACATCTCAAGCCATGCCTGCGGCCATTTCGATGGCAAGGGTTGGAGTGCCGCCGATTGGAGCCAAGAATTCATGAATGCGCGCGTCGCCCTTCGCGACGCCTGGAAGAATGTCGGCCTCGCCGACAAGGAGCCCCAGGGCTGGGAAGATTTCGCCACCAACGACGTCAAGGGATTCCGCGCACCCTACCTTTCCACCAGCGATGGCCTTGTGCCGGCTGAGAAGCAAATGGGCTTCCAATATGATGCAAGCCTTGTCACCAAGGGACCTGCCCTGCCGCAGGTGGTCGACGGCATCTATCGCTTCGGCCTGCCACTGATCCCCGAAGGTCCCGAGCAGCGCCTGGTCATCGGCATGGACTACAATCTCTATGTCCGCCATTCCAAGGGCGTCGAGGACAAGGCAAACGCCAAGACCTACGAGGACCGCACCTTCCAGGCTTTCGAGGCTGCCTTCAGCAAGCAATATGACGGCGAGCGCATTCCGCTGCAGCTCGGCTTCCATTTCGTCGAAATGAACGACGGCGCCTATTGGCGCGCCCTCGACCGCTTCGTCAGCGATGTCTGCCATAGACAAGATGTCGCCTGCGTCAGCTATTCCGAAGCGATCCCGCTGATCGCGGCAAGAGGCAGGCCGCAGCAGGGGTGAGGAACGGTCGGGCAGAGGCCGAGCAATCGATCCAGTGGATCGATTGCAGCGACGAACGCCCTGAGCCGAAGCGAAGGGCCGGCGGTGCGGCAAGGAGAGGCCCCGCCGTACCTTGCAAGCCTAACATCCCAGTTCTCCCATTAAAAAAGGCCCCGTTCCCGGGGCCTTTTGTCGTCAGCCATCCGCGTGAATGACACCTGCTTCACGCTCCAAGTAGCGCTGATCGATCGGCGGCAGCGGCGCATCGTCGATCGCTGCCTCGAAGGCCTTCAGACGCTTGTGGATCGACAGAAGCTCGATAATCGTCGTCCAGGAGCTGACGAGATATTGGAATGAGTTGCTCACCTGGCCGAAGGCCGTCGCAATCTGCTGCCAGATGCCGAGCGTGATCTTGTGCGCCACGAAGGTCGGCACGAGCACGAAGTAAAGGAAGATCGCATCGAGCTGGCCGTAAGAATAACGAGCCACATTGAAATACGCATAGTGGAAATACATGCGGAAATAGTTGCGGCGGACGTTGGAGAAGAGTTCCTTCACGGTGGGTGGCTGCGCGCGATCGTCGCGATCCTCGCCGTAGACAAGTTCCTTTCGATAGGCGGCCTCGACACGCTGATTGCGGAAATTCAACCCGGGAAGCTTGATCCCGAAGAGCGCCAGCAGGAACGTGCCGAATACCGACCAAATCAGCGCCAGCCAGACGAGCGAATATGGAATTGCGCCAATGATCGGCAGATCAGTCACATATTTCGACAGTTCCAGCAGGATCGGCAGGAAGACGATGAGTGTCATGACGGAGCCGATCAGGCTGACACCAAGCCCTTCGAGATTGGTCGCAAAGCGCATCGTGTCTTCCTGGACGCGCTGCGATGCACCTTCGATGTGCCGGAGCTTTTCCCACTTCGACATGTAGAAATTGTTCATCGCCCAACGCCAACGGAAGAGATAGTGGCTCAGGAAGAACGATGAAACGACGCTCACCGCGACGCCCACCAGACCGAGTTGCGTGAACGCCCAGAGCAATCCGTAGAAATCCCCATCCGTAACGCCGGGCTTTCCGCCGAGCGCATTTTGCAGGAGGTCAAAGAAAGGCCGGCGCCATACGTTTACCGCTACGTCGATCTGAACACCGAAATAGGTGATGAAGACGATGAAAGCAGAGCCCCACACGGACCAGGCGATCCAGGGATTGCTCTTCGAAACCACATGCCAAAAACTGCAAAAGACCGCGGCGCAGAGAATAAAGTAAAGGTAAAACAAGAAATTAGTGGGAGTAACAAAGAAAGCCGCTCCGACCGGCTGCTGTTCTTCCTGCAGCGGCGGATAGCCCATGGACGCCACAACATGCGCGCCGACAAAATACCATAGGAAGACGCAGACGAGCGCCCAAACGACCGATGAGGAAAAAAACAATCTCGGATTCGGGAAGAAAGAATGAAACACGACGGTTAGGCTTCCTGTTTGTTCGAACGACCGCAATGGCGTCAATTTGCGGCGAGCCTAAGACAGTTCGCCGGGGGCGGCAACCGGCAGAGCCCTATTCTTACGTAGATGTAACCGCTTATCCCACGATCGTGATGCAGTTGTTCAGCAGCGAATTTTCACCCATCGGATGAGCGCCTCCTCCTTAAGAGCACGTCTCCTTTCGCCGATCACCCCATCCGCACATCGCCCCTCTTGCAGAATGCTATCTTACGATATATATCTTACGACATGACTAACGATATAAACTCTCACACTTCAAGGAGAAACGACATGAGAGGCTTTAGAGATCGCAACATGTTCGGAGACGGCTTTGACATCGTCGAGGCATATATCCTACGACAGGGTCGAGGCCGTGAATCGCGCGGCGAGCACAGGAGAGACTTCATGAGAGGCTTCAAGGGCGGCATGTTCGGCGGCGGATTTCGCACCGGCCGCAAGTTCGATGCAGCCGATCTGCAGCTTATCATTCTCGCCCTGCTCTCCGAGCAGCCACGCCACGGCTATGAACTGATCAAGACCTTCGAAGAGCGCTCCGGCGGCTTTTATGTGCCAAGCCCAGGCGTCATCTATCCCGCGCTGACCTATCTCGAAGAAACCGGCCAGGCCGAAGTCGAGGTCAGCGGCACGAAGAAGCTCTACCGCATAACCGAAAGCGGCCAGAAGCGCGTCGATGACAATCGTGATCTGGTCGAGGTAACGCTCGCCAAGCTCACCTCCATCGGTGAGAAGATGGCCCGCGTCCGCGAGGTTTTCGACGGCGGCGATGAGGACGGCCGCGACAATCCATTCGATCGCCACGGCGCTGGCGACGTTCATCGCGCTCGCCATCTGCTGCGCTCGGCTCTTCGCTCGAAGTTCCCGTGGAGCAAGGCCGAAGGTGCGCGCATCGCTGATATCCTCGAGCGCGCCGCCGCCGACATCATCCGCGGCGAAACCAAAACCGAGGGCGAGCCGAAGTCCGACGATTGAGCTACAGCATGCCGCGCAAAAGTGCACAGCGGTTTTGCGCGGCATGCGCAAAATCAAGGACCTGAAGCGCAGGAAACGAATCTGAAAGATTCGCGACGCGCTTTAGGACATCACTTGTCTGGCAATGTCAGGATGATAGGCCCGTTGCGAGTGGCAATGATCGTATGCTCGTACTGGACCGTGGGTGCCTGCGGATCGGCATAGAGCGTCCACGCATCGTCACCGCCCTCAGCCCAGGTCGCACCGAGCGAGAGAAACGGCTCGACGGTGAAAACCAGGCCGTCTTCCATGATCCGGGTCTCGGAAGGGTCCGCCCAGGTAGAAACCTCGGCGGGCTCTTCGTGCAGAGAGCGGCCAATACCGTGGCTGGCGAGATTGGCGATCAACGTGTAGCGGTTCTTCTGCGCGAAGGCGCCGACGGCCTGTCCGATCTTCGCAAGCGGCGAACCGCTCTTCACCTGATTGAGGCCGACCCAGAGCGCCCTCTTGCCGTCACGGCACAGGCGCTCGATCTTAGGCTTGACCGGCGGCACGGTAAAGGATGCACCCGTGTCGGAAAAGAAGCCATCCTTCTCCGCCGAGACATCGAGATTGACCAGATCCCCCGCCTTGATCACGCGCGGGCCGGGAATGCCATGCGCCACTTCCTCGTTGACGCTGATGCATGTCGCGCCAGGAAACTTGTAGACCAGTTCCGGCGCTGACTGTGCGCCGGCATCCTCCAAGACCTTGCGACCGATGGCATCCAGTTCCAGCGTGGTGATGCCCGGCTCCAGAGCCGCAGCCATGGCCTGCAAAGCATTGGCGCAGATGCGACCGATATCTTTCAGTTTGGTCAGTTCTTCTTCGGTCGAAACGATCATTTACGGCTTCCGGCACTCCGACGCCCTGCGCAACGGTTCGCGAGAGGCTTTATGTGGCTTTCGCCCCTTCACTCTGCACAGTCAATGTCTTTCTGAGGATTTCTGCCAGATGGCGCGGCTTTCGAAATCCGAAAGAAGTCAGGAACGCGGATCGTCCGCGAGCAATGCCCAGCGCTCATGATCGCACCACACGCCACCAATCTTCAGATATTTGGGCGAAAACCCTTCCTTGCGGAAACCGATCCGCGTGACCAGCGCGATGGAAGGATGGTTGCCCGGCTGGATATTGGCCTCTACCCGATGCAGGCCGACCGCATCGAAAGCGTGCGCGACGGCAAGACGTACCGCTTCAGTCATGAACCCCTGGCCGGCAAAGCCCACCATGCCATGATAGCCAAGAAAGGCGCTGCGAAAGCCGCCCCAGACCATCTGGCTGATATTGACGACGCCGACGATGCCGCCGGAGCCGGGATCGCGCGCCACCAGACCGATATTCGGCCCCGTCACCGTCTGACCGAACCAGGTGTCAAAACCGTCGCGATCGAGGAAGGGATAGGCCCATGGCACATGGTGAGCGCGGCTGGCAATATTGGCGGCAATCAGCTCGTCCGCATCCGATTGCCTGACCGGTGCGATGATCACTTGCGGCATGGCTCGCTCCCCTCGCCAGAGCAATTCCAGGAAAAGTGAACAGCGGTTTTCCGTCCGGAATTGCGCAGAGACAAATAGATAGAGCACCTCGACATTTCATTGAAATGTCGAGGTGCTCTAGATGGGCGAGCCTTAGCAAATTGAATCCGAAATCAAAAGCTTCGCTGAAAGAACGGAATCATTTTCCGAACGGCTTCATAGCGAAGATAAAGTCCGCCCCAGGCGATCACGCCGAGATAAACGCCAAACAACAGATGCGAGAAGATCGGGCTGCCGACCCTCAGATGCGTCGCGATCGCCCCGCCGAGAAGACCTGTCAGAAGGATGGCGCCGAGGACCGAAGTCCTCGGGATCGCATAGAGAATGGCGCAGCTAAGCGTAATGACGCCGAGAAGCCGCGCCAGCGCCGGATCGGCGGAATAGCCAAGCCCCGCCATCGTTTCCGTGACGACGGAAAGCGGAACGAGCTTGATGACGCCATCGAACACGAGAAAGGCGATGACCAACCCACTGAGGATCATGCCGGCCACGCGCTGGGCGCGCGTGACCGAAGGCACAGATGAATCGACTGCATAAGACATTGCGATATCCCCCGGAATTCTATCGGAAATTCAGATCTTCGCTGCCAGCGCGGCGAGCTGATCGGCGCACTGCGCCCATCCCTGATGGAAGCCCATCTTCTCGTGCGCTTCGCGATCCTCGGCCGACCAATGCAGAACCGTGGCGGTGTAACGGGTCTTGCCGCTGCCGAGATCGTCGAGCTGGATTGTCACCACCATGAAGGGCTTCGCCGACGGCACCCAGGCGCTGGTGAAGGCATCGGTGAAGACGATCCGCTCATTCGGAACGACTTCCAGATAGACACCATTGCCTGGGTAATCCTCGCCCTCGGGGCTGCGCATGGTGATCGAGCTCGAACCGCCGGCACGCACATCCACGCTGGCAGCCGATACCGTCCACGGCAGCGGCGCGAACCATTGCTTGATCAGCTCCACTTCGGTCCAGCAGCGGAAAATCTTCTCGCGCGGCGCATCGATGACACGGGTCAAGGAAAGCTCGTGGCGCTCGGTCTGCTCACTCATGGTTCTGTTCCTCTTTGCTGTTTGACGCGGCCTGCTCGGCCTATACTCTAATGACGTTCGCGACCGTCGATTCCCGACAACGCAGACGCAGATTTTTCAATTATTTTGCAGCTGCAACGGCATCCGCGCTCAGGCGATCAAGCTGATGGCGGATATGGGCCGCCTCGGCGGGCGAACGGGCAAGCGCAATCGCCCTGTCAAAAGCAACGCGCGCTTCCTGCGAGCGGCCGAGCTGCACGAGCAGGCCACCCCTGACGCCATGAAAATAGAAGTAGCTGTCGAGCTGCGCTTCCAGCGTCGCAATCAGCGCCAGAGCCGCTTCCGGCCCCTTGAGCTTTGAGAACGCGACCGCGCGATTAAGCGTGACGACGGGAGATGGCGTCAGCCGTTCCAGCATCTGGTATAGAAGATTGATCTCTTCCCAATCCGTATCCTCAGCCCGCTTTGCTCGGGAATGCAGAGCCGCGATTGCCGCCTGCACCTGATAGGGGCCGGGCTGGCGATGGCGGAGTGCCTTGTCGAGAAGGGCAAGAGCCTCGTCTATCGATGTCCGATCCCAGAGCGAACGATCCTGATCTTCCAGAAGGATGATCTGCCCGTCGGCATCGAACCGCGCCGCCTTGCGCGATTGCTGCAGAAGCATCAGCGCCAGCAGCGCCATGGTTTCCGGTTCGGAGGGAAAGATCCGCAACAGCAGCCGACCAAGCCGGATCGCCTCGTCGGCGAAGGCAGCGGCTTCGCGATGCGTACCGCCGGCCGAATAGCCTTCATTGTAGATGAGATAGATCATCGCGCTGACGAGCGCGAGCCGCTCGCTCCGCTCGATGGCGCCAGGCGTTTCGAAGGGAACGCCGGCTGCGGCTACACGCGCTTTCGCCCGGGTGATTCGCTGCTCCATTGCGCTCTCGCTGACCAGGAAAGCACGGGCGATCTGCTGCACCGAGAGGCCAGAAACGATGCGCAGCGCCAGCGCGATCTGTTGCGTCGCCGGTAGATCCGGATGGCAGCAAATGAACAGCAGCCGGAGAATATCGTCGCGATATCCGGAACCGTCGAGCCGTTCGGCCAGGTCGCCTTCGACATCGCTCGTATCGGAGATCGCCTCCTCGTCCGGCAGGCTCTGCAGCTTCGCCTGCTTGCGCACCGTATCGATACCACTATTGCGCCCGACGAAGATCAGCCAGGCGACGGGATCGCGCGGCGGCCCCTTCTCGGGCCAAGTCTTCAACGCCCGAAGGCAGGCCTCCTGAAAGGCCTCCTCGGCGGTATCGAGATTGCGGAAATAGCGCAGCAGCGCACCCAGCACCTGCGGCCGGGCATTGGTAAGTGTGATGTCGATCCAGGCAATATCCGTCATGTGGCAACCGTTCCGGGTCGAAAGACGTAGAGCGGACGAATTTCATAGGAGCCGACGCCGGGATTGGCCGCGGCCAGCTCCTTCGAGAACTCAATCGCCTCGTCAAGTGTTTCGAAGTCGATGACATAGAAGCCCAGCAACTGCTCTTTGGTCTCTGCGAACGGACCATCGATGACGAGCGGCTCGTTCTTGCCCTTGCGCAGGGTCGTTGCCGCCGTTGTCGGCATCAGTCGCGCGACCGGCCCAAGCTTGCCGGCCTCCCTGAGTGGCTCCTGCACGGCAATCAGCCGCGCCATGGTTGCCTCCTCCTGCTCCTTGGACCAGGCGAACACGGTATCTTCGTCGTTGTAGCATAGGATCGCATAGAGCATGAGGACCTCCTTCTCCTGTAAAGACGAAGGAGTATCATCCGCACCGACAGGCTGCGTCAAAAAATATTCAGCGGGTAATCAGACATTGCCGCGCCGGATCGCCAACGTCCCCGCCTTTGCATCGAACTCCGCGATGGAGCCGATGAAAACGCTTGCCGGGCTATCGCCATGTCCGAGTGGCAAGCCGCCGAGCACCGGCACGTCGAGTTCGGCAAGATGTTCGCGCAGAATATCGATCACCGAATGAGGACGATCGAATTCGAAATCGGTAAACTGTCCGATGACAACGCCTGCCAGCCCATTGAGGTATCCTGCCTTGCGCAGCATCGTCATCTGCCGATCGACTTGGCCGATATACAGGCCGATGGCTTCAAGCAGGAGGATTGCGCCGTTCATGTCCGGCAGCGCCCAACCGGCGGATGTCGCCACCATGTCGAGATTGCCGCCGATCAGCCGGCCTCTGGCCGTTCCGCTTGTGGTCAGCCGCGAGGTCGGCTCTTCCGGACGCGCGGCCATCACGATGTCCTGCGTTGTCATCACTGCCTGCCGCAGCGCGTCGTGCGTGTAGGGACTAACACTCTCTTCATTCGGCCCGATGAAAAGCGCGCCATGAATGCTGACCTGATCGCAGTGTTTCAGCAGGCTCAAATGCAATGCGGTGATGTCGCTGAAGCCGATAACGAACTTGGGGTCGCGCCGGGCTGCGGCAAAATCCACTTGATCGGCGATCCGGTAAGATCCCTTGCCACCACGCGTGGTGAAGATCGCCCGAACCTCGGGATCTCGAAATGCAGCGTTGAGATCCGCCAGCCGCTCCTCGTCGGTGCCGGCGAGATAGCTCCACTTGCTAAAGGCATGTTCACCGAAATCGACGTCCAGCCCCCAGCCTTTCAGTATTTCGGCATTCCGCAGAACTCTGTCCTTCTCGGGCGAACTTGCGGGCGACACAAAACGCACCTTATCGCCCGGCCGGAGTGGCGGCGGCATCAGCATTGGACTGACCTCTGTGCAATCGAGTGATTCTATACCGTGATCTTGGCATGAATCGTCGACAACCGTCAGCCGTCGTTAAGCTGCATGGGCATCAACCCAGCGAGGGATTCGCGACAACCGTCTGCTTCAGTTCCGCTCTCGTCTTCTGAGCGGCCGCTCCCTGGACGCGCCCTACCTCTGCCTTGCCCTTCCATAAAGGAAGGCCGATCGATCGCGACACAGCCGGATCGCTAGTGAACACCGGATAGCCGCGCTCGAGAAGCCGTTCGAGAACCTCGCGGTCCTTGCGGACATGCAATCGGGCGAGGTTTTCCGTGTTGTAGACATGCCCGCCGGAATCAGGATTGATGCCGGTGATGATGACTTCGGTCGCGCCGTTATAGAGCGCGAAGAGCACCGCGTTGATACCGTTGGAGCATTTGTCGTCCGCACCAAGCTCGCTGCACTTCACCCCGCCGACCCGGTCGAGCAGCGCCATGCGCTTGTAGCGATCGACGATCTCAAGCTTGTCGTAGCCGTAATTGAAAGCCTTTAGCCCATCTTCCAGCCGCTGAAGCTCCTTCCGCCACAGCAGAACATAGAGCATCTTCGTGCGCTCGCCGTTCAGCACGCGGCGCACCTCAACGGCATTGGTATTCGTTCCCTCGATCTGATTGAACTGGACGAGCGTCACGTCGGGGACCTTTATGCCCCAGCCCTTCGTCACCGTCTGCGAGCCATTGATGGTGATGACCCGGAAGCTCTCATCGAAATCCATGGGCTTGTTCGAGACGGGCGCTGAACCAACGACGAGAACAGGCCCACTGAAGCGTTCCGCCAGGATCGGCGGTTTCGGCCGGGTCAGATGATACTTGATCTGCCGATAGTAATGTTTTTTCAGTTCAGAAAATTGAGCAGCCATTATTCGCTTTATCGTCTCTTAAGAAGGCGTCCGTCCTCAAACGGCTCTGTCCGGCGAAGCGCGGCCCGGAACCCTCCCCGAACCACGAATAAGACGAGTATCGCTGCGCGCACTTATATAAGCAAAATAAAGAAATCTTACAGAATATAACCTAGGGTGAGCAGCCAACGAAGGCTGATCATCCCTGCCGTGTACTCAAGGTGCGCGAGACCGCATTTTTCCAGCCTTTGAGCTTCGCATTTCGGGTCTTGTCATCCATGTCGGGCTCGAAACGCTTGTCGCGCGCCCAGGCCTTGGCAAAACCGGCGCGATCCGGCCAGACGCCGGCCCGGCTGCCCGCAAGCCAGGCAGCCCCAAGCGCTGTCGTTTCGAGGATCGTCGGACGATCGACCGGCGCATTGAGCAGGTCGGCAAGCCGCTGCATCGTCCAGTCGGATGCGACCATGCCGCCGTCGACGCGCAGCACCGTATGCTGCCCACTGCCATTGCGCCAATCCTTGTGCATGGCATCCAACAGGTCGCGCGACTGGTAGCAAACAGCCTCCAGCGCTGCCCGGACGATTTCTTCAGGTCCGGTATTGCGCGTCAACCCGAAGATCGCGCCGCGCGCATCCGGGTCCCAATGCGGTGCGCCGAGGCCGGTGAAGGCCGGCACGAGATAGACCTCCTGCAGCGGATCGGCCTTGGCTGCCAGTTCACCGGAATCCGAGGCACGCTGGATGGCCTTCAGCCCGTCGCGCAGCCATTGCACGGCGGCGCCCGCGATGAAGATCGATCCCTCAAGCGCGTAGGTCGTCTCGCCGTTCAGCCGGTAGGCGATGGTGGTCAGCAAGCGATTCTTGGAGCGCACCATGTCCGTGCCGGTATTGAGAAGCGCGAAGCAGCCCGTGCCATAGGTGGATTTCATCATGCCGCGTTCGAAGCAGGCCTGGCCGATCGTCGCCGCCTGCTGATCGCCGGCAACGCCGAGGATCGGGATTGCGGCACCGAAGTGCGAAGGATCGGCAACACCGAAATCAGCGGCACAATCCTTCACCTCGGGTAGCATCGCCGAGGGAACGCGAAGAATATCCAGCAACTCCCCTTCCCATTCATTGGAGCCGATATTGTACATCAGCGTCCGCGAGGCATTGGTGGCATCGGTGACGAAGCTCTTGCCCCCAGTCAGCCGCCAGATCAGGAAGGTATCGACGGTGCCGAAGCAAAGCTCGCCCTTGGCGGCGCGGGCACGAGCACCCTTAACACTGGCCAAAAGCCAGGAGAGCTTGGTGCCGGAGAAATAGGGATCGAGCAGCAGGCCGGTGCGGCGTGTGAAGAGTTTTTCCAGATCCTGCCGCTTGAGCTTTTCGCAATAGCTCGCCGTGCGGCGGTCCTGCCAGACGATGGCATTGTGGATCGGCTTGCCGGTCTCGCGATCCCAGACGACGACGGTCTCGCGCTGATTGGTGATGCCGAGCGCTGCAATATCCTTGGCGGTGATGCCGGCAGCTTCGATCGCCTTGCGGACGGTGGCGAGGACGGACGACCAGATCTCTTCCGGATCGTGTTCGACCCAGCCGGGTTTCGGATAATGTTGGGTGAATTCCTTCTGTCCGACACCGGCAACCTTCATCTTGCCGTCGAAAACGATGGCTCGCGTCGACGTCGTTCCCTGATCGATCGCCAAGACATAACCGCTCATACAGTCCTCCCGCCTGTTGTATCCCGAAACAACAGATACGCGAGCAAAACGAATGTGAAAAGAAAGCAAAACGAAATTTTTCGCTGAAGGA
Organism: Martinezella sp. CNPSo 3964; assembly: GCF_057784375.1. Taxonomy (NCBI): domain Bacteria; kingdom Pseudomonadati; phylum Pseudomonadota; class Alphaproteobacteria; order Hyphomicrobiales; family Rhizobiaceae; genus Martinezella; species Martinezella sp. CNPSo 3964. The sequence continues at coordinate 419,776 of NZ_JBXSOW010000002.1, forward strand.
CGCGCTTTGCGGTGCAACGCCGTGGGTCAAAGCGCCGCAAAAGCGACTGGCAGCAATGCGATTGCCAGATCCGACTGTTTGGGACTACAGCGCCGCGCGTCACATGTGACGCGCAAAGGTCGCTGTAGCACTTTAAAGCTGCTGCATAATTTTATCCTTAAATCGATCCCGATTTAAGGAATTATGCAGTAAGCTCAGTCCGTTTTGCATTGCAGCAGAAAGCTGCGCTGTCCAAGGAGAAGATCATGGCTAGAACAGTTGTCGTCACCGGTTCCACGAGCGGTATCGGCCTCGCCATCGCAACGGCCTTCGCCGCCAAGGGCGATAACGTCGTCATCAACGGCTTCGGAAAGCCGGAGGAGATCGACGCGATCAAGACCAAGCTGGAAGCCTCCGGCGGCGGCAAAGTGATCTATCATCCCGCCGACATGACGAAGCCCGCCGAGATCGCCGACATGATTGCAACGGCCAACTCCACCTTCGGCAGCGTCGATGTTCTCGTCAACAATGCCGGCATCCAGCATGTCGAGAAGATCGAGGATTTCCCGATCGAGAAGTGGGACCAGATCATCGCAATCAATCTCTCCAGCTCCTTCCACACCATCCGCGCCGCTATTCCGCTGATGAAGGCGAAGAAATACGGCCGCATCATCAACATCGCCTCAGCCCATGGCCTGGTCGCCTCGCCCTTCAAATCCGCCTATGTCGCGGCAAAACATGGTATATTGGGTCTGACCAAGACGGCGGCGCTCGAGCTTGCCGAATTCGGCGTCACGGTGAACGCCATTTGCCCCGGCTACGTCCTGACCCCGCTTGTCGAAAAGCAGATCCCGGACACGGCCAAGGCCCGCGGCATGACCGAGGAGCAGGTCAAGAACGAGGTCATCCTTAAGGCCCAGCCCACGCATGAGTTCGTCAAGGCCGAAGAAATCGGCGCCCTGTCGCTCTACCTTGCGAGCGACGAGGCACGCCAGGTGACCGGCACGCATGTCTCGATTGACGGTGGCTGGACCGCGGAATAACCATTGACGGTTAGGGCCGGATTCGTTCGCGCGTCCGGCCCGGACCTATAGAAAAAAACGGGAACGACATGAGCGACAGCATTCGCTTTATCCTCAACGGAGAGGATATCACGCTATCCAACCTGCGCCCCACCGAGACGCTGCTCGACTTCCTGCGCCTCCAGCGGCGCCTGACGGGAACGAAGGAAGGATGCGCGGAAGGCGACTGCGGCGCCTGCACGGTGCTTGTGGGACGCCTGATCGATGGCGGGCTGCACTATGAATCCGTCAATGCCTGCATCCGCTTCGTTGGCTCGCTGCATGCGACCCATGTCGTCACCGTCGAGCATCTTGCCGCGCAAAACGGCACCCTCCATCCGGTGCAGCAGGCGATGGTCGATTGCCACGGCTCGCAATGCGGTTTCTGCACGCCGGGCTTTGTCATGTCGCTCTATGGCCTCTGGCTGACCACGGAAAAGCCGAGCCGGGCGCAGATCGAAAAATCGCTCCAAGGCAATCTCTGTCGTTGCACTGGCTACGAGCCCATCGTCAAGGCGGCAGAGCAGGTCAGCCAGAAGCGGCCGAGCGCGCTCTTCGACCCCCTCGAAAAGACCAGAGCCGATATCATCGCTCGCCTCTGGGCGATGCAGGGCGGCGATACCATCGAGATTGCCGAAGGCGAGGATCGCCTCATCGTACCCAACTCCGTTGCCGCATTGGCGCAGGTGATGGCCGAAGAGCCGAATGCAACCGTCGTCGCCGGCTCCACAGATGTCGGCCTGTGGGTTACCAAGCAGATGCGCCGGCTCAATCCTGTGGTCTTCATCAATCATCTGACGGATCTGCAGAAAATCACGGTTGAAGATACAGGCCTGACCATCGGCGCCGGCGCCAGCTACAGCCGTGCCTTTACCGTGATCGCGGAAAAAATCCCGGCTCTTGCCAACCTCATCAACCGCATCGGCGGCGAGCAGGTACGCAACATGGGCACCATCGGCGGCAATATCGCCAACGGCTCGCCGATCGGTGATAGCCCGCCGCCGCTGATCGCCCTTGGCGCTACCGTCAAGCTTCGTTCGGCAGCCGGCACCCGCAGCCTGCCGCTGGAAGATTTCTTCATCGACTACGGCAAGCAGGACCGCAATCCCGGCGAATTCGTCGAAAGCATCTTTGTCCCCTACCCGGCCGACGATGTGCATTTTGCCGTCTACAAGATCACCAAGCGCCGCGATGAGGACATTACCGCCGTGCTCGGTGCCTTTCATCTGAAGCTGGACGATGCCGGCAATGTCACCGATATCCGTATCGCCTTCGGCGGCATGGCCGGCACGCCGAAGCGCGCCCGCACGGTCGAAGCCGAGTTGGTCGGCAAGCCATGGACGGAGGCGACCGTTACCGCCGTCCGCCCCGCTTTCGATGCGGACTATAAACCTTTGACCGATTGGCGCGCTTCCGCCGAATACAGGCAGCTGACCGCGAAAAATCTTCTCCTTCGCTTCTACCTGGAAACGGCCGGTGCGCCGCAGGAACTGAAGCGTTTTGCGGCTGAAGAGGCCTGAGCCATGGACAAATCCACCTTCGAAGAGCGCAAGGTCATCAACGGCTCCATGCACGGCTCGCTGAAACATGATTCCGCGCACAAGCACGTCACCGGAGCCGCCGATTACATCGACGATATCCCCGAGCCCACGGGATTGCTGCACGGCGCGCTTGGCCTTTCCGACCGCGCCCACGCCGAGATCGCCGGCATCGATCTCGCCGCCGTCAAAGCCTATCCCGGCGTCGTCTGGGTCTTCACCGGCGCCGATATTCCAGGCGTCAATGACACCAGTTCCAACGGCATGCATGACGAACCGCTGCTTGCCGAAAAGAAGGTCGAATTCCACGGTCAGCCGATCTTTGCCGTCATCGCCGAGACCCGCGATGCCGCCCGTCGCGCGGCCCGCCTCGCCAGGATCGATTATCGCGACCTGCCGCATTGGAGCGATATCGACGGCGCGCTCGCCAACGGCGCGCCGCTCGTCTACGAGCCGATGACGCTGAAGCGCGGCGAACCCGAAACCGAGATGGCCAATGCCGTCAATCGCATCAAGGCGCAGATGCGCATCGGCGGCCAGGAACACTTCTACCTCGAGAGCCATATCGCCATGGCGATCCCCGGCGAGGACGACGAGGTCGCGGTCTGGTCCTCTACGCAGCATCCGAGCGAAATCCAGCATATCGTTGGCCATGTCCTCGGCATTCCGTCCAATGCCGTCACGGTCAACGTGCGCCGCATGGGCGGCGGCTTCGGCGGCAAGGAAACGCAGGGTAACCAGTTTGCGGCGCTCGCAGCCGTCGCCGCCAAGAAGCTCGGACGCGCCGTGAAATTCCGGCCCGACCGCGACGAGGACATGAGCGCGACCGGCAAGCGCCACGACTTCCTGGTGGATTACGAAGTCGGCTTCGACGACGAAGGCCGCATCCATGCCGTCGACGCCACCTATGCCGCGCGCTGCGGCTTCTCCTCCGATCTTTCAGGCCCGGTCACCGACCGCGCGCTGTTCCACGCGGATTCCAGCTATTTCTACCCGCATGTGCATCTGGTCTCGAAACCGCTGAAGACGCATACCGTTTCCAACACCGCCTTCCGCGGCTTCGGCGGCCCGCAAGGGATGGTTGGCGGCGAGCGCATGATCGAGGAGATCGCCTATGCGCTCGGCAAGGACCCGCTCGAAATCCGTCGCGCCAATTTCTACGGCCAGCCAGGCTCCGGCCGGACGCTGACCCCCTATCATCAGGAGGTCACCGACAACATCATCAACCGCGTCGTCGATGAGCTGGAACAGACCGCCGACTATCAGGCGCGCCGCAACGCCATCATCGCGTTCAACCGCTCCAGCCGCTTCATCCGCAAGGGCATTGCGCTGACGCCGGTGAAATTCGGTATCTCCTTCACGATGACCGCCTTCAACCAGGCGGGCGCGCTGGTGCATATCTATCAGGATGGCTCCATTCACCTGAACCATGGCGGCACTGAAATGGGCCAGGGCCTCTATACCAAGGTAGCGCAGGTTCTGGCCGACAGCTTCCAGGTCGATATCGACCGCGTGAAGATCACCGCAACGACGACAGGCAAGGTGCCGAACACATCCGCGACGGCCGCGTCTTCCGGTTCGGATCTGAACGGCATGGCAGCCTATGACGCCGCGCGGCAGATCAAAGAGCGGCTGACCGCCTTCGCGGCTGAAAAATGGGGTGTCGGCGCTGAGGAAGTGCAGTTCCTGCCGAACCGCGTGCGCGTCGGCGAAGAGGAAATCCCCTTCCCGGATTTTGTCAAGCAGGCCTATTTCGCCCGCGTCCAGCTCTCGGCTTCCGGCTTCTACAAGACGCCGAAGATCCATTGGGACCGCAAGGCCGGCCGCGGCACACCCTTCTACTATTTCTCCTATGGTGCCGCCTGCTCAGAAGTGTCGATTGACATGCTCACCGGCGAGTACCTGATCGACCGCACCGACATCCTCCATGATGTCGGTCACTCCCTCAATCCGGCGATCGATATCGGCCAGGTCGAGGGCGCCTTCGTGCAGGGCATGGGCTGGCTGACGACCGAGGAGCTCTGGTGGGATGCCGAGGGCCGGTTGCGCACGCACGCACCCTCGACCTACAAGATCCCGCTCGCCTCCGACCGTCCAAAGATCTTCAACGTTCGTCTTGCCGAATGGTCGGAGAATACGGAAGCCACCATCGGCCGCTCGAAGGCCGTCGGCGAGCCGCCCTTCATGCTCAGCATATCGGTACTAGAGGCTCTTTCGATGGCGGTCGCCAGCGTTGCAGATTATCGCGTCTGCCCGCGCCTCGATGCCCCCGCGACACCGGAACGGGTGCTGATGGCGGTCGAAAGGCTGAAAGGGATGTGATTCTTTGGCCAGGGGCTTTTGTCACGGCATGAATCTGCCACGAAACAAAGGACCGCGTTTGATGCTCGTATAAGCCACGGGCTGCCAATCTCCCCCTTGTGGGGAGATGTCACGAAGTGACAGCAGGGGGTAGGCACTCTCCACACCCTGGCTTTCTCACTTTTTGACCTCGTTCCTCAAAGCCTCACATGCGAGCACTGCACGCGACGCTCATCCAGATCGGCGCTGAAAGCGCCAGTATCCGGAGGTCAATTCTGCCTACAACACCCGCCTGTCGTCATAATGCGGCTCGCGCCCATCGAGAAATCCAAGATCGCGCTTCAGCCGGTCCGGCATCTCGTCAAGATCCAGATTCGGCGATGGCTCACCATGCTTCAGGAAGACCTGCGTCACCGACTCCAAAAGACGCGCCAAGAGCGTGGGCTTGACCGCATTCACCGACTCCACGACATAACAATCCATGGCAACACCTCAATCCAATCAACGATATGGATTGCAGTTTGTCGCGAAAAATGCTGAAATTCCAATCGAACTATCGTCTGCATACATAAAGAGAACTTATCCATGAAGCTCTCCAAGCGCTTCCCGCTGAATGCGCTCCGCGTCTTCGAGGCCGCCGCCCGGCACGGCAGTTTCACGCGGGCCGGCGAAGAGCTTGGCATGACCCAGACCGCGGTCAGCTATCAGATCAAGCTGCTGGAAGAGACCGTGGGCGAGCCGTTATTCCTGCGTCGTCCGCGACAGATCCTGTTGACCGAGGCCGGAGAGCAGCTTGCACCGAAAGTGGCTGAAGCCTTTGCCTTGCTGCAGGAGGCCATGGCCTCGATCAGCGGCGATGCCGAAACGACGCTGCGCATCCATTCGACCCCGACCTTTGCCTCGCAGTGGCTGGCCCGCCATATCGGGTCGTTTCAGCTGAAGCATCCCAATATCGCCGTTCGGCTGGATACATCCGGCTCGATCATCGACTTCGCCCGTGAGCCCTCCGATATCGCCATCCGCGCCGGGCGTGGCCAGTGGCCGGGATTGCGTGCGCACCTGCTGATGAAGGTCTATTTCACGCCGATGCTGAGCCCGGCGCTTGCCGAGACGGTCGGCGGCATACATGAACCGGCCGATCTCCTGAAGCTCCGCATCATCGACGCGGGCGACCCATGGTGGGTCCAATGGTTTAAGGAGGCAGGCGTTCCCGACCCCGGTCTTCAGGGTCGGCCGCGAAGCAGGCTCGGCGCCCAGTCCTTCGAGGCGAGCGCGGCGTTGGCCGGTCAGGGCGTCGCCATCCTGACCCCGGAATTCTATGCGGATGATCTGGCTTCCGGTCGGTTGATCCAGCCCTTCAACATTCTTTCGTCCGACAATACGGACTATTGGATCGCCTATCCGGAAAACAGGCGTCATACGCCGCGTATCCGCGCCTTCAGGGATTGGCTCCTCAGCGAATTCGGCATGCCGCTGCAATAACACTCAATCGGACATATCGGGCGCATAGAAACAGCGCGGGGTATTCTCGTCCGGAAACAGACAGAGATGATAAGCGCCATCCGGCGAATGCATCGCCTTGCTCTGCGGCAGATTGAAAATATGCGCGTGCGTGATGTAGCGATGGTCGCCGGGATTGAGCGTCACGCGATAGCCACCCGGCACGATGGTGACCGTGCGCGACGGGATCATCTCGCAGTCGCCGGTCGTGCTGTCGCCATTACAGCAATAGGGATCATAGGACCATCCGGAGGGCGCATCATGCGCCAGGGCGGAGCTTGCAAAGGCAAAAAAGACGAAGGCCAGAACACCACGCATGGGCAATTCTCCGTCGAAAAATTGACGGCCGCCGCGGACACGGCCCGCTCCAAGCAGCCGAGGGCATTTTATTAAAAACTGCCATAATCTGATCTAATGCGGTCCGTGCACTAAACAAGGTCAGGCTTTTTGCTGGCGCATCAAACTCTCCCCTTCCCTCCGCCGCCAACATTTTGCAAGGTGCGGAGTCGGAGGAAGAAAAAGGGGAACTGAATGTATGAATACGCCATAGCGTGGGAATGGCTGGCCTTTGCCGCCCGCTGGTTCCACGTCATAACCGCCATTGCCTGGATCGGTTCGTCTTTCTACTTCATCGCGCTCGATCTCGGGCTGGTGAAGCGCCCGCATCTTCCGCCCGGCGCCCATGGCGAGGAATGGCAGGTTCATGGCGGCGGCTTCTATCATATCCAGAAATATCTCGTCGCCCCGGCACAGATGCCGGAGCATCTGACCTGGTTCAAATACGAGAGCTATTTCACCTGGATTTCCGGCTTCCTGATGCTGTGCATCGTCTACTACGTCGGTGCCAACCTCTTCCTCATCGACCGACATGTGCTCGATGTCAGCGTTCCCGTCGCGATCCTGATTTCGCTGGCTTCGCTTGCCGGCGGCTGGATCGTCTATGATCTGCTCTGCAAGTCCCCGCTTGGCAACAACACCTGGGGGCTGATGATCGTGCTTTATGCCGTGCTGGTCTTCATGGCCTGGGGCTACACGCACCTTTTCACCGGTCGCGCCGCCTTCCTGCATCTCGGCGCCTTCACCGCGACGATCATGTCGGCGAACGTCTTCATGATCATCATTCCCAACCAGAAGATCGTCGTCGCAGACCTCATTGCCGGCCGCACGCCCGACCCTAAATATGGCCGTATCGCCAAGCAGCGCTCGCTGCACAACAACTATCTGACGCTGCCTGTCATCTTTTTCATGCTGTCGAACCACTATCCGTTGGCTTTCGGCACAGCCTATAATTGGGTGATTGCGGCGCTGGTTTTCCTCATGGGGGTCACCATCCGTCACTGGTTCAACACGACGCATGCCCGCAAGGGTCATCCAACCTGGACCTGGATCGTCACCGTCATCCTATTCATTGTCATCATGTGGCTTTCGACCGTTCCCAAAGTGTTGACCGGCGAGAAGGAGGCCAATGCAATCCCTCCCGCCTTCCAGCCGTTTGCCTCGGATATACATTTCTCGTCCGTCAAAGAGATAGTTTCGACGCGCTGCACCATGTGCCATTCAGCCGAACCCGTTTATGAGGGGATTGTCCGGCCGCCAAAGGGTGTGATGCTGGAAAATGACGAGCAAATCGCTATGCATGCCCGGGAGATCTATATCCAGGCCGGCCGCAGCCACGCCATGCCTCCCGCCAATGTCACCGAGGTGACGCCCGAGGAACGCAAATTGCTGGTCGCCTGGTTCGAAAGCTCCATCGGAGAAAAAAGCCAATGACCACCCTTCTGCGCGGCCGACTGCTTTCCTTCAAGCGCCTGCCGCAAAGCCTCGATGATACCGACAGCTACGCTTATGAAAGCGACGGCGGCCTGCTGATCGAGAGCGGCATGATCGTCGCGACCGGCCCTTATGCCGATATCAAGGCGCAGGCACCGGAAGGCGTGGTCGAAATCGACCATCGCCCGCATCTGATCCTGCCCGGTTTCATCGACATGCACCTGCATTTCCCGCAAATGCAGGTGATTGCCTCTTATGCCGCCAACCTCTTGGAATGGCTGAACACCTATACCTTCCCCGAGGAATGCCGCTTTGTCGAAAGCGCCCATGCGGAGCGGATCGCCAAGCATTTCTATGACGAGATGATCCGCCACGGCACGACGACGGCCGTCGCCTATTGCTCGGTGCACAAGACCTCCGCCGATGCCTATTTTGCCGAAGCCATGCGGCGCAACATGCGCATGGTCGGCGGCAAGGTGATGATGGATCGCCATGCGCCGCAGGGCCTGCTCGACACGCCGGAAATGGGCTATGACGAGACCCGCCAGGTGATATCAGACTGGCACGGCAAGGGCCGCAACCACGTCGCCATCACGCCGCGCTTCGCCATTACCTCGACGCCGGCGCAGATGGAAGCGACTGCCACTCTCGCCCGCGAATTCCCCGATCTGCACATTCAGACGCATCTCTCCGAGAACCACGACGAGATCACGTTCACCTGCGAGCTCTATCCGGAAGCGATCGACTACACCGATATCTACGCGCGCTACGGGCTGCTTGGCCCTAAAAGCCTGTTCGGCCATGCGATTCACCTCTCGGAGCGCGAAGCCGATGCCATGAGCGATGCCGGCGCCGTTGCGGTGCATTGCCCGACCTCGAACCTGTTCCTCGGCTCTGGCCTCTTCCCGCTGAAGGCGCTGGCACGCCGCGAAAAACCCGTGCGTATCGGTGTCGCCACCGATATCGGCGGCGGCTCCAGCTATTCCATGCTGCGCACCATGGATGAGGCCTACAAGATCCAGCAGCTGCTCGGCGAGCGCCTGAATCCGCTGGAAAGCTACTATTACATGACGCGAGGGAATGCTGAATCCCTCTCCCTCGTCGACAAGATCGGCACGCTCGATGCCGGTACCGAAGCCGATCTGATCGTCCTTAACGCCGCTGCAACGCCGGCCATGGCGCTGAAGATGGAAGTGACGAAGAGCCTCACCGAAGAGCTGTTCCTGCTGCAGACCATGGGCGACGACCGCGCCGTCGTGGAAACCTATGTCGCCGGAAAGCCGATGAAATCGATCCTGCAATGAGGCAATCCGAACCTGCCCCCATGTAACCATCCAGAAGGCAAAGAGCCATGACCGCGCCGCTTACCATCGCAGAACTGAAAACGCTTGCTCAGCGGCGCGTGCCGAAAATGTTCTTCCAATATGCCGATTCCGGCTCCTGGACCGAGTCGACATATCAGGCGAACGAGGCGGATTTTGCCAAGATCAAGTTGCGCCAGCGCGTCCTCGTCGACATGTCCGATCGGTCACTCGCAACCACCATGGTCGGGCAAAAAGCCTCCATGCCGGTGGCGCTGGCGCCGACCGGCCTCACTGGTATGCAGCACGCCGATGGCGAGATGCTGGCGGCGCGTGCCGCCGAGGAATTCGGCATTCCCTTCACGCTCTCGACGATGAGCATCTGCTCGATCGAGGACATCGCCTCAGTGACGAAGCAGCCCTTCTGGTTCCAGCTCTACGTGATGAAAGACCGCGATTTCGTTCTGAACCTGATCCAGCGCGCCAAGGCGGCGAAATGCTCGGCGCTCGTGCTGACGGCCGACCTGCAGATCCTCGGCCAGCGCCATAACGACATTCGCAACGGGCTTTCGGCACCGCCGAAAATGACGGCAAAGAACCTGTGGCAGATGGCGACGCGGCCGGGCTGGTGCATGGGCATGCTGAAGACCAGGCGCCGCTCCTTCGGCAATATCATCGGTCATGCCAAGGATATATCCGACATGACGACGCTGTCGCACTGGACGCACTCGCAGTTCGATCCCAAACTTTCCTGGAACGATGTCGCCTGGATCAAAGAGCAATGGGGCGGCCCGCTGGTCATCAAGGGCATCCTCGATGTCGAGGATGCGAAAGCGGCCGTCGATACCGGCGCCGACGCCATCATCGTCTCCAATCATGGCGGCAGGCAGCTCGATGGCGCGCATTCCTCCATCAACATGCTGCCTCACATCGTCGATGCCGTCGGCGACAGGATCGAGGTGCATATGGATGGCGGCATCCGCTCCGGCCAGGATGTGCTGAAGGCCGTAGCACTCGGCGCCAAGGGCACCTTCATCGGCCGCCCCTTCCTCTACGGCCTCGGCGCCATGGGCAAGGAAGGCGTGACGCTCGCGCTCGAAATCATCCGCAAAGAGCTGGATATTTCCATGGCGCTCTGCGGCAAGCGGGATATCAGAGCGGTGGATCGGTCGATTTTGGCTGATTTCTAACGCAGCCAGCCCGTAGCCAGACCGCTCGCCCACTCCTCACGGCCATTCTGCGCCGCGAGCTTCGCCATCGCCATGTGATCATAGGCGACCTGCCGGAAAACCGGCAGCCAATGATCCCCCACCTTCTCCAAAATTGCGTAGGAGGCGAAAGGATGGCCAGCCTCTACCTTGTGGTAAAAGGGCAGATCGTCGTCATAGGCCGGGCAGCCGACGCTGCCGGGATTGACGATCAGGCGGCCATCGGAAAGCCTGACGGCACGCGGAATATGGGTATGCCCGCACAAGATCAGCGGAAAATCGATACCGGCGGCTAACGCCTCAATCTCTTCCAAAGGCCTCAAATAGACCTGACCGTCCGCGGAGACGGATTCGAGCCAGTAAACATTATCATTGGCCGGCGTCGCATGGCAGAGATAGACTTCACCTAGATGAACTGCGCTGAAGGATAAGCCACGCAGCCAATCGAGATGGCGTTCCGTCAGTTGCGAATGCGCGGCCCTGTCCGAGACATGCATCGCCTCCGGCACCCGATCGATCAGATACCGATCATGATTGCCGCGTATGGTTATGGCATCGAGCCCAAGCAGGAGATCCGCCGTTTTCCCCGCCGTCAGTGGCCCGCTGAAGCAATCGCCGAGATTGACGATATCGCTGATGCCCTGGCTGCAGATATCCGCAAGCACCGCTTCGAGCGCAAGGTGGTTGCCGTGAATGTCCGCTATGGCTGCAAAGCGCAAATCTCAACTCCCGCGATAGGTGGAATAGCCGTAGGGGGAGATCAGCAGCGGCACATGATAATGCGCCGTCGTATCGGCGATACCAAACCGGATCGGCACGAGATCGAGAAAAGCCGGCTCCGGCAGCTTGGAGCCGCTGACACGCAGATAGTCTCCAGCGCGGAACAGCAATTCATAGGTGCCGGCAACGAAGCTGTCACCGATCAGGATGGGACCACCGTCCACGCGCCCGTCGGAGTTGGTCACAACCGTCTTCAGATGCGTGCGCGCCTCGCCCTCAACCCTGAAAAGATCGATCACCAGACCTTCAGCCGGCTTGCCAAGGGCAGTATCGAGCACATGGGTGGTCAATCCGGTCATAGCGTCGGTGCTCCAATGGTAAAGGGCGTATCGAAGAAGTATTCTTCCAGATTGTTTCCCGGTCCGTCGCGATCCACGATAAGAAAATCGCTCTGTTCGTCCAGCGCCATCAGCGGATAGTGCCAGACATTGACCCGATAGTTCACGCCCTGCTCACCCCGCGCCAGGAAGACCTGCGGCCTGCCGGGCTTGCCACCCTCATCCTCTGCAACAACGACGAGAAACGGCCGGCCGTTCAGCGGCACGAAACACTGGCTGCCGAAAGGATGCCGCTCCATCATGTCGATCGAGAAAGGAAACGCGCGCGGCTGGCCGCGAAAGAGGTTCAGGATAACCCGAGCCCCATCCCCGGCAGCTTCGGCATTGGACAACGCATGAAAGCGCTCTGTCGTGCCACCGTTGATGTATCGCATGGTTGCCGGATCGGCCTCGATCACATCACCGAAGGGTGCGAACGCGGCCTTTGTCAAAGGATTGATGTCGAGATGCTGTGTCATTGACTGATTATTCGCCTTCCGCTCGCCAGTGGCGAATGGAGTCCAATTGCAGGAGCAACTCCGGAACTGATTTGTGGGCGATGCCCCAAAGGGTCGCCAACTCGATGTCGACATACCCTTGCACAATCCGATTCCGGAAGTCCTGCATCACATGCCAAGGCAGCTCCGGATGGTCAACGACAAACTCCGGATATTCTTCTGCTATGCGTGTGGCGGCCTCGCCGATCAGCAGAAGATCCATGCCGATGGCACGCTGTTTCTCGACATTGTTGGAAAATGTGGCCTGATCGATCCCCCGAAGGAATTGGCCGATTTCGGATGCAGTAAGCTGCATGCGCTCGAGATAGGTGATCAGCGGATCCAGACTCATGCGGGCTTCACTTCGCAGACAGTATGCAATCTCTGCGCGCTGAAACGCCGCTCGGCATCGCCGACCACCTGCTCTCTTCTATCTCTGGACAATGCTTTCATGGCCTCACCGCAGCATCCTACCCGTGGATACTAGGCCATGAACGAACTGAAAAATAGCTCGTACTTTCTGCGAAAAAACCTATGCGGAAGCAAGTATGGGAGAGGATGGCGGCCCGAGGGCCGCCCGTCACGCTTCGGGAAGCATGGACTGCAGGCGCAGCAGCGCGATCTTTTCGACCTGCGCTGCCGCCGTCGCGAGTTCCGCATCCCGACCATTGTCGATCCGGGTTTCGAAGGCAGCCAGGATATCGTCCTTGCCGAGCCCCTTGACCGCGATGATGAAGGGAAAGCCAAACTTCGTCACATAGGCGGCATTGAGCTCGGTAAACCGGGCGTGCTCCTCAGGGCTCAGCCGATCGAGCCCGGCGCCGGCCTGCTCCTTGCGGCTGTCCTCGGTCAGCTCGCCGGCAATCGCCAGCCGGCCGGCAAGATCCGGGTGCGCCCGCAGCACGCCAAGCCGCTCCGCCTCGCTTGCGGCACGGAAAACCCGCACCAGCGCGGAATGCACGCCGCCGGAGGTTAGCGGCTCGGCGATCGCACCAGCATCATAGGCGCGCTCGGCCACGAAAGGCGAATGTTCGAAGACGCCGCCGAAGCGGCCGATAAAATCGTCCCGCGATATCATGTCAGCGCGCTCCCCCTGGAAGATGATTCTCATACCAGTGGTTGGCGATCTCAACGCGCTTCGGGATCCAGACCTTGTCATGCTTCTGCACATATTCGATGAACCGCCGCAACGCAGCGGCGCGGCCGGGGCGACCGACAAGGCGGCAATGCAAGCCCACGGACATCATCTTCGGGCTGCCTTGCTTGCCCTCTTCATAGAGCGTGTCGAAGGCATCCTTGAGGTAGGTGAAGAACTGGTCGCCCGAATTGAAACCCTGCGGCGTCGCAAAGCGCATATCGTTGGTTTCGAGTGTATAGGGGATGATCAGGAACGGCTTGCCGTTCAGACCATCGACCCAGAAGGGTAGATCGTCGGCATAGGAATCGGAGGAATAGAGGAAACCGCCTTCCTCCATCACGAGCCGCAGCGTATTATCGGACGGCTTGCCCTGGTACATGCCGTAGGGCCGCTCGCCGGTGAGTTCGGTATGCAACCGCACGGCCTCGAGAATGTGCTTGCGCTCCAGATCCTCTGAAAAGTCCTTATACTCCAGCCAGCGATAGCCGTGGCTGGCGATTTCCCAGCCGGCTTCCTTCATGGCGGCGACCGCTTCCGGGTTGCGGGCCATGGCGAGCGTCACGCCATAGACCGTCGCCTGAACCTTGAGTTCGGTGAACATGCGCCACAGCCGCCAGAATCCGGCGCGCGAGCCGTATTCGTAGATCGATTCCATGTTGAGATTGCGCTGGTTTGGCCAGGAAGCAGCTCCGACAATCTCGGAGAGCAGGTTTTCGGAACCCGGATCGCCGTCGAGAATGCAGCTTTCCCCACCCTCTTCATAGTTGATCACGAATTGCACTGCTACGCGGGCATCGCCAGGCCATTTAGGGTCCGGCGTATTGCGGCCGTAGCCGATGAGATTACGGGGATAGATTTCCGACATTGGATGCACCTTCTCTGATCGCGGAACGGTAGCATCCATGCCGGGAAAGTCGAGACGGAAACTCGGAAAATCACTTTCGCGTCAAAGCGGGGTATTGGCACGCGCCAGTCGCTAATCTAAAGCATGTCGCGCAAAAATGTGCAGCGGTTTTGCGATAACGACATGCGCAAGATCGCCTGAAGCGCGGGAAGCGAATCTAAAAGATCGCAACGCGCTTTAAGCGATCTTGCGCGCACTGACCTTTCCCATTGGATGCAGAGAGTGCACGCGGAAGGGACCGCCCGCCCCGTCTTCCATCATAAGCGCGATGTTGGCTATGGGAACGGGCGCAGCCAGGGACGGTTCGAAAAACTCGCGCAAAGCACGCTCGATACGCGCCATATCGGCGGGGCTCACTGTGCCCGTCAGCATCATCTGAAAGCGGAACTCATCCATGACGTGGGGATGCCCCCAACGATGCAGATTGGCAAATTGCGTCGCTGACAGGCCATCGGGATCGATGCGCTCGATTTCCGCTTCGCTCAAGGGAGCCCTGTATTGATCGAAGGTCTGCACCAGCGACGCCGCCAGGAAATGCATCTGTTGGCTTGGCACGGAAGGAACGAGACCCAGCGCACCGCCGAGCCGCGCAACCTCGAGCCTTGGAATTTCGAAGGGCGCAACCGTGCCGGAAAACCGCATCAGATCGCGCAGCAACCCAGCCTCTGACATGTCCTCCGCCAGCCGGAACGGCGCCTTCAGAAGCCCCATGAAGCCATAGCGGCGCGGAACAGCGGTGTAGAAGGCGATCTCGTGAATGCCGAGCCCGCGGATCGCAGGTGGATCAACCATCTCGCCGGAATAGACATTGCGGCCGAGCCAATTCGCCGCCACAAGCGTCAGCGGATCACTCGCAGACGGTGTGAAGCAAATGGCGTACCGCATAAAATTCCTCCAAGGCGCGTAACATCAGGTAGGCCGAACCGGCACCGATGGCCAAGGAGATAGGTGATTTGCGTGACAGATTGACGACCCGAAAGAGGCGTAAATTCACGTTTTATGTGATATGACTGAAATATGACTCGCTAAAGTGAAACTCTGCGGCAACTTGAAGCAAGCGGGCGCCCCAACCGCTTCCCGCACGGCCGCCTCCGCCAGCCGATGCGCCAGCCCGAAGCTCACCTTGAAGCCACCTGTCAATGCGATCAACGAGGGATGATCGGGATGAGCGCCCACCATCGGGTCGCGATCCACGGCCTTCGGACGCAGGCCAGCCCAACGCTCAACCACCTCCGCGCCGGCGAGCACCGGCGCCATGGCGCGCGCGCCCACAAGCAGATCGTCGAGCTGCCCATCCGTCGTCAACGGGTCGCCAAACCGATTCTCGCTCGTGCTGCCGACCGCGACCAAACCATTCTCATGCGGGACGATATAAAGGCCATCACGGAAGATAACGGGCAAGCCACCGTCGACATCGGCCTTCAGCATCGCCGCCTGGCCCTTGACCGGTTGGCCGAGCGAGGTTTTGCGTCCCTCCGTCAATTCATCAAGGATTGGAAACGAACGATAGCCGGCAGAAAGGATGCAACGGCCGAAGCGAATGTCGCCCTCATTCGTGCGTGCGAGACCCTTGTCAGGATCGATGCTCTCCACGGCAACGCCCTCGGCGAGCCGGACATGCCTTGCCCCAGCCAGAGATTTGCAAAGCACCTCCAGCAAGGCGCGGGGCGCGACGCGCGCGGCCAGGGTATCGTACACAAATCCGCTTTCCGCGAAGGAAGCTTCGATCCAGCCTTCAACGGGCGCTGCATCGAGCACGTGCCAATGAAACCGGCGCTCCCCATGCCGCCAATGCGCTTCCGCATCCCGGGAATGACCGAGTGCGATCTGCCGCAGATGCGGCTTCGGCAGCGGGATCAGGCGACCGGCGCGACAGTAACCCGCCGAAAGCCCGGTCTCGGCCTCCAGGCCGGCAATTTCTTGTTCCAGCGCGACAAGGGCATCGAACTGAAACTGCTTCTTCTCGGACCATTTATCCGGCATATGCGGCATCAGCGCGCCAAGCAGGCCGCCGCTCGCTCCCTGTCCGACGCGGCCGGCTTCCACGAGCAATGCTTGGATACCGAGACGCTCGGCATGAACGGCCGCCCACAGCCCCATGATCCCGCCGCCGACGATCAGTAGATCGACGGACGATTGACCGGCGGGTCTGAGAAGATTATCGGCTCTTTCCATGACAGATCCAGTTTCCGATCGGACAGAAGCATCCGAAACCAATGCGGCAAGCCCGGAGCTCGAATGGCGCGACGGCGATATGCCCTATTCGACGGCCTTTGGCGACCATTTTTATTGCCAGACGGACGGGCGGCTGGAATGCGGCCACGTCTTCCTGGCCGGCAATGGTCTGCCCGACCGTTGGCAGGGACGACAGAATTTCCTCATTGGCGAACTCGGTTTCGGCACCGGCCTGAATTTCTGCGAGACCTGGCGCCAGTGGCGGCAATGGGCGCTCCCCGGTTCGGAGCTGCATTTCATGTCCTTCGAGCTCTACCCGATGCGGGCCGAGGAGATTGACCGCGCGCTGTCGCATTGGCCTGAAATCGACCGGGAGCGCCAAGCGCTCGTCGCCGCCTGGCCGGACCATCCCGAGGGTGTCGTGTCGCTCGAGCTCGATGCGAATACGCGCCTCAGCGTCGTCTGCGGACCGGCCCTTGAAGGCGTGCGCGACGCCCAGCAGGGCTTCGATGCCTGGTATCTCGACGGCTTCGCACCGTCGCGCAACGCCGACATGTGGTCGCCGGAACTCATGCGGATGCTCCACGACAAGACCGTTCCGAACGGCACTTTCGCCACCTATGCAGCCGCCGGCTTCGTGCGGCGAAACCTGCAGGCGGCGGGATTTGTCGTGGAGCGGCGCAAGGGCTTTGCCGGCAAGCGCGAAATGCTCTGCGGCACCAAGCCTGCCTGAGGCCGGATTTCAGTCGCCGGGCCGGAAGACGACCATTGAGGGCTCATACCAACTCGCCAAGATGCTGGCGAACCCAGCTGGCCTCCTGCGAGGCGGTACGCCGGAAGTGTCGTTTGAAATCTCGGCTGAACTGAGCGGGGCTGGCATAGCCGACCGATGCCGCCACCTCTGCGATCGTCTTGTCCTGACGCGCAATCATCAACCGTGCCTCATGGAGCCGCATCGCCTTCACATATTGTATCGGACTGCTTCCCGTCAGGGCCTTGAAATGGACGTGATAGGAGGGAACGCTCATGCCCGCCTCTCGCGCCAGCGCCGCAACCGAGATCTCGGAACTGTAGGTCTCGCGCAATCGGGTAAGGCTTCCAACGATCTTCCCGGAAATGCCCTGCTGTTGAAGCGCCGAGATCATCGCGCCGCCTTGCGGACCGACGAGCACCCGGTAATGCAGCTCGCGCAGGGTGCCCGCTCCCAGAACCGCAAGCTCGACGGGATCGCGCAATGCCCGCAGCAGACGCAGCACGACATCCTCGATCATCGGCTCCATTCTGCTCGATATCAGACTTCTCGCTCGGCCAGCTGTCGGCTCAGGACGCCGCGTCTCCATTTCCGAGGCGATTTCGGCAGCCAGCAGCATGTCGAACTCGACATAGACGGCAAGCAAGGGACGTTCTGCACTGGCTGACGATTCCATCCGAAATGGAACGGGCACCGACACGGCCAGATAGTGTTCCTCATCGTAGAGATAGACCTCGCCTTCAAGCATGCCCTGCTTTCGGCCTTGCAGAACGAATACCGCACCCGGCTTATAGAGCACGGGGACGTCATGAAGGATCGCCTCGGTCCTGAGAATGCGGACGCCGGCAAACGCCGTTGGATTGTATCCTTGGCTGGGAGCAAGAAGCCCCGCCAGCTCCACCAACTCCTGGCGCTTCGCCCCTCCATCCGTCATCTTCATAGGATTTGGCAAGATACTCATAGTTTTCGCGATCGTTACTGGCGTCTTTGAAGATTATTAGTCATGGCATCGATCAATCAAGAAGAGAATACCAATCATGTCACAGAAGACCTTCTTCATCACCGGGGCGAATTCAGGCTTTGGCTTCGCGATTGCGGCCGCTGCGAGCCGCCAGGGCCATAGGGTCATCGGTACCGTCCGCTCCGAAGATTCGCGAGCAGCCTTTGCAGAACGCTTGCCGGCGGCTCGGTCCGTCCGTTGCGACGTAACCGAATTCGACCGGATGGCCGACGTGGTTCGTAAGGTCGAAGAAGATCACGGGCCGGTTGACGTACTGATCAACAATGCCGGCTACGGTCACGAGGGAATCCTCGAAGAGTCGCCCCTTGAGGAAATGCGGCGGCAGTTCGACGTGAATGTCTTCGGCGCAGTTGCGGTCGCCAAAGCCTTCCTGCCGAGGTTTCGTGAAAGACGTCGCGGCTTCATCGTCAACGTCACCTCGATGGGCGGCATGATCACCATGCCCGGCATCGCCTATTATTGCGGAAGCAAGTTTGCCCTCCAGGGCATCTCGGAAGTCATGCGTGCTGAGATGGCGCCATTCGGCGTCCGAGTGACCGCCCTTTGCCCCGGCTCCTTCCGGACCGATTGGGCCGGACGATCGATGATCCGGACTGAGCGATCAATCGCGGATTATGACACCTTGTTCGATCCGATCCGGCAGGCACGACAGTCCAAGAGCGGCAGGCAACTCGGCGATCCTGACAAGCTCGCGGCAGCCGTTCTGAAATTGATCGAATCCGACGCTCCTCCGCCGCAACTCCTGCTCGGCAGCGATGCCCTTGCACTTGTGTCCGAGAGGATCGAGCGCCTCAAACAGGAGATCGAAGCATGGGAGTCCGTTACCACTTCGACCGACGGCTGAAAGTGCCGGCCTTCGCAATGGCGGGAAGCTGTCGTCCAGCCTTGCGTCCTGTCTATCGACTTGAACTCTAGTTCTTGGAGCGATCAGCCTGGAAGGCGGTATCGCCCAGATAGCGCTGGATCTTCGTTTCGAGAAGTTCGGGGCTGATCGGCTTGGACATGCAATCATCCATGCCTGACTGCATGCATGCGATGCGATCGACATCCAGCGCCTGCGCCGTGACCCCGACGATGGGTACATGCCATCCATGCCCGGCCTGGGTCTCAAACTGCCGGATCATGCGGGTCGCCTGATGACCGTTCATGACCGGCATGGACACATCCATGAGGATCAGCGACGGCCGCAACTGGCGCCATGCGTCCACGGCCGCCTGGCCGTTCTCCACGACGAGGAACCGCAGCCCGGTCGGCTGCAGGATCTGCGTGAAGACGATCTGGTTCACTTCATTGTCCTCGGCAACAAGGACGTCGATGGCGTTGCCGGGTTTGGCCGACGTTATCTGATCGGTGGCTTCGATCGCGGCTGCGGCTTCTGCCTCTATCGGGAGCCGACGTTCAACGGGAGCCGATCGCTCCCCCAGTTTCTTCCGTCGCGATGCGCGCACGACATCGATAATCGTGCCGCGCAACACATTGGCGCGCACGGGCTTCATCAGATGTGCCTGGCCATTGACGGCGGCGAACTCCCTATCGCAACCGGCGGCGCCCATCGATGTCAGGAACACGATCGGCAGCGCGCAGAAACGCGGATCGGCACGCACGGCGCTTGCGACCTGATAGCCATTCATACCGGGCATACTGTAATCGACGATCATCGCATCGACCGATATGCCCATATCGAAGGCAGCATCCAGAATGGCGAGCGCAGTCTTGCCGTCCTCGGCGACATGCCCGTCGAAACCCCATTGCGTCAACTGTTCGGTCAAGATGCCCCGATGGATCGCGTCGTCTTCCACGATCAGGACTCTGGCATCCCTCACATTGGCCGGCAGCTCCGCGACTTTGCCGCGTGCGACAACCAGCGGCATCGGCAGATGGACCGTGAAAACCGATCCTCTGCCCCATTCGCTCTCCACCGACAGAGAGCCCCCGAAAAGATCGACAAGACCGGCCGTGATGGCGAGCCCCAGGCCCGATCCCTCAAGCCGGCGCGCAAAGGATGAATCCGCCAGCGAGAACTTGTCGAAGATCGTATCGAGCTTTTCGTCGGGAATGCCGATGCCCGTATCTTCGACACGGAGGACAAGCAATACGGTGTCGCCCGGCGCCGGCTGGCTGTCCAGCTCCACCAGCACATGACCGCGCTCGGTGAACTTGATCGCATTGCCGACGAGATTGGTCACGATTTGTCGAAAACGGCCGGCATCGCCGAGCATCGCCGCCGGCATGCCGGGAGCGATGCGCACCATCAGCTCGACATTCTTTTCCGATGCGGCCGCGGCCAACAACGTCGCAATGTCCTCGACGGCCTCGGCAGGATCGAATGCCATCTTGCGCAGATGCATTTCGCCGGTATCGATGCGGGAAAAATCGAGAATATCGTTGATGATGGTCAGCAGCGCATTGCCCGATTTGACGATGATATCGACGAAGGTCTTCTGCCGCGCATCGAGATCCGTCTTGCCGAGCAGTTCCGCCATGCCAAGGACGCCATTCATCGGCGTGCGGATTTCATGGCTCATATGGGTCAGGAACTCCGATTTCGCCCGATCCGCGGCATTGCTGCGCGCCAGGAGCAGCTGCAAATCCGCCTCGCGCTCCTTCATTTCGGTGACATCGGTCAGCACCACCGTCCAGCGGCGATGCTCGCCGATTGCGGCGCCGAGCTGCATCCAGCGCCCGCCTGTGATCTGGAACACGCAGGAGATCGGCTTGCCGACAGCAATGCTTTCCCCCCAAGATGTCCGCACAGCCTCGGCGTCATCGCCAAAGTCGCCGCGCTCCGCACAATAGTCGAAGGCCGCAGACCAGCCTTTGCCGACCTCGAGAAGCTCTGCCGGCAGCTTCAGCATGTCCTTCAGCCGATCGTTGGCCAGCATGATCGTACCGTCCTGGACGATCAGCAGCCCTTGGGACATGGCCTGCATGGCATCGGCCATAAGCTCGCCGAGGCGCTCCAGCGCCAGCCGTGTCTCAGTGATCTCCTGGAATTGCCGCTTGACGGAGGAAATATCCGTATAGGACATGAGCGTCCGGCCGTTGGAAATGCGGCGGGCATCGATGATGACCGACTTGCCGTCGGCAAAATTCATCTCCGTCTGCAGATGCTCGCCCGCCTTGCGCAATGCCGCCAGACGTGCCTGATAGATGTCGTCGATGCTGCGGCCGTCGAAGCCGAAACGCGCCAGTTCGTAGTGCTTTGCGATGAGGTCCCGATAGGGACGGCCTTCGAAGCGATCCTCCTTCGAGAATTCCCAGATATCGTAGAAGGCGTCATTGACGTATTCCACGATATAATTGCTGTCATGGATCAGGACGCCGATCGGCATCGAGCGAAGAATATTGTCAAGGTCGTGATGCAGCGTCTTGGCGGGCGCTTCAAGAAACACGCCGAAAATGTAGACGCGGTCTTCCGAAGGGGAGAAACTCTCGATCTGGATTCGCGAGCGCTGACGACCCGATCCATCAAAGCACAGCGCCACCTCTTCAGAGCCGAAGACCAGAGCTCGGCGCTCCCTGTCTTCTCTGTCGGCGCTTTCGCCGGCATCGAGAAGATCATGGCTGCGATTGCCAATGAAATCGGAAACGTCGTGCCCGAAAAACCGCGCATAGGCATCGTTGACCGCGACGTAACGAAGCTCGCTGTTCTTGATGTAGGCGGGCCTGTCCAGATGGGCGATCCGGCGGCACGCTATGTCAAGCAGTTCACCGTCCAAGGTCAAACGGAGCCTCTCTTTTCACCGCGCATGATAGTTCATGAAACGACGCTCTAGCATGATTGGCTTTAACAAAGCCTTAACCATGTTTAACCGTCGCGCCGACGTCGCGTTCAGACCACGCGCTATCCTATAACGGTCATGCCTTGGTCGCAAACGACGGCGGCACGCCGGGGGAAACTCTGCCAAGAATCCGTCAACGGATCATTGGGAGCGAGCGCCATGAGCGACGAAGAAAGCCTGACCTTGAACGAAGCCCAGATCGCAACGGCGACGGGCGAACGGCGGCGGCGGGCCGGAGGGCGCGGAGCCGAACGCAGCCGCAAACCGAGTGGCACGAAATATCTCAATCTTGTCAACAATCTCGCGCGCACCGAACTCCTGTCGCCCGAAGCGCTCGACGACATTCACAACGCCTCGCTGACGATCCTCGAAGAAATCGGCATGGATATCATCCTGCCGGAAGCGCGCGAGCGCATGAAGGCTGCCGGCGCCGATGTCACGTCAGGCACGGAACGCGTACGTTTCGACCGCAATATGATCATGGAGCTCATCGCTTCCGTCCCATCGAACTTCACCCTGCATGCCCGCAATCCGCTGAGAAATGTTGAAATCGGTGGCCGCAATCTCGTTTTCGCGCAGGTTGCCTCCGCCCCATTTGTCGCCGACCGCGAAGGCGGCAGGAGAGCTGGCAATCAGGAGGATTTCCGCAAGCTCATCAAGCTCGCCCAATCCTTCGACGTCATCCACATGACCGGCGGCTATCCGGTCGAACCCATCGATATCCATGCCTCGGTGCGCCATCTCGACTGCCTCTCCGATATCGTGAAGCTTACCGACAAGGCCTTCCACTGCTATTCGCTCGGCAAGCAGCGCAATCTCGACGCGATCGAGATCGCTCGCATCGGCCGCGGCATCAGCATGGAGCAGATGGAACGCGAACCCTCGCTCTTCACCATCATCAATTCCTCCTCGCCGCTGCGCCTCGACGGGCCGATGCTGCAGGGCATCATCGAAATGTCGTCGCGCGGCCAGGTCGTGGTGGTCACGCCATTCACGCTGGCAGGCGCCATGGCACCGGTGACGATCGCCGGCGCGCTGGTGCAGCAGAATGCCGAGGCGCTCTGCGGCATCGCCTTCACACAGATGGTGCGCAAGGGGACGCCGGTCATGTATGGCGGCTTTACCTCGAACGTCGACATGAAGACGGGCGCGCCCGCCTTCGGCACGCCGGAATATATGAAGGCGGTGATATCAGGCGGCCAGCTCGCCCGCCGCTACGGCATCCCCTACCGCACCTCCAACACGAATGCTTCGAATACGCTCGATGCCCAGGCAGCCTACGAATCGGCGCTGTCGCTGTGGGCGCTGACCCAGGGCGGCGGCAATTTCGTCCTGCATGCAGCCGGCTGGAGCGAGGGCGGGCTTACCGCCTCTTTCGAGAAATTCATCCTCGATGTCGACATGCTGCAGATGGTCGCCGAATTCCTGACGCCGCTCGATGTCAGCGCCGATGCTCTGGCGCTGGATGCCGTGCGCGATGTCGGTCCCGGCGGCCATTATTTCGGCACGGCGCACACGCTCGCCCGCTACGAAACCGCCTTCTATTCGCCGATCCTGTCGGACTGGCGAAACAACGAAACCTGGGCGGAAGCCGGCCGGCCTACAACTTACGATCACGCCAACCGCGTCTATAAGGAAACGCTGGCGCGTTATGAACGCCCCCCGCTCGATCCGGCAATCGAGGAAGAGCTCGACGCCTTTGTCGCCAGACGCAAGGCAGAGGGTGGCGTTCCCACCGATTTCTAGTTGAAAACAAAGAGCTTTTACGCCTCAAATCATGAACGAAATTTAATGTCGCGACCCATTTTTTGGCCGCGACTTCGCCCCCTTTCGCACGCAACGTCCAACTCGGCTTCGGCTGGGAGCCCCGTGTTTTTTGGGAAAGGGATGTCAATGTCTGTGCTTCGCACATTAACGACGGCCAGTTTGATCGCGCTGACGCTTGGCAGCGCCGCCACGGTAACCACCACCACTGCCAGCGCCTCCGATCGTGGCGCCTTCTTCGGCGGTCTCGCCGCGGGTGTCGTCGGCGGCGCCTTGGTGGCCGGGGCCGCCCGGCCGGCCTACCCGGCTTATTATCCGGCCTATCCGGCCTACTATGACGGTCCGGTCTACGAGCGGGTCTATGTGCGCCCCTACCCCAGCTGCTACTGGGCATGGCGCCACGACGGCTGGGGCCGGCCCTATCGCGTCGAGGTTTGCCGTTAAAGCCTGATGGCGCCGCAAGGTGCCAACGAAGTTCCCCATCAGTCGCCTCCGATCTTCGATGCCGCCGGACTTCCGGCGGCATTTTCGTCTGTCTGTTGAAAAGCTTTCGCCCACACCCCTTGACATTGGCGGCATTTAAGACCAAATGCGCTCCAGCTTTCACCTTCCGGCCGCCGCGTGAGCGTGCCCTGCGGGACAGTCTGTACGCAAGAGAAGGACAAAAGCGCTTTATGAATGAGGCCGCGCCAATGCGCTGCGGCCGGATGCGCTGGAAAGCTATTTCCAACTTACAAGTTCCCACTTCACGCGGGGTTCTTGACGCCAGAGACAGACCGGACCGCATGGTGCGACCCGGCCTATTTGCTTTGGCGCCCCCGAAAGGTATTGAATTGACCGATTTTCACTCGCTTGGTCTCTCCAAGCAGATCGTCGATACGCTGTCGCAGAACAACTTCGCTACGCCGACGCCGATCCAGGCGCAGGCGATCCCGCTCGTTCTTGAGGGCCGCGATCTCATCGGCCTCGCCCAGACCGGCACCGGCAAGACGGCCGCTTTCGGCCTGCCCATCATCGAAATGCTGCTGAAGGAGGCCAAGCGCCCCGACAACCGCACCGTCCGCACGCTGATCCTCGCCCCGACCCGCGAACTGGTGAACCAGATCGCCGATAACCTCCGCCTCTTCGTGCGCAAGTCGCCGCTGCGGATCAACCTCGTCGTCGGCGGCGCGTCGATCAACAAGCAGCAGCTTCAGCTCGAGCGCGGCACCGACATCCTCGTCGCGACGCCCGGCCGCCTTCTCGACCTCATCAATCGCCGTGCCCTCTCGCTCGGCCATGTCACTCACCTCGTCCTCGACGAGGCCGATCAGATGCTCGATCTCGGCTTCATCCATGATCTCCGCAAGATCGCCAAGCTTGTTCCGGCCAAGCGCCAGACCCTGCTGTTTTCGGCCACCATGCCGAAGGCAATCGCCGATCTCGCTTCCGACTACCTGACCAATCCGGTCAAGGTCGAAGTCTCGCCTCCGGGCAAGGCGGCCGACAAGGTGGAGCAATATGTCCACTTCGTAGCCGGCCAGAACCACAAGACCGAGATTCTCAAGGAAACGATTTCGGCCAATCCGGATGGCCGCGCCATCGTCTTCCTGCGCACCAAGCATGGCGCCGAGAAGCTGATGAAGCATCTGGATCACGTCGGCTTTGCCGCCGCCTCCATCCATGGCAACAAGAGCCAGGGCCAGCGCGAACGCGCGCTCAAGGGCTTCCGTGATGGTGAAGTCCGCGTTCTCGTCGCGACCGACGTTGCCGCCCGCGGCATCGATATTCCCGGCGTTTCGCATGTCTACAATTTCGATCTGCCCGAAGTTCCTGACGCCTATGTTCACCGCATCGGCCGCACGGCGCGCGCCGGCCGCGATGGTATCGCCATCGCCTTCTGTGCCCCGGATGAAATCCGCCTGCTGCGCGACATCGAGCGCCTGATGGGCATCGAGATTGCGGTTGCCAGCGGCGAGGCTCCGGCCGATCGCGGTCGCCCCGTTCGCGGCAAGGGCCGCGGCGCTCAGGGCAATGGCGGTCAAGGCAGAGGCCAGGGCGGCCAGGGACGGGAGCGCGGCGAAGGCCGCCCGCAACGTCCGGCCCGTCGTCCGTTCTTCGACAAGGAAGGTGGCGAAGCCCGTGGCCAGAACGGCGAGCGCCAGGAACGCCGCCCGCGCGAAGACCGGCCGCAGCGCGAAAACAATCGCAACGCCGATTTCCGCGGCCAGCGCCGCAACGAGCCGACGCCGCGCCCGGAACCCGACAACGATCTCGCCTCCACCTCGGACTTCCGTCCCGCTCGCAAGCAGCACAACGGCCAGTCCAACGGCAACGGCGCCTCGCATGAGGGCGGTGCCCATCGCGGACAGCGCCATTCCCATGGCCGCCCCGCAGGCCGCCACAACGAAGAGCGCGGCGCCCAGGGTGAACAGCGCAATGGCGGCAACGGCCGCATGCGCCGCCGCGGCCCCGGCAACGGCGGTCAGCGCCGCGAGCGTGCTTGATGTAATAAAAAGGGGGCCGAACGGCCCCCTTTCTTTTTAAAGATGATACGAACCTATTCCGGCACCACTTCCGCAGTACGCCGGTTGGTCAGATAGACGCCGATGACCACGATGACGGTGCCGATGATGATCGGCAGCGTCAGCGGCTCGCCGAAAGCGATCGCAGCCTCGATGGCGACGGCCGGCGGCATCAGGTAGATCAGCGATGCCGCGCGCGAAACCTGCCCCCGACGGATGAGATAGAGCAGCAGACCGACAGCGCCCATCGACAGACCGAAGACCGACCAGAGCATCGCGAAAATGGCCTCCTGCGTGCCGTCGAAACGCAGACCTTCGATGATGAAGGCGAGCGGCACGGTGACAATCAACGCGCCGACATATTGCAAGGTTGCGATGGTTCTGAGGTCGCCGGTCTGCAGGTGCCGCTTCTGGTAGAGCGTGCCGTAAGTCACCGAGACCATAGCCAGCAAGTTGACGACGAGCGGCACCGCCGATTGCCAGAGATTGGCCGTATCCGTCGCCAGGAGCTTCGGCGAGATCGCGATGGCAATGCCGAGGAAACCAAGCAGCAGGCCGAGCTTCTGGACCGGCTGCAGCCGCTCGCCGACGAGGAGCGGCGCCGCCATGGCGGTCATCAGCGGCTGCAGCGCTGCAATGATGCCGGAAATGCCGGCCGGCACGCCCTCGGCAATCGCCCACCAGAGGCCTGCGAGATAGATGCCATGAAGGAAGATCCCGGAATAGACGGCCCGAAACACGCTCGACCAGTCGCGCGGCCATTTGGCGCCGGCGATCGAACAGAGCAGCACGAAAGCAAGCGCCGACAGGCTGTAGCGGATCATCAGGAAGGTGAAAGGGCCTGCATGCAACGAGGCATATTTGGCAACGATCCAGCCGGTGGACCATAGCAAAACGAAAATCGCCGGTGCAAGTTTATCGAGGGACATGGAAATCGGACCGATATGTTTGGCGCTTCGGAGCCGGAATCCTGGTCGAACTCAGGGTGTCGCGCGGAGGGACTGAAGGCTGATAGCCGATGGCGGTTGAGCGGTCAAAATCGATCTGCTGAAAACAGTAATCAATTTTTCTTCATGTCCGGCGAACCACCGCCCTGGTTTCAGAAACTTCCGCCACTACCCAGGCGTTCAGTCCGCAAAAGAAGCAGATGCTCAAATTTTGATCCAAACATTGCGACAAGACCCGGCAAGCAACAGCCACCTTACTCTTAAATGCCTGTAAATCCGGCATTTTTCGATATTGCGAAATTCGCGATGGCAACTGCGCATAGTTCTTGCATTGTAAAAACCGTTGTATTCAAATGGGTAAAAACACGGGGACCGCACCTTTGGCATTTGATGAAATGATTACTGCGGATGAAAGTCCGCGCGCGCCTTACGAGAAATACTTCGAGTGGTACTCAGGCCAGGACAGAGGCCACCTCATTGCCAAATCCCGCGATGCGGAAACCATCTTCCGAAAAACGGGCATTACCTTCGCGGTCTACGGACACGCAGACTCCTCCGAAAAGCTCATCCCCTTCGACATCATCCCCCGCATCATATCCGGCCGCGAATGGCGCAAACTGGCCCAGGGCATCGAACAGCGGGTCGTTGCTCTTAACGCCTTCCTCCACGACATCTATCACAAGCAGGAAATCATTCGCGCCGGCCGTATTCCGCGCGAGCTGATCGAGAAGAACGACGCGTTCCTGCCGGAGATGATCGGCTTCCGCCCGCCCGGCGGCGTCTACACCCACATCGTCGGCACCGATATCGTGCGTACCGGCGAAGACCAGTTCTATGTACTCGAGGATAACGCCCGCACACCGTCCGGTGTCAGCTACATGCTGGAAAACCGCGAAACGATGATGCAGATGTTCCCCGAGCTGTTTCACCAGAACAAGGTGCAGCGCGTCGAGGATTATCCGCTGTTGCTGCGCCAGAGCCTGGCGTCACTCGCCCCTCCCGGCTGCAAAGGCAAGCCACGCGTCGCCGTGCTGACGCCCGGCATCTACAACTCCGCCTATTACGAGCATTCCTTCCTCGCCGACATGATGGGTGTCGAGCTTGTGGAAGGCTCGGATCTGCGCGTCATCGACGGCAAGGTGAAGATGCGTACGACGCGGGGCTATGAGGCGATCGACGTGCTCTATCGCCGCGTCGACGACGATTTCCTCGATCCCCTCACCTTCCGCCCGGACTCCGCGCTCGGCATTCCCGGCATCATGGATGTCTACCGCGCCGGCAATATCACCATCGCCAACGCGCCCGGCACCGGCATTTCCGACGACAAGGCGATCTATTCCTACATGCCCGAGATCGTCGAATTCTACACCGGCCGCAAGCCGATCCTCGAGAACGTGCCGACCTGGCGCTGTTCGGAGCCCGACAGCCTGCAATATGTGCTCGATAACCTCGCCGATCTCGTCGTCAAGGAAGTCCATGGCTCCGGCGGCTACGGCATGCTCGTGGGACCGACTGCAACGAAGAAGGAGCGGACGGCCTTTGCCGAGAAGCTCAAGAGCAAGCCGAACAACTACATCGCGCAGCCGACCCTTTCGCTGTCGACCGTGCCGATCCTCGTCAACAAGGGCATTGCGCCTCGGCATGTCGATCTGCGGCCCTATGTCCTTGTCTCCGACAAGGTACGGATCATCCCCGGCGGGCTGACCCGCGTGGCGCTGAAGGAAGGCTCGCTGGTGGTCAATTCCAGCCAGGGCGGCGGCACCAAAGACACCTGGGTTCTGGAGGACTGATCGGACATGCTGGGAAGAACCGCGAATGGCCTCTACTGGATGTTCCGTTACATCGAGCGTGCCGAAAACATAGCCCGCCTGGTCGATGCCGGCCAGCGCATGTCGCTGACCCGCAGCGACGCCGTCGATGACGACTGGGATGGCGTCCTGCAAAGCGCCGGCGTGCGCGAAGCCTATGACGAAGTGCATAACAAGCTGACGGGTGCCGACGCGATCGATTATCTGATGCGCGACCGCTCCAATCCGTCGAGCGTCATGTCCTGCATCGAATACGGCCGCAACAATGCCCGCATGGTGCGCACCGCGCTGACCCGCGACACTTGGGAAGCAACCAACGAGTGCTGGATCGAGCTGAAGTCGCTCCTCGGCAAGAAGCTGAAGACGGCCGAACTGCCCGAAACAATCGATGTCATCAAGCAGCGTGCCGGCTTAATCCGCGGCGCCTTCCATGGCTCGATGCTGCGCAACGAGCTCTATAACTTCGCCCGCATCGGCACCTTCATTGAGCGCGCCGACAATACGGCCCGCATCCTCGACGTGAAATATTACGTGCTATTGCCATCCGTCTCGCATGTCGGCTCCTCGCTCGACAATGCGCAATGGGAATCGATCCTGCGATCGGTCTCGGCCCATCGGGCCTATAAATGGGCCTACGATCCCGAATACAAGCCGGCCAATATTGCCGACTTCCTGATCCTGAACGGCCAGATGCCGCGTTCGCTCGCCTATTGCTACGACAAGATTGTCAGCAATCTGGGTTACCTCAGCGCCGAATACAAAAAGCAGCTGCCGGCGCACGATACCGCCGAGGCCATCCGCCAGTCGCTGCAGAAGCTGACGATCAAGCGCATCATGGATCAGGGCCTGCATGAGTTCCTCGAAGATTTCGTTGCCCGCAACAACAAGCTGGGCGCCGAGATTTCCGACGGCTATCGGTTCTACGAGTAGGCGGGCGATATCATGAGATTGACGATCAACCATATCACGGAATATCGCTACGACGAGCCGGCCCAATTCTCGCTGCAGCGGCTGCACTTGACGCCGCTGACCGGCGTCGGACAGACGGTCATCGATTGGAAGCTGACGGTCGAAGGCGCCAAGCCGGAAGTGGAGTATGACGACCAGTTCGGCAACCGCACCACGCTCGTTTCTCTCGATGGACAGCAGGACGCAACGAAGATCATCGCGACAGGCGAAATCGAGACGCAGGATCTCAACGGCGTTATCGGGCTACATCAAAGCTTTAGCCCGCTCTGGCTTTTCCTGCGGGAATCGCCGCGCACGAAGGCAGGAAAGCTGACGAAGGAACTGCTGCGCAGCGTTTCCGGCGACAATGAGCTCGGCAAGATGCATGCGCTGATGAAGGCGATCCACGAAACCGTGGAATACAAGCCGGGCACCAGCGACACCGAGACGACGGCGGAACAGGCACTGGAGGCAAAGAGCGGCGTCTGCCAGGATCACGCTCATATCTTCCTCGCCGGCGCCCGGGCATTGCAGATCCCGGCCCGCTATGTCTCCGGCTATCTGATGATGGAAGGCAAGAACGAGCAGGCAGCCACGCATGCCTGGGCGGAAGCACATATTCCCGGCCTCGGCTGGGTCGGTTTCGATCCGGCGAACGACGTCTGCCCCGATGCTCGCTATGTCCGCATCGCGACCGGCCTCTGCTATCGCGACGCGGCGCCGGTTTCCGGCATGCGCGTCGGCACGCCGGGTGAGACCCTTATCGTCAAGGTGACGGTCGCGAGCCAGGGGCAGAGTCAGAGCCAGAGCTGATACCGGCATCTCCGGGAAGAAAAGCCGGACGTCTCTATCGTTAGCCAGGCATCCCGACGCCGGAACTACAGTTGATTTTCTCTATTCTACCCTGTGCGCGACAAGGTAGGAACGAAACATGATGGTCAGTTGCCTTTCCGCTTCGATGCCATCACCAGGGCTCAAGACTTTATGGCAAAAGGCCGGAACGGTTCCATAAAGGGTTGCGATCAGTGTTTGTGCAATCAAACCCGCATCGGCAAAGCGGCCATCAACGGCACCGGACAGGGTTGCCTCGATAGCCCCTGTACTGCGCTGGATCGCCGACTCAATTAGCTTTCGAGCATCGAGTTCCAAACCGATACGGTAGAGCGCCGGAGAAACCTCGGCCCGCGCTATTTGCACCTGGAGGTAAGCTTTTACCATGGCTTCAGCTATCGTCTCGACGGTAGCATGACGAGTTTCGTCACACGCCTTTTCTATCGCTTCGGCAAGCATCACAAGATGCCGCTCCAGCACGGCAAAAAGCAAAGCCTGCTTATTGGGGAAATACTGATAGAGCGTCCCTACCGAAACGCCCGCACGACGTGCCACACGCGTGGTGTTGAAACGAATTAGACCATCACTCAACAAAACCTGAATGGTTGCTTCGAAAATCGCGTCCACGGTTGCGATGGAGCGGCCCTGACGCGGGGATTTCCGGGGGTTTAGCAGTGGTCGGAGGCCGTTTTCCATAAGCGAATCCAAAACCTGA
Organism: Martinezella sp. CNPSo 3964; assembly: GCF_057784375.1. Taxonomy (NCBI): domain Bacteria; kingdom Pseudomonadati; phylum Pseudomonadota; class Alphaproteobacteria; order Hyphomicrobiales; family Rhizobiaceae; genus Martinezella; species Martinezella sp. CNPSo 3964. Next base: position 451,316 of record NZ_JBXSOW010000002.1, read on the forward strand.
ATGATGCTTCATATATAACTTCCGGCCCCGCTACTCCAGCAATAGTGCGGTTTACGTCGGGCGCATTCAGAGACGTATTGGAGACGAATATGGGTAAATTGGACGATAAGATCGCTGTTATCACCGGCGGCAATTCAGGAATAGGGCTGGCGACCGCCAAGCTATTTGCACGCGAAGGCGCAAAGGTCGTCATTACCGGCCGCGATCAGGTGACGCTCGATGCCGCGGCACAAAGCATCGGGCATGGTGCCGACGCGATCCGCAGCGATATTTCCAGGATGTCGGATATCGAAGCACTTCGCGACTATGTCGAGAACAAGCATGGTCGGGTCGATATCGTCTTTGCGAATGCCGGCGGCGCACGACCAAACATGTTTGAATACATGTCGGAGGAGGAATTCGATTTCACGGTCGTTAACACGTTCAAAGGGACTTATTTTACGGTGCAGAAGCTTCTGCCGCTCATGACCTCCGGCGGCTCGATAATCCTGAACACATCAACCCTGAGCACGCAGGGTCGTCCGTATGTCAGCGTCTATTCGGCCGGGAAAGCCGCCATCCGCTCGTTGGCACGGTCGCTCACCGTCGAACTGACCGGAAAGGGTATCCGCGTGAATGCCGTGGCACCTGGCTATATCGATACCGATCAAGCGCGGAAAGCAGGAGTGAGCGAGGAGATGATCGAGCAGACGAAGACCCAGGTGCACGCCCAAATTCCGATGCACCGCAGTGGCACAGTCGACGAGATCGCGAAAGCCGTCCTGTTTCTCGCCTCCGATGACTCGTCTTACGTGACGGGCAGCGAACTGTGCGTCGATGGCGGCTGGGCTCAAGTATAATAGCGATCCCGGCACTCCTTGTGAGTGCCGGGATTAATTATGCGTAACGAATTTACCAGTTCAAGGCCTAGTGGCTGTCGCGGTTGTTCGGAATTTCCGAGCCGCGCGGGCCGACGAGGAAGTCGAGGTCGGCGCCGGTGTCGGCCTGCATGACCGACTTCACATAGAGACCGCCGTAACCGCCGTTGAGCGGCTTGACCGGGGAAACCCAGGCGGCGCGACGCTTTGCCAGTTCCTCGTCCGACACTTCGAGCTGGATGGTGCGGGCGGGAACGTCGACGGCGATGATGTCGCCATTCTGAACCAGCGCCAGCGGGCCGCCATCGGCAGCTTCCGGCGCGGTGTGCAGGATGACGGTGCCGTAGGCCGTGCCGGACATGCGCGCATCCGAAATGCGGATCATGTCGGTGATGCCCTTCTTCAGCACCTTCGGCGGCAAGCCCATGTTGCCGACTTCGGCCATGCCCGGATAACCCTTCGGGCCGCAATACTTCAGCACCATGACGCAGTTTTCGTCGATGTCGAGATCGTCGCGGTTGATACGAGCGTGGTAGTCTTCGATGCTTTCGAAGACAACGGCACGGCCCTTGTGCTGCATCAGATGCGGCGAAGCGGCCGACGGCTTCAGGACAGCGCCCTTCGGCGCGAGATTGCCGCGCAGAACGGCGATGCCGCCCGACTGGGTCAGCGCCTTCTCACGAGGCACGATCACGTCGTCATTGTAGTTGACGACATCCTTGACCCCAGCCCAGATCGTGTCGCCGGTGACGGTGATGGCGTCCTTGTGCAAGAGGCCCATCTCGCCGACCGCCTTGATGACGACGGGCAGACCGCCGGCATAGTAGAACTCTTCCATCAGATGCTTGCCCGACGGCTGCAGGTTGACGATCGTCGGCACTTCGCGGCCGAGGCGATCCCAATCATCCAGCGACAGATCGACGCCGATGCGGCCGGCAAGTGCCAAGAGGTGCAGAACGGCATTGGTGGAACCCCCGACGGCGCCGTTGACGCGGATCGCGTTTTCAAAGGCTTCCTTGGTCAGGATGTCTGATGGTTTCAGATCTTCCTTGACCATGTCGACGATGCGACGGCCAGAAAGCTGCGAGATGACGCGGCGGCGTGCATCGACGGCCGGGATAGCGGCGTTGCCGGGCAAGGTCATGCCAAGCGCTTCGGCCATAGACGCCATGGTCGAGGCCGTACCCATGGTCATACAGCTGCCGGCCGAGCGGGCCATGCCCTGCTCCGCATCCATGAATTCATCCAGCGACATCTCGCCGGACTTGACCATTTCCGAAAACTGCCAGATCGCCGTGCCGGAGCCGACATCCTTGCCGCGCCACTTGCCGTTCAGCATCGGACCACCGGAAACGAGGATGACCGGAATGTCGACGGAAGCCGCACCCATCAGCAGGCTCGGCGTGGTCTTGTCACAGCCGCCGAGCAGCACGACGCCATCGACCGGATTGCCGCGGATCGCTTCTTCGACGTCCATGGCCGCCAGGTTGCGGAACATCATCGCCGTCGGACGCAGCGTGCTTTCGCCAACGGAGAAAACCGGGAATTCGACAGGAAAGCCGCCCGCTTCGTAAACGCCGCGCTTTACGCGCTCTGCAAGGTCGCGCAGATGCGCGTTGCAGGGCGTCAGCTCCGACCAGGTGTTACAGATGCCAATGATCGGACGACCGTCGAACGTATCGGCCGGCAGGCCCTGGTTCTTCATCCAGGAGCGATGCATGATCGCGTTCTTGCCGGTGCCGCCGAACCAGTCGTAGGAGCGCAGTCTGCGCGGCCATTCAGCTTTCTTTTTCATAGTCTCGGTACCTTTTGTGTCGCCCGAGCCGCCTCGTTCGCGCCCGGGCTTTGAATTCGATGGTCAGGCCAGCGTGTAGGCGGTCTTGACGGTTGTGAAGAACTCGGCGGCATACTTGCCCTGCTCGCGCGGTCCGAAGGACGAGCCCTTGCGGCCGCCGAACGGCACGTGGAAATCGACACCCGCCGTCGGCAGGTTGACCATCACCATGCCCGCTTCCGCATTGCGCTTGAAATGCGTCGCATGCTTCAGGCTCGTCGTCGCAATGCCAGAGGAAAGCCCGAACGGCGTGTCGTTGGCGACGGCCAAGGCTTCCTCGTAATCCTTGACCCGGATGACCGAGGCAACCGGCCCGAAGATCTCTTCGCGGCTGATGCGCATCTGGTTCGTCGCCTCGGTGAACAGCGTCGGCTGCAGGTAGAAGCCGGGCGTGTCGCGGTTGACGAGCTCGCCACCGAAGGCAAGCTTGGCGCCTTCCTGCCGGCCGATCTCGATATAGTCGGTATCCGTCTTCAGCTGCTTGGCATCGACGACCGGGCCGATATGCGTGCCAGACTTCATGGCGTTGTCGACGTTGAGTGTCTTCAGCTTCTCCGTCAGCGCCGCCACGAACCGGTCGTGAATGCCCTCGGTGACGATCAGGCGCGACGAGGCCGTGCAGCGCTGGCCGGTCGAGAAGAAGGCGGAGTTGGCAGCCGCTTCGACGGCAACCGTCAGGTCGGCGTCGTCAAGCACGACCATCGGGTTCTTGCCGCCCATTTCCAGCTGGTACTTGCGGCCATGCTCGACCGAAGACAGCGCCACGCGCTTGCCCGTGCCGACCGAGCCGGTAAAGGTGATGCCCGAGAGAACCGGGCTATCGAGCATCGCCTGGCCGACGACCGAACCCTTGCCCATGACGAGGTTCAGGACGCCCTTCGGCAGGCCGGCGCGATTGAGGATATCGACGATCGCCCAGGAGCAGCCGGGCACGAGATCGGCCGGCTTGAAGACGACGGTGTTGCCGTAGCAGAGCGCCGGCGCGATCTTCCAGGCCGGAATGGCGATCGGAAAGTTCCAGGGCGTGATGACACCGATGACGCCGAGCGGCTCACGGGTGATCTCGACACCGATGTTCGGACGCACGGACGGCAATACCTCACCCGCCAGGCGCAGCGCCTCGCCGGCGAAGAATTCGAAGATCTGCGCGGCGCGGATGGTCTCGCCGATCGCCTCTGGCAGGGTCTTGCCCTCTTCGCGAGCCAGCAGCGCGCCAAGTTCGTCCTTGCGGGCCAGGATCTCTTCGCCAGCTTTCTTCAGGATCGTGTGACGCTCGAGAATACCGGAGCGCGACCAGGCCGGAAAGGCGGCCTTGGCAGCTGCAATCGCATCGGCAACATCCTGCGTGCTCGCGCTCGCATAAAGACCGACGACCTCGTTCGTATCCGACGGATTGATGTTCTCGCTCCCCGTCGTCCCAGTCCACTCCCCGGCGATCAAGTTCTGATGAATGCTCATGGCGTCATGCCTTCCTGGATCGTATTGAAACTGCCCGGCCGATCCCTAGCGGCCGGGCTCGACAAATTACAGCTGGCGAACAGCCACGTCCTCCTCGGCATCGACTGCCAGCGGATTGCGCAGCGGCAGGCCGAATTCGCCAACCTCGATTTCGAAGACATCGCCGACTTCCGGCTTGATGCCTTCGGCAAACGAAAGCGTCGCGGTACCGAACATGTGCACATGCACATCGCCGGGAACGCGGAAGATGCCGTACTTGAAGTGGTGGTATTCAAGGTTCGCGAAGGTGTGCGACATGTTCGCCTCGCCCGACAGGAACGGCTTTTCGAAGATCACCTTGTCGCCGCGCTTGATACGGGACGTGCCGCGAATATCCTCCGGCGCTACGCCGACGCGGATTTCCGGACCGAAGCTCGCCGGGCGCAGCTTGGAATGGGCGAGGTAGAGATAGTTGATCCGCTCGGTGACGTGATCGGAAAATTCGTTCGACAGGGCAAAGCCGATGCGGAATGGCGTGCCATCCTTGGCGATGACGTAGATGCCGGCCATTTCAGGCTCTTCGCCGCCATCGAGCGCGAAGGAAGGCGACACCAGCGCGGCACCCGGAGCCGCAGCGCCATAGCCATTGCCCTTGTAGAACCACTCGGGCTGCACGCCCTTTTCGCCCGCCTTCGGCTTGCCGCCCTCGATGCCCATCTTGAACATCTTCATGGAGTCGGTCAGCGTCTCTTCGGCGGCTTCCGTCGTCTTCTTGTGCATGGAATCGCGCGTTGCAGCCGAGCCGAGATGTGTTAGGCCGGTGCCGGTCAGGTGCAGATGCGCGGCGTCGGGATGCGTGATCGGCGGCAGGAAACGGCCTTCGGCGTAGACTTTGTCGAGATTGATCGCCTCGCCGAGACCATGGGCCTCGATGACCGACGCCAGCGACTTGCCGCTGTCGGCGGCTTCCATTGCAAGCTTGTAGACGCTGCCGCCGTTGACGACGGCCTTGGCAGTTTCGCCGGGATCGTTGCGGACGGCGACGACGATCTCGCCGTTCGAACCCTTTATCTGCGAGATGAGCATGTCTTTCATCCTTTCCTAACAGACAGAGATCGGATGCAGGATCCCGTTCCGGCTCTCATCGAGAGCCGGCTCTGTCATGGATTTGGTTTTAAAAGCCTCGGTTGATCGCTTGAGCGATCAACCCTTGTTCTTGTTGTAGACGTCGATGAACACGGCAGCGAGCAACACTGCACCCTTGATCATCTTCTGGGAGTCCGTCTGGTAGCCGAGGATCGACATGCCCTGGTTCAGCACGCCCATGATCAAGGCGCCGATAACCGCACCCGTTACCTTGCCGACGCCGCCGGAAGCCGAAGCACCACCGATGAAGCAGGCCGCGATCACGTCAAGCTCGAGACCGTCGCCGCCCTTGGCGGTGGCCGAGTTCAGGCGCGTCGCGATGATGATGCCGGCGATACTGGCGAGGATACCCATGTTGATGAAGGTGTAGAAGGTCAGCTTTCGGGTATCGATACCCGAAAGCTTCGTCGCCTTTTCATTGCCACCCATGGCATAGATGCGGCGGCCGATCGTCGTGCGCTGCGTGGCGAAACCGTAGAGGGCGATCAACAGCAGCATGAGAACAAGAACGTTCGGCAGGCCTCTGTAGGAAGAGATCTGGTAGCCGATGAAAATGGTCGCGGCGGCGATTACAAGATTCTGGCCGATAAAGAAGCTGAAAGGCTCGACATCGATGCCATGTTTCTCGTTCACGCTGCGACCGCGCCACGCAAGGAGGAACATCACAATCGGGATGGCAATGGTCAGGAAGATCGATGTCGAATGGATGCCGCCCATGTCCATGAAATCGGGAAGGAAGCCGGTCGCGACGATCTGGAACGCCGGCGGGAACGGGCCGATACTGCTGCCGTTGCCCGTCGTGTTGATGATGGCATAGGTCAGGCCGCGGAAGACCAGCATGCCGGAAAGCGTGACGATAAACGATGGAATGCGATGATAGGCGATGAAATATCCGTGCCAGGCGCCGACCGCGGCCCCCATCAGAAGACAAATGACCGTCGCGAGCGCCAGGTTCATATGCATCTGCACGACCAATACGCCTGCAACCGCGCCAACGAAGCCAACCACCGAACCGACCGACAGGTCGATATGGCCGGCCACGATGACCAGCAGCATGCCAAGCGCCATGATGACGATGAACGAGTTCTGCAGCACGATGTTGGTCAGGTTTTGCGGCCTGAACAGAACGCCGTTGGTGAGATACTGAAACAGCAGCATGATGACGACGAGCGCGATCAACATGCCGTATTCGCGGATGTTGTTGCGGATATGATCGCCGATCGAAACGACGTGGCTGCTTTCTGTGGCTGGGTTGGCCGAACTCATTGTTGTTTCTCCCCTGAGCGCATGATAGCGCGCATGATGCTCTCCTGGCTTGCCTCTGCCTTCGGCAGTTCGGCAACGATTCGACCTTCGTTCATGACGTAGATGCGGTCGCAGGTACCGAGAAGCTCAGGCATTTCCGATGAGATCATCAGAACGCCCTTTCCGTCGGCGGCAAGCTGGTTGATGATGGAATAGATTTCGTACTTGGCGCCGACGTCGATGCCGCGCGTCGGTTCGTCGAGGATCAGGACGTCCGGATCCGAGAACAGCCACTTCGACAGCACCACCTTCTGTTGGTTGCCGCCGGATAGGTTGCCTGCCTCCTGGAAAACACCGGACGAACGGATGCGCAGCTTGGCGCGATAGTTCGTCGCCACCTGCAGCTCGCGTACGTCGTCGATGACCGTTGCCTTGGAGACGCCCATCAGATTGGCAAGCGTCGTATTGTGCAAGATATTGTTCGTCAGAACGAGGCCGAGCTGCTTGCGGTCTTCCGTCACATAGGCAAGACCGGCGTCGATCGCCTTGCGAACGGTGCTGGTATCGACCTGCTTGCCGTCTACGAACACCTCGCCGCTGATCTTGTGGCCATAGGACTTGCCAAAGACGCTCATCGCGAATTCGGTGCGCCCCGCACCCATCAGACCGGCAATGCCGACCACTTCGCCCTTGCGCACATTGACGTTGATATTGTGCAGAACCTGACGATCGCGGTGCTGCTGATGGAACGCATTCCAGTTCTTGACTTCGAAGATCGTCTCGCCGACCGGCACCGAGCGCGGCGGATAGCGGTCAGCGAGCTCGCGGCCGACCATGTTGCGAATGATGATGTCTTCGCTGATCTCTTCCTCGTGGCAGTTCAGCGCCTTCACCGTCATGCCGTCGCGCAATACCGTAATCTGATCGGCCACCTTGCGCACTTCGTTGAGCTTGTGCGTGATGATGATCGAGGTGATGCCCTGGTTGCGGAACTCCATGAGGAGATTGAGGAGAGCATCGGAATCGCTTTCGTTGAGCGATGCCGTCGGCTCGTCGAGAATGAGAAGCTTGACGCTTTTCGACAAGGCCTTGGCGATCTCGACGAGCTGCTGCTTGCCGACGCCGATGTCGGTCACGAGCGTATTCGGAGATTCCCTGAGGCCGACCTTGGCAAGGAGTTGCTTGGTGCGGGTGAAGGTTTCCTGCCAATTGATCATGCCATTGGCGACGACTTCGTTGCCCAGGAAGATATTTTCGGCAATCGACAGAAGCGGAACGAGCGCCAGCTCCTGATGGATGATGATGATGCCGATTTCTTCGGAGTCCTTGATGGTCCTGAACTGGCGGACCGCGCCATCATAGTAGATGTCGCCGTCGTAGGTGCCGGCCGGGTAAACACCCGAGAGCACCTTCATGAGAGTGGACTTGCCGGCTCCGTTTTCGCCGACCAAAGCATGAATCTCGCCCTGACGGACTTTCAGATTGACATTTTCCAGGGCGTTCACACCGGGGAACGACTTGGTGATGCTCCGCATTTCGAGGATGGTATTGTCCATTGTCCGTATCCAACGCCGCGACCGAACATAGCAGACCGCGCGATCGTCTTAAATATCAAAGCCAGGGCTCGCATTTTCGGCGAGCCCTGACCGCTATGTCGGAAGATTACTTCAGCTGATCAGCCTTGTAGTAACCGCCTTCGACGAGGATCTTCTCGTAGTTGGTCTTGTCGACTGCGACCGGGGTCAGCAGGTAGGACGGAACAACCTTGACGCCGTTGTCGTAGGTCTTGGTGTCGTTGACTTCCGGCGTCTTGCCTTCCATCAGGGCGTTGACCATGTTGACGGTGACCTTGGCGAGGTCACGGGTGTCCTTGAAGATCGTGGAGTGCTGCTCACCAGCGATGATCGACTTGACCGACGGAATTTCGGAGTCCTGACCGGTAACGATCGGGAGCTTCACACCGCCGGAACCGTAACCGACGCCCTTGAGCGAGGAGAGGATGCCGATCGACAGACCGTCGTACGGAGACAGAACGGCATCGACGTGAGAGTCGGTGTAGTAGGCCGACAGCAGGTTATCCATACGAGCCTGGGCCGTTGCCGGGTCCCAACGCAGCGTACCGACCTTGTCCATGCCCATCTGGCCGGACTTTACGACCAGCTTGCCGCTGTCGATGTAAGGCTTCAGGACCGACATTGCGCCGTCATAGAAGAAGAAGGCGTTGTTGTCGTCCGGAGAACCGCCGAACAGCTCGATGTTGAACGGACCCTTGCCATCCTTGAGGCCCAGGGCATCGACGATCGAGCCAGCCTGAAGAACGCCAACCTTGAAGTTGTCGAACGTGGCGTAGTAGTCGACGTTGCCGCTGTTGCGGATCAGGCGGTCATAGGCGATGACCTTGATGCCGGCATCGTGAGCCTTCTGAAGAACGTCGGACAGCGTGGTGCCGTCGATCGAAGCGATGACGAGGACCTTGTCGCCCTTGGTGACCATGTTCTCGATCTGCGAGAGCTGGTTCGGGATGTCGTCGTCGCCATACTGCAGGTCGGTGCCGTAGCCGGCAGCCTGGAGCTGCTTGACGATGTTGTTGCCGTCATCGATCCAGCGAGCCGAAGCCTTGGTCGGCATAGCGATGCCTACCGTGCCCTTGTCCGCCGCGAAGGCAGGTACCACCAGCGTAGCGACGCCGAACGCAGCGCCGGCCATCAATGAGATAATGGATTTCATTACTCTCTCCCTTGTTGATAATGTGGCGGACAAAAAATGCCCGCCCGAAACTGCGGCAGGTTCCGTAGAAGGAATGATTTACTTCTAATTGTGAGAAACGAAGTAGGTCTCCTCCACGCTCTCACGGTTTATGAGCTGTACCCAGCGCACAATCGGCAAACTCGTACGATTTCGTATAACTGTCAAATAGAATAACTGGCTAAACATATACCAAGTTTGGTATAATGTTAAAAAATAGTACTTTTTTGCCGATGAATGGGAAATTTGGCCGCTATGGAGAAAATATATAACGATTATGTGAGCGATGGCATTGAGATTCATTCCGACAGTTTTCGCGATGATGCACTGCTGAAAGCCGGTTTGAAGCTCAATCACCTGCGCATGATCGTCACGATCGAGGATCACGGGCAAATCTCCGCGGCCGCTGAGTCCATGAACATGTCACAACCTGCGGCTTCACGCATGCTCTCAGAAATGGAGTCGATTGTCAAAAGCCCGCTGTACGAGCGGGTCGCCAGAGGCGTCATGCTGACCCCTTTCGGCCTCGCGCTCGCCAAGCGGGCACGCAAGATCCTGCTGGAGCTGCGCGAGGCAGGTCGGGAGCTTGGCGCCTTGCGGACCGGCAAGGGCGGCTCGGTCTTTCTGGGAGCGGTGACTGCGCCGGCGATCAGCCTTGTCGTCCCGGCCATCCAGCGCGTGACGCGCACCTATCCCGGCATAGAGATCAATATCGAGGTCGAGAACAGCAATGTGCTCGCGCGCGAACTGCTCGCCGCCCGTCACGACTTCATTATCAGCCGCATCCCGGATGATCTCGATCCGCGCCTGTTCACCGCCCATGAGATCGGCGTTGAAAAAGCCTGTCTGGTGGTTCGCAACGGACATCCGCTGCTTGAAAAGGGTGTTGCCGGCCTGCATGATCTGGCCGGTTACGACTGGGTGTTCCAGCCGCCAGGAACATTGCTGCGACGCAAGGTGGAGGATATTTTCCTCGCCGCCGGCGTGCCGCTGCCGGAAAATGTCGTCAATACCTCGTCCCTGCTTCTGACGCTTGCGGTGGTCTGCAAGACCGATGCGATCGCGCCGATCGCGCTCGACATGGCGCAATTCATCTGCGGACAAACGTCTCAGGCCGGAGAATCCTCTATCCTGCCGATCGATTTCGATATCGACGTCAGGCCCTACAGCCTGATTACAGCCCGCGAACGCGCCATGCCGCCGAGCGCGCGCCTGCTGCATGACATGATCCTGGAAGAGAGCCGCCATCTCTCGCCGACATAAATGCAAGCCATAAGCTCCGCGCCAACTTCCACTCCTATGAAGCTTGGCGTGGAGATCACGCATGCTGTTCAAGCAATCATTGTTTCAATCCGTGCTCGACCGCCTCGACAGCGAAGAGGAGGTTTCAGAACAGGAAGAGGCCGCGCATCGCATCCGCGGCCTGAATGTCAGCTTTGCAGCAACGGTGCTGGGTGGCGAGACGCCCGAGACGCAACGGCCCGACGAAGCCTATCGTGATAACCTTGGCGATCCCATCATTTTGCCTGAAATTGAGCCGGAGCCCGAACCTGCGCCGCAGGCACCACAGCCGCCGGTCATGCCAGAACATCTGGCCCGAACGTCGCGGGAAGAGGTCGCTGCCGAGCTCGCAATCACCACCGACCTCACGCGCGAAGCCCTGCAGGAAAAACGCCGCAGCTTCGCCAAGGCCAATCATCCAGACAGCGTCGCCGCCCTTTTCCGCGAACAAGCGACGACGCGCATGACGCTCGCCAACCAACTGATCGACGAAGCCATACGCCGCCTCAGGCGGTGATTATTTCTTGTCCTCCGATGGTGGCTCATCATCTTCGCCGGCATCGTCCTGTGGGTTTGCTTCGCTTGCCGCTTCGGGCGGTTGCGGCTTGAAATTCAAGAGCAGCATCCAGGCCGAATAGGCGCCGAGCGCACCCGACAGCATCGCCCAGAATGGCTGCGAACCGAGGGTTTCGACGGCTGCCCAACCAAAGCAGACGGCCACGATGAGGATGCGCACCCAAAGTGGCTTGTAGAGCGGATGGCTGGGATCAATCAGTTGCATGGGTCTCTTTTGCCTGTTCAAGAAGACATGTCTTTAGCGCATCATCAGGAAAATTGTGAAGCCGTCCGGATAAAATAAGGTTTCGCAGGTGGATTTCGGCTAAGCCGATATCGAACAGCGATTTTGAGAATTGTGAAGTCCATGCGGCTTGACGTCGCCGCCGGAAAATGGAATGAAAATTCCATAGAAATTTATATTCGGTCCATTTATTCCGAATCCAGGGAGGTAGAAATGACTGTCAGATTTGGTCTGCTCGGTGCTGGACGCATCGGCAAGGTGCATGCGAAAGCCGTCAGCGGTGATGCCAACGCCAAGCTGGTCGCCGTCGCGGATGCGTTCCCCGCGGCTGCGGAAGCGATCTCGGCCGCCTATGGCTGCGAAGTGCGCACCATCGAGGCGATCGAAGCTGCCAAGGATATCGATGCCGTCGTCATCTGCACGCCGACCGATACCCATGCCGATCTCATCGAGCGCTTCACCCGTGCCGGCAAGGCCGTCTTCTGCGAAAAGCCTGTCGATCTCGACGTCGCCCGCGTCAAGGCCTGCATCAAGGTCGTCGAGGAAACCAAGGGCAAGCTGATGGTCGGCTTCAACCGCCGCTTCGACCCACATTTCATGGCGGTGAAGAAGGCCATCGACGAAGGCCGCATCGGCATCGTGGAGATGGTGACGATCACCTCGCGCGACCCCGGTGCCCCGCCGGTTGACTACATCAAGCGCTCCGGCGGCATCTTCCGCGACATGACGATCCATGATTTCGACATGGCGCGCTTCCTGCTCGGCGAAGAGCCGGTGGCCGTGACCGCAACCGCCGCCGTACTGGTCGACAAGGCGATCGGCGAAGCCGGCGATTACGACAGCGTTTCCGTCATCCTCCAGACGGCATCCGGCAAGCAGGCGATCATCTCCAACTCGCGCCGCGCCACCTATGGCTACGATCAGCGCATCGAAATCCACGGCTCGAAGGGCATGGTATCAGCCGAAAACCAGCGCCCCTTCTCCATCGAAGTCGCCAATGGCGATGGCTACACCCGCCCGCCGCTGCATGATTTCTTCATGACGCGCTACACGGAAGCCTATGCCAACGAGATCGCAAGCTTCATCGCTGCAGTCGAAAAGGGCGGCGCCATCACGCCGTCGGGCACCGATGGCCTGGCCGCGTTGAAGCTGGCGGATGCCGCTCTGCAGTCGGTCAAGGAAGGCCGCCTGGTAAAGATCGACTAAGCAATCCCGGTTCCCGCAGGGAATACGGTTCTCCCAAGAAGTCCGCCGCGAATCGCTTCGCGGCGGACTTTTTTATGCCCGCTTCGCCTCGGAGTTCGATGGTACTCCTGCGGAAACATCTTGCGAATCACATAAGTCTATGCTTATCTGTCCTCATGATAGAGAATGAGATATTCCGGGCTTTGGCCGATCCGACCCGCCGCGCCATCTTCGAGAAGCTGGCGACAGGCGGCATGAACGCCAGCGCCCTGCGCGAAGGTGTTGATATTAGCCAGCCGGCAATGTCCCAGCATCTTGCTGTCCTGCGGAGTGCCGGACTGGTCAGGGAAGAACGACAGGGGCGTTTCGTGAATTACGAAGTCGATCCGGAGGGGCTTACCCTCATTGCCCAATGGTTGGCGAAATACCGCGCCTACTGGCCCGCCCGCATCGAAGCTCTCGAGGTCTTGTTGAAGGATATGGACCAATGAACCATCCGAATATCCCCTCGCGGAAAAACGCCATCGAACTGCAATATGAATTCAGCGAGCCGCCACAGAAGGTCTGGCGTGCAATCAGCACCCCCGAGCTTCGGGAAAACTGGCTGCCGAAGGAAGCTTTGGCTGAGCCCGAGGCAATATCGATCACACCGGGCGAAGAGGTCCGCTACAGACTGCGGGACGACACGCCGCCTTTCCTCGAAAGCACCGTGACTTTCAAAATATCTTCGAATGCAAACGGCGGCACGAGCCTGCGGATCATCCATGAACTTGATGATGTGCGGCTTCGCGAAGCCGAGAGGACTGCGGCAAACAACAACAGCCTGACCGTCATGCGCGCCGCCTGACGCGCCAAATCTAGCAACAATTTCAAGAACATTGGAGGTCGCCGATGCGCGAAGCGATGCAACTCGTCCCTATGGTCGTGGAACAATCCAGCAGAGGAGAGCGGTCCTTCGACATCTATTCCCGCCTGCTGCGCGAGAGGATCATCTTCCTGAATGGCGAGGTGAACGATGACGTCTCGGCCCTCGTCTGCGCGCAACTACTGTTTCTTGAGGCCGAAAATCCCAAGAGACCGATCCATCTCTACATCAACTCCCCCGGTGGCGTGGTGACCAGTGGTCTCGCGATGTACGATACCATGCGCTACATTCGTGCGCCGGTGTATACACTGTGCATGGGCACGGCTCGTTCCATGGGCTCGTTCCTCTTGATGTCGGGCCAGCCGGGCGAGCGCAGCGCACTTCCAAACGCCAGCATCCATATTCACCAGCCATTGGGCGGCTTCCAGGGACAGGCATCGGACATCTTTATCCACGCTGAAGAAATGAGACGAACGAAGCATCGCATGACGCGGCTTTATGCCGAGCATTGCGGTCGTTCCTATGAAGAGTTCGAACGTGCCATGGACCGCGACCATTTCATGACGGCGGAGGAGGCTTTGGAATGGGGCCTGATCGATCGCATCCTGCAGGTCCGCGAGGATGATCAGCCTCTGGGCTTGACGGATTGATCGAGCTGGCGAAGCAGCGGTCGGGCACATGCCCACGTCCTGCCTTTATCGCCTCTCAACCCGCCTGATCGCGCAACTCCACGACCGAAGCTCCCCTCTTCACGATATCATTGTCGATGATCGAAAATGCGCGGTTCAGATGTCCTTCGAAGACGAGCGTCGGCTCGTCGACGATAACGCGCAGCTCCGGCATGCCCTCCATGCGCACGACATGCGATTCCGCCAAACCTTCCGTTATGCCCTCGATCAGCAGATCGTAGTAGCGTACGCCCGGACCCGTGATGACGATCGGCATCCGCTCATGCAGGCTCAAGACACGCGAAAGGCCATTGCCGAGCGCCAGGCCGGCCTGGCGAAAAGCCAGCACGTTGCGACGCCCGCCCTGGCGTGCACTAGCCGCGATCTTGTCGAGCTCGGCGATTGGCACAAACTTCGCGGGGATCGTGTCAAGCGGCACGTCGAAGGCCGTGCGCAGCATGGCGTAGAAACCGGCATAGGCCTCGATACATCCCCGCGCGCCACAGCGACAAAGACCGCCGCCCGGCACATGCATCATATGCCCGAAATTCGGCGCCGATATTTGGTGATTGCCTTCGTGGTCTCGCCGCACGATGCCAAGCCCGATGCTGTGACCGAGTGACAGCGCCGCCATCGCGCGGAAATCACCATGCTTATTGGTCTCCTCCTGCCGCCCCAGGGCCGCAGCCACCAGCAGGGTCTCGTTGCCGAGAATGATTTGCGCCGACCATTCGTCGCGAAGCACGGCGGCGAAATCGATTTCCTCACGCCCGAAGATCGGCGACCAGCGCAGCACCGGCTCGGACGCATCGACGAGCCCCTTGCTGCTGATCGAGATCATCAGCACCTTGTCGCGCGGCAATTGCGAGCGGGTGACGATGCGGCTCAAGGCATCGCGCAATCCGGCCACGAAGCGCTCGACGCCCGTGGCGTTCTGCTGCCTGTCCTCGGTAAAGCGGTCTATCAGCCGGCCGGTATAGTCGACGAGGGAATATTGCACGGCATCCGACGAAATGACGACGACGATCAGATAGCCGCAATCGCGCCGCTGCGAAAACAGTACGCGTGGCCGGCCGCGGCCGCTGCCAGCCTGTTGTTCCGCCTTTTCGATGATCTGCGCCCGCTCCAGATCCGCCGTGATGACCGATACGGTCGCGGAGGAAAGCTTGGTGAAATCAGAAAGCTCGGTATGGGCGAGCGGGCCATGCCGACGCAGCGCCGACAAGACCAAAGCGCTGTTCTTTTGACGGACCAATTCGGTGCTCGATTTGGCCAGCATTGGCAAACTCCCTGCTCATTCAACCCTCCTCCTCCGCAGCCCGTAATAGCTTTTTCGGATGACCGATGAAACCTGGCAGTGCGGGTGTTGACAGCTGAAAAAATCTCTGACACTAAATTTCTCGACTGTCGAGAAAAAAGTCCAAAGCTTTTCTTGTCAGCATTTTCGCCGCGGCCGACGGGAGTTCAGGATACGTGCGGTCGCATTCAATCGGGAGGATCACATGAAAGCTTTCATCAAGCTGGCTGCGGGCGCGGCCATCGTTTTGACCATGCAGACGGCTGCCTTCGCCAAGGATCTCGTCGTCGGCGTTTCCTGGTCGAACTTCCAGGAAGAGCGTTGGAAGACGGATGAAGCAGCCATCAAGAAGGCGCTCGCAGCAGCCGGCGCCAAGTACATTTCCGCCGACGCCCAGTCGTCCGCTTCCAAGCAGCTGACGGACGTCGAGTCGCTGATTTCGCAGGGCGCCAATGCCCTCATCATCCTGGCGCAGGATTCCGACGCCATCGGCCCCGCCGTTGAAAAGGCTGCCGACGAAGGCATTCCGGTTGTCGGCTACGACCGCCTGATCGAAAATCCGGCCGCCTTCTACATCACCTTCGACAACAAGGAAGTGGGCCGCATGCAGGCTCGCGAAGTTCTGAAGGCAAAGCCGGAAGGCAACTACGTCTTCATCAAGGGCTCGTCGTCTGATCCGAACGCCGACTTCCTCTTCTCCGGTCAGATCGAAGTGCTGAAGTCCGCCATCGACGCCGGCAAGATCAAGAACGTCGGCGAAGCCTACACGGACGGCTGGCTGCCGCAGAACGCACAGCGCAACATGGAGCAGTTCCTGACCGCCAACAACAACAAGGTTGACGCGGTCGTCGCCTCCAACGACGGCACCGCCGGCGGCGCTGTTGCTGCCCTCGATGCCCAGGGCCTCGCAGGCTCCGTACCGGTTTCCGGCCAGGATGCCGACAAGGCAGCCCTGAACCGCATCGCGCTCGGCACGCAGACCGTTTCGGTCTGGAAGGACTCGCGTGAACTCGGCAAGCGCGCCGCTGAAATCGCCCTTGCTCTTGCCGGCGGCAAGACCCAGGACCAGATCGACGGCGTCCAGACCTTCAACGGCGGCCCGAAGCATGTCGCAATGAAGTCGGTCTTCCTGACCCCGATCCCGATCACCAAGGACAACCTGAATGTCGTCATCGACGCAGGCTGGATCTCCAAGGCTGAAGCCTGCCAGGGCGTCAAGGCCGGCAGCGTCGCTGCCTGCAAGTAAGCACCCGGGTTGAAGGGTTGACCCGAAGATAATGCCGACGCCGCAAGGGGCTCTCCGTTGCGGCGTCGAATGCGGATGAGAGGCCCGCAACCAAGCCCAGAATGGGAATGAAGGCCTCCCGCATGTGTTGCGTCATCGCATATCCGATCGACCTGCCGGACGGCGGTCGTGGAACCGGGAGAAACCGGATGGGCGAGCGATGACGTCTATTGTGACCAGCGCGGATACTGCCCAGCGATCAAGAAAGAGCATTCGCGGGCCTGCGCCCAACAAGTGGGAGAACGGCAAAGCGATGGCCGACATGACACATTCCACAACATCGAGCGGTCCGCGCAAGGCAGAGGAAGGTGCGTTTACGCGCTTCCTGCGCGCGACCGAAATCGATACGCGCCTGCTTGGCATGATCGGCGCGCTGCTGATCATCTGGATCGGCTTCGACGTCTATACGGGCGGCCTCTTTCTGACCCCCAGAAACCTCTGGAACCTTTCCGTCCAGACCTGCGAGATCGCGGTGCTGGCGACCGGCATGGTGCTCGTCATCGTCACCCGCAACATCGACCTTTCCGTCGGCTCCCTGCTCGGTTTCGTCGCCATGATCATGGGTGTCATCCAGGCGAAGTACCTTCCCACCTATCTCGGCTTCGACAGCTCCTGGACCTGGGTCATCACGCTGATCTGCGGCCTCGTCGTCGGCACGCTGATCGGCACCTTCCAGGGCGTCATCATCGCTTTCCTGAATGTCCCCTCCTTCATCGTCACGCTCGGCGGCCTTCTCGCCTGGCGCGGCCTTGCCTGGTACGTCACCAGCGGCCAGACTGTTGCGCCGCTCGATGCCACATTCCGCATCATGGGCGGCGGCGCCGAAGGCTCGATCGGCGCAACGTGGAGCTGGATACTCGGCGCGCTCGCCTGCGTGTTCATCGTTCTCGGCATTATCGGCGGACGCCATCAGCGCAAGCGCTTCAACTTCCCGCGCCGACCGCTCTGGGCCGAATATTTCCTCGCCATCCTCGGCTCCGCCCTCGTCCTCGTCACGATCTACGTCTTCAACATCTATTACTGGCCGGTCGGCATCGCCAAGAAATATGCGACAGAACACAATATCCCCTGGCCGGAAACCGGGCTCGATATCCCCTACGGCATCGCGGTACCCGTGCTGATCGCCGTTGGCATCGGTATCATCATGACCTTCATCGCCACCCGCCTGCGCTTCGGCCGCTATGTCTTCGCGATCGGCGGCAATCCGGAAGCAGCGGAACTCGCAGGCATCAAGACCCGCTGGGTGACGGTGCGGATCTTCGCGCTGATGGGCTTGCTTGCAGCCGTCGCTGCAGCTATCTCCACGGCCCGCCTGAATGCCGCCGCCAATTCGCAGGGCACGACCTACGAACTCTTCACCATCGCTGCGGCCGTCATCGGCGGCACGTCGCTGGCCGGCGGCAGCGGCACCATCGCCGGCGCCATGCTCGGCGCATTGGTCATGCAATCGCTGCAATCGGGCATGGGTCTCGCCAATGTCGACACGCCGATCCAGAACGTCGTCGTCGGCGTCGTGCTCGTCATCGCCGTCTGGCTCGACATCGTCTATCGCTCGCGCGCCAAGTAAAAGGAATTCTGAACCATGACGGATCAAACCACTCCGCTTGTGGAAATGAAGAACATTTCCATCTCCTTCGGCGGCATCCACGCGGTCGACAACGCCTCGGTAGACCTCTATCCCGGCGAAGTCGTGGCACTCCTCGGCCATAACGGCGCCGGCAAGTCGACGCTGATCAAGATCCTCTCCGGCGCCTACAAGCGCGACAGCGGCGATATCCTGATCAACGGTGAACCCGCCGATATCCGCAGCCCGCGCGATGCCAAGAAATACGGCATCGAGACGATCTACCAGACGCTCGCCGTCGCCGACAATGTCGACGCCGCCGCCAACCTCTATCTCGGCCGCGAGCTGCAGACCCGCTGGGGCACGCTCGACGACGTCGCGATGGAGGCCAAGGCACGCGAAGTGATGGGACGCCTCAACCCCAACTTCAAGCGCTTCAAGGAGCCGGTGAAGGCACTCTCCGGCGGCCAGCGCCAGTCGGTCGCGATCGCCCGCGCCATCCTCTTCGATGCCCGCATCCTGATCATGGACGAGCCGACGGCGGCACTCGGCCCCCAGGAGACGGCGCAGGTCGGTGAGCTGATCAAGCAGCTGAAGAAGGAAGGCATCGGCATCTTCCTCATCAGCCACGACATACACGACGTCTTCGACCTCGCCGACCGCGTCTCGGTCATGAAGAACGGCCAGGTCGTCGGCCACGCCCGCACCGAAGACGTCACCAAGGACGAAGTCCTCGGCATGATCATCCTCGGCAAGGTGCCGCCAAAGGCCACCCCCGGCCCCGGCGCCATGAAGGAATGAGCCGAAATCGCCGATGACGACAAGGCCGCGCGCCAAAAGCCCGCGGCCTTCCCCACCAAAACGTCCGATCTCACGCTTTCCTGAATTTTCCGCATTGAAGCCAAGCGCTTCCTAGGCTAAGAACCAGCCATCGGACAGGCGATTCAAAACCGCCACGGCATGCACCCGTAGCTCAGCTGGATAGAGTGTTGGATTCCGATTCCAAAGGTCACAGGTTCGAATCCTGTCGGGTGCGCCATTTTTTCCTAGTAATTTCAATAGCCTGCAGGATCTGCACACCATGCAGGATTCGAACCCAGAGCTAACGGTGTCACTAAGTTCGACTGTCGTCCCCAATCTCGTTTCGCTCCTTCAACCATGCATCGCGCTCATAGTGGTATTTAATCGCTCTCTCGCCTTTGGCGGTTAGACGCCATTTTGTTTTGCGGAACAGCTTGATGAAGCCATTTTTGCTCAGCGTCTTGAGCGCCTGCTTGTCGAGCTTCTCGTCTGTACCGTTTGCTATTCTTCGGATCGTCGCGACCGCTCGCTCGGACAGGCGTTCCGGGCCATACCAATCATAGCCGTGCTCTTGCTGATATTTCCATGCGTCGTATTGGGCGAGCCGGTAAGCTTCGAACTGGCCAATCATGCCATTGCCGAGATCCGAATTTTGCCGATCTGTTATAGTGCATTTGAGCTGCTCGATAACGGCATGCTTCATGCCGCGCTTGGCTGCTAACTTGGCATCGGTACCGTCATTAGCCCATCGTTCGCGATCTTCGGAAAATACGAATCTTCCAGTTTCGGCGACGTTTTCTTGCTCAGTGATATCGATCGACAAAGCCTTATGTAAAATGTCCTCTACCTGCTCCGCCCCACCTTCTCGACGATATGCTTGAATGCGCTCATGCGCGACCTCAACGCTGCGCTCAAGAGCCTCCAGCGGCGCCGATTCATCAATGGTGCACAATATATCGAAGGCTAACGACTTAATTGCTCGGATTAAGCGATCCCTCGGCTTTTCAGCGGTAATGATGGTCGAGGTAGACTTTCCTTTGTTTCTCGTAGCAGCGTTCTTGATGGCGGCCTTCATTGAAGCTTGCGACAACACCTCCCCCGACATACGAGCACCTTCCGCCTCGATAGCACCTTCCGGCGCGACGTAAACGCGGACGCTATCTGCTCCGATACCCACCACATCATCAAGACTATGCAGCGAGATGTAAGGACTACGATTCTTGAGTAGCCGCTTTACCTCCGTCTCGCCGTAGTTAAGCATCTCAAAATACTGAATACTTTGCCGATGACTTTGCTCTGCCCGCGCGATATTCCAGTCCGTCCATTCCTTGTACTGGGGTGGCGTTTTGCGGCGCTCCAATACATAACAAATGTCGACATCCGAGAAGCTCATACCCTTTTTGTCGAGAGCGCTGCCAAATAATCTAATTTCGTTGACGAAGTAGCAAAGATCGCCATTGGCGTTGATCTCTCTCACTCGCTCTAAAAGCTCAGCCAGGAGCCTGTCAACCCGGGTGCGATCAATGCGTTTGAGCAGACTAGCATTCGTAAAGCGGGTACCTACGGGACCTAAGCGATAATACATGCCGAGCGAGTGCCAGCGCGTATCCGGCTGAGGAGCACGCTCGAGAATCCCTTGCTGCTGCAGAGTATCGCATAGCCATTCGGCATGGGTTGCAGAAATCTTGAGATGATCTCCCAATCGCTCGACGCTCCATCCATGATCGTTAATATCGTGGCGGTTCATCTCTCGGATTGCGTCCCGCACAATCTTGATTGATAGCCCAGCGATCTGCGTAGTTCGGTCGAGATTCAATCGTTTCTCCGTGCGGATATCTGTAAATTGCTTCAGGCTCATCTTTCGTTTTCGTGGAGGCGAGAACTGACGCTGGGCAACGGCGCAGCTGGCGATGTCTCCTCAGGGCGCAACAACTCCGACAGAGCTTTAGGGTTGTAACGATCGATGAGTTGGCGAACGCGACGCACACCTCCAGCGTCTATGGAAAAGCCAGCATTGCGCAGGTTTTTGGCGGTATTCCGATTTATGTGCTCTCTGGAGGGGACCGGCCCAGACGGCTTCTTCGAAGAGGCGTGTAAAAGTGCCGCGACGAACATCTCGAGCGAAAAGCCGTAGATCTCAGCCATACCGGCAAACTCAGCCCGGTCGCGCCTATCCTGCGCGACCGCTGCATCCCGCTCACGGCGAGCATTGAGTTCGGCAGCATCCTGGATGCTCCAGGCCACGACACGATGAAGTTCACGCCGGTACGGAGAGGAATCAGCGTCATCCACCTCATCTTGGACTTTAAAATCAAAGGCGTTGACTGCAGTGACTTCGAAGTTGCGTGCAAGCTGTTCGAGTAGACCCTCATAGGCTGCGCGCACAGCACAAATCAGGATGGAGTCGACAACATCGGCATTGTAAATCGCATAGGGGCCATAACTGTCGCATGGCTCCGGCCGAAGATTCCCCACTCCTCGGATGTACATGAGCTCATTGGAAGGGCGGCTGTAGAACGTCGGCTCTTCATCACCGGTGAACCAATGAAAATCTGGCGGCTGGTGCCATTTTCTATGGGTAATCAGATTGAAGTAGCTATGATTGGTTCGATGCCAATCAAATTCCGTGTCTCTCCAGCCACCTGGATGCCACCGCACAGACAAATTGTTCATCTTGGTAATATGCGCTGACAGCTCGATGCGCGGCTTGGTAGATCGATCCTGTTCAAGACGCGATCGAATTTGCGCAAGATCTAAGGTTTGCCAATTGGCGAGTTGCGCAAAGGCCTTGCCCGGGTGGTCGCTCAGCCACTCGATCAGGTCGGAAAGAACGGTCTCCCTGTTTGGCGGTCTGGAGCAGCTCTCAATGTCATCGATATCTAGACCGAGGCGGCCGAGTTCCATTAACATATGGGAAACGTACGCGCCGACAGATCTAGCTGTTATCCCGTCGTACCAGCTAATCGGGCGGAACAGTTTTATTCGAGGCGGCAGTTTGGATTGAGAAGCACGCTTTGAACCCCTGTGACCTAGTGTTTTGGCCATCGCCTCGTACCTATTACCTTTTCTTTTAAGAATATCCATTTGGATCATTAGCGCAACCATGAATTGTCTACCGGGCGCCAAGAAATCGGGTTATCGAAAATCCGCGTAGGGCCGGTGTGGGCTACAAGGCGGGCTTCAACATCCGAAGCTGATCTCAGAAATGAGTAGGCATAGTGACGACATAGCGATGCTCAGTTTCATCCTCTCCTGTGCACCATTTTTATTCACGCCCACATGCTGAGCTAATGCAGATCGCTGCTGCCACTGCAACGAGTTCAGGGCCATGGATATTTAGAGGTTTATCTGCTCGACCAACGAACGAGCTGGTCCAGCTATGCCAGACGGCCAAGGGCAACATCATGTTTGTCTGAGTGATTTTCGCGAAGAAGTAACTCCCGCGAGACTCAAGATGCTGTCGCATATGCCTGGCAGGAACGCCGATATCTTTTCGGCGGAGCGATCTGCTGTCAGCTTACAGAGCGCGCGGGCCGCAACGCTGATCATATCAGCCATTCATGGGTGCGATAATAACATACGCGTTCTCGCTTTCATCCTGCCGGATGCGCGATGAAATGCTCCTTGCCCGCCAGTTTCGGCCTGAAAACTTGACAAGAATATCGTTACGGCAGGAGCTTTCCTTCCGTAACGATATTGCGATCCGAAGAGGCCTGGCGGCTGATTTGTAATGATAATCAGCCTGCTTCCAGCTCAGTGGTTCTTGTTCGGGCCCTTGCCCGTAGAAAAGCTGCAGGTCTTGATCTTGCAGCTGGGATCGTCGCTCGTCGGCACACTGGCGCTGGCCATCGAACCCTGTCCGAGGCAAGCCATCGAATTGGACACCGTCCGGTTGTACATCATCAGGCCCGGATGGTGTGAGGGGTATCTCAGCACGATCGATCCCTCCTGAGCCACCTTTTCATGCACGGCGGCGCAGGTCATCGACTTGGAATTATAGGCCGACATGGCCATCGCATTCGTGGAGAACATTCCAATTGCGGCAAGTATGATGATCGTCTTCATGGGGCTTCCTTTGGTCGCGCTGAAGGGCGCTATCGAAAATGAGATAGTCGTTGATTAGCATTGGATTTATGACAATGAGCCGACTTCCCTTTATCGGCTGTTTGACCACTGCCAAGCGTGACCCGGCGCCCGTTTGGGGACGAATGCGCTGGAGGTCACGATGCACCGCATGGTGCCTGTCGGCAGGATGCGGGCCGAACGGAGATTTAAAAATCGTCCGTCAAGATAGATAAGGCCCGATATGAAGACCGGGCCTCATTTCTGTGAAGGTCAGCCTGAGCCGAAAGTCTTAGAAGGTCCGCTCGAAGCGCAGGATACCCGAGAAGGTATCGTCGCCTGGCAGATCATAGTGAACGTAGGTGAATTCCGGCTCGACCAGCAGGTTCTTGACCGGGTTGAACTTGACGTTGGTCGTGGCTTCGAAAATCTTCGAGTCGGTATAGGCAAGCTGAACATTCCACTTCAGCTTGTCGTTGATCGGAACGCCGACGCCGCCCCAGACGGCCCAGTCGCCCCAGCCGCACTTCGCACCGTGAACGACGCCATCGGAGGTCGTGCAGGCAGACACGTTCTGGTTCGAGCCGGCATACTGGTTGAGCTTGTCACCATCGGTGTTCCAGCCGCCCATCAAGAAGGCCGTGAGAAAGCCGAAGTCGGCGTCGACACGAGCCTTGATGGCGCCTTCCTCGACGATCGAGTCATAGCCGCCGACGACCTTGAAACCGAACATGCCGGCCTTGTAGCCGAGGCCCGCGACAACGTTCGGAGCGTAGTGGTCGGCCTTCGAAAGCTGCCAGCTGCCTCCGTAGGCGCTGGTGGTGGTGCCGGAGTTGCTGTCTTCGAGCGAGATGACGCCCGTGAAGCCGGTGCCGCTGTCATAATTATAGGTCAGCTGGTTCAATTCATACGGACCGTCATAGATGACGTCGTCCTGGATCACGTCGCCGGCATAGCCGACGAACTGGTTATATTGCGAGTCCGTCTTGCCGACAGTGAAACCGCCGAGAGTGATGTAGGCCCACAGCAGGTTCGTGGAGGTCGAACCGCCGTCGTTCCAGTCCCAACGAACGATGGTTTCGGTCTTCAGCGGACCATATTCGGTGTCGGTCGCGGTATTGAGATTGAGTTCGGCGCGGGTATGCCACTTGGTGCCGAAGTTGCTGTCGCGATTGTAAGGATCTTTCCACTGGCCTTCGGTGCGAACCTTGCCGCCGACCCGCAAGCAGGTCTCCGTGCCGGGTATGAAGAAATAGCCAGCGCCGAACGCGTCGCAGATGCGCACATATTCCAGCGGCTCCGGTTCGGCGGCAACGATGGCGTCAGCCGCGTGAGCGCCGGATACGACACAGAGGGCCGCAGCCGAGCCGATAAGCAAGCTCTTGATGTTCATGGTAACTCCATTCTTCAAATGAACTTGCGCGACAGACGAACCTGGGGGCCGTTCGAGGTCAAGTTTCAGTGGCTAGTCCGAAGCACGACGCTTCGCTTCCGAGCAGGAAGTTGTGACTGAGATCTCGCTTTTACAAGGATCGAAATGAGGGGCCGAACGTATGTGACAGCATGTACATATACTGTGTTGCCTAAACGACGCACATGTGTATGAACGATGACAGATACATGACAAAAGGCAGCAAATAGAGGTGGTTTGCCAGGCACTTCGCGAGGATATCGCGAGAATATAATGCCAGATAGGATGCTGGACTGACCGAGATAAATCTTGGTAGAATTCGAGCTACGCAGACAGCATATCCACCCATGGCAAATCGAGGCAGGATCATCATGCCGAAGATCGATGTTGCAGCCGTGCCGGAAATCAAAGGCACGCGTTATCCCGCTCCATTCAACGACCCTTGCACAGAGCGCATCCGGCAGCGGCTGGGCAATGCCGGCGGCCTCAAGGATTTCGGCGTCAATCTCATGCGGCTGCCGCCGGGCAACTGGTCGAGCCAACGACACTGGCATTCGGAGGAGGATGAATTCGTCTACGTGCTGGAAGGTGAGCTGACGCTGGTCGAGGACGATGGCGAAACCATATTACGCGCGGGCGATTGCGCCGCCTTCCCGAAGGGTTCCGACAACGGCCATCACATGATCAACAAGTCGAGTACCACAGCCATCTATCTCGAGGCCGGCTCGCGTTCGCCGACGGACCTCATCACCTGTTCGGACGTTGACATGATGAGCTCCAGCACGGATGGGCGTTTCGTACACAAGGACGGCATGCCCTACCCCGACGGCTAAACCGGTTCGTCCGCATCAGCCGCAGTGATCCGGTACGAAAGAAGATGCGTCGGCGCGCCATGCAGCATGATTTCGCGCTCGAAACCGAAGCCGCATTTTTCCAGCACGCGCCGGGAGGCGACATTGACAGGACGCACAAGGCCGACGACGCGCTTTGCTTGCAGGTCGTGACAGGCGAAGGCCAAAGCCTCCCGCACCAGTTCAGTCGCATAGCCGCTTCCCCAATAATCGGGGTGCAGGTGGTAGGAGAGATTGAGCCCGTCGAATTCCGTCGAAACGGTAACGCCGCCAAAGCCGATCAGCCGGTCATCCGTTTCGATCGCCCAACGCCCGAATCCATTCAAGCGCCAGTGCGCGCGATCACGGGCCAGCCTTCGCGCACTTTCCGTCGGAGAATCCGGCGTCGGATCGGGCCGGTGAGCAACAAGTTCTGGCCGGGCAAAGAGTGCGGCCACGAAATCCAGATCCCGCTCCTCCGGCATGCGCAGGACCAGACGCTGGGTTTGCCGGATCATGGCGATTGCTTTCCTTGGGGATCAGACGGCTTCGGCCAGAGGTAGCGGCTCATAACAGCAGGCATCCGTGGAAACACCCATGCGGCACCCACTCGCCTCAAGCGCTTCCTTCACGACATCAACGAAAAGGCGGCGGAACCACACCGAGCGGCTGTCGGCTTGATCGACACGCCGATAAAGCATGGTCACGGGATCAGCGGGCAGTTCGAACGGCGGCTCCGAAATCGTCAGATCGTGCAATTGCGCCATGCAGCGGGCAATGGCTTCGGGAACCGTCGCAATGGCCGGAATGGCCCGCAGCGTCGTCGGCAGCGCGGAAAAACGGGGAACCGTCGCCACGACCTGACGACGATGGCCGAGGCGTGCAAGAGTGACATCGACGCCCGTCGATGTGGCGCCTTCCAGCGAAACGGTGACATGCGGCGCGGTCGCGAAGTGCTTCAGGCTCAGCGGTGTGGCACATTTCAGATGCCGACCATCGTAGATGCAGAGCGAAGCCTGGTCGAACAGGGGAGCCCGAACATGCCAGGAAGCTGGCTCGTCATGCACCGAGATGCTGAAGTCGAAGGCGCCCTCGTCCAGCAGCCGCACGGCGTCACGCCGGTCGAACGCCACGCTGGTCAGCCGCGCGTGCGGTGCGAGCTGACGCAACCGCGCCACCAGCGGTCCGAAGAAGGACGATTCGAGATTATCGCAGAGCCCGACGCGGAACTCGCCGTGCCAGTTTGCCGGGTCGAAAGCTGCCGGCGGGCGAATGGCGCGCTCGATGCCGGACAGCGCATCCTCGATTGCCGGCGCGATCGAAAGCGCCCGTGGTGTCGGCTGCAAACCGCGCCCGACGCGCACGAACAATTCGTCGCCCAGCGTCTCGCGCAGCCGGCGGAGCGCTGCAGAAAGGCCCGGCTGACCGAGCAGCAACCGCTCGGCCGCACGGCTCACATTCCGCTCCTGCATCAGCACGGAGAAGGCGAGCAGCAGATTGAGATCGATTTTTCGAAGTGTCGCATCATTCATCATCACCAGTAATACCTGACATGGTTACTATCAATTTGCAATAGGGTTTGAAGATGTACATTTTCTCGTTCCCTGCCGCTTTCAACCTCCCAAGAGGTGGCAGCCTAGAAAGGAACGATCCCGATGACTTCTTCCCAAACTCGAAGCGGGGCGGGATTGGCGTTGCTGCTGCTATGCGCCGCCAATTTCCTCGACGCCATGGACGTCTCCACCATTGGGGTGGCCCTGCCCGCAATCCAGAAAGAACTCGGCATGCAGGCGACCTCGCTGCAATGGGCCGTCAGTGCCTATGTGCTCGGCTATGGCGGCTTCCTGCTGCTCGGCGGCCGCGTCGCCGATCTCTTCGGCCACCGCCGCGTCTTCCTATGGTCGCTCGCCGTATTTGCCGCGGCCAGCATTGCTGGTGGTTTCGTCGATAGCGCCCCGACCCTGATCGCCGCACGCCTGATCAAGGGCATCGCTGCCGCCTTCACAGCTCCGGCCGCCCTCGCTCTCCTTCTCTCCGTGTTCGGCGAAGGCAATGCTCGCGCCAAGGCGCTCGGCGTCTTCTCCTCCACCGGTGCCGCCGGCTTCGTGCTCGGCATGGTGCTGGGTGGAGCGGCGACCCTCATCAGCTGGCGCGCGACGCTCGTCATGGGCGCACCCGTCGCCATCCTGGCGCTGATCGTCGCCCCGCTCGTCCTGCCGGCCGACCACAAACGAAACGGCCCGCACGCCCGCTTCGACTGGGCGGGTGCCTTGACGATCACGCCTGGCCTGCTGCTCTTCGTCTTTGGCGTCACCAATGCCGCCGCCGATGGCTGGCAGGCCTTCGCGACCTGGGGCTCGCTCCTTGCCGCGTTGATCCTGATCGTGCTGTTCCTGGTCGTGGAATCGCGTCATCACGATCCGATGGTGCCGCTTGCCATGTTCCGTCGCACCAAGCTCAGCCATGCCAATGCCGTCGCTGCGCTGTACCAGGGAGCCTATGTCGGCTTCCAGTTCATTGCGACGCTCTATTACCAGACCGTCGTCGGCTGGTCGGCCTTTGCCACCGGCTTTGCCTTCGCCATTGGCGGCACCTGTGTCATGTTCCTGGCACCGCGCTTTGCGACGATCGGCCAAAACCGCGGCACGACCCTTCTCATGACCTTCGGCGTGGGATTGCAGGCCATCAGCTATCTCTTCTGGGTACTGTCGGCCGGGCATATCGATACGATAGTGCTTGTCGCCATCTCACAGCTCCTGCTCGGCGTCGGCTATGCCATGACCTATCCCTCAATCCAGGTCGCGGCCCTCTCCGACGTTGGTGACGATGAATCAGGCCTGGCTTCGGGCATGCTGTTTGCTTCCTTCCAGATCGGCGGCGGCATCATCCTGGCGGCGGCATCAGCCGTCTTCAGTGCAGCTCCAAACTTCGGCTGGAACCCTTACATCGCCGGCATCGGCTTCGTGACGATCCTTGCCGCTGCCATCACCCTGCTGGCCGCGGTCGGTCCGCGTTCATCCGCTGCAAGGGCCGCGAATTATCAGGCTGCAGAATAGCTCAAAGCAAGATGACCCGCCTCGCGGGCGGGTCAATCCTTTCCGGCGCCTGCAGCTTCGACGGCACGGCGCATCAGGAAATCACGCTCCCTCTGATTTTCAGCAAGCGCGGCTGCCGTCTCAAAGGCTCGCCGCGCTTCGTCGTATCGACAGAGCTTGAAAAGAAGATCGCCGCGAACGCTCGGCAGAAGATGATAGTCCTTCAATGCAGGCTCATCGCGGAGGCTTTCAATGATCTCCAATGCCGCCTCAGGACCTTCGGCCATGCCGACGGCGACGGCGCGATTGAGTTCGACGATCGGGGATGGAACAAGCCCGGCAAGTTCTGCATAAAGATCGGCAATCCGCGTCCAATCGGTTTCATCGGCCGTTCCCGCTCTTGCGTGACAGGCGACGATCGCGGCTTGCAAGGCGTAGGCCCCGCCAACACCTCCAAGCTCCTGCACCCGTCGCAAGGCCTGCAGACCCCGCTGGATCTGCAGTCGATCCCAGCGGTCGCGGTTTTGATCGAGCAGTAGAATCGGATTGCCGTCAGTATCGGCCCTTGCCGCCGCGCGGGACGCATTCAGCTCCATCAAAGCCAGCAGCGCATGTGCTTCCGGCTCCTGCGGCGCCACGGACGTCAATATTCGCCCCAGCCGTAGCGCCTCGTTGCATAGTTGCAGCCGCAGCCAATCCTCGCCGCGTGCAGCCGTATAGCCCTCGTTGAAGATCAGGTAGACGACCTCCAGCACCGAGGCCAGGCGCTGCGACAGCTCCTCACCGTGCGGCGTCTCATAGGAAAGCCCCGATTCCGACAATGTTTTCTTGGCGCGGACGATCCGCTGCGCGATCGTCGCTTCCGATACGAGAAACGCTCTGGCGATTTCCTCGGTCGTCAGGCCGCAGATCATCCGCAAAGCCAGCGCCACCCGTGCCTCGCGCGAGATCAGTGGGTGACATGCCGTGAAGATCAAGCGCAGCATTTCATCGCCGATATCGTCATCGAGAGGGGTATCAAGATCGGGCATGATCTGCTCTTCCTCCTCCATCTCTCGAACGATCATCTCGTGCTTCTGATCGAGCATTCGCCGACGACGCAAATGGTCCAGCGCCCGACGCCTGGCCGTGGTCATTAGCCAAGCTCCCGGCCGCTCGGGGATGCTGGTCTGCGGCCATCGCTCCAAAGCCACGATCAGTGCTTCTTGAGTGAGATCCTCCGCCAGCGGCACGTCGCGCAACAATCGCGCCAAGCTGGTGATGAGCCGCGGTTGTTCGATCCGCCAGACGGCCAGTATCGCTCGATGAGTGCCGGCGGCCGTCAAGGCCGCCCGCCCCGGTTACGAACAGAGGGCATCATGCCCTTGCTTCGGCGAGCGGATCGCATACATCCTCAGCACTCGGGTCAAAATAGGCGCGTACTTCACATGTGCCTTCCCAGCTGGGCATGAAATCCTTGTGCAGCTGCATGAATTCGACCGCCAGTGCGACGGCCTCCTCCTTGCTCTGCAGCTCGAAGATGGCATAACCGCCGACGACCTCCTTGGCCTCGACGAAGGGACCGTCGATAACGCTGAGCTTACGATCCTTGATCGTGACGCGGGCGCCGGTCGCAAGCGGCATCAGCCCCGCCGTATCGATCATGCGGCCAGCCTTGATTTCCCGGTCGGCGAGCTTGTGCATGGCTTCTAAAAGCTCCGGCGTCGGATGCATGTGGTCGCGAGAGGTGACGATAGACATGAAACGCATGGGAAGTGTCCTCCGGAAGCGAGGTGCGGCACCATTGCCGCTCAACAAGCCCGCTCATATTGACGACGAAGCAGCCCTCTGGAAATCGACAGTCGTTTCGAAAAAATTCGGATCACGGCCGAATATCGGCAAATTCCACTCCCGGCCCGTTCATCTCATCGGCAACGGCATTCCTCCGACCGCCTTATAGACGAAACACCTGGATCGAGCGAGCCGACAGCCTATCGCTTCGTTTTGTTGACTTCCCATAACCGTTGCAAGATGGTGAGGCGAATTCGACCTGCGGACTTTCGAAGGTTGGCGCTTCCCCAGAAGCGCGGCTTTGAGGAACCTTTCGCAGACAACACGGCGGGAGCTTGTTTTCATGTTCGACCATATTTCGATCGGCGTCAAAGACTTGGCGCGTGCGCAAAAATTTTATGACGCAGCCCTTTCTCCTCTTGGCTACGAACGCGTGACCAATTTCGACGGCACTGTCGGATATGGTGCGGAGCGCGCGCAGTTCTGGGTCAGCGAGGTGGAGCGCCCCGTACCAGCTGATCGTGGCTCCGGCCTGCATTTCTGCTTCGTGGCGCCAAGCCAGGAAGCGGTCGACGCCTTCTATGCCGCCGGGATCGCCAATGGCGGTGAAGACAATGGCAAGCCGGGCATCCGGCCCGACTACAGCCAGTTCTACTACGCCGCCTTCGTTATCGACCCCGATGGCTACCGGCTGGAAGCCTATTTCAAGACGGGCGAATAGCTCGCTGCACAAGGTAAAATAAAGGCCCGATCATCTCGCCGGAATCAATCCGGCGAGCCTGTGGAGCTCCGGCCGATTTTCGCGACCATTTGACTTTCAGGCTGTTGTCAGGCTTCTGTCATAATAGACGCCCGATAGTGGTCGTTTGACATTCTCACAACGCGGGCGAGCACTCATTTTGAACCTGTTCAGACAGTGGCCGGCGTCTCTGATGTACGACAACTCCATTGCTTACACAAAACGGAACGCGCCTGTCAGCAGATCCTCTTTTGTGTTTCTCGCGCTCTTCGCGCTCTGGTGGGCGCTGTTGTTTGTCTTCTATCATTTTCCCAGCATCGATCTCGTCGTTGCCAAGAGTGTCTTCACCGCTACGCCCTGTGCGTCGACTGCAATTCCGAATGAAGTCTGCGGCGTCTTCGACCTGGCCAAGAACCCTATCTTCGAGATCGTGCGAGATGTGACGCTCGCCCTACCCTACATCGCCATCGTCGTTCTGATTGCCATCTTGATTTCGTCCTGGCGCAAATACGGCACAGGCTGGCGGACGCTGAAAACGGATCGGTACATCGCTGCACTGATATCGCTCGCCATCGGCTGCGGTCTTATCGTCAACACGCTGCTCAAGAGCTACAGCGGCAGGCCGAGGCCGCGCAGCACGGATCTCTTCGGCGGCTCGCTGGATTTCGTCCAGGCGGGTTCGTTTGCCGGCCGGTGTCTTGGAAACTGTTCCTTCGTCTCCGGCGAGGCGTCGTCCGGTGGCTGGTTGCTTTGCCTTGTCCTGCTGCTACCGCCGCGCCTGCGTTTTCCGCTCGGCATTCCCCTTGCTGTCGTCTCGATCATGATGCCGATGATGCGCGTGATGACAGGAGCCCACTATCTATCCGACGCGGTCCTCGGCTGGCTCTTGTCCTTGGTGGTCTTTGCCGCAGCCATTGCGGTCATCGATCTCCTGCGGTCGGGAACGTCAGCCCGGTCCTGAAAGCAATCGGCTCAGCCGGCATTGCGCATACGGATCAGGCGGCTGCGCCTCGCCGCCTTGCGCACACGAACTGCCATCTCGCTCAACGCAAAGGGCTTCACGAGATAGTCGACGGCGCCAATATTCATAGCCATCATCTGGTCCGACAGCTGATCATAGGCCGACATGACGATGACCGGGGTCGTTTCCCCGCGCGCTACCATGAGCTTGAGCAGGTCGAGGCCGCTACCATCGGGCAATCGAAGATCAAGGAGCATCACGTCGTGAGCTTCGGCGGCGATGGCGACCTTGGCGGATTCCAACTCCATTGACCAGTCGACGGACCACCCGTCCGCGCGCAGATGATCGTGCACGGCATTGCCTATGAGTATATTGTCTTCGACCAGTAGAAGCCGCACGATTGCATCCCCAGTTGCAATCAAGCAGCTATGATGCCTATTTCTGACGGCGACCTGAACCTTGGATATGAAGCCGGTAAAAAGGAATGACAACCGAAATTCAGGCTCGAAATAGCCCTGCACAAGAACTTGTCATTCAGGTAAATGTCAGGATTGGTGACCATGGTGGCCGGCTTTAACAGCCAAAGCACACCCTGCAGCGATGGGTTTCCCGGCGCCCAGCCGATAGCCCATGCCTCGGAGACGACCATTGACTAACGAAAAAGCATTATCTGGCCAACAGAAGTTCAGGCCAGCAATCGGCAGTATCACACTATGTCTTATAGCCACGCTTTATGTACTTCTTGTGACAAATCGGATGTTCTGGACCAAGGCTTACGGCTATTTCATCGCCGAGCCCGCAGCCTTCGCCGCCTTCGTCATTGGCATCTCTGCGGCGATCATGGCGCTCTTCACGCTCTTCTCCGCTAAGTACGTCACGAAGCCGGTCCTGATCTTCTTCATTCTGGTGGCATCGGTATCTTCCTGGTTCAATGACCAGTTCGGCGTCATCATCGACAAGGAAATGATCCGCAATGCGGCCGTTTCGACGGGCGCGGAAAGCGGCCACCTGATCACGACGCGCTTCATCACCTATGTTTTGCTGACGGGCGTCTTGCCGTCGCTTGTCGTCGCGTGGGTCCGGATCGTCCACCGCCCCATCCTCAAGAAGCTCGCCTACAATACCGCAGTCATCCTCGCCTGCTCGACGATCTTCGTCATCGCCGGGACGACCTTCTATAAGACTTACGCCGGTGTTGGCCGTGCGCATCGCGACCTGATGGATACGCTTAATCCGGTGATCCCGATCACCAGCGCGGTGCGTTACGTCATCGATACGCAGAGGAACGCAAATGTCGTCGCGCAGCCGCTCGGCACGGATGCCCACCGGGTCGGTGTCGTCGACAAGGGCAAGCCGCGCGTGACGATCATCGTCGCCGGAGAGACGGCCCGCGCACAGAACTTTTCGCTCGGCGGCTACGCCAAGATGACCAATCCGGAATTGGCAAAGCGCAACGTCGTCTATTTCCCGAATACAAGCAGCTGCGGAACGGCAACGGCCACCTCCATACCCTGCCTGTTCTCGGTGTACACGCGAGCACAGTACTCGCATCGCAAGGGACTTGAGACGGAGAACCTGCTCGATGTGCTGACCCATGCCAAGGTCGATATCACCTGGCTGGATAACGACACCGGCAGCTACGACGTGACCAATCGCGTCTCCTATACCTATCTGCCGCCCTCTGCCGATCCGCGCTTCTGCAAGGATGGCGAGTGCAAAGACGAGATCCTCGTCGACAAGGTCGACGGCTGGCTCGACAAGGTGAAGGGCGACAGCGTGCTGGTGCTGCACCAGCTCGGCAGCCACGGCCCGGCCTACTATCAGCGTTATCCGGAAGAATTCCGTCGCTTCCAGCCGGATTGCCGCTCCAACGACTTCAGCTCCTGCTCGCAGGAGGAAATTACCAATGCCTATGACAATACGATCCTCTACACGGATCACATCGTCTCCATGGTCATCGACAAGCTGAAGCAGCGCTCCGATTCGGTATCCGGCTCGGTGCTCTATTTCTCCGACCACGGCGAGTCACTGGGCGAAAACGGCATCTATCTGCACGGCACGCCCTATATCATCGCACCGTCGCAGCAGACGCATGTGCCGATGCTGGTGTGGATGGCCGACGATCTCGCCAAGGCTGCCGGTTTCGATATGGCATGTCTCTCGAAGCGTGCTGCCGAGGGCACCTACTCCCATGACAATATCTTCCACAGCGTTCTCGGCATGATGGATGTGTCGACGAAGGTGTATGATCCCTCGCTCGACGTCTTTGCCGCCTGCCGCACGCCGTCGAACAAGCTGGCGCTGAACTGACAGACTGAATGATGTCCGGCGGCCCCTCGTGATGGGAGGCCGCCGGACCATCGGGATCATTCAAAGACGCTTGGGCTCGCGGATCGTCCGCTCGTTTTCCAAATTGCCGGTATTGAGCGTCGTATTGCGCTCGAACAGCACGACTTCGCAGGTCGGTTCGGCGACCGGGCAATGCTCCACGCCATGCGGAACGATGATGTATTCGCCGGGTCCAAGGACGATGTCACCGCCGTTTTCTTCGCGCAGCTTCATGCGCAGCGTACCCTTGACGACCAGAAACAGCTCATCTTCCTCTTCATGATGGTGCCAATGGAAGGCGCCATCAAGTTTCGTAAGCTTGATCTGGAAATCATTGATGTCACCGCCAATATGCGGACTCCACGTCTCATCGAATGCTGCAAAAGCTTTGGTAAGGTTGATCTTTTTCAGCACGACCATTTGCTTCCTCCATTTGCGCCCAAACGACGTGATGTCGCCAAGGCTAATATTGGCGGCAGCCGGGCCGAAGACAACGCCGGCCGCCACCTTCGCATATCGAATTCCTCGAAGATTTCCGCCGAAACTTTCCGGGTAGTTGATGAGCAGCAACGGCACTACATGCTGTCTCAACATTATCATTTCGACATATGACAGGAAAAATCATGACGACAAATAATGTCGAATTCGGCCTAGATACTTTCGGCGACGTGACCTTTGACGACAAGGGCACGCCGCTGCCGCATGCGCAGGTGCTGCGCAACGTCGTCGAGGAAGGCGTTCTCGCCGATCAGCTCGGGATAGACTTCTTCGGCATCGGCGAACACCACCGCGAGGACTTTGCCGTCTCCTCGCCCGAGACCATCCTCGCGGCCATCGCCAGTCGCACATCGAAAATTCATCTGGGATCGGCTGTAACCGTGCTGAGCTCGGACGACCCGATCCGCGTGTTTCAGCGCTTCTCCAGCCTGAACGCTGTCTCAAACGGCCGTGCCGAAGTCATTCTCGGCCGCGGTTCGTTCACGGAGTCCTTCCCTCTGTTCGGCTTCGAGCTGTCGCAGTACGAGCAGCTCTTCGAGGAAAAGCTCGATCTGTTCGCGGCCTTGCTCAAGAACGAGCCGGTGAACTGGCAGGGCAGCATCCGGCCGCCGCTACGCAATCAGAAGGTCTTCCCGACCATCGAGAGCGGCCAGCTGAAGACCTGGATCGGCGTCGGCGGCAGCCCGGAATCGGTGGTGCGCGCCGCCCATTACGATCTACCGCTGATGCTAGCGATCATCGGCGGTAGCCCCTATCGCTTCCAGCCCTATGTCGACCTCTATCACCGCGCCTTCGAACAGCTCGGCAAGCCTGTGCAGCCGATCGGCATCCATTCGCCGGGCTACATCGCCGAAACGGACGAACAGGCGCGCGAGGAGCTGTGGCCTTGCTTCAAGGCAATGCGCGACCGCATCGGCCGCGAACGTGGCTGGCCGCCGATGACGCGCGCGGAATTCGACAACGAGATCGAGAAGGGCTCGCTCTATGTCGGCTCGCCGGAAACGGTCGCCGCCAAACTCGCCCCGGTCGTGAAGACGCTCGGCATCAACCGCTTCCAGCTGAAGTACAGCGCCGGCGCACTCGGCCACGAGAAGATGCTGCGCTGTATCGAGCTCTATGGACAGAAGGTGATCCCGGCAGTGCGCGCTGCGCTCGCAGCGTAATCCCGGCCGGATATTCCTTCTCGTCGTTCGATCAAATCAGCGGGCGCTTCGCAACACGGCGAAGCGCTCTTTCTTTTGCTCTGTCATCTTTTCGAAGTAAATGCTACAGATAATCTAATTGGTAGCATTTACTACATAAAGATATCAGATGGTAGAGAAGACGCAGAAACCTCGCACTTTCGAAGATCGCGTTCTCGGCGTGATCGAGACACTCGCTCCAGCAGAGCAGCGCATCGCCCGCTTTTTCGTCGATCAGAAGCAGGCTGTCCTGCTGAACTCAGCCGCCCAGATCGCGCAGCTCGCCGGCACCAGCGACGCGACGGTTGTCCGCACCGCGCGCGCCCTTGGCTTCGAAAGCCTGTCGACGCTGCGAGCCGCCCTGCTCGAGGAATTGACGGGAGCACCGTCCCCCGGAACGCGGATGCAACGCACGCTGGCTGAAACCGGCAGCCAGGCCAGCGATGCGCTTCACCACGTCATCGGCATGCACGAGCAGGCTTTGGAGGTTCTGCGACGCGAGGAATTTGCCGCAAGCTTCGAGCGTTGCGTCGATAATCTCGCGAACGCCGCGCGACGCCATGTCTTCGGCATTGGCCCTTCGGGTGCAGTGGCGGACTATGCCAGCCTGCAGTTCAACCGCATCGGCCTGCCGACCAACGCACTCTCGGCCTCCGGCATCGCACTTGCGGATCGCCTGCTCTGGATCGGCAAGGGCGACGTGGTGCTGATGATCGCCTATGCGCCGCTCTATCGCGAAGTCGAAGTGCTGCTCGAGCAGGCCGGCAAGCATGATGTGCCGGTCATCCTGATCAGCGATGATCTCGGCCTGCTGATTGCCGATAGGGTAGCTGAAGTCCTGCCCGTCCCGCGCGGCAATGCCGGTCACCTCGCCATGCATGGCGGCACGATGGTGCTGATCGAATCCCTGATCGTCGCACTCGCCGCCAAGGGCAGGGACGTCGCCATCGACAGCCTTGACCGGCTCAGCCAGCTACGAGGCGCCATCGACAAGACATGGAGCAAGCGCGGCACGAGGAAACGCAGATGAACGACGCCAAAGTACAGCGCGCACGCCACATCGGCGTTTGGCCAAGCCACAACTCATCCAAGACATGAAGAACAAACGTCCGGAAAATACCATTCACATTCAAAGCCCTAACCGTCATTCGGGAATCAATTCATGAACAGCCTCACACCCATTCTCTCCACCGTGACGGCATCCTTCCTCGGCTCCTTCGTCGAGGTCGTGGAGGCCTTCACCATCGTCCTTGCGGTCGGCGTCACGCGAAGCTGGCGGCCGGCGCTCACTGGCGCCGCGCTTGCTCTTGCCGTGCTGGCCGCCCTCGTTCTCATCTTCGGGCCACTGCTGGCGCTGATACCGATCGAGACGCTGCAATTCGTCGTCGGCGTTCTCCTCATCCTGTTCGGCATGCGCTGGCTGCGAAAAGCCATCCTCCGCTCGCTTGGCGTCATCGCCCTGCACGACGAGGAAGCAGCCTTCTCGAAGGAGACGGCTGCATTGCAGGCACAGTCCACGGATCGCCGCGCCGATTATCTCGCCGGCCTCGCCGCCTTCAAGGCGGTGCTGCTCGAAGGTGTCGAAGTGGTCTTCATCGTCATCGCCGTCGGCGGCGCGCATGGCCTCACGCTCTATGCCGGCCTCGGCGCCCTTGCCGCCTTCGTGCTCGTCATGCTGATCGGGCTTCTGGTGCATCGTCCGCTCGCCACCGTGCCCGAAAACACCCTCAAATTCGTCGTCGGCCTGATGCTCACCAGCTTCGGCATCTTCTGGACCGGTGAAGGC
Organism: Martinezella sp. CNPSo 3964; assembly: GCF_057784375.1. Classification (NCBI taxonomy): domain Bacteria; kingdom Pseudomonadati; phylum Pseudomonadota; class Alphaproteobacteria; order Hyphomicrobiales; family Rhizobiaceae; genus Martinezella; species Martinezella sp. CNPSo 3964. Next base: position 488,926 of record NZ_JBXSOW010000002.1, read on the forward strand.
ATCGGCGCGCACTGGCCGGGAGAAGATCTCGCCTTGATCGCCATCTTCGCGATCGTCTCGCTCGCCTCCTACGCCATCATCCGCGGCTTGCGCGGCAACCCAGCAGCAAAGGCAGCCCAATGACCGTTTTGCGCATCGCCCTGTCCGAGCTTATCGGCATGTTCATCGATGATGGCAGCCTCGCAACCCTCTGCCTCATCCTCATTCTCATCATTGCCGGCGCGGTGGAGTTTCTCGCCATGCCGCCGCTCGCAGGCGGCCTTCTCCTGCTGGTCGGTTGTCTCGCCATCCTGCTCTATAGCGTCCGCCGCGCCGTGAAACGTTGAGATTCACAACCCTCTGCAAGGCTCTACGGCGCCGCGCGTCATATATGACGCGCAAAGGACGCTGTAGCACTTTAAAACTGCTGCATAATTTCATCTTAAATCGATGCCGATTTAAGGAATTATGCAGCTGATTTGCAGCGGGTTGCCGCGTCAGCTGCCACTCTGGTTTAGCTCTCGACAGAAGCTTTCGCAGATGCGAAGAATCCCGCACGCCCAGCGAAAAGGAGAAACGGCATGAGCAGCGCCTATCCCGAAGTCTATCTCGTACGGCACGGGCAGACGGAGTGGAGCCTTTCCGGCAGGCACACCGGCCGGACCGATATTCCCCTGACAGCTGCCGGCGAGGAAGCCGCCCGCAAGGTCGCGGGCCGCCTGCCCGCGATCGATTTCGCAGCCGTCTGGTCCAGCCCGTCGCAGCGCGCGCAAAACACCTGCGCATTGGCAGGCTTCGGTGACCGGCGCGTCGTCAAGGACGACCTGACGGAATGGGATTACGGCGCCTATGAGGGCATAACCACCAAGGCGATCCTTGCCGAACGCCCGGGCTGGCAGGTCTTTCGCGATGGCTGCCCGAACGGTGAATCAGCCGCTGATGTCGGTGCGCGCGCTGATCGGATCATCGGCGAACTTCGCGCCATCAACGGCTCCGTCCTGATCTTTTCCAGCGCCCATTTCCTGCGCGTCTTCGCCGCCCGCTGGGTCGGCCTGCCGCCTGAAGGCGGTGAGCATCTTGTCCTCGACACCACGAGCATCAGCGTGCTCGGCTACGAGCACGATCTGACCGAGCCGGTCATCCGCCGCTGGAACGAAGTCTGACCAACGCACAATCCGCCAGACTTTACAAGCGTTTCGAGCGGCCTGTAGCCGCTCGATGTTTTTAAAGAGGTCGGCCTTCAGCCGCTTACCAGGGCTTGAGGCCTAGCAGCTTCTCGCCGAGCGGCGTCAGTTCGGCCGTCGTCGCATTGTGCCTTTCCCATTCGCGGGGATCGCCGGGAAAGGCGTCGCGCTTCGGCGAGTCCAGCTCCCGCCACAGGCGGATGCGTTCCTCGCGCTCGGCGACATTGTCGTATTCCGCCGGATGCATGGAGACATATTGCGCCATGCGGACGCGGCTGTCGGAATGGTTGGGGCGGACGCCATGCGCCAGCAGCGAGTTAAAGATCATGAGATCGCCGGGTTCCATGTCGATATTGACGACCGAAAGACCTGTCATGTCGGGGTGCATCGGATCGCGATCGGCCGGCTGCATCTTTTCCCATTCGTAGAAATGCTCGAAAAGCTCCGGAACGCACTGAAACCCGCCGACATCGCCATCCTGCTTCTTCAGGCTCAGAACGCCCTGGACGCCGATCGGTAGAGGACGGATCGAGGTATCGACATCCCAGTGGATGAAGCCGTTCGGATTGCCCTTCACCTTCTTCGGCGGGTTGAGGTTGGCACGATCGATGGTGACCCAGAGATCCTCCCGATCCCAGATGTCGACGAAGACATCGTAGATGCGCTTTTCCATCCGGTTGTCCCAGAGATACTGGTGATTGTAGATCTCCAGCATGCCGGTGTTGTTGAGTTCCTTCATCTTGTGCTCGCGCCGCTGCGGCGCATACCAGGTGGTGGGATCGTTCGGGTCCTTCTCGTCAAAACGCCACAAAACGTCGGCAAGCCGCTCGACATTCGCCGCCGGCACCGCCTGGCGCACGATCACATAGCCCCTCGTGATCCAATGCTGCCAGTCGTCCTTTGACAGCACTCTGAGCGGCAACGCCTTCTGGATGTCCTTCAGTTGCGTCGTGACCGAAGATGCGGTCGGGTGAGCGTCTCGTTTCAAGGCAGGCTGCATCGGTTTCCTCCATCTCGCTGGCCCCTTTGTTCTCGGGTGACGGAAGAAGTTGTAGCTTGAACCGGAGTTTTGATGTTGCCCGGCTCTGGCGAATTCTGATACTATTCTGGCCTCAATAATACCATGGACGCCCCATGAGGCCCTATCTCGAAGTCCTGCCCCGTTCGCCGGAAGCATCCTGGAGCATGCTGAACCGTAGGCTCGACGACTGCATCCCCTTCCAGTGGCACCACCATCCGGAATTCGAGCTGACGCTGACGTTGAACTCCATCGGGCAGCGCTTCATCGGCGATCACAGCGGCGACTATGCCGACGGCGATCTCGTTCTTGTCGGACCCAACCTGCCGCACAGCTGGGTTTCGCGCGCCAAGATCGAGGAGGAAAAGCCGCATGTCGCGCTGGTGCTCTGGTTCAATCGCGAATGGCTTTTGCAGATGACGGGCGGCGCCGTCGAATTCCGCTCGATCGAGGCAATGCTGCAGCGTGGAGACAACGGCCTGCGCTTTTCGGAGGCGACCGCCGCAGCCGTCCGCTCCGCCTTCGAAACCATTTTCGAAAAGCCGCCCGTGGAACGCCTTCTGGCTTTGCTCGGCATTCTGGTGAGGGTCGCGGAAGATCGGCAGGCGACACCGCTTGCAAGCGCGCCGGCCCAGGCTCCGGATCTCAAGGAAAGCCGCGAGCGTATCGACCGCGTCCTGACCCATATGCACCTTCACTATGCGCGTGCGATCAACCTCGACGAGCTTTCCGATATCGCGGCACTCAGCGTCTCCGGCCTGCACCGCATGTTTCGCCGCCATACCGGCGGGACGATATCGGACTATCTCATGCGCATGCGCATCGGCGACGCCTGCGCCCGCCTCTCCTCCACCGATCAGGCCATCCACCACATCAGCGATGCCGTCGGCTACAGCTCGCTCGCCAATTTCAACAGGCAGTTCAAGGCGCTGAAGGACATGACCCCACGTGAATACAGAGCGATGTTTCTCAGGCGCTGACAGTCACAATCGCAAGCAGCTTGGCAATTTTGGCTGCTGCCGCATCGGCGGCCTCCGCCTCCATGCGGGCGATGCCGAGCAGTAGTCCGGGTCGCGCATCGCCGAGATACAGCGCCGATATCGGTCGCACCGCGAAACCGTTGGAATTGATGGTCCGTACGACAGCGACATCATCGGTCTTGGTATTGCGGAACCAGCTCGCGAGCTGCAGTCCGCCGCCACCCGCTCCAATCTCCAGCCAGGTGCCGCAATGACGATTGAGTGCCTCGACGGTCGCCGCCATGCGCTCGGCATAAATGGCATTCATGTGCCTCAGATGCGCACGAAACCGTCCCTCGCGCATGAAATCGGCAAGGGCCGCCTGGATATGAACAGGCACGATGGTGCCTCTGAGCCGCTGCACCGCCTCGGTTGCCGCCAGAAGCCTGGAAGGCACGACGGCATAGGCGACACGCAGCCCCGGCGCGAGCGTTTTCGAAAAGGTGCCGACATAGGCGACGACTTCGCCGCGATCGATGCCCTGCAAGGCGGCGATCGGGCGCGAGGCATACTGGAACTCGCTATCGTAATCGTCCTCCAGCACGATAGCACCGTTGGCGCGGGCGAATTCGAGCAGGGCGAGACGGCGCGGCAGGCTCATGGTGACGCCGGTCGGATATTGGTGCGAAGGGGTAACGTAGATCAGACGCGGCGATGGCCCGGCACCTTGCGCGATGTCGAGACCCTCCACATCGCAAGGCACCGGCACGAGATTGGCTCCCGCCATCCGCAGGATCGCCTGCGCGCTGGCATAACCGGGCTCCTCCATCCAGACGACCTCGCTGGCCGGATCCCCGGGAGAGATCAGCACGCTCGCGAGAAGCCCGATCGCAGCGCCCGTCGACGGGACGATGACAACCTGTTCGGGACGGGCAATCACGCCGCGCGTCGCCGCGATATGTTCAAGGATGGCTTCGCGTAGCTCGCGCACACCGCCATGATCGCTGTAGCCGAGATCATGCACTCGCAAAGAACGGCCCCGAGCGCCGAGACAGCGCGCCCAGGCGGCATGGGGAAAAGCCGAAACGTCAGGTACGCCAGGCTCGAACAATCCCCCGGTCTTGAACTCCGTAATGCGGGGCTGGTTCGGCAGTGGTGCAGCAGCCTGCCCGGACAAGGGGGCCGACGGAAAGGCTGCGACGCGCGTTGCCGCACCAGTCGCGGACTGCAGATAGCCCTCAGCCTTCAGGCGATCATAGGCGTTGACGACGGTCGAGCGCGCCACGCCGAGCGAGACGGCCATCGTCCGGGTTGAAGGAACACGCTGCCCTGCCGGCATCTGACCATGCAGGATACGATAGCGCATCAAGCGATAGACCTGTCCCTCCAGGTCACCCGAACTCCGGTCGAGTGCCGGCCATTGCGCCACCGCTACCATGAAACCTCAACTGGTCTGCTAAAAATCAAAAAACTGGTCGTTTATAGCCTACCTCTTTGCTGACAGAGATCAACGCTCAATCGACGAGGATGACATGGCCGATCTCTATCCGCCCGACACCAACGACTACCCAACGACCGAGCGCACTCGCGTCCGGCGCAGCCCGAAGCGCGGCAGCCACGCCCATGCCGATGTTCACGCCATTCTGGATGCGGCCCCGCTCTGTCACGTCGGCTATGTTATCAATGGCGCGCCCTATGTAACGCCGACCCTGCACTGGCGCGAAGGCGATCATGTCTATTGGCACGGCTCGTCGGCGAGCCGCTTCCTGCGCGCCGCCGAAGATATGCCTGTCTGCCTGACGTGCAGCATCATGGACGGCTATGTGATGGCCCGTTCCGCCTTCAATCACTCCGTCAACTATCGCTCTGCCATGGTCTTCGGCACGGCTCGCTTGATCGATGATGTCGAGGAGAAGACGGATGCGCTGCGCCGTTTCGTCGAAGACCTGTTTCCCGGTCGTTGGGACAGCTTGCGGCCGATGACCAAACAGGAGGTCAAGGCAACCTCCGTGATGTGGATGAAAATCGAGGAGGCTTCGGCCAAGGTCCGCAACGGCCCGCCTGGCGATATCGACGAGGCAAATCATCCGGTCTGGGCCGGCGTCCTGCCGATCGAAAGCCGTCTGGTATCGCCGCAGCCGGCGCCCGGCTTGCCCTACGAGATAGAACTGCCACCATCCGTGGCGGAGCTGATACAATCGGGCCGACTTCGCTAGAGCATTGTTTTTACGCAATTCCGAGCACAAAACCGCTTCGCGCTTTTGCTGGAATTGCTCTAAGCTGCATTTGATGACCAAAGGATTTTGACATGGATCTGACGAACTGGAAGGGCGTAGCCCGCCCCGAGCGTATCACCCTTGAAGGCCGCTACACTCGGATCGAGCCGCTCGATGCGGCCCGTCATGGCGACGACCTCTTTGCCTCGGCACGAGCTCCCGGCGCGGAAGATCGCTTTCGCTATCTCTTCGAGGATGCGCCGGCCGACCAAGCTGCTTTCTCGCCCTGGCTCGAGAAAGCCGCATCCAGCGCCGATCCGCTCTTCTTCGCGACGATCGACAAACGGACGGGACACGCCGAGGGCCGACAGGCGCTGATGCGCATCGACAACACGCATGGCGTCATCGAGATCGGCAACATCCTTTGGGGACCCGCCATCGCCCGCAGCCGCGTGACGACGGAAACGCTCTATCTTTTCGCATCCTATGTATTTGACACGCTCGGCTATCGCCGCTTCGAATGGAAGTGCAACAACCTCAACGAACCGTCGAAGCAGGCAGCCGAACGTTTCGGCTTCGTTTACGAAGGCATTTTCCGCCAGCACATGGTCGCCAAGGGGAAGAACCGCGATACCGCCTGGTTTGCCATGATCGATGCCGATTGGCCGCGTCTGAAGGCTGGCTACGAACGCTGGCTGGCCCCGGAGAATTTTGACGAAGCCGGCCAGCAGAAGACGAAGCTGACATTCGCCTAGGCTCAGTTCCTGTGGCCCCGATCTATAGGAGCTTACGAAAATAGATGACGCGCCTGGTTTCGACGAAGCCGAGCGCCGTATGGAAGGCGTGGCTCGCAAGATTGTCGATCAGGGCATCCGACGCGAATTCCGTGCAATCGGCCGAACGTCCCCAGGCGGCGACCGCCTGGCAAAGCGCCTGCGCCACCCCCTCCCGTCGATGTTCCGGCCGCACATAGATGCCTTCCAGGAACAGGACTGGCGAGGTCTCGCAGCCATTGACGTAATCGTGCCGCAATGTCGCTTCAGCAAAACCGACGACATGACCGGCACGATCGATCGCAAGAAACGCAACGGCATTTTCATTAGCGCGAAATTGCGCCAGTTCCGCACGATGACGTTCGAACGAACTATCGGGCCAAAGCTCGGTGCGCAATCGCACCCACGCCTCCAGATGCTCGTCCGCCGCCTGCTCTATCCGCATGTCTTGATCTCCCATGGAGCTGTCTATCCCCGGCGAACGGAAAAATTTCGCTTTCGACTCCACAATCATCGCGCTACATATCACGCATACTCAGGCGCAAATTTTCCGCCGACTAGAATCTGAGGATGATGGAATGACATTTCAAAGCAGTTCGCGTCTTTACGCTGCTGTTTCCTCCCTGCTGTGGCCCGCCATCTTCTGCGCCGGATTGACCGGTGCATATTTCGCCTTCGAGTCGAATATGCATCTGCTCTGGTTTAACGTCGTCTATCTGTCGACAGTGGCGGTGATTGCCCTTTTCGAGCGGTTGATGCCCTACGAGAAAACCTGGCAGAAGCGCGATGGCGAGACCTTCAACGATATTGCCCATACGCTGCTGAACAAGGGCGGCGTGCAGATCGCCGCTGCGATCGGCACCTCTTTTCCGATGGCCGTTGCAACGGTCGCGCAGCCGGCGCTGAGCTATCATTCGCATTTTTGGCCGGATCAATGGCCTATGGCGTTCCAGGTGGTACTCGGCCTCGTCGTTGCCGAATTCGGCCTCTATATGGCGCATCGCCTGGCGCATGAGCATCTGTCATTATGGCGCTTCCACGCGCTGCATCACAGCGTCGAACGCCTTTGGGTCATCAACACCGGCCGCTTCCACGTCATCGACACGTTGTTCAAGATAGCCCTCGGCCAGATTCCGCTTTACCTGCTCGGCGCACCGCTGCCGGTCTTTCTCTGGATCGGCGCGGTCACGGCTTTCATTGGTCTTTTGACCCATTGCAATGTCGACATGCGCACCGGCCCACTCGACCTCATATTCTCGACGCCGCGCCTTCATCGCTGGCATCATTCCAAGATTCTTGCCGAGGGAAATACGAATTATGGGGAAAACCTCGTGATCTGGGATCAGCTTCTCGGCACCTTCTACAACCCGCCGCGTCCATCCTCGACCGATATCGGCATCACGGGGAAGGTCGCCAAGGGTTTCCTCGCCCAGCTTGCCCAGCCCTTCTCCAGGAAGGGCCGCAAGGAGATTATCGGCAAGAAGCCCAAGGAACTGATTCTCAAGGAAGAACAGGCCGCAAAAGCTGCCGCTGAAAGGCAACGTGAAGCCGCCTCTATGCGCAAATCAGGCTGACAAAACGCGCGAAAGGCGCACCAGTTTCGCGTTTGGACGGGTGCTTTGTCGCGCATGCCTTGTGGACAGAAACATCGTGAAAAATTGCAGCCCCGCAATATGCGTATTTCGGTTTCAAACTGAGAAGATCTTGTCATTTAACGTGTATTGAAAAAGGCAGGCTGGGGGTTTACCTAACTCCGAGCATTTAATTCAGACGAAAGATCAGGAAAATCATTGAGATGGAAGGGAGGTTTGCCACAGAATACCTTAAGCAACTTCACAGAATATTTTTCATTTCCAGAGAAATAGATCGCCTTGAGCGAGAATTCATCAAGCAAGGCATAGCACATTTCCATGTTTCCGGCGCCGGCCACGAGTCCACGGCGCTTCTCAACGAATTCCTTCAGGACGACGACTGGCTGCATCTGCATTATCGCGACAAGGCCCTGATGCTGGCGCGCGGCATGCCCATTCGTGAGTTCTTTTCCAGCCTGCTTGCGACAGCCAATTCCCATTCCGCCGGCCGGCAGATGAGCGCGCATCTTTCCTCCCGCGCTCTCAATATTACGTCGATCGTCGGCCCCGTCGGCAACAATGCGCTGCACGCCGTCGGCGTTGCCGCCTCCTTGAAGCATAAGCCCGGCATGCCGATCGCCATCTGTTGCGCCGGCGACGGCACCACGCAGCAGGGCGAATTCCTCGAAGCCGTCGCCGAAGCCGTGCGCAGCCAGTACCCTGTTGTCTTCGTCATCGAGGACAACAGCTTCTCCATCTCGACGCGCACGAGCAAGCAGACATTCTTCGACCTGCCAGCTGGCCCGGCCTCCTCTTTCTATGGTGTCGATATCATCCGCACGGATGGCGACGACCTGACCGCATCGCGCGAGGCCTTCCGCAAGGCTGTCCGCCATAGCCGCAACAACCGCACGCCGAGCATCGTGCTTCTGAACGTCGAGCGCCTTTCCGATCACACCAACGCCGACGATCAGAAGACCTATCGCACGCTGCTCGAAATCGAGGCAGGCTCTTCGCGTGATCCGCTGCCGAACCTGCGAGCAATGCTGCAGAAGGCGGGTGTCGACGCCGATGCCCTGCAGAAAATCGAACAGGAACTGATTGCCGAAGTGCAGGCGGAAGCTGCCCTTGCACGCAAGGAAGACGCCCCGAAGGTCGAGCCGGATGCAAAGGCTCCCTACCCCGCCTCGTTCAATGGCAAGGCGGAATATCGCGGCAATGAAAATGCGTCGACGCTGACGATGCGCGAGGCGCTCAATGTCGTCCTCGACAAGCAGCTGGCCGCCAATCCCGATGTCGTCCTGTTCGGCCAGGATATCGAGGACCCGAAGGGGGACGTTTTCGGCGTCACCCGCGGCCTCAGCACGAAATATCCCGACCGCGTGCGCAACGCCGCCCTCACCGAGTCGACGATCGTCGGCACGGCGGTTGGCCGCGCACTGGCTGGCCAGCGCCCCGTCGCCTTCCTGCAGTTCGCCGATTTCCTGCCGCTCGCCTATAACCAGATCGTCTCGGAAATGGGTAGCATGTTCTGGCGCAGCAATGGCGCCTGGGAAGCGCCCGTCATCCTGATGGTGAGCTGCGGCGGCTACAAGCCCGGCCTCGGCCCGTTCCATGCGCAGAGCTTCGAGGGGATGCTGGCGCATACGCCCGGCATCGACGTCGTCATGCCCTCCAGCGCCGGCGATGCGGCCGGCCTGCTCAATGCCGCCTTCGAATCGCGGCGCCCGACGGTTTTCCTCTATCCGAAGGCCGTTCTCAACAATTCCGACGGCCGCACTTCCGAGGATCTGGACAAGCATTTCGTCCATCCCGGCCTGTCGCGCCACGTCGCGCGCGGTCGTGACATCACGCTCGTCAGCTACGGCAATACCGTTTCGCTCTGCGCCAATGCAGCAAGTGCTTTCGAGGCCCAGGGCTTCTCGGTCGAGGTGATCGATCTCCGCTCGATTTCGCCATGGGACGAAAAGGAAGTGCTGGCGAGCGCACGCCGAACCCGCCGCTTGATCGTCGTCCATGAAGACAACCGCACCGTCGGCATGGGTGCCGAAATCATCGCGACCGTCACCGAAAAGACCGACGTGCCTGTCGTCGTACGCAGGCTTGCCCGCTCTGACGCACACATCCCCTTCAACTTCCGCAATCAGCTCGAAACCTTGCCGTCTTACCGCAAGCTCGTCGACCTGATGGCCGAGGTCCTCGAATGCGAGGTGACCTGGCACGAGGAGGACGATAGCGGCCCGACGGCAGCCATCAAGGCGATCGGCTCCGGCCCGGCCGACGAAAACGTTCTGGTGACCGATATGCTCGTCAAGCCCGGCGACAAGATCGAAGTTGGCCAGCTCGTTGCCGTCGTCGAAGCGACGAAGGCCTCGGTCGAAATCTGCGCCAATATCGGCGGTGTCGTGCAGGAAGTCTTCGCCAAGATCGGCGACCAGATCGCCACGGACAGCCCGCTTCTGACTGTTGATGCCAACCGCGATCTGAGCGAGCAGAACTTCGCGCTCGCCTCCGAAATCCAGAACAAGTTCGTGCTGCGGCGCCTGAAGTCGCATGTCATCCCGACCCTGCGCCGCCATACCGGCAGCTTCTCTGAAGTCGCCATCAACGGCATCGGTTTTGCAACGGGCGCGCGCTGCGTTACCAACGAAGAAATCATCCACAATTGGCCGAACCGCCGCGCCGACGAAATTCTCGCGCTGACCGGCATCAAGAGCCGCTTCTGGGTCGGACCTGAGGAAGGCACGCTGAGCCTTGCGACAAAGGCCGCGCGCGATCTCCTCAAGCAGAACCAGATCTCGATCCACGATATTGATCTGGTGATTGCCGCCACCGGAACGCCTGACATCGCCACGCCGTCTCTTGCAAGCCGCGTCGCGGTTGCCGTTGCCGAAGACGGCGTACGCCCCTCGCTGGCCGCCTATGACATGGGCGCGGCCTGCTCCGGCTATCTCTACGCCCTGCAACAAGCCTATGATTTCATTGCGCAGCAGAACGACGCCAAGGTGCTGATCATCACCTCGGAAGTCCTGTCGCCGCTGCTCGACATGAATGATTTCTCGACAGCGATCCTTTTCGGCGACGCCGCGACGGCCAGCCTCGTGACGAGCCGTGACATGGCGCGCAACCCGCTCTTCACCGCCAGCCGTCCGATCGTCAGCGGCCGTCCGGAGCCGGGCGATCTGCTCTACGTTCCGCTGCCTGACGATGGCGTCATCGCCATGAACGGCCGTTCGGTCTTCACCGAAGCCGTGCATTCGATGACACGCTCGATCGAAAATGCCTGCGTCGACGCCGGCATCGAGCTTGCCAATCTCGATCTCCTGGTGCCGCATCAGGCCAACCAGCGCATCATCGATACGATTGCCAAGCGCAGCGGCCGCCCGGCCCTCAGCGTCATCGAGACCTACGGCAACACCAGCTCGTCAAGCATTCCGCTTGCCATGCTGCATGTCGCCCATGAGCGTTCCGAACCGCTCAACCTCGGTCTCGTGGCCTTCGGCGGCGGCATGACGGCAGGCGCTGCGATCGTGCGGACCGTGAAGTAACCAAAACTCGACCCCAAGCGGTCCATCTTAAATTCTGTGCAGCGCGGTCAATCGGCCGCGCTTTGCATATGGTATTTCCCGATCATCATCACTACGTATGCGCGAAGCTTGGAGCTGAGTTATCGCCAATAGGCGGCGCGAAGCATCAAATTTTCGCAACCTATACGGCCAATCCTTCATTACAATTCATTCATATTTCCCACGCAGCTCCCTTGAAAAGCACCGGAGCGGTGCTTTACTTAAATGCATGGCTAAGGCACACGCACCAACGCACCGCTCTCGTCTGCGATACGATCTCGCTCCCGATGACGCAGCGCGACAGGCTCTGGACGAGACCTTTGCCGCATACGGGCAGATGATGAAACTCCTGGCGGAAATCGTTCCGGACAGAGCCGGCGCGAATCTCGTCACCCTTCATGATCTCGCCTATGAAACGATCCGCGAACGCACCGCCTTGCCCGCGCGCCTCGTAACGCTCGGCCTGCGTGATTTTGCGGCCAATCGAGGCGGGGTTGCCGATTGGAACAGGCTGCCGCTCGATGAAAAGCTCTTTGCCATCAAGGGTCCGTCAGACCTAACAATCTCGACGGTGCGCGGCCGCATTGCCGTGCCCTTCGACGTGGCCGGCTATTTCAAAGGCTGGGACAGCAATATCCCTGCCTATCTGATCGCCGATGGCGGCCACTACGCGATTTACATCGGGGTAACACCAAACTCTCCCCGAACGGAGGATAACATGACGATGCATGAAGGCATTCTTTCCCGCATGGGACGACTGATCGCAGGCCTCGCCAATGCAGCAGTCGACACCGTAGAAGGCGCCAACAAGGTTGCCGTCATCGAGCAGGCGCTGCGCGAGATCGATGCGGCCGCCGATGAAGCGCGCGCCGATCTCGGCAAGGCGCGCGCCGAGGAATACCGCATCCAGGCGCGACGCAACGAGATTGTCGAAGACCTCGATGCACTTGAAGCAAAGATCCGGCTTGCGATCACGGCCGATCGCGAGGACCTCGCCAAGGCCGGCGTTGCGCGCCAGATCGATCTCGAAGCCCAAACCGCCGCGCTCGACAAGGCGTTGGCGGATGCTAATGCACAGATCGATGAGGGTCAGAAGGCGCTCCAGGCTGTCCTTGCCACCCGCCGTGAGGCGGAGGCACGCCTGATTGACTTCAAGCGCAGCGTCGCGCGCCATACGCCGGAGGAAGCAACGGGCGGACATCCGCGGCCGACGCCAACCGCCGGTGCGGCACGCGCTGCTGCTGCCGTCTCGCGGCTGACCGGTGTTCCCTCTGGTGAGCCCGCTACCAGCGCCGAACTCGATGAGTTAGACCGCCTGCATCGGGAGCAGGCCATCGAAGCACGCCTTGCCCGTTTCAAGGCCAATGGCCAGTAAACGATGCACCTCTTTCTCGCACCCGAATGTGCGCCCTTTGCCATTGCGGCAATGATCCTGGTTGGACTGACCGTCATCGAAATCCTGTCGATGTTGCTCGGCTTCTCGCTGAGCGAACTCATCGGCAAGCCGCATTTCGAAGGTCATGATGGTGTCCTCGCCGGCCTGCTGTCCTGGATCAATATCGGCGGCGTGCCGCTGCTGATCCTCATTATGCTGGCCTTGGGCATCTTCGCCGTGACGGGCTTTGCCATTCAGACAGTGGCCGACATGATCTGGACGCCGCTGCCGGCGATCGTCGCTACAGTGCCGGCGCTCCTGGTCACGATCCCGCTTGTCCGACGATCGACACGTACGATCGCCAGGATCGTGCCGCGCGATGAGACTTATGCCGTCGACACCGGTGACCTCGTCGGCCGCACGGGCACGGTCTCCATCGGACCTCTGGATCAGGGGCTGCCCGGCCGCGTCAGCGTCAAGGATGCGCATGGCAACTGGCATCAGCTGCGCGCCTGCGCCGCCAAGGGTGAAAGCCCCTTGCCGATCGGCGCCCAAGTTCTGCTTGTCGACCGCAAGGCCGACATCTTCATCGCAGTTTCCGCCCCCTCGGATCTTGTAAGGTCCGACGACAAATCCTCTACGGAGCAACATCCATGAACGGCCTTTACGACCTTCTTCTTCCCGCAGGCATCGGCCTCGTTCTGATCCTCGGGATCGGCTTCGTCCTTGCCTCGCTCTATGTCCGCTCGAGCCGCGATGAAGCCTATGTGCGCACCGGCCTCGGCGGCCAGAAAGTCGTGCTCGACGGCGGCTCCGTCGTCCTGCCGATCTTCCACTCGATCGCCCGCGTCAATCTGAAAACTCTGCGCCTGGAAGTCCAGCGCGGCGAGAATGACGCGCTGATCACCAAGGACCGCATGCGCGTCGATATCGGCGCCGAGTTCTATGTTCGCGTCAAGCCGGACAGTTCCTCCATCGCTCTTGCCGCCCAGACGCTCGGCAACCGCACCAACGACAGCGAGCAGTTGCGTCAGCTGATCGAGGCGAAGTTCGTCGACAGCTTGCGCTCGGTTGCGGCCACGATGAGCCTCGACGCCCTGCAGGAGCAGCGCATGGATTTCGTCAAGGCGGTGCAGGATGCGGTCGGTTCCGACCTGCAGTCCAACGGTCTCGAACTGGAATCCGTGTCGCTGACGCGCCTCGACCAGACCGATATCAAACACTTCAATGCCAACAACTTCTTCGACGCCCATGGTCTTGCCGCGCTCACTCGCGTCACCGAAGCCCGCAAGAAGGAGCGCAACGAAGTGGTTCGCGATACCGAAGTCGCGATCGCACAAAAGGACCTGGAGGCCCGTCAGCAATCGCTGGCCATCGAGCGGACCAAGCGCGAGGCCGAGCTGAACCAGCAACGCGATATCGCCAACAAGTCTGCCGCGACCCGCGCAGAAACCGCGCAGCAGGAACAGGCCGCCAAGCGTGCGGAAGAAGAAGCCCGCATTGCCGCCGAGCAGGCGATCGCCGAACGCGAGGCGACGGCAAAGCAGGCCCGCGAATCCGCCAACATCGACTCGACCCGCGCCGTGCAGCAGCGCGATACTGAAGCCCGCCGCGATATTCAGATCGTCGCGCAGGAAAGCGCCATCGCGGTCGCTAACAAGAGCCGCGAGGAGTCGGAAGCCAAGGCAAAGGCTGAAGCAGCCCGCGCACTTGCCATCGCCGCGGAAGAAAAGGTCGGCACCGCCAAGGCCGTCGAGATCGCCGAGCGTGAAAAGCAGATTGCCGTGATCGACGCGCAAAAGCGCGCCCAGACCCAGGCAACCGCCGTCACCATCGCCGCTGAAGCTGAAAAGCAGGCCGCGACCGACCAGGCCGACGCCATCAAGACGCTGGCAACAGCAGAAGCCGATGCCGCCATCATCAAGGCCAAGGGTATTCTCGAAACCGGCAAGGCGACGGCCGAAAGCGAGGCACTGCTCAACGAAGCGCGCAACAAGCTGAGCCCCGCCATCATCGAGTTCGAGATCACCCGCGAGCGCATCCGCATCGTGCCCGCCGCCCTCGCCGAAGCGGTGAAGCCAATCGAGAAAATCTCGGATATCCGCATCTTCGACACAGGCGGCATGCTCGGCCGCAACGCTGGCGGCACGACCGGCGGCAGCGGCGTCGGCCTTGGCGAAGGTCTGGCCGGCCAACTGCTCTCCTACCAGGCCAACAAGCCGATCCTCGACCGCCTGCTGAAGGAAGCCGGCTTCGATGGCGACAATGCCATCTCGGCGCTGCTCGGCAATCTGGATGGCAAGACCAATGCCAACCAGCCCGAGGAAGAAGAATATTACGACGACACCGAAGAGACGGATAAGCCTGCCTGACGACTGTCCGTGATCAATAAAAAATAAAACCCCGGAATCCCTCACGGATTCCGGGGTTTTATTATATTAGGCAGCCAATCAGGTCAGGGCTTCGGACGATTTCTGAATGCCTCTGCTTCGGCGTAGAACTTCTTTTCCCATTCCTTGTGATTGTCGAGGCCTTCCTTGATGAAGGGTGTGAAGATTGCCAGGTTCATCAAGGCCCAGTTGACGAAGCGGGCCGGGAATTTCAGCGGCTTGACGAAATCGACGAAGAGCACCACGCGGGTCTTGTCGGAATGGTTCCAGGCTTCATGCTCATAGGCGTCGTCGAAGATCAGCGCCTTGCCTTCCTGCCAATGGCAAACCTGTTTGTCGACGCGGATGGCGAGCTTCTCGTTCGGTTCCGGCACGATCAGGCCAAGATGCAGGCGTAGCACGCCATTATAGGGGCCACGATGGGCGGGAAGATGCTTGCCGGGCTCGAAGATCGAGAACATCGCCGTCGTCAGGCCGGGGATCTTCTGAACGGCCTTCCAGGTATTCGGGCATGCCTTGATGTTCTGCTCGGACTTCACGCCGAAGCCGAGGAGAAAGAAGGTCTTCCAGCGGGTATCCGTGGAGATGGTCTTCACGTCGGTGGAGATGTCCTGGAAGGTCGGCAGCTCGCTCTGGCGCAGCAGCACCTTCTCAAGCTCGGCGCGAATGGCCGGAAAATCCTTCTCGATCTCCGCCGCCCAGGGGAACGTCGCGGTGTCGTAAACGGGCGGGTTGCCGAGCTTGGCGTATTTCAGATTGAGGCTTTCGGCCCAGGCGACGATGCCCATGAAAAAGCGCGTCATGGCGCTCGGGCGATCCATCGGCGCGATGCCAGCCGTGCCGAAAGTCTGTTCCGGAGCAGGAGATTGGTTGGAAGTGGGAGCAGGTGCGCTCAAGGGACTCTCCGTCATGTCTATCTTTAAGGGCTGTCCAGGGAGGAAGTCTTGGCCGAGGGAATTTGCATACAAATCCCGGTGGGGCAACAGGATCGAATCTTGGGATATTCGTCCGTTACTTCCCGATTGACGCCCGACTCCTTTGTTATGCGGTGATCACAATAGCCGATTATATGAGTTGATTAGTCGAATTTCGCAAGAGAGTCCGTTCGCAACGAGCGGTGGTTTGTCGTGGACAGAAACTCCGACGATTCTCGAGAGGGATTCACCCCAGAATCGGCAAAAATGCGGCGAAATTTGCCGACGCTTCATCGCTATGCCGTTTGAGCCTGAATTATTAGCCGGACAATTGCAAGCCCTGCTATCAAAGCCCCTATCGACAGGGAAACAGACAGGGCGACATAGGCAACGGACGGCATCCATTGGCCACGCTCCCAGAGCGTGACGCTTTCCAGCGCAAAGGTCGAGAACGTCGTGAATCCACCTAGCACGCCCGTTGTCAGAAACAATCGCACCTCCTGCGACATACCGCCGCGAAAGGTGAAGTATTCCGTCAGCAGCCCCATGATGAACGCTCCGAGCACATTGATGATGAGCGTGCCGAACGGAAATTCGATCCCGAGTAGACGTGCAGCAAGCTCGTTGATACCGAGACGGAATGCGCCGCCCAATCCAGCTCCGAGAAACACGACAAGATAGAGCACGACAACCTCCAGCCGTCCTTGCGTCAAACCTTTTCGATCTTATGAATGTTTTCTCTGCGCGCCTGCAAGCCGCGTTCGCGAATGTGGCGAAGCGGCACATCGCCGAGGATCTGTCCGGAGGCTGCACTCTTGGCGATACCAAGCCGCTGCGACAGATAGATGCTGGTATGACCGCTGCAGATATAGGCGAGGAAGCAGGCGACCGCGAGATAGACGGTATGCGTAGCGCCGAAGAGCTCGATACCCATGATCATACAGGCAAGCGGCGTATTGGTGGCACCAGCAAAGACGGCGACAAAACCCAATCCCGCGAAAAGATCGGCCGGCGCGCCGAGAATGGCCGCAAGTGCATTGCCGAGCGCGGCACCGATGAAGAACAAGGGCGTCACTTCTCCGCCCTTGAAGCCGGCACTTAATGTCACGATCGTGAAGACCGCTTTCCAGAACCAACTCCAATAATCGATATGGGACTGATCGAAGAAGCCAAGGATCGTCGCATCTCCGGGATTGGGTGACCATACGCCGAGCCCGAGATACTCGCGCGTGCCGAGAAGATAGACGAGACCAATCAGAATCACGCTGGCAATGACCGGCCTCAGCGGCGCATAGGCACAGAAGCGTTTGAACACCGCCGACGCTCCATGCGAGACCTCGCTGAATGAGCGCGCCATCAAGCCAAAGATCACGCCGGCGATACCGACCTTGATGAGCAGCAGTGCATCGAGATGGAATGTGCTGGCCGGCGTGCCGGCGAGATAGCCTATCTGATACTGGATATGCTCAATGCCCCAGGCATGGCAGGTCCAGTCGGCGGCGATTGCCGCCGCAAGGCTCGGGATCAGCGCTTCATATTGCATGCGCCCGATCGTCAGGACTTCAAGAGCGAAGACCGCACCGGCGATCGGCGTGCCGAAAACCGCGCCGAAACCCGCTGCTATGCCCGCCATCAGGAGAATGCGGATCTCGGCGTGGCTGAGCCGGAAGATTTTGGCAAAGGCGCTGGCAATGCTGCCACCCAGCTGCACGGCCGTCCCTTCACGCCCGGCCGAACCACCGACGAGGTGCGTCAGGACCGTCGAGACAAGAATGAAAGGTGCCATACGCAGCGGCACGCCGCCGCCAGGCTCATGAATCTGATCGACGATCAGATTGTTGCCGCCTTCCGAGCCGCGGCCGAAACGTTGGTAAACCAGCACCATCAGGAAGCCGGCAACCGGCATCAGGAAGATCAGCCAGGGATGGTCAAAACGCGTTGCCGTCGCCTTGTCGAGGCTCCACAGGAACAGGGCGCAGAGCGAGCCGACGACAACAGCCATCGGCACGACCAGAAGGATCCATTTGAACAGGCTGCGAAACTGCTGAAAGCGATGGTGAAAATAGGCGGATGCGGACATCAGCTTGCCCCTCCCGCGAAGCCGACGGGCGGTCTTCCGGGGACAGTGAATAAGACACATGGGTGAGATAACGGCAAGAAAACAGGCACGACTCTACTCCTTCGCCTTTCAGGCGCTTTGAGTAGGAGTCATCAGCTTCCCTGGGAAGATCAGAGCAGCGGTTCGGCCACCATGGCCCGGCAGAAATCCATTACCGTTGGATTTTCAATATAGAAACAGCCACCCCGCTGTCAATGAGCCCCGCCGGACACTCCGGACGCATTCTGTCACACCGCCCGCGCAATCATCTCGATTGGCGCAAGCAGACCGGCTTCGACCGATGTGTTGACATTGCTGCTTCGCTCCCCTGCCCGCGGCCCCATCAGCGTGCGGAAACCCTGATCCCGCTGTCCGCCCGCCGCAGCCTTGGCGCGCGCCTCATGTGCCAGCCGGATAGCCAGAGCACTACGGTCCTGCTCCAGTTCCACCGCGAAACCAGCCCCCTCCAGCAAAAGACGATATTCATCGGGGCTGCGCACGAAGCTTGTCTCCAGCTCCATCGCCCAGGGCATCGGAAAGGGCAAGGTACCATCGCGCATCTGCATGATCTCATAAAGGCCGAAACGTCCGCCCGGCGTCAGGATGCGCCGGATCTCCGCAAACAGTCGCGCCTTGTCTTCGATGTTCATGCCGACATGGATGAGCGTCGTACGGTCGAAGCTGCCGCTTTCGAAGGGTAGCGCCAAGGCGCTCCCTTGGCGAAAGGAGACCTGATCCGCCAGGCCGCAACGAGCCGTCAGCGAATTGGCAACCTGAACGAACTCCTCCGTGAGATCGATGCCCGATACGATGCATCCGTAGGAGTCCGCAAAATGGCGGGCAGGCCCGCCGAGCCCAGAGCCGATATCGGCAAGCCGCAGACCGGCGGAAAGATCGAGGTCCCTGGCGAAATCCACCGTTGCCGCATGACGGCCCAGATGAAATTCATCCACACCCGCTAGGTCGCGGATGCGCAAATTGTCGATATCCTTGCCATCGGCCGCAAGGCTTTGCAGGATCGCCGTTTCCAGCGATCCATGCGTATAGTGGTTGGCAACTTTTTCCTCGGTCGACATGCGTGCACTCCCAAGGCTGTGCCTGAAGATGGCCTGGGGGATCAGACCTTCAGTTCGCGCCGTTCGATTTCCGTTACCATGGCAAGATCCAGCACGCGCTGCAAGTTGGCAGCGTGCCGGAAGCTTGGGTCCTGACTGCTGCCATTCATGACGGCATCCGCGAAGCGCTGATAATTGGTCGGGACCGGCGGCACCTCGATGACCCTCCACGTCGCCGTTTCCGTGTCATCGCCCAGGCAACCACGCAGCTCTGAACCGTTCGGGCTGTGGTTCACTTCCAGGCCGCCACGCTCGCCATAAATGCGAAGCTTCAGCTCGTTCAGATGTCCCGTTGCCCAGCGGCTCGCATGCACAACGCCGAGCGCACCGTTTGCGAAGTCGACCGACATAGAGAAACTGTCGTTCGCATCGAGGGTGTATTCGCCGATGCGCTCGCCGGGAGCCTTCGCAAAGGTCTTCAGGCGGGCGAAGACATGATCGATGTCGGTGGCCGCGCCATAGGCGGCGAAGTCGAGGATATGGATGCCGATATCGCCAAGAACGCCGTTCGAGCCGTGCCCGGTCGACAGGCGCCACAACCACTTGGACTCGCTGCGCCAATCACCCCAGGCCTTCGAGACGAGCCAGCTCTGCAGGTAGGACGCCTCCACATGCTTGACCGTGCCGATCTCGCCCGAGATCACCATCTCGCGCGCCTTTTGCAGCTGCGCGACGTTGCGATAGGTCAGGTTGACCATATTGACGACCCCTGCCCTTTCGGCAGCTTCCGTCATCTCGAGTGCCTTTTCATAATTCTCCGCGAGAGGCTTCTCGCAGAGAACATGCTTGCCGGCGGCAAGCAGCGGCAGCGTCGTCGGATTGTGAGCCTTGTCCGGCGTGACATTCGTCACGGAATCGAACTCGCCCCAGGCCAGCGCCTCGTCCAGAGACAGAAAGCGCTGCTTGATATCGAACGTATCGCAAAAGGCGGTGAGCCTCGTCGCATCCGTATCGACGGCGCCGACGATTTCGACGCCAGGAATGCGGGCGAAATGCTCCACATGGTTCTTCGCCATGCCGCCCGTGCCAACTACTATGAGACGCATCTGATACCTCAGCGATAACCGGCTTCGCCGGCTTGGTGCAGTTTCGGGCCGCGTTCGACGATCGGCTCCAGTGCCTTTTCGACCGGCACGTTCGGCGCATCATGAATGCTGGTCTGGGTGCCGAGCGGGTTATGAGCCCACTTTACGGAATTGATCAGAACCTTTTGGACCGTGCCATTATGATAGGTCGGATAGGTCTCGTGACCGGGGCGGAAATAGAAGATGTTGCCGGCACCACGGCGCCAGGTCATGCCTGAACGGAAGACTTCGCCGCCCTGGAACCAGGAGATGAACACGGTTTCCAGCGGCTCTGGAACGGAGAACTGCTCGCCGTACATTTCCTCGTTCTCGAGCTCGAAATGCTCGCCGAGGCCGGCTGCGATCGGATGGCGGGGGTTGATGACCCACAGGCGCTCGCGCTCGCCGGCTTCGCGCCACTTCAGCGCGCAGGGCGTGCCCATCAAGCGCTTGAAGACCTTGGAGAAATGGCCCGAATGCAGGACGATGAGGCCCATGCCCTCCCACACGCGCTTTGCCACCCGCTCGACGATCTCATCCTGGACGGCGCCGTGATCCTTGTGGCCCCACCACAAAAGGACGTCGGTTTCCTTCAGGCGGGCCTCGCTGAGGCCGTGCTCTGGCTCCTGCAACGTTGCAGTGGTTGCCTGAATACCGGCATCGGCGTTCAACGCCTTGGCGATGGTGTTGTGCATGCCTTCCGGATAGATCTCGGCGACGACCTTGTTTGTTTGCTCATGAATGTTCTCGCCCCAAACGACGGCACGAATAGTCATTACGGCACTCCTCTGATACCATTAGAATTGAATAGGTTATGCGATCCAAAGCGCTTTGGGAAAGCGCCGTATTCCAAGCCTCTGTCAGCCCATGTGACGCAAGACATAATGCGTCCAAAGCGATTTGACAAAGGCAAAAACAACCATGAACAACACCTCTGTTTTCAGTGCGACACGGATTTTGAAAAGAGGTTGACGACGAGCACGCCGGCGATGATCAAGGCAAGACCGATGATGGCGGCGAGATCGAGTTTCTGGCGAAAAAGCACCACACCCACAATCGAAATCAGCACGATTCCGAGCGCGCTCCAGATGGCATAGGCGATGCCCACCGGAATGACCCGCAACGTTACCGAAAGGCAATAGAAAGCCGCCGCATAGCAGATCATCACAACGATCGTCGGAGCAAGCCGCGTGAACTGCTGCGACATCTGCAATGCCGTCGTGCCGATCACTTCAAGCACGATCGCGACCAGCAGCATTGCATAGACCGATGCGTTCGCCATTCCATTATCTCCGATAGGGTTAGAGCTGTGTGAGCTCGATCAGCCGGTCGATCAGCCTTTGACGGGCGCGCTCGTCCATGTCGTGGCTGCCGAGCAGGTCGGCAAGCCATATCCCGTCGGCCGCCAACCTGACGATTGCTGCATCCACCGAGGAATCCGTGCCGACATATTCTTCGCTGCGCTCGCGCACCCACTCGTGCCACCGCTGCCGCAATTGCGGCTCGGTGAGCAGCACCATCGTCACCTGTGCCCAATCCTTCGTACCCTCAGGCTGATCGCGCAGGGCCAGGCAGGCATGCAGGTAACCGCGAGTAAAACGACCATGCGGCAACGGATCGGCGCGCATCGCTTCCTCGATCGCGGCATCCAGCCGCTCCAGCAGGCTATCAAACAGTGCTTCCAGAAGCATGTTCTTGCTGGGGAAATGATGCAGCAAACCACCCTTGCTGACACCGGAGGCGCCGGAAACGGCATCCAGCGTCACCGCCGTCATCCCTTTTTCGGAAGCTAGACGCGCCGCCACCTCCAGCAACTGCTGGCGGACGAACAAAGGCTGCTTCTTCCTATGGTGCGCAGTGGACATGGCGACATAACATACCAGTTGGACGGTTTCGTCAACGCTCTAATCGGCGACATCTAGACCTAATTGTTTACGGATGATTTCGTGTTGCGTCCTCCTCAGTTTACGGAATGATGAGCAGCGTCCTTCTCATCGAAGATACTGACCTTGGCTGCCTCGACGGCGAAGGCGATCGGCGAGCCGGTCGCAATCGTCGTCATGCCGGGATCGGTGCCGATGATCTTAGAGCCGTCCTTGAGCCGGACGTGGACGAGCGAGCGGTCGCCCAAGCGCTCCACGGTCTCGACCTGGCCGCCAATATCGCCTTTCTCGGCCGTCGTGACGACCAGATGCTCCGGACGGATGCCGAGCGTCAGCCCGGAATTCGCAAGGCCGTTGAGCGCGACAGCCGTCTTGATGACCGAGCCATCCGGCAACGTCGCCGTCGCCAGCCCGCTTGCCTCGCTGAGACCGGCTATGTTGATAAAGTTCATGCCGGGTGAGCCGACGAACTGGGCGACATAGCGTGTCGCCGGGCGCGTGTAGATTTCGACCGGCGACGCCACCTGTTCGATCTTCTTGTTGTTGAGCAGCACGATACGGTCGGCAAGCGTCATCGCCTCCACCTGATCGTGGGTGACGAACACCATCGTCGCACCCAGCCGCTCATGCAGTTGGGCAAGCTCGACGCGGGTGCGGGTACGCAAGCCGGCATCGAGGTTCGACAGCGGCTCGTCGAACAGGAAAACATCGGGCTCACGCACGATGGCGCGGCCGATGGCGACGCGCTGGCGCTGGCCGCCCGAGAGCGCCGAAGGTTTGCGATCAAGCAGATGCGGCATTTCCAGGATCTTCGCAGCCTCCTCGATGCGCCTGGCAATCTCGTGCTTCGGCGTCTTGATATTGCGCAGGCCGAAGGACATGTTGTCGCGAACCGTCATGTGCGGATAAAGCGCATAGGACTGGAAGACCATCGACACGCCGCGCTCGCCGGGCGGCAGCTGGTCGACCCGCTTTCCACCAATCCAGATTTCGCCACTGGTGATCGATTCCAGACCTGCGATCATGCGCAGCAAGGTCGACTTGCCGCAGCCGGAACCACCGAGGAAGACGACGAATTCCCCCCGCTCGATCGTCAGGTCGATGTCGTTCAGAACTTGCACGGCACCGAAATGCTTGGTGAGGGATTTGATATTGATACCTGCCACTTTACGCCTCCTGCGGAAAATTAGAACTGCGTTGGACCTGCCATTCATCGTGCCCCGCCGGCTGTTATCGCCGGAACGGGACTTCCGCATTGGTTATTTGACGGCACCTACCGCAACGCCGCGCGTGAGGGTCCGTTGGAAAATAAGGAAGAAGATCACCGTCGGTAGGATACCGAGCAACGAGGCTGCCGCAATCGCGGTCGGCTCCTGCGTATTGGCACCCGACAGCACGCCCATGGCGACGGAGACCGTCTGGTTGTTGTTGGAGACCAGGAACACCAGAGGAATCAGGAACTCGTTCCAGGTCCAGATAAAGAAGAAGGTCGCAAGTACCGCAAGCGTCGGCCTGAGCACCGGCACGATGACCATCCAGAGGATCTGCCAGCGGCTGGCATTGTCGATCTGCGCCGCTTCGATGATCTCGCGCGGGAATGTCGACATGACGGACGAAAGAAGGTAGGTGCCGAAAGCCGTATGCAGGACGCCGATGATCAGGATCACCGACAGCATCGAGTCGAACAGGCCGACCTGCTTGGCCATGTAATAGAGCGGATAGACCAGCGCCTCCTGCGGCGCCATGATGGAAATCAGCAGGATTACCAGCATGGCCTGTCCACCGCGCACCCGGCCGATGCCGATGGCATAGGCGTTGAGGAGGCTGAGAACGACGGCCAGAATCGCCGTACATCCGCTGATGAGGATGCTGTTGAAGAGCTTGAGCGGAAAATTGACCGTCACCCAGAAATTCTTGAGCGCCGTCAGGTCGAACGTCTGCGGGAAGGCAAGCGGACCATTGGCGGCATAGTCGGTCGGTGTCTTGATGGCGTTGAAAGCCGCCAGGAAGAACGGAAACAGCGTCCCAGCAAGGAAAACGATCAGGATGGCCAAAACGACCCAGCGGCCAAACCCTCTCTTTTGGCGATGATCCGCCGAGGCGACCGAAGCGGAAATCGAAGATGTGACCGCCATATCAGTGCCCTCCCTCGGTTTGTCTCGATTGCATGCGCAGGAAAACCACACCGAGTATGATGGTCATGATCGTCTGCAGGGTCGCAATCGCTGCCGCATAGCCGACGCGGTTCGTCGTGAAGAAATGATAATAGGACAGATAGGACGGCACCGTCGTCGCATTGTCCGGGCCGCCTGAGGTCAGCACGTAGATCGGCGCGAAGACTTTCAGCGCCGCAATCAGCGTCGTCAGCGCAACCACGAAAATCTCAGGCATGAGCATGGGGATCGTAATGGAGCGGAAACGGCCGAACCAGCTCGCATTGTCGAGCTCGGCGGCCTCATAGAGCGAAGGATCGACGCGCGCCAATCCGGACATGAAGACCACCAGGCAATAGCCGACCTGCACCCAGACAATGACGGCCGAAACCGCCCAGAGCGCGTAGCTCGCATCTCCCAGCCAGTTCTTCGCCATGAAATCGAGGCCGATCGCCTTCAGCACCGCATTGATGATGCCGATCGGGTTGAGTATCCATCCCCAAAGGACGCCGGCTGCGGTCAGCGGCAGGATCTGCGGCAGGTAGAAGCCTGCGCGAAAGAAGCTCGACCATGTCTCGCTGAACTGTGCGCTGATATAGTCGAACAGCACTGCCGCCAGCACCAACCCCAAAAGAATGGGCACGATCGTCATCGAGATGATGAACAGCAGCGTATGCTGGATGGAGCCCCAGAAGGCGGCATCCTGCAGCAGCCTCTCATAATTATCAAAACCGACATAACGGGGTGGGATGACGCCGCCCTTCCATGTCGTGAAGCTGATCGCAAAATTGGCGATCAGCGGAATGAGCACTATGACCGCAAACCCCAGCATGCCGGGGATCATGTAGAAATAGTATCCCGCCCTGCCGGCGCTCCTCGACTTATCCATCGAATTCCTCCAGTCCGATACGGCGAGGCGGCGTTTGGAGCCGTCCCGCCGTTGTGATTGTCGCCGATGGGTTACTGGGCTGCCTGCACGTCGTCGTAGGCCTTCTTCAGCCGGGCAGCCAATTGATCAGGCGTCGTGGAGCCGTTCACCAGGCCGGTGGTCGCCTGGATCAGGAGTTCGTAATAACCAGGCACCGGCCAGTCCGGGTAGAAGCCGAGGCCACCCTTGCCGGAAATCTGCTTGAAGAGCTCGACGTTGCGCTTGCCGACCTCATCGGTGATGGCAGCCGGATCTGCATCAATGGCCACACCGCCAAGATTTGCCTGTTCGTTCTGGTTTTCCTTGCTGAGCACCAGATCGATGAAGTCATAGGCAAGATCCTTGTTCTTGGCGCTCTTCGGCACCATAAACATGCTGCCAGTCGAGCCGACGGTGTACTTCGGCGTCGGGAAAAGGAACTGGCTCCATTTGAACGTCTTGATGGTGTTGGCAAAATTGCCGTTATTCCAGGTGCCGCTGACGAACATCGGGGCCTTGCCGGAAGAGAAGACGTTGGCCGCATCCGTCCCCTTGAGACCGGTCGAATCCTTGGAAATGTAGCCCTTGTTTACCCAGTCGGCGATCTTCTGAGCGGCGAAGAGGAAGGGCTTGGTGTCGAGCGGCGCCTTGAGGCCTTGATAATTCTTGACCCAGGTATCGTCTGCCTGAGTGAGCGCCAGCGTATACAGCAGATGCTGCGCGTTCGAATCCACCGTGCCGTAGGCAAGCGGCGTAATGCCCTTCTGCTTGAAGTGGTCGAGAGTCGCCTCGAACTCAGCCAACGTCGTCGGCACCTTCAAGCCGTCGGCCTGAAACATGTCGATGTTGTAGAAGACCGAGACGAACTCGCCGAGAGCCGGAATACCGATGATCGGACCCGAGCCATAGACACCGTTCGCGTCATATTTGCTGAGCTGCGTGTTCGTTTCGTTGAGGACCTTGTCCCAACCGCGTGCCTTGAACTGGTCGTCGAGCGGCGTCAGCAGGCCCTGTGACGCGACGAGGCCCGCCGTGGCGTTGCCCTTGTTGTATTCGAGTACGTCGGGAGCCTGATCGGAATTGAGAATGAGACTGCCGGCCTTCTGCAATTGATCGAAGGTCTTCTGTTCGAAATTGACTGTTACATCGGGATGCTTGGTCTTGAATACGCCGAGTGCCTTCGTCCAGGCCACGGCCTGAGGCGTGTCGGGCAGTTCGTACCACCAGACGTTAAATGTCTTGTTCTGGGCTTGCGCTACACCGGCAGCCAACAGAAGCGACATGCCGGCTGTTATCGCCAGCTTCGAAAAAATACTCATATATTCTCCTCCACCATGCGAACCGTGACGGTATCTGTCCGATGACATGGCCCGCGCTGCCATCGGCGTTTTCCTCTTACCTGCACCAAGCGCCCGCCTGTCGCATGGGACAAGGAGCGGACGCTCGGCAGTTCCTCCGTTTGGGTACCCGTCCTGCCCGAAACGTCAGCCGCTCCGGGCACTTCATTAACGCACAACTTGCCTCCTAAATCGATGCAGATTCGCAAATGCGCGCCTTACTCGACGAATTCACCACCCCGGCTTCTCTTGAGATAGTTCAGGCCGTGAACCTGGCCAGTCATTTCGAGCGCATCGCGATAGACCGGATCATGCCAGCCTTCGATATCGATGGAACCGGACCAGCCGGCAAGGCGCAACTCGGAGATGATGTCGGTCCAATTGCTGTCGCCGAAGCCCGGCGTGCGCATGAAGACGAACTTCTCCTTGCCGAAGATACCGTGCTCCTTGATGACATCCCAACGGATCGTCGCATCCTTGCCATGGACGTGAAAAATCTTTTTCGCCCATTTGCGGATCTGCGGCAGCGGCTCGATCAGATAGACCATCTGATGGCACGGCTCCCATTCCAGACCCAGATTGTCGTCCGGGGTCTCGTTGAACATCAGCTCCCAGGCATCCGGGTTATGCGCGATGTTCCAGTCGCCGGTCGCCCAGTTGCCATCCATGGCGCAGTTTTCGAAGGCGATCTTGATGCCCTTGTCGGCAGCGCGCTTGGCAAGCTCGCTCCAGACCTGCTTGTAGCGCGGCAGGCTGTCGGTGAGCGGTTGGTTACGGATGCGGCCGGTGAAGCCGGCAACACAAGTTGCGCCGAAATGATGGGCGTTGTCGATGCAGTCCTTCCAACCCTGCAGCGTCTGCAGATCCATCTCTCGCTCTTCGAGCGGATTGCCGAACATGCCGATAGTCGAAATGGTGATGTCGCGGTCGCCGATGGCATCGCGGCAGCGCTTGCCGAGATCCGCAAGGTTCTGGCCGTTGGTGGTTTGCCAGAAGAAGGGTTCGAAGCTTTCGAAGCCGAGATCAGCGATCTTGGCGATGTTCTTGGCGGCGTCCTCGTTTGTAGCTCTGACCATCGTGCCGATACGGATGGCTTTTGCCGGATTTGTCATGATGTCACTGTCCTTGTGCTGAGATATCGACGCGCCGGCCCGTCTTGGCGCTCTCGATAGCGCCTAAAACCATGGCAAGGCTGCGAATATTGTCACCGCTTGCCGTCTCGGGCGGCTTGCCTGTCTTGATTGCTTCGATGAAGGAGGCGATGACGCTGGCATGGCCATGCGTTTCTTCCTCATGCTTCGGCCCGGGAACTTCGATCAGGGTGAAGCCGTGCAGCAGGCCCGGCTCGTTGCCGGCAACGCCAGCCTCGAAATTCTCTTCTCCGTCCCAGGTCAGCATGCCCTTACTGCCGGTGAGCCGCCATTGGCTTTCCCAGCTCGTGCGCCGTCCCTCGGCGCACCATGAGCCGCGATAGCTGAAGACGACGTCGTCGGAAAAATCGAAGAGCGCGTGCGCCGATGAGCCATGCTTGTACCAGGAGCCGACAGGGTTCTTTTCGACGCAATAGACCGAGAGCGGCACCTTGCCGGACACGAAGCGGGCAGCATCGAAGGTATGGATCGCCATGTCGAGCAGCAGCACATTGTCCATTTCCTCGCGGAAACCGCCGAAATGCGGACCGAGGAAGAAGTCGCAATGGACACCGGTCAGCTCGCCGATTGCCCCCTCCTCCACGAAACGTCGCAAGCGACGGATACCGGAGATGTAGCGACGGTTCTGGATGATCGCATGGATCTTGCCGGCCTTGGCGGCAAGGTCGATCAGGGCGGCACCCTCAGCCAGCGACGTCGCCATCGGCTTTTCGCTCAGGACATGGCAGCCAGCCTTCAGCGCCGTCGAAACCACACCGAAACGCGCGGCTGGAATGACAATGTCGAAGACCAGGTCCGCCTTGGTCGCAGCGATGACCTCGGCAAGGTCGGAGCCGACTACAGCGCCTTCGAGAGAGAATTCTTTCGCAAGGTTTTCGGCGGTCGCTCGATTGAGATCGACCAGGCCGACAACCTGAATGGATTCGGCAAGCGCCGGCGTCGAGGCGATGGCCCTGAGCCAGCCTTTGGACATAGCTCCGCACCCGCACAAAATGGCATTAAATTTCACGATGTCCTCCAGCGGGCCGTGCATTACCCCTCATGACACGCGCTCCGTAAACGTTTACGATACTATGCGAAAAGATTTTCCTGTGTCAATAGAGGAGGACCACGGAAAATGGCGCATGGAGGAAAACCGCGGCCGATGAAGGGAATTCGCCAGCTTGCCGAGCATCTCGATATCTCGATCGGCACAGTATCACGCGCATTGAACGGCAAGCCGGATGTGAACGAGGAGACCCGCAAGCGCGTGCTCGCCGCCGCTGAGCAACTGGGTTATGTGGCCAACCAATCCGGGCGCAGCCTGAGACAGGGCACCACCAACGTCATCGGCCTGATGATCCAGTCCAGCCGGGAAACGGTCGAAAACAGCGACAATTTCTTCCTGACCGTGACGGGCGGCCTGCAGAGCGTGTTCTCGCGGCACAATCTCGATTTGATCATGCTCCCCTGCCCCCATGACGAAGACCCTTATGAATATCTCAAGCGCATGGTGGCGCGGCGTATTGCCGATGCGATGATCATTTCGGAGACGCAGCGGGTCGACAAACGCTTCGATCTGCTCGCCAAGGCGAAAATCCCGTTTGCAGCGCTCGGCCGCAGCCTCTCGGGCGCACAGCATCCTTGGGCCGACCTCGATTTCGACGGTGTCGTCAATTGCGCCGTCGACCGGCTCGTGGCGCACGGGCATCGCCGTATCGCCATCAGCGCGCCCGCGAGCGAGATCAATCTCGGCTTCGTCTTCGTGGATGGCTATCGCCATGCCCTCGAGCGGCATGGCATCCCCTATGACCCAGCCTTGGTCATCCGTGCCAAATCGAGCGAACAGGGCGGTTATCAGGTAGGCGACGAATTGCTGCGTCTTGAAAGCCGGCCAACCGCAGTAATCCTTATCTATGAATTGATGGCGATCGGCCTTTACCGGCGCGTCATGGAGGCCGGCATCATTCCGGGGCAGGACATCGCCGTGGTCAGCTTTCGCGAGGCGCCGCGCGCCAAATTCCTGCAGCCGGCGCTGACCTGCTTTCGGACCTCGCTGCACGACCTTGGCGTCGAACTGGCCGAAATCCTGCTTTCCAGCATGCCAGCCTACAGCGAGGAATACCCGAGGACATCGCGCCAGAGCGTGTGGCCGCTCGAACTCATTCCGGGAGAAAGCGACGCTTTCCAGCTGAGACCAGCAAAATAAGCAGCGCCGAAACGCCGCACCGGCCATTCCGACGGTTGCGGCATCGCCCGTGAGTTGCCATGTAGGACATCGCAAACAGAGGCCTGGGGCTTGAGCGAAGAAACCATCACACTTTACGAAGCGATCGGCGGCGACCGAACCGTGCGAGCGCTGACATCACGCTTTTACGAGCTGATGGATACTTTGCCTGAAGCAGCCAATTGCCGCGCCGTGCACCCGTCAAGCCTCGAAGGTTCGCAGGAGAAATTCTACGAATATCTGACCGGCTATCTCGGCGGGCCGCAGCTCTATATCGAGAAGCGCGGCCATCCGCGCCTACGCAGCCGTCACTTCGTTGCCGCCATCGGCCCGAAAGAGCGCGACGAATGGCTGCTATGCTTCCGCCGCGCCATGGACGAAACCATCGAGAACGAAAAACTGCGGGCCATCATCTGGGAGCCAGTCGAACGTCTGGCCTTTCACATGCAAAACAGGGAATGAGGAAGATATGACCATCGGCACCATAATCCGTCCGGCCACCCTGTTTATCGCTGGAATCCTCGGCGCCAGTGGCGTTGCGCTAGCCGCGGCCGCGACCCATGGCGGCGACACGCATTTCCTCGGCGCGGCCTCGACCATGAGCCTCGCCCACGCCCCTGCCCTCTTGGCACTCTACGCCGGCTACGACCGCATCCGCATTGCGCCGATCGCTGCCGTCCTATTGGGATTGGGAACGCTGATTTTCGCCGGCGATCTCATCAGCAGGCATTTCGGCGGAAGCTCGCTGTTTCCGATGGCCGCCCCGACAGGCGGAATGGGCATGATCGCCGGCTGGGCCGTGATAGCGCTCGGCGCCTTCTTCAGGACGAGCCCGGCAAAGGCGTGACGCCAGCCCTCAGGGGCACTTATATCGGTGATAATCCCGGCTCAAATGCCGGGAACGACCGCAAAGCCTTCGAATTGCGGCGGCCCCCAATAGAGCCGCTTGTTGTCGCCGGCATTGCGATGCGCCGCGCGAAAATGCTCGGATTTCGTCCAGTCGATGAAAGCATCTTCGCTGTGCCAGATGGTGTGCGAGGAAAACAGCGTATAGCCCTCCTCGACATTCGCCTTGCCGCGCAGCAGTCGGAACTCGAGAAAGCCGGGCACGTCCGACAGCCGTGAGTCCCGCCCTCTCCACACCTCTTCGAATTCGCCCTCCAAACCGATGACGACCTTGAAGCGGTTCATGGCGATGTACATGGCAACCTCGTTCGACGATCAGACCTTCTTGCGGCGGGCGACAGTCTTATCCACGTCAGACGCAAAGGCAATGACATTCGCGCCATCGCGGCTTACTTCGTCCAAGGGTTGATCCAGCGCCTCTCCAGGCTGCCGCGTCTTCCAGGCAGGAAATGTCGCGACATTCGCCGCGCGTCGCTGCTCCTCGGCGCGACGCATCAGCAATTCGTAGAGTTCGGGCACAAGCCCGTCGCCATTCTGTGCGGCCAGTTTGTGCAGGCCGATCAGCATAAACCCCTCAGGGCCATTATCGATCATCTGGAAGCGTCTCGTTCTTTCATCGTCTGCAGTGCCCGTTCGAGGCTGGACTTGCTGCCATTGCGCAAGGGGATGAAGGCCTTGCCAAACTTCTTACAGCCCGTCTTCACGCGCAGGCAGGCATCATGGCTGATGCAATCGATCGGGCAGAAGACGCAGTCGACGGATGGCAGCACGGTGTCGATGCGGGATACCGCCTCGCGCAGGCCGCCGTCATGATGGATCAGTTCGGCACCAAAGTTGCTGGCGATCTGGCGCAAATGCGCCACCTGGCAATCACGGCCGCCTACATAGAGGAAGCTGCGTACATCGAGAGTGGATTTTCCGGAAACCTGCGCCGTCGTCTGCGCTTCACGGCTCTCGCGGCCAAAATCCTTCTTCCCCTTACGCGCCATACATCACCCGTTTGCTGGTTGCTCTTGCACGCTCGATTCCACCAAGCGTGACGCGACCTTAGTAAACATGAGTTTTATAGTAAAGTATAAAGTTGAGAGTTTTCATCATATTTTAAGGCAGGAGCCGCGACCGTTATCGCCCTCCGACCTGAACCGGCTGTGTGAATGTCCAAGTCGGCTTACCCCATTCGGAAGGCAACGACGGAAACGGCGCCGCGTTCCGCACTTGTTCAAGCACGGCTTGGTCCAAGCCAGAATCCCCCGAACTGCGCACTGCGGAAAGAGATCGAAGCTCGCCGTTCGAACCAATGGTCAAACGCACAACAAGCGTCAGGCCCTTCCCATACGTTGATGGTACTCGCTGCACGTAGCGTTTGATGCGAGCTTGAACCTTGCCGGTATAGTTTGCAATTGCCGCATCACCTGAGCCGGTCTTGCGAGCATTCAGCTGCGAATTGGTATCGGATTGAGCGGTCTCCGCACCGTCAACCGATCCCCTCTTTGAATCCTGCTCGTTCTCGCCGCGCGAACCCGACTTCATCTTCGCGATTTTCGGGACAGGCTTCTTGACGACCTTCGGCTTTTCCACAGGCTTCGGTCTTTCGACGGGCTTCACGACCTCGGGCTGCGTCTCTACGGGCTGTACTTCGACGACGTCATTCTGGACGGGCTGCACCGGTTCGGCGGGCTGGATCACCGTCGTCTCGGCCGGTGCCTGCGTCGCCAAGATTTGCGGCTGTTCCGGCGCGACTTCCGGCGGTTGGGTCTGCTCGACAGGCTGGACGGTTTCAGCGGCTTGCACCTGCTGCGTTTCCACCTCCTGCGGCTGGACAACATCGGGCTGAGGCGGCTGCGCCTGTTCAGGCGTCACCTCGGTAGGTTGAACCGTCTGCGGCTGTACGGCCTCGGCCGTCACTTGCTCCGGCTCCGTCTGTGGGTTTTCCTCACCCATCGCCATCTGATCCGCATCGGAATTGCCGATCATGATAACGCTGACAGTATCGCCCGCCTCCTCCTGCGCATCTTCAGGCGCCGCGACGAAGGCAAACAACAGCACTGTAACGATGGCGGCATGGAACAGGCATGAACCTATGCCGGAGAAAAGCAACGATGCCTTGCGTCCTGTCGAGGCCTCTCGCAACCTTTCAGGTTGCGCGTCCATAGGCAAATGCTCTGCCGTCTCAACCGGTGCGGCCTCGCTTGGATGATCTGGATAGGAGCTGATCTGCGTGAAACGGCTGTAATGCGCCACGGCTTCGGCAGCCGGCGGTCGCGGCACGCCTTCAAGACCGGCAAGTTCGTGGCCGGGCAGTACGCTCGGATAGTTGTCATTCAAGCCGCCGTTGGCGCGGCGCTCCATGGAAACCTTGGCCGAGCGCATTGCCATCGCATCAGCCCTCGAAAGGAACCGAAGTCTGCGAGCGGGTCGTCAATGCGGCCTTGCACTCACCCGCCGCCGGTCCGTCGCAGACCGGCGTGTCGTTGATGATGATGCGCGAGACCGTCTCGCACTTCACGCCCGGCATGTCGAATTGCCGCACCCGCTTCTTGCCGAGCGGCAGGTCACGGAAATCGAGAACGGTGACGCGATCGACGGCGTTCTTGTCATTGAAGAAAGCGAGCTCGAAGGAGATCTTGTTGATCGGCGTCGCCATGTCGTTTTCGGCAACGAAGGTCATCATGCAGCCCTTCTGCGAGGGAGCGAGCGCATTGAGCTCGACATTCAGCTTGTGAGAGGCTGTTGGCGCTGGAGTTGCCGACGCAGGAGCAGGCGCCGCATTCGTATCCTGGGAGAAGGCAGGGACGGAAGATGCCGCGGCGAATACACCCGCAGCAGCGAGCGCCAAGATGGTTTTCGTCAGCATCGACATCTCTCCTGAATATGTTTTGACGCGTGTCTGCTTGGCCAACGGCCCTGGCGTGTAGCGTCGAAATTTTTAAACTTGACTTTATAAGTCTCCTATTGCGTCTTTATGAAACCATGAGTATGAGAGTCAAGATAAATTTGGCCGGACAGCGGTTCGGCCCCCGATGAATTTTCAGGCAAAACTAAACAGGATGATTGCTGAGAAGACCCCTACGCCGCCGGAGCAATACGCGGCCGCACCGCAGGTAAGAATTGTCGACAGCACGGATATTTTCCGGGGCCAGACCGAAATCATGATCAAGCATGAAGGCGTCATCTACCGCATGAAGATTACGCGCCAAGGCAAGCTGATACTCAACAAATAGGCATGACAGATGACTAAGACGACTCGCCCGACCCCCGCCGAAATCCGCGCCTTCCGCGCCGATAACCCGAAGATGCGCGAGCGCGACATCGCTGCCCGCCTCGAGATTTCCGAAGCTGCCCTTGTCGCGGCTGAAGTCGGCATTACCGCCGTCCGCATCGATGCCAGCGTCGATCGCTTCCTGGAGCGGATCGCCTCGCTCGGCGAAATCATGGCTTTGTCGCGCAACGAAAGCGCCGTACACGAAAAGATCGGCGTCTACGAGAACATGAAGTTCGGCGCCCAGGCGGCGATCGTGCTTGGCGAAAATATCGACCTGCGCATCTTCCCGAAGCGCTGGGTACATGGCTTTGCCGTCACCAAGGCCGATGGTGATCAGAGGAGGCTGAGCCTGCAGTTCTTCGACAAGGCCGGCGATGCCGTCCACAAGGTGCATCTGCGCCCTGCCTCGAATGTCGAGGCCTATCACGCCATGGTCGCCGAGCTGCGCATCGAAGACCAGTCACAGGAATTCTCCGAGGATCGCTCGGGTTACGACAACGGCGCGACTGACGGTGACGTCAGCCGTGACGAACTGCGCGACCACTGGAACCGCATGACCGACACGCATGAATTCTTCGGCATGCTGAAGAAGCTGAAGATCGGCCGCCAGGACGCGATCCGCGCTGTCGGCGACGATTACGCGTGGAAGCTGGATGGCGGCGCGGTCGCCGAGATGATGCACGCTTGCGTGCGCGAAGGCCTGCCGATCATGTGCTTCGTTGCCAACGAGGGCACCGTGCAGATCCATTCCGGCCCGATCGTCAATGTGCAGACCATGGGTCCCTGGATCAACGTCATGGACCCGACTTTCCACCTGCACCTGCGTCAGGACCACATCGCCGAGGCATGGGTCGTGCGCAAGCCGACCAAGGACGGCCATGTCACCTCGCTCGAAGCCTATAACGCCAAGGGCGAGATGATCATCCAGTTCTTCGGCAAGCGGAAAGAAGGCTTCGATGAGCGCCCCGATTGGCGCGCCATCCTTGAAAGCCTGACGAGAGCCGGCGCCAGTGTCGCTGCATGAGAGATGGTCCATGACGATGTTTAAGAACCTCAAGCGCATCAGGCCGTGGGAAATCGCGCTGACCATAGTGGTGATGACTTTGCCGCTCGTGCCGGCCAATCCGATCGCCGGGCTCGGCAGCTTCGTGCGTCACGCACGCGCCGCCGAAACGACCAAGACGCCGGATACTTCGCGCCTCGTCTCCATCGGCGGCGATGTCACCGAAATCGTCTATGCGCTTGGCGAAGAAAAGCGGCTCATCGCCCGCGATTCCACCAGCCTTTATCCAAAGGAAGCGACCAAGCTTCCCGATGTCGGCTACATGCGCGCTTTGTCGCCGGAAGGCATCCTGGCCGTCAATCCGACTGCCATCATCGCCGTCGAAGGCTCCGGCCCGCCGGAAGCCTTGGCCGTGCTTCGCAATGCTAGCCTTCCTTTCGAAACCGTGCCGCAGCATTACGATCGCGACGGCATTCTGAAGAAGATCGACGTCGTCGGCGCGCTGCTCGGCGTGCCGGACAAGGCAAAGACACTGGAGGCCAAGGTCGCCGCCGATCTCGACGCCGCGATCAAAGATTCCGCCAAACGCCCGGAGGCCGAGCGCAAGCGCGTGCTTTTCGTGCTGAGCAACCAGAACGGCAAGATCATGGCTTCGGGCAGCGATACGGCTGCCGATGGCATCATCAAGCTGACAGGCGCCATCAATGCGATCAGCGGCTTCTCCGGCTACAAGTCGGTGACGGACGAGGCGATCATCGAAGCCAAGCCCGACGTCATCCTGATCATGGATCGCGAGGGGCCGCTGTCGATGTCGAACGAAGACCTGCTGAAGCAGCCGGCCATCTCACTGACGCCGGCCGCGAGCCACAAGGCAATCGTGCGTATGGACGGACTGCACCTGCTCGGCTTCGGACCGCGCACGGCCAGCGCCATTCGTGAGCTGAACGCAGCGATCTACGGGGGCTGACGTGGCATTCAACGATGCCATGGCGGGGCTGAAGCAGATGTCGCAAACCACGGCACGCCGTCGCCAAGGGGATCGCACCGCACTTGCGATCCTCGTCATCGCCGGCCTCGTCTTCGTCTCGACCGTTGCCTTTCTCTTCTCGATCACCACGGGCGCATCGAATGCTTCAGTCGTCGACGTGATCGCGGGCATGGTGAGCGGCAGCGCGGAAAGTACGCTCAGCATCCGCGATCGCATCGTCATTTTCGATATCCGTCTGCCCCGCGCCGTGCTCGGCTTCCTGATCGGCGGCGGGCTTGCGGTGTCGGGTGCGGTCATGCAGGGCCTCTTCCGCAATCCGCTCGCCGATCCCGGCCTGATCGGCGTTTCAGCAGGCGCCAGTCTCGGTGCAGTTGCGATGATCGTCCTCGGCGGCGGCGTGCTTGCCCCCGTCGCGCATCTCCTCGGCATCTTCGCTCTGCCCATCGCCGCCTTCATCGGCGGTCTGGCAACAACGATACTGCTTTACAAAGTCGCGACCCGGTACGGGCAAACATCCATCGCGACCATGCTACTGGCCGGTATTGCACTCGGCTCGCTCGCCCTTGCGGCGACGGGAATCCTCATCTACATGGCCGACGACCGGCAATTGCGCGACCTCACTTTCTGGAGCATGGGCTCACTGGCGGGCTCGACCTGGAGCAAGGTCACGGGCGCCGGCCCCATAATCATCCTTTCCCTCCTGCCCCTTCCCTTCATGGCCCGTGGGCTGAACGCCTTGACACTCGGTGAAGCAGCAGCCTTTCACATGGGGATATCAGTGCAGCGGCTGAAGAATATCGCCATCGTCAGCGTCGCCGCGGTGGTCGGCGCCTCCGTCGCCGTCAGCGGCGGCATCGGCTTCGTCGGCATCATCGTCCCGCATATCCTGCGCATGGTGATCGGCCCCGACCATCGCTTCCTCCTGCCTGCCTCGGCGCTGCTCGGCGGCTCGTTGCTGGTCGTAGCCGACGTGGTCGCCCGCACCATCGTTTCTCCGGCCGAACTGCCGATCGGCATTCTGACCGCCGGCGTCGGCGGTCCCTTCTTCCTGTGGATGTTGCTGCGGCAGCGCTCGCGCCTCAGCCTGTGAGCCTGGAATGATCGATGTCTCCAATCTGAGTGTGCGGCTTGCCGGCAAGCCGGTCGTAGAGGATGTCTCCTTCACAGCCGAGGCCGGCACGCTGACGGCAATCTGCGGGCCGAACGGCTCCGGCAAGACCACCACGATGAAAGCCATCTCCGGCGAGCTTGCCTATAACGGCGCCGTCCACATGAACGGTGCTGAAATCAAGGCCTTGGAGCCATGGCAGCTTGCCGAAATGCGCGGTGTCCTGCCGCAGGCAAGCTCGATATCCTTCCCCTTTACCGTCCGCGAGATCGTCCGCATGGGCCTGACGAGCGGGCGCAACCGTCATCCGGAGGAGGCTGACCGCACCGCGACTGAGGCACTTGCCGTCGTCGATCTGGGCGGCTTCGAGGGCCGTCTCTACCAGGAGCTCTCCGGTGGCGAACAGCAGCGCGTCCAGCTCGCGCGTGTGCTTTGCCAGATTTCCGAACCTGTCATCGACGGCAAGCCCTGCTGGCTGCTTCTCGACGAGCCGGTCTCCAGCCTCGATATCAGCCACCAGCTCACCATCATGACGCTTGCCCGGCAATTCTGCCGGCGCGGCGGCGGCGTCATCGCCGTCATGCACGATCTCAACCTGACCGCGCTTTTCGCCGACCGGATGGTGTTGCTCAAGAACGGCCGATTGCAGGCAAAGGGTCCGGTCGGGGACGTACTGACGGACCGGCATCTTCAGGACGTTTTCGGCTGCAATCTGCGTGTCAACCGCGTTCCCGCCGACGGCTCCCCCTTCGTCCTCGCCCATAGCGCGCTGATCGACTGATCGTCCCTTGCCCCGCACGTCTCGGAACTTTTTGTTGCATCCGCGCGTTGAGATCAAGTGATCGAAATCAATGTTTCGAACGCAGGATAGCTTAGTGTGCCGGATCGTTTCCGGCGAATGCGGGTAACAGGCGCCGTTGGCGCCCAAGCAAAGCGAAAGGGAGCTGAACATGGCTACATCCATTCTCCATTCGGGGCGCGGCAAGCGCAATGGCAGCAGCCTGCAGGATGTCGAAGCAAGTATCGAGGATCAGATCGCATCGCTGCGCGAAGAAGTTGCAGCCTTCGCCAAGCTGATCGGCGAGAACGGCGCCAAGCAAGGCAAGAAATGGCGTGCAAGCGCCGAGTCCGGTTTTGATGACCTGACGGTTCGAGGCGAGGAACTCCTGCACGATCTGCAGCGCGGTTATGCAAGGGGGTCGCGCGAAGTGCGCAGAACAGTGCGCCAGCATCCCGTCGCCACTATTGGAGCGGCAGCTGCGTTCGGACTTGCCGTCGCTCTGCTTCTGTCTCGCCGCTAGGGTGGCGGAATGATCGCTCCGATCCTCGGCCTGCTTCTGTCAGGCACATTCAACCGTACCGTTGCGCGGACCAAGCGCAACGGTATTTTCATTGCCATTGCCGTTCTCCTTCTTTTGACGGCCTATGCCTTCGCCCTGATTGCAGCAGCCATCTGGCTTGCGACAATCTACGGCGCTGCGGTTTCGGCCCTGCTGATTGCAGCAGGCGCCTTACTGCTCGGGCTGATCGTGCTTGTCATCATGGCCATCATGAACCAGCAGGAGAAACGGCGAGCCCGCGAGCGTCGGCTGGCTATGGAGTCCGCGGCAGCAGCAGTTCTAGGCCTGGTCCGCAAACAGCCGCTGATGACTGCGGCCATTGCCGCCGCGCTCATCTTCGGCAACCTGTTCGGATCGAGCGACGAAGACGATTGAGCCGGCTGCTCGCAGGGCACGGAGGTGCCGGGCAAGGACCGAATGGCCCCGTTGCGCCAAGCCGCGAACGAAAGAAGAGAAGTTGTCCGGAGTATCAAATGAAAAAGCCCGGTCGAAAGACCGGGCTTTTTTTGTCAGAAGGCAAATGCCTTGGAGGTCAGTGGTGCCGAGGTGGCATCCGGGCCGAAGTCCGCCTCGCCGGAAATATCCAGCAATTCCTGGAGACGCTGGCGCGCACGGTTAACGCGGCTCTTGATGGTGCCGACTGCGCAGCCGCAAATCTCGGCGGCTTCTTCATAGGAAAAGCCGGAAGCGCCCACCAGGATGATGGCTTCGCGCTGATCCGGCGGTAACTGGTCCAGTGCCTTGCGAAAGTCCTGCAGGTCGACGGCGCCATATTGCGAGGGATGCGTCGCCATCGATTCGGTGAATACGCCGTCGCTGTCCTGCACCTCACGGCCGCTCTTGCGCATCTGGCTGTAGAGCTCGTTGCGCAGGATGGTGAAGAGCCAGGCCTTCATGTTGGTGCCCATCTCGAAATGGTCCTGCTTCGCCCAGGCCTTCATGATCGTGTCCTGGACGAGATCGTCGGCCCGATCGTGGCGACCGGTCAGAGAAATGGCGAAGGCTCTGAGGCTCGGCAGGGCGGCGAGAAGTTCGCGCTTGAAGCTCGTTTGCGTTTCCATGGCGCCCACCTCCTATTCGGAGACCTTTGCGGAAGCCAAGCGTTCGGCATGATCGAGCTTCTCCAAAAGATCCAGGAAGCGATCAGGAATGGCTTCGTCCTGCATGGCAGCATAGAACGAACGCAGCCGGTTGCCGATCTGATTATTGGGATCGAGGATATCCATCGCACGCAGGTCCGATGCCTTCTTGTCTGCGTCCTCGTGATTCTGGATGGTCATTTAGCCTGCTCGCTTCTCAATTGTCTCGCGTTCATGAATAAGGCGCGCCCTTGCCTCCCCGCCCGGGAGCAGTTGACCTCACTCAAAACAGTTGCCTAACGAATCGTAAAGGTTGAGGTCCACCGATTGTAAGCATTGTAATGCGACTGCCTAAAAAAAGTTCCGACAAAGAGGAACTTTTTTACTCAACTGACGTTTGTTAGTCATTGCGGCCTCTGGGCTGTATTTAATGAGAATTTGATAAAGGCGGGAGCCATTGATGACACTTTCCACACGCATTGCGCCGCATCTTCCATATTTGCGGCGTTATTCACGTGCTTTGACCGGAACGCAGACGTCGGGGGACGCCTATGTTGCTGCGGTTTTGGAAGCCATCATTGCTGACATCTCCATCTTTCCGGACACGGACAGCGACCGTGTCGCCCTCTATAAACTGTTCACAAAGCTGTTCGGTTCCGTGACACTTCAGATTCCCGAGCCAGCCTCTCCTTTCGCCTGGGAACAGCGGGCATCCGTAAACCTTTCCAAGGTCTCGCCACTTGCGCGCCAGGCCTTCCTGCTTGCATCGGTCGAAAGTTTCCGCCTCGGCGAGATCGCCGATATCCTCGACGTTTCGGAAAGCGACGCCATGCACCTGCTCGATACCGCCTCCCAGGAAATCTCGCGCCAGGTGGCAACGGATATCATGATCATCGAGGACGAGCCGCTGATCGCAATGGATATCGAGCAGATGGTGGAAAGCCTCGGCCATCGCGTTACCGGTATCGCGCGGACGCATGCCGAAGCGGTCGCGCTCTACAATGCGACAAAGCCGAGCATGGTGCTTGCCGACATTCAGCTTGCAGATGGCAGCTCGGGCATCGATGCCGTCAACGACATCCTCAAGACGGCGAGCATCCCGGTGATCTTCATCACCGCCTTCCCGGAGCGGCTTTTGACCGGCGAGCGGCCGGAGCCGACCTTCCTCGTGACCAAGCCTTTCAATCCAGACATGGTGAAGGCGCTCATCAGCCAGGCGCTCTTCTTTAACGAAACCACAAAGGTGGCCGCCTGATCCAAGTGAAAACCCTCCGGCGGAACAAAGACCATAACCGGGCGTTTGTGTTCGAAACGGCCGGTTTACCGACTGTTATCCGCGGCGATTCTATAGGTCGGTTCAAGTTGTTACGAGTGAGAATGCCCTATCGGCGGGGTTCTCGAATTGCGTGTGAAAGGCAAGCCGGTGAATACGTCTGAACCATTACCCGGCGCGCCTTTGAGTTTGGAAGGCAAAGCCGCTCTGATGGAGCGGGCGCTTGCGAGCGCCAATGTGTCCATCCTGTTCCAGGATGTAAATCTGTCGATCCGTTATGCCGACAATCTGCCGGACCATCTGCAGTCGTCTGTCATCATAGGCGGCAATGACTCGCATCTCTTTGGAGAAAAGGATGGCGAGCACCTTTTGCGTTTGAAGCGGGGCGTGCTTGAAAGCGGCAAGCCAGCCACCGCCGAGGTTGAGATCGCCAGTGGCGACGGCGCACGCGTCTACGAGCTGAAAATGGAACGGATCGGCGGGCGCAAGCCGCAGGGCGTGCTGTCTGTCATCTCCGAAATTACCGAGAGCCGCCACCGCGAAAAAGTGCTGAAGTCGCTGCTGCGCGAACTGTCGCATCGCTCCAAGAACCTGCTCGCCATCATTCAGGGTATCGCCACGCAGACCGCCCGCCACACACTTTCCGTCGACAATTTCCTCATCAAATTCCGCGGCCGCCTGCAATCCCTGTCGAATTCGCAGGATCTCATCACTGATTCCAGCTGGCGCGGCGCATATTTGTTCGAACTCGCGGAAAAGCAGTTTGCCCCCTATTGGCCCGATGCCGGCGTGCCCATGCCGATCTATGGCATCA
The DNA here is from genome assembly GCF_057784375.1 of Martinezella sp. CNPSo 3964. Lineage (NCBI taxonomy): Bacteria > Pseudomonadati > Pseudomonadota > Alphaproteobacteria > Hyphomicrobiales > Rhizobiaceae > Martinezella > Martinezella sp. CNPSo 3964. The sequence continues at coordinate 530,558 of NZ_JBXSOW010000002.1, forward strand.
ATGCCCATCTGACGCCCAATGCCGCCGTGCATCTGGGGCTTGCCTTGCATGAACTCATCGTCAATTCCGCGTCGCATGGCGCCATCTCGACGGGCGCCACGAGCATCACGCTGAATTGCAAGGAAGCCGAGCTCGACGGCAAGAAGGCGATTGAGGTCGCCTGGTCTGAGCGTTTCTATGCGCCCACGGATCATGAATTCGAGGACAATAGCTTCAGCCGCACGGTGCTCGAGCGCGTCGTGCCGACCTCCATGAACGGTCGCGCCGACTTCGCCATTGACGACGGCAGCATCGGCTATCGGCTCACCATTCCCGAAACTGAATATGAAATCCTGAGACGCCGTTAAGGCGGACGGCAGGGCCAAAATAAAACAGCCAGTGCGAGGGCGGCGCACTGGCTGCTTTGCACTCATCGGGAGGGGACCGTGAGTAGAGTCCTGAGACGTATTGGGCGTGCATCAGGAGATGCGATCATCATCAGGACACCGGCATAACGATGCTGCAGAGCCTTGGTTCCACGCAGAGCTAAAAAAATTCATCAGCTTTTCACATTTCAGCGCGGCCGCAGGCATGACTGCTCTCGAATCACTGGCGGGCGCTCGCGACCATCCCGAGGCCTAAAGCTCGTAAAGCGCCTTCTCCATGGGAGATGAAAATCAATTTAAATCATAATGTTAGAACGCAAGACCCAGTGATCGAAAATGTTCTCATTCCCGAGCAAGAATGCCTATTGCGGCACGCTTTGCGATCAAAATTTTACCGTTTGATAAATTTTTTAAGCTGAGTTACCGTTCCAGTACTAGCCGTTTACTATAAGAGGGAACTTCAATGGGACGACTGGAAACTGGGATTCATAAAGGCAGGCTCACGCCCGCCGAATATGATGCAAACTTTTCCGATCTTCATCCGCGCCTCAACAAGCATGAGGCGCTGGTCGCATCCGACCGCTGTTATTTCTGCTACGACGCGCCGTGCATGACGGCCTGTCCCACCTCCATCGACATTCCGATGTTCATCCGCCAGATCTCGACGGGTAATCCCATCGGCTCGGCCAAGACGATCTTCGATCAGAACATCCTCGGCGGCATGTGCGCCCGCGTCTGTCCCACCGAACAGCTCTGCGAGCAGGCTTGCGTGCGCAACACTGCCGAAGAGCGCCCGGTCGAGATCGGCCGGCTGCAGCGCTATGCGACCGATGTCGCCATGGCCGAAAACAAGCAGTTCTATTCGCGCGCCGCTTCCACCGGCAAGAAGATCGCCGTCATCGGCGCCGGCCCGGCCGGTCTTGCCTGCGCCCATCGTCTCGCCGTCAACGGCCATGACGTCACCATCTTCGACGCCCGCGAAAAGGCCGGCGGCCTGAACGAATACGGTATCGCCACTTACAAGGCAGTCGACGATTTCGCCCAGAAGGAAGTCGATTACGTACTCGCCATCGGCGGCATCGAGGTGAAGAACGGCCAGGCGCTCGGCCGAGATTTCAGCCTTTCCGACCTTTCCCAGCAATATGATGCGGTCTTCCTCGGCCTCGGTCTTGCCGGCGTCAACGCGCTGCGCGCCGAAGGCGAAGACCTCGATGGCGTTGCCGATGCCGTCGCCTATATCGCCGAGCTTCGCCAGGCCGGCAGCAAGGCCGATATAGCCATCGGCCGCCGCGTCGTCGTCCTCGGCGGCGGCATGACCGCGATCGACGCGGCCGTGCAGGCCAAGCTGCTTGGCGCCGAAGAAGTGACGATCTGCTATCGCCGCGGCAAAGAGCATATGAACGCCTCCGAGTTCGAGCAGGACTTGGCCACCTCCAAGGGCGTCATCATCCGCCATTGGCTGGCTCCGAAGCGTATCGTCGACAAGGACGGCAAGGTCGCCGGCATCGAAGTCGAATATACCGAACTGCGCGACGGCAAGCTCATCGCCACCGGCGATGTCGGCATCATTGCCGCCGATCAGATCTTCAAGGCGATCGGCCAGACGTTCGAAGCTTCGGGCCTCGGCGCATTGCGCATGGAATCCGGCCGCATCGCCATCGATGGCGAAGGCCGGACCTCGATCGAAGGCGTATGGGCCGGCGGCGACTGCGTGCTTGGCGGCGATGACCTGACGGTCTCGGCCGTGGCACAGGGTCGCGACGCGGCCGAATCCATCAACCGTGCGCTCGCTGCCGTGAAGTCGGCCGCTGCCGTCGCCTGAAGGGAGAACCGACATGGCAGATCTCCGCAATAATTTCGTTGGCATCAAGTCCCCGAACCCGTTCTGGCTGGCTTCCGCGCCGCCGACCGACAAGGCCTACAATGTCGAGCGCGCCTTCAAGGCGGGCTGGGGCGGCGTGGTCTGGAAGACGCTCGGCGAGGAAGGACCGCCTGTTGTCAACGTCAACGGCCCGCGCTACGGCGCGATCTGGGGCGCCGACCGCCGCCTGCTCGGCCTCAACAACATCGAGCTGATCACCGACCGCGACCTCTACACCAACCTGCGCGAAATGAAGCAGGTGAAGATGAACTGGCCGGACCGAGCGCTGATCGCCTCGATCATGGTGCCCTGTGAGGAACAGGCCTGGAAGGCAATCCTGCCGCTGGTCGAAGAGACCGGCGCCGACGGCATCGAACTCAATTTCGGCTGTCCGCACGGCATGTCCGAGCGCGGCATGGGTTCCGCGGTCGGACAGGTGCCCGAATATATCGAAATGGTCGTGCGCTGGTGCAAGCAGTACACGCGCATGCCCGTCATCACCAAGCTGACGCCGAATATCACCGATATCCGCAAGCCCGCCCGCGCCGCCAAGGCCGGTGGCACGGACGCGGTATCGCTGATCAACACGATCAACTCCATCGTGTCTGTCGACCTCGACAGCTTCGCCCCGAACCCGACCGTCGGCGGCAAGGGCAGCCATGGCGGCTACTGCGGCCCGGCGGTCAAGCCGATCGCGCTTAACATGGTGGCCGAGATCGCCCGCGATCCCGAAACCTACGGCCTGCCGATCTCAGGCATCGGCGGCATCACCACCTGGCGCGATGCGGCGGAATTCCTGGTGCTCGGCGCTGGCAACGTGCAGGTCTGCACGGCAGCAATGACCTACGGCTTCAAGATCGTCGAAGAGATGATTACGGGCCTTTCCGACTGGATGGACGAGAAGGGTCACCGCAGCCTGGACGACATCACCGGCCGCGCCGTGCCGAACGTCTCCGACTGGCAGTATCTCAACCTCAACTACATCGCCAAGGCGAAGATCGACCAGGATGCCTGCATCAAGTGCGGCCGCTGTCACATCGCCTGCGAGGACACCTCGCACCAGGCGATCACCAATTTCGTCGATGGCGTCAGGCGCTTCGAGGTGATTGAAGAGGAATGCGTTGGCTGCAATCTCTGCGTCAACGTCTGTCCCGTCGAGAACTGCATCACCATGGAAGAACTGCCGGCAGGTTCGCTCGACAAGCGCACCGGCAAGGTCGTCGACCCGAACTACGCCAACTGGACGACCCATCCGAACAATCCGATGGCGCGGCAGGCTGCGGAGTAACAGCGCGGATATGAAAAGCAAATCCGCCCGGCACGTCCGGGCGGATGTTTTCATTATTAAAACTTGAGAATAGGGTCTTCCTGAGCTGCCTGGATTTCTTCCGGCATCCGTTCTATGGCGCGCAGATAGCTTTGCGCTGTTTTGTCCGGCGAACGTTTACCCTGCTCCCAATTGCGGAGCGTTTCCAGATCGATGCCAAAGCGGAGCGCGAACTGCTCCTGGGTCAGACCGATTTTCTGGCGAATTTCCCTGACGTCGATCGGACGTACAGCGACCGCCTTGACAACGAGCCCGGTTTTCTCCAGTTCGCGTGCGAGATCGGCCTGGCTTTCTACATGTGGGACGAGCATGGTTACCTGTCCCTTTTCCATCGCTCGTTCGATAGCCTTCTTCGCCGTCAGCATGGACATCCCGCCTTTCACCAAGGCACGGACCGCGGAAATGGACCGGAAACCCTTTACCGGCTGGTCAAAATGCAGGGATATCGCGACGGGTGAACCGGACTGGCCGCGGCTTACGTCCTCGACCGGCCCCAGTCGTTCGAACCGCTCCTTCAACGACGAGTTCATGGCACTCCATTTCCTCCATGGCGATCTCCGCCAGATTTCTGAGCCGATGCGCTCCAAGGTCGTTCATTGAAATGTCCTCACCCTGGATATGGAAGCCGCGAAGATAGAATGTGTTCCCGATCATCTGAGGCTCAGCCATCACCGAAATCACACCATCCGGCGTTTGAATTTCGACCGTGCATACGGGATGAGATGTGGCTTCATTCACAAAATGAAAGGCAACATCCTTCTTCGTCCATATCTTTTTCATAGGCCAATGACCGACTAAAATCAATATCTATACTATACGTAGATCAACCGAATAGAGCACGAATCGATACCACACCCTTAACGCGATAAAATTCGAGGGACTTGGGAAAATTCAATAAAATAGGCGTCCTTGCAAACATGTGGCGCTCTAAGCGCGGGGTCCCCGAATCCGAAGCCCGTCGACGAAAAGCTGCTCCAGATAGCGGGCGGCATCCTCGAAACGCCCCTCGCCCGAATGCTCGTCGCCGAGCACGGCGCGCACCTGCACGTCGAAATCCGCATAATGCTGCGTGGTCGACCAGATCGAGAAGATCAGGTGATAGGGGTCGCATTTGGCGATCTTACCGGCCTGCGCCCAGGCGCGGATGACCTCCACCTTCTCATCGACGAGGGCCTTTAGAGGTCCACGCAGCTCGTCTTCCACATGCGGCGCACCCTGCAGCATCTCATTGGCAAAGAGCCGGCTTTCGCGCGGAAAATCGCGGGCCATCTCAAGCTTACGGCGGATATAAGAGCGGATTTCACTCTCGGGATTGCCGTTGGCATCGAAAGCGCGCAGCGGCTCCAACCAGGTAAACAGCACCCGGTCGATCAAGGCCCGATGCATCGCTTCCTTGGTGCGGAAATAGTAGAGCAGATTGGGCTTGGACATCCCGGCCACTTCAGCGATCTGATCGATGGTCGAGCCGCGAAAACCGCTGACGGAAAATACGTCGAGCGCGGCTTCCAGTATGATTTCCTCTTTCTCTTCCTGGATTCGGGTGCGGCGCTGTGTCTTGGCGGCTCTCGGGATGGCCATGTCTGCTCTGTTTCTCCTTGAAATCCAAGCCTTTCGGCAGTGCCCTCATTCACCCTGTCGATGCATCGCATTTAGGCAATCGCCTGAAATTTTATCGGAAATTTTCGTGCTTTTCGTCTTGAGCCGCGCCACGGAAGTTGTAATGTTTACCAATCGGTCAAATTATCCGTCAGATGTTTCTTAAAGGCAACTGGCGATTTTCCGGGCAAGAAAAACAAGACGACGCTCGGGAATTTGGAATAAGACCAACGGGAACAATTTCGGGCATGCGCCTTGCATGCCCGAGGACAAACAGGTGAGGATTGCATCATGGTGGCAGCGCCAGGGGAAAACATGCGTATCAATGGCGATCGCCTTTGGGATACGCTGATGGACATGGCGAAGATCGGCCCCGGTATTGCCGGTGGTAACAATCGTCAAACGCTGACCGATGCCGACGCCGAGGGACGCAGCCTTTTCAAGACCTGGTGCGACAAGGCGGGCATGACCGTCGGCGTCGACAAGATGGGCACGATGTTCGCGACCCGTGCCGGTACCGATCCGAATGCGCTGCCCGTCTATGTCGGCTCGCATCTCGATACCCAGCCGACGGGCGGCAAATATGACGGCGTACTCGGCGTACTTGCAGCTCTTGAAGTCGTCCGCACGATGAACGACCTCGGCATCAAGACGAAGCATCCGATCGTCGTCACCAATTGGGCGAACGAGGAAGGTGCACGCTTTGCGCCCGCCATGCTGGCATCCGGCGTCTTTGCCGGCGTGCATACGCTTGATTATGCCTATGGCCGCAAGGACCCGGACGGCAAGACCTATGGCGACGAGCTGAAGCGCATCGGCTGGCTCGGCGACGAAGAGGTCGGCGCGCGCAAGATGCACGCCTATTTTGAATATCATATCGAACAGGGACCGATCCTCGAAGCCGAAAACAAGACAATTGGCGTCGTCACCCACTGTCAGGGCTTGTGGTGGCTGGAATTCACGCTCACCGGCAAGGAAGCCCATACCGGCTCGACGCCCATGGCGATGCGTGTCAATGCCGGCCTTGCCATGTCACGGATCGTCGAGATGGTGCAGAGCGTGGCGATGGAGAATCAGCCGGGCGCCGTCGGCGGTGTCGGCCAGGTCTTCTTCTCGCCGAATTCGCGCAACGTCCTGCCCGGCAAGGTGGTCTTCACAGTCGACATCCGTACGCCCGACAAGGAAAAGCTCGACCGCATGCGCGCCAAGATCGAAGCGGAAGCGAAAAAGATCGCGGATGCTCTCGGCGTCGGCTGCTCGGTGGAAGCCATCGGCCATTTCGAGCCCGTGACTTTCGATCCAAAGCTTGTCACCTCCGTGCGCAATGCAGCCGAGAAACTCGGCTACAGCCACATGAACATCATCTCGGGCGCGGGTCATGATGCCTGCTGGGCGGCCAAGGTCGCGCCCGCCACGATGGTCATGTGCCCCTGCGTCGGCGGCCTCTCGCATAACGAGGCGGAAGAAATCTCCAAGGAATGGGCAGCCGCCGGCGCGGATGTGCTGTTCCACGCAGTCGTCGAGACGGCGGAGATCGTGGCCTGACGGCCGCGATTCCCAGCATCGGAACTTCACAAATCTGGAGCATGCACCATGAGCACAGTCATCAAGGGTGGAACCATCGTCACGGCCGATCTGACCTATAAGGCAGACGTCAAGGTCGAAGGCGGCAAGATCGTCGAAATCGGGCAGAATCTATCGGGCAACGAGGTGCTGGATGCCTCCGGCTGCTACGTCATGCCCGGCGGCATCGATCCGCATACGCATCTCGAAATGCCATTCATGGGTACCTACTCCTCGGACGATTTCGAGAGCGGCACGCGAGCAGCTCTTGCAGGCGGCACGACGATGGTGGTGGATTTCGCGCTCCCCTCGCCCGGCCAGTCGCTGCTCGAAGCCCTGACCATGTGGGACAACAAGTCCACCCGCGCCACCTGCGACTATTCCTTCCACATGGCGATCACCTGGTGGGGCGAGCAGGTCTTCAACGAGATGGAGGCCATCGTCCGCGACAAGGGCATCAACACCTTCAAGCACTTCATGGCCTATAAGGGCGCGCTGATGGTGGATGACGATGAGATGTTCTCCTCGTTCCAGCGCTGCGCCGAGCTGGGCGCACTGCCGCTGGTCCATGCCGAAAACGGCGATGTGGTCGCGCAGATGCAGGCAAAGCTGCTCGCCGAAGGCAATAACGGGCCGGAGGCGCACGCCTATTCCCGCCCGGCCGAGGTCGAGGGCGAAGCGACGAACCGCGCCATCATGATCGCCGACATGGCGGGTTCGCCCGTCTATATCGTCCATACCTCCTGCGAACAGGCGCACGAAGCCATCCGTCGCGCCCGCCAGAAGGGCATGCGCGTCTATGGCGAGCCCCTGATCCAGCACCTGACGCTTGACGAAAGCGAATATGCCAACGCGGATTGGGATCACGCCGCCCGCCGCGTCATGTCGCCGCCCTTCCGCAACAAGCAGCATCAGGACAGCCTCTGGGCCGGCCTTGCCTCCGGCTCGCTGCAGGTGGTCGCGACCGACCACTGCGCGTTTACGACCGAGCAGAAGCGCTTCGGCCTCAACGACTTCACCAAGATCCCGAACGGCACCGGTGGCCTCGAGGATCGCATGCCGATGCTCTGGACCTATGGCGTCAACACCGGCCGCCTGACGATGAACGAATTCGTCGCCGTCACCTCAACCAACATCGCCAAGATTCTCAACGTCTATCCGAAGAAGGGCGCGATCCTCGTCGGCGCCGATGCCGATATCGTCGTCTGGGATCCGAAGCGGTCGAAGACCATCGCCGCCAAGACCCAGCAGTCGGCGATCGACTACAATGTCTTCGAGGGCAAGGAAGTGACGGGTATGCCGCGCTATACGCTGACGCGCGGCGTCGTCGCCATCGAGGAAGGCACGGTCAAGACCAGGGAAGGCCACGGCGAGTTCGTCAAGCGCGACCCCTTTACCGCTGTCAACCGGGCACTTTCGACCTGGAAAGAAGTCACCGCGCCGCGCAAGGTTCAGCGCAGCGGCATTCCCGCCAGCGGGGTATGACGCTTGGGATCAGCGCCTCGGCTCATCCACCGCTCAGCGCGGCACATACCGCTCCAGATCCGGCAGCAGGACCACGCTTTCCTGCTCGTTCGGATCGGTGCGGGCGATGACCGCTGTCGCCGGACGGTCGCTGAGATTAGCTGGAAGATGCGGAACGCCGGCCGGAATATAGAACATCTCGCCCTCACGCACGATGACGTGCTCCTCCAGCCGCTCGCCGAACCAGCAATGCGTCTCCCCGGAAATCGCATAGATCGCTGTCTCATGCGAGGCGTGAAGATGCGCCTTGGCACGAGCGCCCGGCGGGATGGTCAAAAGGTGCATGCAGATCCCCGTCGAGCCCACTGTCTCGGCGGCAATCCCTTCGAAATAGCTGAGGCCCTGTTTTCCGGCATAGGTGCTGCCGGGCCGCACGATACGGCAGGTGGGCTTCGATGAGACACTCATGGCATTGCTCCCCTCGATCCAGCAGCCACAAGGCGCTCTCGCCTTTCCGGACTGCGGCAATGCCAAACAGGATAACACGCAATCCGCCCCAACCGTGCGGCGAAAACAGGACTGGTAGGTGTTAATGACGTCATCCGCTTCCTCCGTCGTCTCCGCGCGGAATCTCTGTCTCACCTACAATACGAATGACGGGCCGGTGCATGCGCTGAGCAATGTCGATCTCGATGTTCGCAAGGGCGATTTCGTCTCCTTCATCGGTCCTTCCGGCTGCGGCAAGACCACGTTCCTGCGCGTCATCGCCGATCTCGAGCGCAAGACATCGGGCGACATCAGCGTCAATGGCATGTCGCCGGAAGATGCTCGCAAGGCTCGTGCCTATGGCTATGTCTTCCAGGCCGCGGCCCTCTATCCCTGGCGCACAATCGAGAAGAACATCGCCCTGCCGCTTGAGATCATGGGCTATGACAAGCAAGAGCAGGCCAAGCGCATCGCCCGGACGCTGGAACTCGTCAATCTCAACGGCTTCGAACATAAATTTCCCTGGCAGCTTTCGGGCGGCATGCAGCAGCGTGCCTCGATCGCCCGCGCGCTGGCCTTCGATGCCGATCTGCTGCTGATGGACGAGCCCTTCGGCGCGCTTGACGAAATCGTCCGCGACCATCTGAACGAACAGCTTCTGAAGCTCTGGAAGCAGACGAACAAGACCATCTGTTTCGTCACCCACTCCATCCCCGAGGCAGTGTACCTCTCCACCAAGATCGTGGTCATGTCGCCGCGCCCGGGCCGCGTCACCGACGTCATCGAATCGACGCTTCCCGCGGAGCGGCCGCTTGGCATTCGCGAAACGCCGGAATTCCTCGAAATCGCCCACCGTGTCCGGGAAGGACTGAGAGCGGGGCACAGCTATGAGGAATAGGATGATGGATAGCTCCGTCGCATGGCGGCCCCTCACCCTAGCCCTCTCCCCGTGCACGGGGAGAGGGAACGACCTGGACACGACCGCCAATCTCACCCGCCGCTGCGAAGGCCGCACGCGCCTCCATCCCCTTCTCCCCGTCAAAGCGAGGAGAAGGTGGCCGACAGGCCGGATAAGGGGCCGCGCCATGGCCGGAGGAGCATCATGAACCCTCAATTCCTCCTGTGGCTTGTCGGCGCAATGGCGATCTTCATCAGTGGTGCAACCGCTTCACGCGCCTATATCACCAACAACAACATGTTGGTGCTGATCCTGTCGCTCGCGCTCTATTGCATCGGCAATCTGATGATGGTGCGGCTGATGCGCGAAGGCGGGCTTGGCCTTGCGATCTCTGCCTCCTCCATCGCGCAGCTCGTTGTCGTCAACGTCATCGCCTTCATCGTCTTTGGCGAACGGCTGAGCCTACAGCAGCTTGCCGGCGTAGGCCTTGGCATCGTCGCCATGATCCTCATGCTGCTTCCGACGCAAGGAAGGGCATGAGCATGGAGAAAGAACAGTTCTTCAAGCACAAGTTCCTGCCGGTCACGACGATCGTCCTGGCGATCATCCTGCTCTGGTACGTCTTCGCCGTCGTCCTCAACGCACCGTTTCAGCGCGATATGGATCGGCGCGGCAATGTCAGCCCGACGACGATGGAATTCATCGGCAAGACGCTGTCCCAGCCGAAGCCGACCTTGCCTACGCCGCATCAGGTGGCGCAGAATGTCTTCGAAAACACCTTCCTGCGGGTGCCGACAAGCAATCGCAGCCTAGTCTACAACGCCTGGGTGACGCTGGCTCCGACCGCCCTCGGCTTCGGCTTCGGGACCATACTCGGCGTACTCTTTGCCGTCGGCATCGTTCACCTCGTCGCGCTCGACCGCAGCCTCATGCCCTGGATCATCGCGTCGCAGACGATACCGATCCTCGCCATTGCGCCGACGATCATCGTCGTCTTCAGTGCTCTTGGGATAGACGGGCTGATCCCCAAAGCGCTGATTTCCACCTATCTGTCGTTCTTCCCGGTCACGGTCGGCATGACGAAGGGCCTGCGCTCGCCTGAAATCATGCATCTCGACCTGATGCGCACCTATAATGCCAGCAGCTGGCAAACCTTCTGGAAGCTGCGTGTGCCGGCCTCGATCCCCTTCCTCTTCACCTCGATGAAGGTCGCGATCGCCGCAAGTCTCGTCGGAACGATCGTCGGCGAACTGCCGACGGGCGCGGTCGCCGGCATCGGCGCAAAGCTCTTGGCAGGCTCCTATTATAGCCAGACGATCGACATATGGGCAGCGCTGGTCGCAGGCTCCGTCCTCGCGGCAATTCTCGTCGGCATCGTCAGCGTCGCCGCCCGCATCGTCGAGCGCTCGATGGGAGGCAGAACGGCATGAGATCCTTTCAGTTCTCCTGGCAGGGCGTGCTTGCCATTCTCCTCTGTCTTCTGGCGATCCCTGCCTTGCCGTTGCTGGCAGCGGATGCCACGGCACCCGTCAGCAGCGGTACAAACTTCGTCATCTTCATTCTCATCGCCGCGGCCGCCGCCCTCTCCTTCATGCGTCTCTCCGATGAGTTGAGCGCGGCAACCCTCTTCTTCGGCGCGCATGCGGCGGCATGGCTGCTGCTTGCGGGTATTTCCGGCAATGAGGGCAAGGCGCAAGCGTCCTTCTTCATTCTGATTGCCGCCGCGTGGCTGCTGGCCTGGCGATGCGTGACCGTCCTGTCGTCGATGCGTTCGCACTCGACCGCCGGCAGCTATTCGCTGCGGCTGTTGATCCCGGCGATCTTCGGCATATGGATATTGATCATCTGGGAAGCCGTCACCCGTGGCGCCGGCGTCTCGCTGGTTCTCCTGCCTCCACCAAGCGCCATCGGCACAAGGATTGCCAACTCGCTGCCGACGCTCTGGATCGATGTGCGCCAGACGATCTTCACTGCGGTTCTGATCGGCTACATCATCGGTTGCGCCAGTGGCTTCATCGTCGCTATCCTCGCGGACCGCTTCGCCTTTCTGCGCCGCGGCCTGCTGCCGATCGGCAATCTAGTGTCCGCCCTGCCGATCATCGGCGTCGCACCAATCATGGTCATGTGGTTCGGCTTCGACTGGCAGTCCAAGGCCGCCGTCGTCGTCATCATGACCTTCTTCCCGATGCTGGTGAATACGGTGACTGGTCTTGCCGCCGCCGGCAACATGGAGCGCGACCTGATGCGGACCTACGCATCGAGCTACTGGCAGACACTGTTCAAACTGCGCCTGCCGGCTGCCGCTCCCTTTATTTTCAATGCGCTGAAGATCAACTCGACCCTGGCGATGATTGGTGCCATCGTGGCCGAGTTCTTCGGCACGCCCATGTCGGGCATGGGCTTTCGCATTTCAACCGAAAACGGTCGGTTGAACCTCGACATGGTCTGGGCCGAGATCGCGGTTGCCGCGGTTGCAGGTTCCGTTTTCTACGGTATCGTCGCCATCATCGAACGAATGGTGACGTTCTGGCATCCGTCTATCCGCGGTGGGCAGACGTAATCCAGGATCCCTTCCAAGGGATCGAGGCATAACTCCAGAGGGAAAAGGGTGAAGACATGAAAAAAATAATGTTCGCATTGATGGCAAGTGCCATGACGCTTGCCGCCACCCAGGCCGCAATGGCGGCGGACAAGGTGACCCTGCAGCTGAAATGGGTGGCCCAGGCTCAGTTCGGCGGCTACTTCGTCGCCAAGGACAAGGGCTTCTACAAGGACGAAGGCCTCGATGTCGATATCAAGGCGGGCGGGCCTGATATCGCTCCGGAGCAGGTGATCGCCGGTGGCGGCGCCGACGTGATCGTCGACTGGATGGGTGGTGCGCTGGTTGCCCGCGAAAAGGGCGTGCCGCTCATCAACATCGCCCAGCCCTTCGAAAAATCCGGCCTGGAACTGATCTGCCCGAAGGATGGCCCGGTCAAGACGGAGAAGGATTTCAAGGGTCACACCCTCGGCGTCTGGTTCTACGGCAACGAATATCCCTTCTTCGCCTGGATGCACAAACTCGGCTTGAAGACCGACGGCGGCAAGGATGGCGTCAATGTTCTCAAGCAGAGCTTCGACGTGCAGCCCCTCGTCCAGAAGCAGGCCGACTGCATCTCCGTCATGACCTATAACGAGTATTGGCAGGCGATCGATGCCGGCTTCAAGGCTGAAGACCTGACCGTCTTCAACTACACCAAGCTCGGCAACGACCTTCTGGAAGACGGCCTCTACGTCAAGGAAGACAAGCTGAAGGATGCGAAGTTCAAGGCGGACATGGTCAAGTTCGTCCGCGCTTCGCTAAAGGGCTGGAAATATGCCGTCGAGCATCCGGACGAAGCCGCCGAAATCGTCATGGACAATGGCGGTCAGGACGAAAACCACCAGAAGCGCATGGCAGGCGAGGTCGCCAAGCTGATCGGCAACGGCAAGCTCGACATGAAGACCTATGACCGTACGGTCGAAGCCTTGCTCGATCAGAAGATCATCAACAAGAAGCCGGCTGGCGCCTACACGCACGAAATCACCGACGCCGCTCTGAAATAGCCTCAGGGCACGTCGAATCACGGAAACGCGCGGGGCTTCCGGTCTCGCGCGTTTTTTTTCATTTTGTAACAGCAGCAACAAAAGGCTGGCTTTCTCGCAGCAATTGCCTGAAAAGCCCTCGGCCATCAACTATTCGAATGCTGACATCACAATGCCGTGATTGCTTCGCAGGGTTGCGAAGGATAGAAATGCCCGCGAAATCATTTTCTCGTGATCTTGCGAGAGTTGAAAACCGTTCCCATGTACAGAAGCGATTTTAGGATGAGGAACCTGCAGGCATGACAGACGGATGTTAATCCGCCGGGGAAGCCGGCTCGCATGCAGTGATCCCCGTGTTCGCGACGGACAACAGCGAAATCCCATTGACCAAACGCCGAACTGGAACCGGACGCATGGCCCACACGCCGTTTAGACTTCTGAGCACGACTGCAATCTTGCTTGCTCTGCTGGCCGCACCCGCTGCCCAGGCGGAGCAGCCTGCGGTTACGACACCTAAGCAGAACCTGCCCGCAATCGTCATCACCACGGCCGCGATGCGCCACCTCACCGACAAAGTCGTTGCGACCGGCACGGTGAAGGCCGTCGAGGAGGTCTATATTCAGCCGCAGGTGGACGGTCTCTCGATCCGGTCGCTCAACGCCGATGTCGGCGACAAGGTCGCGGCGGACAGCACGCTCGCGACGCTGAACGATGACGCGCTGATCCTGCAGAAAAGCCAGATGCAGGCAACGCGGGCGAAGGGCGAGGCAAGCCTTGCACAGCTGCACGCACAGCTCGCCGAAGCCCGCGCCAACGCGGAAGAGGCCGAGTTGCAGCGTGTCCGCGCCGTCACCATGGGTGCCAAAGGCACGATGTCGACCTCTTCAGTCGAACAGGCCAATGCATCGGCGGCCGCCAACAAGGCGCGCGTGATCTCCGCCGAGCAAGCAATCGCCGTCGCCGAAGCCGACCTCAAGGTCACCGACAGCCAGATCGCCGACACCGACCTCAAGCTTGCCCGCACCGGCATCAAGACGCCGGTCGCAGGCACCGTCGCCTCGCGCAACGCTCGCGTCGGCGCCATCGCCAATGGCAATGGCGATCCACTTTTCACCATCATCCGCGACAGCCAGCTCGAACTGGTGGTCGATGCCTCCGAAAGCGACATCACCAGGATCTCGACCGGACAGAAGGCCTTGATCGCGCTTTCAGGCAGCCGCGAAAAGCTTGCCGGAACCGTTCGTCTCGTCGCCCCGATCGTCGATTCCGTCACCCGCCTCGGCGCGGTGCATATCACGATCGACGATGGCGAGAAGGCCCGTGCCGGCATGTATGGCAGCGCCGAGATCATCATTCGCCAGGAAGATGGCGTCGCGCTGCCGTTGACGGCCGTCAACAGCGAGGAAAACGGCTCTTCCGCCCGCAAGGTTGAAAACGGCGTGGTCAAGTTCGTGAGTGTCGAGACCGGCATTCAGGACGCAGGCTACGTCGAGATCGTCAAGGGTTTGAAAGCCGGTGATGAGGTCGTCGCCAAGGCCGGTGCCTATGTTCGCGACGGCGACCACATCACGCCCGTGCGCGACGCGTCGCAAGCTTCCAACTGAGCGAGAACGGCAAGATGAACTTCTCCGCCTGGTCCATCCGAAATCCGGTCGCCCCGCTCCTCGGCTTCTTTCTGCTGATGGTGGTGGGCGCACACGCCTTCTTCAATCTGCCCATTACCCGCTTTCCGAACATCGACGTGCCCATCGTCAACGTCACCGTGACCCAGAGCGGCGCTTCGCCCGCCGAGCTGGAAATGCAGGTGACGAAGGAGATAGAAGACGCCGTCGCCAGCATCAATGGCATCGATGAAATCCAGTCGACCGTCACGGATGGTCAATCGCAGACCGTCGTCGTTTTCCGCCTGGAAGTGCCGACGGCGCAGGCGGTTCAGGATACCAAGGACGCCATAGACCGCATCCGTGGCAACCTGCCGTCGACCATCGACGAACCCATCGTCTCCAAGGTCGATGTGGTCGGCCAGGCGATCCAGAGCTTCGCCGTTTCCTCACCGAACATGTCGCTCGAAGAGCTGTCCTGGTTCGTGGACGATACGGTCAAGCGCGCCCTGCAGGGCAAAGCCGGCATCGGCCGCGTCGACCGCTATGGCGGTGCCGACCGCGAGGTGCGCATCGAGCTCGACCCCAACAAGCTCAATGCCTATGGCATAACGGCGCTCTCGGTGAGCCAGCAGCTGCGCAGTACCAATATCGACCTCGGCTCCGGCCGTGGCCAGGTTGCCGGCAGCGAGCAGGCAATCCGCGTGCTTGGCGATGCCCGCAACGTCGCTCAGCTCGCCGACACCACGATCGCGCTGACCAACGGGCGCTTCGTCAAGCTTTCCGATCTCGGCGCCATCAAGGATACCTACCAGGAGCCGAAGTCCTTCTCACGCTTCAACAGCGCGCCCGTCGTCACCTTCGGTGTATTCCGCGCCAAGGGGGCCAGCGAAGTGACCGTCGCCCAGCTGGTGGCCGATACACTCGACAAGGTACGCGCAGAGAACCCGAACGTCTCGATCGAGAAGATCGACGACGCCGTCTACTACACCTATGGCAACTACGAATCCGCGATGCACACGCTGATCGAAGGCGCCATACTGGCTGTCATCGTAGTGTTCCTGTTCCTGCGGAACTGGCGGGCAACGCTGATATCGGCGGTTGCCCTGCCGCTCTCGGCGATCCCGACATTCTGGATCATGAACCAGATCGGCTTCTCGCTGAACCTCGTGAGCTTCCTGGCATTGACGCTGGCAACAGGCATCCTCGTCGACGACGCCATCGTCGAAATCGAGAACATCGCCCGCCACATCAAGATGGGCAAGACGCCTTATCGCGCCGCCATCGATGCTGCCGACGAAATCGGGCTCGCCGTCATCGCGACCACCTTCACCATCATCGCGGTCTTCGTGCCCGTCTCCTTCATGCCGGGCATTCCGGGCCAATACTTCATCCAGTTCGGCCTGACGGTCGCCTTCTCGGTGTTCTTTTCGCTGCTTGTGGCACGCCTGATCACCCCGATGATGGCCGCCTATCTGATGCGCGCCGAAGATGGCGTCGACGACCATCATGACAATGACGGCCATTTCATGCGTGGCTACAGCTGGCTCGTGCGGGCGACGACGAAACGCTGGTACACGCGCTATCCGACGCTGATTGCCGCCTTCGCCTTCTCGGTCGCTTCGGTCTTCGCGCTCATCATGTTCGTCCCAGGCAGCTTCATTCCGCCGGAAGATTCCTCGCGCATCGTTCTGTCGGCCGAACTGCCGCCGAACGCCCGCCTCGATGATACGGAACAGGCCACCAACGAGATCTATCGCCGCGTCAAGGATATCGACGGCGTCGACAGCGTCTTCGTGCTCGGCGGCGCTTCACCGAAGGGTGATCTCGAGCTGCGCCGCGCAACCGTGACGCTGACGCTCGGCAAGCTCGACCAGTCGCTCGCGAAAAAGCTGGTAAACGACGTCCTCGGCTCGCTACCCGTCATCGGCCCTCACCTGCCGAAGGTCACCGTCCATGGCCGCGTGCGTCCGCAATGGGAAATCGAAAAGGAAGTCTTCGCGAAGCTGCGCTCGATCCCCGACGTCCGCATCACCAAACTGAACGACCGCGGCGACCGCGACCTGACCTATAACTTCCTCTCGCGCAGCGAAAAGGATCTGAACCAGGCGGTCGGCATTCTGGAAGCCAAGCTGCGCACTGATCCGGCGCTCGCCAATGTCAGCGCCGACGGCGCGCTGCCACGCCCAGAACTGCAGATCCATCCGCGCAAGGACGAGGCGGCCCGTCTCGGCATCACGCCGCAGATGATCTCCGACACGATCCGCGTGGCGACCATCGGCGATATCGACGCTTCGCTTGCGAAGATCTCGCTCGACGATCGTCAGATCCCAATCCGCGTTCAGGCTTCGCTCGGTATGCGCCGCGATCTGGCGGCGATCCGTGCCCTGCGCATCAAGACATCGACGGGCACCACCGTGCCCTTGTCGAGCGTCGCCGACATCGACTATTCGGAGGGCCTATCCTCCATCAAGCGCAACAACCGCTTCCGTGTCGTCGCCATCGGCGCCGACCTGCCGCAGGGCGTGGCGCTGGATACGGCGTCCGACCACTTCCTCGAGATCGTCAACAACGCCAAGATCCCGGCAACCGTGCATCTGGCCGAAAGCGGCGATACCAAGGTGCAGAAGGAAATGGAGCAGAGCTTCGGCAATGCGATGCTGCTCGGCCTCATGCTCGTTCTGACCGTGCTGATCCTGCTGTTCAAAGATGTGATCCAGCCCTTCACCATTCTGCTGTCGCTGCCCCTGGCGATCGGTGGCGTGGCGCTGGCCCTGATCCTGACCGGCAACGCACTGTCCATGCCCGTCATGATCGGCATCCTGATGCTGATGGGTATCGTCACGAAGAACGCCATCCTGCTCGTCGATTTCGCCATCGAGATGATGCACCAGGGCATGCCGCGGCTGGAAGCGGTCGTCGAAGCCGGCCGCAAGCGTGCCCGCCCGATCATCATGACCTCGATCGCCATGTCCGCCGGTATGTTGCCATCGGCTCTGGGTGTCGGCGAAGGCGGCTCGTTCCGCGCGCCGATGGCAATTGCTGTCATCGGCGGCATCATCGTTTCCACCGTGCTCAGCCTGGTGGTCGTGCCGTCCTTCTTCCTGATCATGGACGACCTGTCCCGCCTGCTCGGCTTCCTCTTCGGCAGGCTTGTCGGCAGGAAGGATGCGGATGATGAAGTCGTGACGAAGGAAGGCCTTGCCGTCGCCGTCAATGAAAACCGCCTATCGCTCACCAGCCTGGAGGAGCGGCTTGAGGCCATCGAGAACAAGGATGGCAGAAGCAGGCCCGTGGGCACGAATGTCCTAAAGCTGCCGCCCTTCGCAGCAGAATAGAGCGGCTTTAGCGGATGAAATGAACGACTGGGCGGCTCAAAGGCCGCCCTGTTCCTTCAGGAAATCGACGATCTTGCTGACGCCCTCGCCCCGTTTCATGTCGGAAAAGACGAAGGGACGCGCCTGGCGCATACGCGTAGCGTCGCGGTCCATCACGTCGAGATCCACTTCGACGAAGGGCGCCAGATCCTTCTTGTTGATGACCAGAAGGTCGGATTTGGTGATACCGGGGCCGCCCTTGCGCGGGATTTCCTCCCCCTGGCACACCGAGATCACATAGATGGTGATATCGGCAAGATCGGGCGAGAAAGTCGCGGCCAGATTGTCGCCGCCGGACTCGATGAAGACAACGTCGAGATCGGGCAGCCGCTCGTTCAGACCGGCAATGGCCTGCAGATTGATCGTCGCATCCTCGCGGATCGCCGTATGAGGGCATCCACCCGTCTCGACGCCGACGATGCGATCCGAAGGCAATGCCTGCATGCGCACCAGCGCTTCCGCGTCCTCGGTCGTATAGATGTCGTTGGTAACAACGGCGACGGAATAATCGTCACGCATCGCCTTGCACAGTTTCTCCGTCAATGCCGTCTTGCCGGAACCGACCGGGCCGCCGATGCCGACGCGCAAGGGTCCATGTCTCGATTTCATGCTCGCAACTCCGATAAAGCAACAGAGCAATTCCAGGAAAAGTGCGTAGCGGTTTTCCGTCCGGAATTGCGTAAAGGGATAGAGCGTTTTCGCCTTTCGAAGAAAAGCGGAATGGCTCTAGAATAGCGAAGCACCCGACCGCCGCACAGCGGCGAATGACGTAGATGGTGCCTCGGTTGCAGTATTTTCGTACGCATCATGAGCGGAAGAGCCGCGTACGCTGGATCTCATGGCGCAAGCTCGCAATATCCGCCTGCACCGTCGCAGCTCCAAGATCATCCAGGCTGGATTGGGCAGCCCGTCGCGCAACATCTGCAAAGAGACCTTCCAGCCTCGCAAGGACGGCAACGCCATCTTTCTGCCCGCTGACGCCAAGGCGAATGCCGGCAGATACCATCTGCGAGGCCAGCGCGTGCAGGAAGGCGGCAGCCGCCTTTTCCACTGAAATGCCATGTGCGCCGGCAATGACGCCGACCGCAACCGGATAGGCCATTCTTGCCGGGAGCGTGGAAAAGATCTCGTGCGGCCAGGCGGCAGCTGCCGAGAGAAAGGCATCTCCAAGCAACATGGTTTCGTTATGGCGCTCCTTCGAGCCGGCCAGTGCCTCCGCAAGCTCTGCAACGGCCGCAAGCCGCTTTATATCCGAGCTTGCCCGATGCGCCTCGACCAGCAGCACCGCATCATTCCACACCGAACCGTTCCGGATCAGCGTGGAAATCCAGCCTTCGAGCCCGATGCTGTCGCGTACCAGATTGTCATGCACAGCGCGCTCGAGACCGCCGGAATAGGCGAACGATCCCACAGGAAACGCCGGCGACAACCAGGCCATCAGCCGCAGGAGCGCCTGCAGATCGCCATTATCCGAAACTGCCCTATCGATCATCACGGTTCAATCGTGCGAGTGGTGATGATGATCTTGCCCATGGTCATGATGATGGTCGTGGCCATGCGAATGACCGCCATGGGAGTGATAGGCGCCGCGCGCGGGCTGGAAAGGCTCGCTGACTTCGGTCACCGTCGCACCCAGCCCCTCAAGCATGGAGCGGATCACATGGTCGCGCAGGATCAGAATGCGCTCGTCCTCGATCTGCGCGGAAAGATGGCGGTTGCCGAGATGCCAGGCAAGCTCGATCAGATGCCTGCGGTCGCGCGGACGAATCTCGAAAAGCTTTTCGTCTGCCGCAACGATCTCGATCAGCTCGCCATCCTCGCGCACCAGCAGATCGCCGCTAGCAAATAGCACCGGCTCCTTGAGATCGAGCATGACCATCTCGCCATTTTCGAGATGCAGCAGCTTGCGGCGCAGATGCCTGAGATCATGCGGCAGCACGACGCGATCGATCGGATTGGAGGAAGGGGTGCCGGCCGGCAGATAAGAGGTGACACGTAGCATGGCTGTTCCAAATAAATACTTTTTCAGACCATGCAAAATAGTCGACTCCCGCGCAAGCATCAATGATGCGCGGCAGCCTCACATCCGCTGCACGTAGCGTTGCAACTCCCTGACATCTGTCGTCGCCTCCTGCTCGTGTTCGGTGGCGCAGCGATGCCAGACTTGCGACAGCCGCTCGCGCTCGTGCATGACGCGGTTGCGGCCGAGCGTCTTGGCAAGATAAAGCGCCTTGTCGGCAGCGGCGTAGACCGCTTCCGTCTTGCGATCCTTGCCGATGTCGGCAATCCCGGCGGAAATGGTGATCTTCACCGACCCGCCTTCAATGGCGATCGGATGTTCGGCGATCTGCTCCTTGATTTCCTCAACACGCGCGATGTGCTCGGCCGTATCGCCGCCATGGATGATGACGCCGAACTCCTCGCCACCAAGCCTTGCAATCACGTCTTCTCCGGTGAAGGCATCGGAAAATAGCCGCGATACGGCAACGATTACCGCATCACCGGATGCATGCCCGAAACGATCGTTGATCGTCTTGAACCGATCCAGGTCGAAAATCGCCAGCGAAGCACCGTCTCCCGCCATATTCAACGCCTCGGTAAAGGCACGGCGATTGAGCAGACCGGACAGCATATCGGTGCGGCTCAACCGCTCGAACTCGGCACGGGAAACCGCGAGCCTATGGATGGAAAAGCCTGCCAGCACCGCGAGCGCGCCGGACACGGTGCCTCCGATGATCCATGCCAGCAGAACACCAAAGCGCATCGCCTCAAAGATCGGCAGCGGTAGAAGATCGAGCCATTGCAGCACAAAAAGCAGCACCAGGATGATCCCCAGCGACATGATGACCGCGACGAAACTCATCTTAAGCGCGAAAATAAAAATCGCACGTCGCTGCTGAAAACTACCGAGTTCGGCCTGCAGCGAAATCCAGTGCTTCATGCGATTCACCTTCCTCAGCCCACTATTTCGATCATGTGAGATAGGGGTGAAGACGCTTCCAGGTCTTTAATGTAACAATTAAAATGCGATGCATTTCCCAAGTTGTGAACAGCCAACGGCGCCCACCCGAAAAAGCTGAATTGCAACAGTGAGGTCTAACCTCAGCCCTGCTGCATCGTTGCTTCGATAATGCTGTATTCGGTGCACGGCATAAGAAAACCCCGGTAAAACCGGGGCTTTTACATGTGCAGCCGATTGGGCCGATCATTGCGCCGTGAAACGCCCTCAGAAGAGGAAGTAGCGTTGCGCCATCGGCAGAAGCGTCGCCGGTTCGCAGGTCAGGAGCTCGCCGTCGGCCCGCACTTCATAGGTTTCGGGGTCCACCTCGATATGCGGCGTCAGGCTGTTGTGGATCATCGATGCCTTGGAAATGCCGCCACGCGTGTTCCTGACGGGCAGCAGCGTCTTGGCGATACCGAGCTTGCCGGCAAGCCCGGCATCAAAAGCGGCCTGCGAAACGAACGTCACCGAGGAATTCGTCCGGTTTTTGCCATAGGCGCCGAACATCGGCCGGTAATGCATCGGCTGCGGCGTCGGGATGGAGGCATTCGGGTCGCCCATGGGAGCAGCCGCAATGGAGCCACCAAGCAAAACCATTTCCGGCTTCACACCGAAGAAGGCCGGATTCCAGAGTACCAGATCGGCACGCTTCCCGACTTCGATCGAACCGACCTCATGGCTGACGCCGTGCGCAATGGCCGGGTTGATCGTATATTTAGCGATGTAGCGCTTCGCACGGAAATTGTCGTTGTCGCCGGTCTCCTGTGCCAGGCGGCCGCGCTGGCGCTTCATCTTGTCGGCGGTCTGCCAGGTGCGGATCGCCACTTCGCCGACACGGCCCATCGCCTGGCTGTCGGATGAAATGATCGAGAAGGCGCCGATATCGTGGAGAATATCCTCCGCCGCGATCGTCTCCTTGCGGATGCGGCTTTCGGCAAAGGCGATATCCTCGGGAATGGAGGGCGACAGGTGATGGCAGACCATCAGCATGTCCAGATGTTCGGCGATCGTATTAACCGTATAGGGCCGCGTCGGGTTGGTCGAAGATGGAATGACGTTCGACTGGCCGCAGATCTTGATAATGTCGGGCGCATGGCCGCCACCCGCCCCTTCCGTGTGGAAGGCATGGATCGTGCGACCCTTGATGGCGCCGATCGTATCTTCGACGAAACCGCTTTCATTCAACGTATCCGTGTGGATCATCACCTGCACGTCGTATTCGTCGGCAACGCTGAGGCAGCAATCAATCGCCGCCGGCGTCGTGCCCCAATCCTCGTGCAGCTTGAGCGAGCAGGCACCGCCGAGCACCATCTCTTCCAGGGCTGCGGGAACGGACGCATTGCCCTTGGCCGACAGGCCGATATTCATCGGAAAGGCATCGAAGGATTCGATCATGCGCGCCAGATGCCAGGGTCCCGGCGTGCAGGTCGTCGCCAGCGTCCCGTGTGCCGGTCCGGTACCGCCGCCGAGCATGGTTGTCATGCCCGACATCAGGGCTTCCTCGATCTGCTGCGGGCAGATGAAATGGATATGGCTATCCATGCCGCCGGCGGTCACGATCTTGCCCTCACCTGCAATCGCTTCCGTGCCCGGCCCGACGATGATGTTGACATCGGGTTGCGTATCCGGATTGCCGGCCTTGCCGATCGCGACGATGCGGCCATCCTTCAAGCCGATATCTGCCTTCACGATCCCCCAATGATCGAGGATCAACGCATTGGTGATGACAGTATCGACGGCACCATTTGCCCGCGTCACCTGGCTCTGACCCATACCATCGCGAATGACCTTGCCGCCGCCGAACTTCACCTCCTCGCCATAGGTGGTGAAATCCTTCTCCACCTCGATGAACAATTCGGTATCGGCCAGACGCACTTTGTCGCCGACGGTCGGTCCGAACATGCTGGCATAAGCGGCGCGAGAAATCCTGTAGGGCATCAATCAATCTCCTTGGGAGGCAGAGAGGAGGTTCGTGTCGGCAAGTCGCCTCAGGCGGCCGAGGGATATGTAGGCGTCTACCAGCCGTTTCTCGGCGGCAAAGGGATGCTCTTCCCAGCCGGTGTGGCTGAAGCCGGTAATAGCGATATCGTCGTCGGGATGGCGCGCCATCACCTCGGCAATCACGATCAGGCCGCTGCTCGGCACCACGTAGGAGCCGGGATCATGCTCTGCGAGTGCCGCATCGACACCTTCGTGAATGGATTGACCGATCACGACATGCTGCTTGCCGGTTGCCTGACAGAAGGCGGTGAACTGGTCGGTATAATCGTCGCAGAAATCGTCCAGCTCTGGATGTGAGATCGCCAGCGGCGCACGCAGCGCCGCGAATTTGATCGGATCACGCACGCTCCAGATCTCGGATGCGGAAGCAACGGCAGGGCTCTTGCGCCACTCGGCCGAACCGAGCATGGCGCGCGCCGGCCGGCCGGTGTTGCAAACGGCAACGACATCGGTCCGGCTGCCGCCGGCCCCCATCGAGCGGCAATCGTTGAAACGGATCACGAGATCGGCGGCATCGATGACAGCTGCGGCACCTGCCGCAACCTCACCATTCCCGACGATCATCACGCTGCGCCTGGAACTCACTGATTGCCCTCCGGTCCATCGGCGAGGTCCTTCAGTTCCTTGGTTCGCGTCTTGGTCAAATCAGCTTTGCAGCCGGAAACGAGCATCGGCTCCATCGAGCCGCCACGTGCCTGAAATCCTTGCGCCTCGCACTCGCCGTCTCGATAATCCACCCAGGCACGCTGCGCCTTGATAAGTGCCTTTTCGGCGCCCTTCATGTCGTTGTCGAGATCCGCATCGATGGCAACCATCGCCGCGCGTGTCTTCTTGTATTGCGCGTTCAGCGCCTTGTCGGCCGTGTCGAAATCAAGCGCGGCGCAAATATTCAGGTCCGTCTGCGCCTCCGCTTTGGCGCAATCGATCTTCGGTTCATCCGGATTGTTCTGCGCGAAGGCAGGATTACAGATCAAGGCTGCAGCGAGAGCCGCAGCGGGTACAAGCAATTTCATCAACATCAAATCCCCCAAAGGCTACAGCTTGCCCATGACCTGCTGACGGAAGCCGTAGACTTCGCGCTTGCCCGATAGCGGGATCAGCGTGACCGAGCGTGTCTGTCCTGGCTCGAAACGCACGGCGGTTCCGGCGGGAATGTCGAGCCGCATGCCCCTTGCCTTGTCGCGGTCGAATGAAAGCCCGGCATTGGTCTCGGCAAAGTGATAATGGCTTCCGACCTGAACTGGCCGATCGCCGGTATTGGAAACCTCGAGCGTCACGGTCGGCGCTCCGGCATTGAGTTCGATGTCGCCGCCTGCGGCGATGATTTCACCTGGGATCATGGTTTTCTCCTCATGCGGCCCGAACGGGCGCACATCCCTCAGCTTTCAGAACACGCTTGGTCGAAGCGGGATATTTGGCAAGCAAGGCTGCTGGACGGATGGGGCGCTGGACGAAATCACCGCCGCAATTCGGGCAGACGCCGCTCAATACGGTATCGACACAATCGGCGCAGAACGTGCACTCGAAGGTGCAGATCATCGCTTCCTTGCTCTCCGGCGGCAAATTCCTGTCGCAGCATTCGCAATTGGGCCTCAGCTCCAGCATGGCAACCTCACCGGATGGGTTCGTGGACGGTCACGAGCTTGGTGCCGTCGGGAAATGTCGCCTCGACCTGAACATCATGGATCATCTCGGCAATGCCTTCCATCACCTGATCGCGCGTGATGACATGGGCACCGGCCTCCATGAGCTCGGCAACCGGGCGGCCGTCCCGCGCGCCTTCGACCACGAAGTCCGTGATCAGCGCAATGGCTTCGGGATGATTGAGCTTGACGCCGCGTTCCAGCCGCCGCCGCGCCACCATCGCCGCCATGGAAATCAGCAGCTTGTCTTTTTCTCTCGGAGTAAGGTTCATCGCCTACCTATGTGATTGCTGTTGTCAGAGCATGATGCCGAAAAGTGTCAGGGGATTTCGGACAGCATCATGCTCTACTTCTTTGATTTTGGAGCCGGATGATTTTAGTCAAGCAGGCCTAAAATCATCCGGCTCCGGAGACTATAGGTTCCAGACTTTCGGCACAGGCGCTCCGTTGCGCAAGGCGGAAATGATCGGAATGAGGATTTTTCTGAGCGCGAAACCGTCGGCAGCAACCAGACGCACGACGAGCTTCTCGCCCCAGTGGCTGGCGCCTCCCATATGTGCTTCAAGGAGCGGCCTGATCCGGCCGAGATAGGTTTCGGCCAGCGGACCGACATAGAGCAAGGTCGCAAAGGCCACCTGACCGTCAAGCACCGCCATTTTCGCCGTCAATGCGGCCACATCACCATCCAGCCGCAACTCCTCGGCATGAACCAGCCGTCCGCCGCGACGGATACGCCAGCGATCGCGAAACAGCCCCCGCTCCATTGCCTCGCCCATGGCTTTCCGCCCGAGAAGGATCGCCTCGACGGCAAGGAATTCGGCCGCGTCGTCAAGCTCGACATTCAACGCACGCGAAAGCGAGGCGCGATCGAACAGGATAGTCTCCTGCGGCAGCCAATCGACGCGCGCGCCACTACCGACCTTGATGGACGTCTCAACCTCCGCCGTCCCGGCGGAGGCCTTGTAGATCTTCTCGCAGGCCTGTGTCGTCACATCGATGCGCGTGCCCGGCGCGGCGGCAATGCTCCAGTCCATCCGGTCGCCGCCCGTCAGACCGCCGGCGGTGTTAATGATGACTGCCTCCATGGAATGATCGAAGGTTTCCGGCAGCCTGATCTTGGCCGCCCCTTCCTGAAAGAGCTCAGCCAGACGCGTGCAGCCGCCAAGCGACTTCGCCGCCAGATGGCCGCGACCTCGCGCCCTCTGCGGTCTCGTGCCTGCCGCCGTCATTGCCATCAGCCTCTCCACATATCACATCATGCCAAAGCCCGGACATTGAAGCCCGGCAAGGAATAAATGCAAGCAATTCCTGTGCCTTATGTGATCTCCCGCAACATCGGCCTGACGCTGGCCACATCAGCCGCATTTTTCGTCAAACGCCGAAAAGAAAGGCAGTGGGCTTCAGTGAGCCGAACAGGTATCAGAAGCAGATCTGTGGAAAGCTCTACCTGTGAAGCGTATTACCCTTTCACCGCCGAGAAGAAGAGGAAACGTGGCTTGGTCGTCAGGCTCTTGTAGGCTTCCGGGAAAAGAGTGCTAACCTTGGGATCCGGCCGCGGTTCGCTCACGACATCGATCCGAAACCCGGCCGATTTCAGCGCATCGAACATGGCATGCAGCGGCCGGTGCCAAAATCGCATGGTGATGTCCTTGCCGCCACGGCGCCACGTCTCGCTGAAATTATAGGTCTCGAAATAGCTTTCACCGCTGGCCGGATCATGATCCATGAACGGGTGATGCGTCGAAAAAATCAGGCGGCCGCCATCGGACAGGACGCGCCTGAACTCCGAAAGAGGCCGCGACCAATCGCGCAGGTAATGCATGACCAATGAGGCCATGACCAAATCGAAGGCGCCGTTTTCGAAAGGTAAGCGCTCGTTCAAATCCGCCAGCAAGAATCGCGCCCGCCCTTCCAGGCAATGCCGCGCGATTTCGAGCAAGCCCGCGCTCGCATCGACACCGGTCAGGATCGCTCCCCGATCGACGAGAGCGGCAGCATGAGCCCCGCCTCCACAACCCGCATCGAGAACGCGAAATCCGGCAACGTCGCCGGCGAGCGAGAGAATTGCCGGCCGCTCGCAATAGGCATTCCAGGCATTGTTCTCGTTGTCGGTCTGATAGGCGGCTGCGAACGCATCATAGTCATTCTCAGACACTGTCCCTCCTTGCCGGAAAACGGCACACACAGCAGCACTTTAAATGGTTGACGCCTTCACCCTATGGATACGCGTCTCTTCAGCGACGTCGTATCACAATCGATACCCCTGCTTTCCCGCCTAAGCCACACGATCCGGCGGCTCTTGTCCGGCAAAGAAGGCGGTGACATTGTCCACCACCTTCATGCCCATGGCCGTGCGCGTCTCCTCCGTGGCACTGCCGAGGTGCGGCAGAAGCACGACATTGTCCATTGCCCGCAACCGCTCGGGAAGATGCGGCTCCGCCTCGTAGACATCGAGACCGGCGCCGCGGATCGTTCCCTGCTCCAATGCTGATATCAGCGCCGTCTCGTCGACGACATCACCCCTTGCAGTATTGA
Organism: Martinezella sp. CNPSo 3964; assembly: GCF_057784375.1. Taxonomy (NCBI): domain Bacteria; kingdom Pseudomonadati; phylum Pseudomonadota; class Alphaproteobacteria; order Hyphomicrobiales; family Rhizobiaceae; genus Martinezella; species Martinezella sp. CNPSo 3964. Next base: position 557,840 of record NZ_JBXSOW010000002.1, read on the forward strand.
TCAGGAAGGCGCCGGGCTTCATGGCGGCAAAGCGATCCGCATTCATCAGATGGCGGTTCTCGGCTCCTCCAGGGCAATGCAATGAGACGAAATCAGCAATTTCCAGAACATCCTCGACCGTCTGCAATTGCACGGCGCCATAGCGTGCGGCTTCCATGGGATCGATGGCGGAGCGATTGTAGAAGACGACATCCATGCCGAAGCCGAAGTGACAGCGCTGCGCGAAGGCCCGACCGATACGGCCAAAACCGATAATGCCGACGGTCTTGCCCGTCACTTTGGTACCAACGAGGTGCGTGGGTCGCCAGCCGGTCCATGCACCGGCCCGCACTTCGCGCTCGCCTTCGCCGCCGCGCCGGGCAACCGAAAGAAGCAGCAGCATGGCGATATCGGCCGTGCAGTCCGTCAGCACGCCAGGCGTGTTGGTGACGACCACGCCCTTTTCCTTGGCAGCCTTGATATCGATGTGATTGAAGCCGACGCCGAAATTGCCGAGGATCTTCGCGCGGATCACCTCTCCCTCGAAGAGCGCGGCCGGAAGTCTATCGGAAACGGTCGGCAGAACGGCATCATGGGTAAGCAGCGCCTCGCGCAGCTGCCCGGCATCGAGCGCCTCGTCATCCTGGTTCAGAGTGGTGTCGAAACGCTCCGAAAGCACCGCCTCGACCGCCGATGGCCAGCGTCGGGTCACGAGAATACGGGGTTTGTTCATGCTGCGATCCTCCTGCCGATACAGGCGAGACTTAAAGCAGCTTCGGCGTGAAGGAAATGGCGAACCGCTATCGCGAATATGAAAAAGCCCGACCAATGGCCGGGCTTCCCAGATTTTGCCTATGCCGGAAAACCGGCATCGCAAAGCTTACTTCGCGATTTCGGCGTAGTTGTACTTGCCGTCGGAACCCTTGGACCACTTGTACATGACGTAGTCCGGACGGGTGATGTCGCCCTTGGCGTTGAAGCCGAGGTCGCCGATAGCCGTCTTGAACGGACCCTTTGCCTTAATTGCGTCGGCAACGGCCATGGGGTCGTTGGAGCCGGCAGCCTTGGCAGCAGCAGCGATGACCTGCAGGGCAGAGTAGGAGTACAGCGTATAGCCTTCCGGCTCATAGCCGGCAGCACGGAACTTGGCAACGAGATCGGCAGAAGCCGGGTTCTTGCGCGGGTCCGGAGCGAAGGTCATCAACGTACCGTCGACGGCGTCGCCGGCGATCGAAGCCAACTCGTTCGAAACGATACCGTCACCCGACATGAAGTGAGCCTTCACGCCCTGGTCGGCCATCTGGCGCATGATAAGGCCGGCTTCGGTGTGCAAACCGCCGTAGTAGACGAAGTCGACGCCAGCCTGCTTCATCTTGGCGATGAGAGCCGAGTAGTCCTTGTCGCCGGGGGTGATGCCTTCATAAAGAACTTCCTTCACGCCGTCGGCGTTGAGGTTCTTCTTGGTTTCGTCGGCAAGACCCTGGCCATACGGGGTCTTGTCATGAACGACGGCAACCTTGGCGCCCTTGAAATTGTCGGCGATATACTTGCCGGCAACCTCGCCCTGCTGGTCGTCGCGACCGCAAGTACGGAAGGTGTTCCACAGACCGCGCTCGGTGAACTGCGGGTTGGTCGAAGCGGGAGTGATCTGCAGGATGCCGTTTTCAGCGTAAACTTCCGAAGCCGGAATGGAAACACCCGAGTTGAAGTGACCGACAACGAACTTGACGCCGTCAGCGACGAACTTGTTGGCAACCGAAACGCCCTGCTTGGCATCGGAGACATCGTCGCCGAGTTCGATCTTGATCTTTTCCCCGTTGATGCCACCTGCCGCATTGATGTCAGCAGCTGCCTGCTCTGCACCCTTCTGAAGCTGCGCGCCAAACGCAGCATTCGGGCCCGTCAACGGACCGCCAACGCCAACAATGATGTCGGCCTTCGCAACGCCGCCAAAAGCGATCATCGCCGACAAAGCCACCGCCGACAGAAGATACTTCTTCATATTATTACTCCCAATTTTTAAGCGGGTTCCGTTTGATCTGCCCTGCGCGATACCCACCAATCATCACGCCGGTAACGCTTACATTTCGAACTCTGGAAGCATGACCCGGCCCGTTCCCGTCTGTTTTTATGGGCTGGGTGACGCTCTTGGTTGTACGCAGACTGTGCCTAGTTTAGGCGCACTGTCAATTCTTCTTCTTCCAAGAAAAGGCCGAGGTCTTTTCATAGAGCCAATAATAATTATTCACCATCTGATCGGTACGTCGATACCGGTATCCTGCCGTCGCAAAGATCAGTAGAAGCGCGACATCGATGATGTAGATGGTGACGTCGAACACCGGGCCATTGAACAGCGCATGGTGCAGAAACTGCAGGCCAAGGCCGATCAGAAAGCTATAGATGACGACAAGCGGATAGGTTTCCCAGTTGGACGCGACGGCGCGGCCAGCGCGCCATGCGGTCCAGAAACCGAGGATGACGATGACAGCGCGGATGACCATGCGGCCGCCGGTATCGGTGTCGAAGAGAAGTCCCTGCATCTCAAATTCTCCGCGAAACGAAACTCAATGATGTCCGCCTTCGAGATAGGCGGCGCGCACTTCCGGATTGGCAAGCAGTTCCTTGCCGGAACCGCTCATCGTCACCCGGCCGTTGACCATCACATAGGCGCGGTCGGAAAGCTTCAGCGCTGCAAAGGCGTTCTGCTCGACGAGGAACACGGTCAGCCCCTGGGTCTGGTTCAGGACCTTGATCGCCTCGAAAATGCCCTTGACGATCAACGGCGCGAGACCGAGCGACGGCTCGTCCAGAAGCAGCAGCTTGGGACGCGCCATCAGCGCGCGGCCGATCGACAGCATCTGCTGCTCGCCGCCCGAAAGCGTTCCGCCGCGCTGCGACTGGCGTTCCTTCAGACGCGGGAAGAGCGTGAAGATCTTCTCGACGTCCTCGTTGAAATATTTGAGCTTGTCGAGGCTCGCGCCCATCTGCAGGTTTTCGTAGACGGTCATGCGCGGAAAGATACGCCGACCCTCGGGCGACTGCGCGATGCGGAGGCGGGCAATCTCATGCGTCGGCATGCGCGTGATATCGCGGCCGTCGAAGGTGACCGAGCCGGTGCGCGCCTGTGGGCTGCCGCAGATTGTCATCATCAGCGTCGATTTACCGGCGCCGTTGGCACCGATCAGGCTGACAATCTCGCCGCTGTTGACTTCGATATCGACACCGGCAAGGGCGCGGATGTTGCCGTAATAGGTTTCGACACCCGCGACTTTCAGAAGTGGTTGCCCCGCCATCAATGTTCACCCTCTTGGAGGTGTTCGACTTCGGCAATCACCTCTTCCACTTCCTCATCCTCGACGCCCAGATAGGCGGCGATCACGCGAGGATCGTTCTTGACCTCATCCGGCGTGCCATCGGCGATCTTCTGCCCATATTCGAGCACGATGACATGGTCGGAAATTTCCATGACCACGGACATGTCGTGTTCGATCAGCAGGATCGATGTGCCGATGTCCTTGCGGATGCTGCGAAGGAATTCGTTAAGGACCAGAGACTCGCGAGGATTGAGACCGGCGGCCGGCTCGTCCAGGCAAAGAAGTTCCGGACCCGTGCACATGGCGCGAGCAATTTCCAGGCGGCGTTGCGCTCCATAAGGAAGGTCGCCGGCGGGATCGTCGGCGCGATCGATGAGATCAGCCTTTTCCAGCCAGAAGCGCGCCAGCTCGATCGCGTTCTTCGCCTCGCTCCGATAAGGGCCTACGCCAAGCAGACCGAGGATCGTGTAGCCGGAGGCGCGCATCAGCTTGTTGTGCTGCGCGACCAGCAGGTTCTCGAGCACGGTAAGACCGGAAAACAGGCGAATGTTCTGGAAGGTACGTGCAACCTTCGCTTCGCGCGTGATCCGGAAATCCGGAAGCCGCTCCAGGAGGTATTCCTTGCCGGCCTTCTGATGGAGGGTAATCATACCCATCGTCGGCTTGTAGAAGCCGGTGATGCAGTTGAACACGGTGGTCTTGCCGGCGCCGTTCGGGCCGATAAGCGCCGTGATGTCGCCGCGCTTCGCCTCGAAGGAGAAGTCGTTGATCGCCATCAGGCCGCCGAACTTCATCGACAGGTGATCGACCTTCAGCAGGATGTCGTTGGGGGTTGCGGTCACAGCGTTCATCAGCCGTGGCCCTCCTTGGTAAAGCTGCCGGAGACCGCTTTTCGCTCCTTGAGGAACGCGGTCGGCTCACGCGTACCGACGAAGCCGCGCGGCTTGAAGATCATTACGACCACCATGGCAAGGCCGAAGATCAGCATGCGGTAGAGTTCCGGCGTAAAATCCTGACCGAAGAACAGCTTGAGGAAATCCATGTCGCGCAGCAGCTCGGTGCCGCCGACCATGGCAATTGCGGCAATCGCGATGCCCTTCAGCGACCCCATGCCACCGAGAACGACGATCGCCAGGATCACGGCGGATTCGAGGAACACGAAGGATTCCGGCGAAACGAAGCCCTGGCGTGCCGCAAAGAAGGAGCCGGCAAAGCCGCCGAACATCGCGCCGGTGGCAAAAGCCGTGAGCTTCGTCGTCACCGTATTGATGCCGAGCGAACGGCAGGCGATTTCATCCTCGCGCAGCGCTTCCCACGCACGTCCGATCGGCATGCGGCGCAGCCTGATGGTGACATAGGCGGTCAGCATGCAGAGCAACAAGATGACGTAGAACAGGAAAATCTTGTACCAGGCCGACGAGATCGGCAGGCCGAAGCTACGGACGAAGTTGTGCGGATCCTTCATATCGAAGGTATAGATGCCGAACAGCGACGCCTTGGTGATGTTGGAGATGCCGAAGCTGCCCTGCGTCACATCGGTCCAGTTGGTCAGCACGATGCGGATGATTTCGCCGAAGGCCAGCGTGACGATCGCCAGATAGTCACCTCGCAGACGCAGGACCGGAAAGCCCAGGATCATGCCCCAGAGCCCTGCAAGAAGGCCCGATATCGGCAGAAGCAGCCAGAAGGACAGGCCGAAATGCATCGATAACAGCGCGTAGGAATAGGCACCGACCGCGTAGAAGGCGACATAACCGAGGTCGAGCAGGCCGGCGAGGCCGACGACGATGTTCAGACCCCAGGCGAGCATCACGTAGATGAGGATCTGAATGCCGAAATTGTCGACATAGGTCAGCGACCCCTGCGGACCCAAGATCGCCACTGCCGCCAACGGATAGATGAGCAGGAGCACGAGCGCGATCTTGTTGAAATGCCTGGCGGCGAAGCTGGGTTCGCCCTCCACCTCAACCACCTTGGCCTTGGCGGCCTTTCGCGCGGCCAGGTAAGGCTGAACGAAGACCGTCATGATAAAGCGGCCGACGGCAGCGATTGCAACGATGATCGCCAGAAGGCCCCAGCGCTGCACGATGATCAGCTTGTTGTCCATGTTCTGATCGGTCTTGAGACCGATATAGAGGACGAACATGCCGAAGGCGATGACAGCGGTCCAGAGGGCGTCCGTAATCCCCTTCTGGACAAGGCCGGGTGCGGTCTTGCCTGCAACGAAGTTTGAATTTGCCATGGCGTTATACCTTTTCGACTTCCGGCCGCCCGAGGATGCCCGTCGGCTTGAAGATCAGAACGAAAGCAAGGATGCCGTATGTCGCGACATCCTTATACGCGATGGGAAAATTGCCAGACCAGAACGACTCGATGAAGCCGATCATCAGGCCGCCGAGAACAGCGCCAGGAAGCGAGCCGATGCCGCCCAGAACCGCAGCCGTGAAGGCCTTGACACCCGGCACGAAGCCGTCCGTGAAGTTGGCGACGCCATAATACATCAGATACATCGTGCCGGCGACGGCAGCCAATGCCGCACCCATGATGAAGGTGATCGAGATGGTACGATCGACATTGATGCCGAGCAGCGCCGCCATCTTGCGGTCCTGTTCGGTCGCCCGCTGAGCACGCCCAAGCGCCGTCTTGTTGACGATATACCAGAAGGCGGCCAGCAACACGACGGTAACGATGAAGATGATAATCTGCTTCAGGGACAGCGAAACGCCGCCGAAGTTGTAGACATCACCCACAAGCGTCGGGATCGGCTTGTTGCGCGGGCCTTGTGCGACCTGAATGAAGTTCGACAGAACGATCGACATGCCGATCGCCGTGATCAGCGGCGCGAGGCGGAACGAACCGCGCAGCGGCCGATAAGCCACCCGCTCGATCACCCAGTTCCACAGGCTCGTCATCAGCATGGCAACGATCAGCATGACAAGCAGCATGATCGCAACTGGCAGGCCGGCAAAGAGCGAAACGAGGACCAGATAGGTGATGAGAGCGGCGAAGCCGCCAAGCATGAAAACGTCACCGTGGGCAAAATTGATCATGCCGATGATGCCGTAAACCATGGTGTAACCAATGGCGATCAGGCCGTAGATCGACCCGAGAGTCAGCCCGTTTAAGAGCTGCTGGATAAAATAATCCATATATCATTTCCCCTGGATGCGGCGTCATACGACCACATCTCTTATTACTTTTTTAGGTTCCTTCTAGAGGCCTATGGCCGCGATTCCATACTGGTTTCGAAGGAAATGTGAAGCCAAAAAGGCAAGAAATTGACAAATTCTTTTCAAATCGCCGTGCGCTGATGCGAATCCGACCAAAAATGACACGAAAGCGGCAGGTCGTGGCTCAAAATTAGCCAAAACCGTCAAACGACGCCTGCGCTTTGAAGAGCTTTTGTCAGAGACGGGCCTCGTCAGGCCCGCCATAATAGTCGTCTGGACCGCGACTTTACGCGCGCATCCTGGCGCCATCCGCATCGAACAGCGGCTCGGCCTGCAGCTTTGCCGGCAAAAGCTCGCCGAGCAATTCGATCGACCAGCCCTGCGCCTCGTCGGCGATTTCCTTCGGCACGTAGCCCACGGCGACGGAAAGACCGGAAGCATGAGCATAGCCGCCTGACGTCACCCAGCCGCAGACCGCGCCGTTGTGATAGATCGGCTCATCACCGATGACGTCGGCATCTCTTGCACTCAAGATGAAAGTGCGCAGACGCAGCGTGCCGCCTTCCGCCTTCTCCTTCGCGGCTGCCGCCTTGCCGATGAAATCGGCCTCCTTGGACAGCGCCACAAATCGGTTGAGACCAGCCTCGAACGGCCCATAGAGCGGCCTGTATTCGCGCGCCCAGCTGCCATAGGATTTGTCGAGGCGCAGTGCGTTTAGCGCCCTCAGGCCAAAGAGCCGGATGCCGAATTCAGCCCCCTCCTCCATCAGAAGGTCGAAAATGTAGCGCTGATGCTCCGGCTTCATCCAGATTTCATAGCCGAGGTCGCCCGTATAGGAGACGCGGCCGACGATTGCGGGCGCCATGCCGATATCCATGCGGCGGATCGACATGAAGGGGAAGGCAGCCGTGGAGAGATCCTGGTGGGTCAATTTCTGCAGCAGTTTGCGGGCATTCGGACCGGCGATCGAAAGGCCAAGAAGCGAAAGGCCGAGGGCCTTGAGCTCAACGGAGCCATCCTTCGGCAGAAGGCTTTCGAACCAGCGCATATGGTAGGCTTCGGCGATACCGGAGCCGATGAGAAGGAAATCCCCCTCGCCGAACTTCGCCAGCGTGAAATCGCCGATGAGCTTACCATCATGCTTCAGCATCGGCGCCAGCGTCATGCGACCGATCGCCGGGATACGGCAGGTCAGCAGCCTATCGAGAAACGCTTCCGCGCCCGGTCCCTTGACCGAATATTTGGCAAAGCCCGAAGTTTCCATCAGGCCAACGCTCTCGCGCACCGCCTTGGCTTCGGCGCCGACGACATCGAAATCGTTGGAACGGCGCCAGGAGAATTGATCGACCTCACCCTTCGGCGCGAACCACAGGGCTTGCTCCAAACCGTAGTAGGCGCCAAAGACGCCGCCGGCCTCCTTCAGCTTGTCGTAGATCGGCGTGGTCAGCAGCGGACGTGCGGCCGGCAGCTCTTCGTTCGGATAACGGATGGAGAAGCGGCGGGCATAGTTCTCGCGCACCTTGGCATTCGTATAGGCGAGCGTTGCATAGTCGCCGTAGCGGGAAACGTCCATGGCGAAGACGTCGAAGCCCGGATCGCCGTAGATCATCCAGTTGGCAAGCGCGAGACCCACACCGCCGCCCTGACTGAAGCCGGCCATGACGGCGCAGGCCGACCAGTAGTTGCGAAGGCCGCGTACGGGGCCGACGAGCGGGTTGCCATCCGGCGAGAAAGTGAACGGGCCGTTGATGATCCGCTTGATGCCGGCATTGTTAAAGGCCGGGAAGTGGCGGAAGCCGACTTCCAGCTCCGGCGTGATGCGCTCGATGTCCTCGGCCAGCAGCTCGTGGCCGAAATCCCAGGGCGTCGTCACCGGCGACCACGGGCGACATGCCTTTTCATAGGTGCCCATCAGCATGCCCTGCCGCTCCTGGCGCAGATAGATCTCGCCATCGAAGTCGACGCAGTGCATCAGCTCCTTGCCCGTGGTCTTGTTGAAGTCGATGACCTCGGGCATGTCTTCGGTGATCAGATACATATGCTCCATCGCAAGCACCGGCAGTTCCAGCCCCACCATGCGGCCGACTTCGCGCGCCCAGAGACCGGCGGCGTTGACGACATGTTCGGCGATGATCTCACCCTGATTGGTGATGACGCGCCAGGAGCCATCCTCGCGCTGCACCAGTTCCTCCACTTTGGTGTGAAGGTAGATTTCGGCACCGTTCTTCTTGGCGGAGCGGGCATAGGCATGCGTCGTACCATAGGGGTCGAGATGGCCTTCGACGGGATCGTAAAGCGCGCCGACGAACTGATCGGGGTCGAGAAGCGGCATCATCTCATGCGCTTCCTTCGGCGTCAGTAGCGTCGCTTCAAGACCATTGTAGCGGCCCTTGGCGAGAATGGACTTCAGCCAGTCGAAGCGCTGCGGCGTGGCGGCCAGCATCAAGCCGGAGGTCAGGTGCAGGCCAATGTCCTGACCGGAATATTCCTCGATCTCCTTGTAGAGCTCGACCGTATATTTCTGCAGCTTGGCCACATTCGGATCGCCGTTGATCGTATGCATGCCGCCGGCCGCATGCCAGGTCGAGCCGGATGTCAGTTCTGAGCGCTCCAGCAGCACCACATCCGTCCAGCCGAACTTGGTGAGGTGATAGAGCACCGAACATCCGACGACACCGCCACCGATGACGACGACCTTGGCATGGCTTTTCATCTGGGAATCCCCTGTTTTCGGCACGAAGCCGCCGGGTGTCTTCCCGCGCGACCGGCCGTATTTGAGAGGAAACCTAGAGGCTATCCGGGAGGCCAAATAGCCCGAACTGCGAAACCGATATGTCTGTTTGCGCCATCGCAATTGTTCGGATCGCGCCATCGGGCGTCAGAAGGGCAAGCCGTCCGGCAAGGCATCCAAGGTCCGACGGCGCCAGGCTTTTCAATCCGCGAAACCGGCCGTCAGAGCGAATTCCCGCCCCATCTCCATGATCTCCTCGAACACGCTGCCGGCATAGAAACGCGGCACGATGATTTCGAAGCGATCGGGGCCAGTGCGCGCGAGATTGGCGCCGACATGGCAGCACAGCATATTGGCCGATTGTCCCTCGGCAAAAACCTTCGGGTGCAGATCGACGGCCACGCATTTGGCGAGGATGCGACGGACACTGGGGCCGGAAATGCAAAGCAGTACGCGACCGTCACTCTGCTCGAAGAAGGAGGCACGAGCCGGATCGAGCGTGAAGAGATCCCGCGCCACGCTATCGGCGCCGAGCGTCTCCGACACAACGAACCATTCCCTAGGTCCGGCATCGCGAACCGATACGTCCTTCAACGCCTTCAGGCTTGCCAGAACGTCGTCCTGATCTCCCGCCCTGCCAAGCACGGAGAAGATGGCCGGGCGGCGCACGACAGCGAGATGATTCGGATTGGCGGCAGCCTCGAAGCCGGAAATATGATCCTCCAGCACATGCCTGTTCTGAAACGCGACGCTCATCGATCCCTCATCCCTGAAGCTTCTTGTTGTCCGGATCGACGAAGACCGGGCTGCAGACCTCTGCCGCCACTTCCTCGCCGCGCAATCCGTCCCAGACGACCACGCGCTCGCCGATGCGCTCGCGGCCCGACTTCAGGAAAGCAAGCGCGATCGAATGACCGAGAGTGGGCGAGAAGCAGACCGAAGAGACGTGGCCCTGATCGTTCACCGTCGAAGGTCGGGCGCCCTCCTTCAGAATATGCGCGCCGGCATGAAACTCCTTCGTGGTGTCGATCGGCTTCAAGCCGACAAGCTGGCCGCGGTCGGCGGCGGTCAGACCGAAGCGGGTCGACAGCCTCTTGCCGATGAAATCATGCTTCTGCGTCGACATCATGCGGCCAAGTCCGACATCGTCGGGCGTGGTGCGGCCATCCAGCTCGCTATGGGTGATATGCCCCTTCTCGATGCGCAGCACGTTCAGCGCTTCGACGCCATAGGGGCAGATGCCGTGCGCCTTACCGACTTCCATGATCGCATCGGCCACCGCCTCGCCATAGCCGGCAGGCACAGCAAGCTCATAAGCAAGTTCACCCGAGAAGGAGATGCGGAACAAACGTGCCCGCAGGCCGCCCTTGAGCATGACTTCGGCAGCGGCGAGGAACGGAAAGAACGCGTCGGAAATATCGTCCTCGACGATCTGCTCCAGCACCAGCCGTGCCTTCGGGCCGGCAATCGCCATCTGCGCCCATTGATCAGAAGACGAGACAAAACGAACGTCGAGCTGCGGCCAGAGCGTCTGGGCACAGAATTCCATATGCGTCATCACCTCGCCGGCCATCGCCGTCGTGGTCGTCATGAAGAAATGATCTGGTGTCAGCCGGCTCGTCGTGCCGTCATCGAAGACCATACCGTCTTCGCGCAGCATCAGGCCGTAACGGGCCTTGCCGATCGGCAGCTTCAGGAAGGCGTTGGAATAGAGGCGGTTGAGAAACTCCGCCGCATCCTTGCCAAAGATCTCGATCTTGCCGAGCGTCGACACGTCGCAGATCCCGACATTATTGCGGATGTTCAGGACTTCGCGGTCGACACTGTCGCGCCAGCCCTTCTCGCCCGGCCGGGCGAACCAGGACGAACGATACCAGAGACCGGCCTCGACGAAGCTCGCGCCATTCTTCTTCGCCCAGCCATGCAGCGGCGATTCCCGGACTGGCTGCGCATGCTTGTCGCGCGCCGTGCCCGCGAGCGCACCGAAGGAGACAGGCGTATAGAACGGTCGGAAGGTCGTCGTGCCGACGGCAGCCGGGCTGACGCCGCGCATGCCGGCGATGATGCCGGCGGCGTTGACATTGCCGAGCTTGCCTTGATCCGTCGCCATGCCGCTCGTCGTATAGCGCTTGGCATGTTCCACATGGCCGAAGCCTTCGCGCAGCGCGAGGCCGAGATCCTTGGCATGGACGTCGTTCTGGAAGTCGACGAACGCCTTATCCTTTGCGCCCGGCACATGCCAGATCGCCGCGAAGGACGCATCATACTCGCCCTCGACCTCAGGCAGATCGACAGCGTGAGCCACACCGCCGAGGCTTTCGATGACCAGCCCTGCCTTTTGCGCACCATCGGCAAGGCAGCCCGAAACGCTCTCGATGCCGGCTGCCGAGCCGGCAATCTCCAGCTCGCCGCCGACGATCGGCGCCATGAAGGCCTGCTTTTCGTCCGACCAGACCGGCTTGGCGCCGCGCTGGCAGGCAAGATGGATGATCGGCGACCAGCCGCCCGACATGGCGAGCGCATCACAGTCAATCAATTCGTCCAGGCCGCCGCGATCGGCAATGACACCGCTGATGCGATATTTGCCCTTGGTCGCATGCACGCTTGCCCCATGCACCACACGGACACCCTGAGGAGCGGCATCCGCCGATGCGGCGCGCGTATCGAGGATCGCCGAAATATCGACGCCTGCAGCGGCAAGGTCGGCCGCTGTGCGGTAGCCCGAGCCACCATTGGTGAAGACGGCGACCTTCTGCCCCGCAACGACGCCGTAGCGGTTGAGATAGCTGCGCATGGCGCCGGCCATGATCACGCCCGGACGGTCATTGCCGCCGAACACCAGCGGCCGCTCTTCCGCTCCCGAAGCGAGAATGGCGCGCTTGGCGGCGATGCGCCAGAGGCGCTCGATCGGAAGATCCGGGGATGGCATCGCCACATGCTTCTGAACCTTCTCGACGGCGCCGAAAACATTGCCATCATACCAGCCGAACACGGTCGTGCGCGGCATCAAGGTTACATTGTCGAAGCTCTGCAGCTCCTCGAGCGTCGCCTGGACGAAGACATCGGAGGAAGCGCCGCCGATCGTCAGCCTTTCCGAAAGCAGCGAGCCGCCGAACCGGAAACCCTCGTCGGCAAGTACGACGCGCAAGCCCGCGCGAGCGGCGGTCAGAGCCGCCATCAGGCCCGCCGGACCGGAGCCGATGACGAGCAGATCGCAATGCGCCCAGGCCTTTTCATAGCGGTCCGGATCGGCCTGCATGACCGCCTTGCCGAGGCCGGCGGCGCGCCGGATGATTGGTTCATAGACCTTCTCCCAGAAGGCCGCCGGCCACATGAAGGTCTTGTAGTAGAAGCCGGCGCCCAGGAAGGGCGAGAGCAAGCTATTGACCGAGCCGAAATCGTGCTTCAGCGACGGCCAGCGGTTCTGGCTAACAGCCGCCATACCCTGATAGAGCTCGGCGACGGTAGCACGTGTATTCGCCTCGGTGCGGCCATCCTTGCCGATGGTGACGAGCGCGTTGGGCTCCGCCGACCCAGCTGTCAGGATGCCGCGCGGCCGATGATATTTGAAGCTGCGCCCGACCAGCAGCTGGTCGTTGGCGAGCAGAGCGGCGGCGAGCGTATCACCCTCCAGTCCCTTCATCTCCTTGCCGTCGAACTGGAAGGAAAGCGGCCGGCTGCGATTGACGAGGCCGCCGGTCGACAAACGATAAGCAGTCATCGCGCCGCCTCCTTCGCCTTATCCTCGGCGTCGGTGACGGAAAAGACCTCATGGGTGACATTGCTGCGCTCGACGACCAGCCAGCGGCGACACCCGGCGCTATGATGCCAATATTCCTCAATCCGGCCGCGCTCGTTGTCGCGGATGAAGACGTAGCGATTCCAGTCCTCGTCCGGCGCAGTCGCTGCCGGACGGGCGACGGAGGCGCCGCGAATGGAGAATTCTTCCTTGGGTCGCACGCCGCAATGCGGGCAGTTGATCAAGCTTGCCATTGGTATTGTGCCCTCAATGCAGGTTCGGCTGCGGACCCTTGCCGCCTTCGTCGATCGCAAAGCCGCGCTCGAAGCGGTCGAGACGCAGAAGGCGACTGACATCGTGGCTCTCGTTCTTGGCGATCAGATGCGCAAAGCAGAAGCCCGAGGCCGGCGTCGCTTTGAAGCCGCCATAGTTCCAGCCGCAGTTCAGATAAAGGTTTTCGATGGGGGTGCGATCGATGATCGGCGAGCCGTCCATGCTCATATCCATGACGCCGCCCCAGGTGCGCAGCACGCGCACGCGCGACAGGCCGGGAATGAGTGCCACCCCCTCCTCCATCGTGTGCTCGACGGTGGCGAGATTGCCGCGCTGCGCGTAGGAACTGTAATAATCGATATCGGCGCCGAACACCAAACCGCCCTTGTCGGACTGCGAGATATAGAAGTGTCCCGCGCCATAGGTGATGACGTTGTCGATAACGGGTTTCAACCCCTCGGACACGAACGCCTGCAGGACATGCGTTTCGATCGGCAGCTCAAGATCGGCCATATTGCCGAGAATCGACGTGTGGCCGGCAGCCGCAAGCGCCAGTTTGTTGCAGCCGATGAAGCCGCGATTGGTCTCGACGCCGGTGACGATGCCGTTCTCGCGGCGGATGCCGATCACCTCGCATTGCTGGATCAGATCGACGCCGCGGCTGTCGGCGCCGCGCGCATAGCCCCAGGCGACCGCATCGTGCCGCGCCGTGCCGCCGCGCCGCTGCAAGAGACCGCCAAGGATCGGAAAGCGGGCATGGTCGAAATTCAGGTAAGGCATCATCCGCCGAACCTGCTCGCGGTTCAGAAGCTCCGCATCGACGCCGTGCATGCGCATCGCATTGCCGCGCCGCGCATAAGCATCGCGCTGGCCATCGGAATGGAACAGATTGACGATGCCGCGCTGGGATACCATGGCATTATAGTTGAAATCCTGCTCCAGCCCTTCCCAGAGCTTCATCGAGAATTCGTAGAAGGGCTCGTTGCCGGGCAGCAGGTAGTTGGAGCGGATGATCGTCGTGTTGCGGCCGACATTGCCAGAGCCGATATAGCTCTTTTCGAGCACGGCGACATTGGTAATGCCGAATTCCTTGGCGAGATAATAGGCCGTTGCCAGCCCGTGACCGCCACCGCCGACGATAATGACGTCGTAATGCGGCTTCGGCTCCGGCGTCCGCCACACTGGCTGCCAATGACGATTGCCCGAAAACGCCTGTTTTAGAAGCTGATATGCCGAATATCGCATGCCTTCATCCCGATACTACCCGGCGGCACATTCGCACATGCAATAAAAACGACAAGTCCCGAAAGGACGAAAAAGCTTCGCAAACAGAACAAGATCTTTTCCGAATGCGCAGTGGCAATAGATGTCCGCCGAGTGGAAATCAGGTGGCCCGGCGCGCCCATAGCCTCGGCCATAACGAAAGTGATCGATGCTCTGTTGCTAAACCCCGGATCAAGCGGTAAGGCGAAGAAAGCCGGAACATCGGAAGTCTAAACTTCGCAATCGCAACTTCCTATATATAGTGTTCGGATCATTCAGGCGCGCATGGCGCGCGGAAGACGAAAAGCAAATGCTTGCAACATTCGAAAAGGCGGCGCTCGACGCAGGAAAGGCCATTCTGGAGGTCTATCGTGCTGGCTACGCGGTTGCCTTGAAGCAGGACATGAGCCCCGTCACGCTGGCCGACGAGCGCGCCGAACACATCATTCTCAGGCACCTCGAACGCGATTTTCCACATATCCCGGCCATTGCCGAGGAGCAGGTGTCCGCCGGCAAGGTTCCGGATATCCACGGCCGCGCCTTCTTTCTCGTCGATCCGCTCGACGGTACGCGCGAGTTCATCGAGCATCGCGATGAATTCACCGTCAACATCGCCTACGTCGAGGACGGCGTTCCCGTGATCGGCATCGTCTACGCGCCGGCACTCGGAATAGCGTTTACCGGCGAACCCGGCAGGGCGCGCAAGTTGATGGTCGACAAGCATTTTGCCGTTACCGGCCGCATCAACATTGCAGTGCGAGAGCGCCCTGCCAAGCTGACGGCGCTTGCCAGCCGTTGCAATAGCAACGCGACAACCGAAAGCTTCCTGACCGACAACGCGGTTTCCGGCTGCACGTCGATCGGGTCGTCGCTGAAATTCTGCCTGCTCGCCGAAGGCAAGGCCGATGTTTATCCGCGTTTCGGCCGTACCATGGAATGGGATACGGCAGCCGGCGATGCCGTGCTGCGGGCGGCAGGCGGCAAGACCGTCACCGTCGAGGGTGGCCTTCTGACCTATGGCAAGACCGACCAGAATGAGGATGCCGACTTTGCCAATCCGCACTTCATCTGCTGGGGCGGACAGAAGCACGGCGTGTCGGCGTAAGTTTATTTTTGCAAGTAAAAAACAATTCTTGCGCCTGCTCCCGCGCCTGAAAGCAGTAGGCCGGTCCCTGCAATTTCGACCCGGAAGCGTAAGTTTTTACTGACGAAAAATCATAGAATGAATGTGATTTACCCTGAAATAACAGGGGCTTTTGGGCATTTTGCTCAGGCAGGACATACGCAAATCAGCCCTCCGCCACATTCATTAAAATTATTAGCAAAGTCTTACCATGTGCTTAGGCAATTTTTAAATGTGGCAAGCTAGAGTGCCACACGTGGTCTTGAGTGTGTGTAGAGAGTCCAATGACCGAAATGATACGTCCCCGAGTGAAGTATGTCATCGGCCCCGATGGCAGCCCGCTGACGATAGCAGACCTGCCGCCGCCGAATACGCGCCGCTGGGTCATTCGTCGTAAGGCAGAGGTTGTCGCCGCCGTGCGTGGTGGTCTGCTCAGCTTGGAAGAAGCCTGCGAACGTTATACGTTGACCGTCGAAGAGTTCCTCTCCTGGCAGTCGTCCATCAATACCCATGGCCTGGCTGGCCTCCGGACGACCCGCATACAGCAGTATCGCCACTGACAGCAGCGACAGCACCACCTTAATTTGACTTTGTGTTCGGGCCTCTTTTCTGAAAAGAGGCCCGAATTATTTGGAGCAACGCATTTCGAATGCGCGCCGTCATATTCCGATGACCTGTCAAAGAACAGATTTCGAAGCAAAAGCCCGCTCAGCGTCCAGCCGCCTAGCGGTAAAAACTCAGCCGGTCCGTATGTCTGGCACCGGCTTAAACGGAGACGATCCGTTAACAATCTAGACGGTTGGCAGACGGCATAGCGCATGCAATCCTTGTTGCATCAAACGCGACAAGGGAGAAAATCATGGATATCCGCAACGAAAACAACACATCAGGCGGCCGTTATGTCGCGACCGTCGAAGGCCATGAGGCGGAGATGACCTTTTCCCGCACATCTCCCAAGCTGATCATTATCGATCATACCGGCGTGCCGGATGCCCTGCGTGGCAAGGGGGTCGGCCAGGCGCTGGCGCTTCACGCCGTCGAAGAAGCGCGGCTTGGCGGCTGGAAGATCATCCCGCTCTGCCCCTTTTTCAAGGCCCAGGCGCAACGTCATGATGACTGGCGCGACGTCGTCAATCTCTGAAATGCAGCGTTTTAGTCGCGACGTCACCCGTTGCACGCAATGCACGAGTGAGCGGGCAATAATCCGTCCGTTCGGTCGGATTGGTCTTTGAAAACGCAAAAGCTGCGCATGGCCGGCCCCGTCACGGCCAGTCATGCGCAGCTTTCATGCGCTTCCATCATACTCCCCGCATTCCGAAGATGGACCCCGTACCGGAACGCAATAACGCTTGATCCGAAGGAGGAGACGGAATTGCGATCTCAGGCGCGTGCCCGCGCCGGACCCGAACCATCACGCTCTTCGAGCGCTGCGGCCTTGGCATATTCGGCCTGCATTTCCTCGAGCGAATTTTCCAGCGCCTCTTCCTGAACCTGCAGTTCCCGGATCGACACCTGCAGATTGTCCGCACGCTGGCGGGCAGCCTTGGCAAAGGTCGGGTAGGCAAAGTGGCTCGGATCGGAAATGCCGGACTTCTTCTCTTCGACGACGATCTGGCTTTCCAGTTCCTTCGTCATGCGGTCAAACTCCGCCATCATCATCTGCAACTGCTGCAGCTGACGGCGTTTTTCGTTCACCTGAAACTCTTTCAGGCGAACAAGGCTCTCACGTGACTTCATACGCATTACTCCCGTGATGCGAGACCCCGGCTCTCGATATTCCCACCCGCCGAACCGCTTTGAGACGGCTTGGTTAAAAAAATTTCCAGCGATCTTAATAAAAGCCTACCGCTGGTAACCTTTCGTTTACGGGCATCGTTAATGATAGGCGCAATGATTTAAGGCTCGGTAAATGTTGTGGTCGGAATTCGGCATATCGGCATTGGTGAGTCAGATGAATCACTTGGCGTTGGTTGTTAATGCAATACTTTAGGAGTCGATTTTACTGATTGTCGTTGGAAAACAGTGCAATGGAAAAATTATTTAATAAATTCGATACGACTTGCCAGAGTGAATCAGAATTTGTTAACCATTACATGGCAGCTTCCAAATCAAGCAGTGATTTGATCGGTATCGCGTTAAGGGGCTGACGACCTTTCGGCGGCGGTAAAGGGGACAATTATGCGGGTTCTATTAATTGAAGACGATAGCGCGACAGCGCAGAGCATCGAGCTGATGCTCAAATCCGAAAGTTTCAACGTCTACACCACCGATCTCGGTGAAGAAGGCGTCGATCTCGGAAAGCTGTACGACTACGACATCATCCTTCTCGATCTCAATCTTCCAGATATGTCTGGCTACGAAGTGCTGCGCACCCTGCGCCTTTCGAAGGTCAAGACGCCGATCCTCATCCTCTCCGGCATGGCCGGCATCGAGGACAAGGTTCGCGGCCTCGGCTTCGGCGCCGACGACTATATGACCAAGCCTTTCCATAAGGACGAGCTGGTCGCCCGCATTCACGCCATCGTCCGCCGTTCCAAGGGCCATGCCCAGTCTGTCATCATGACCGGCGAGCTCATCGTCAACCTCGACGCCAAGACCGTCGAAGTCGGCGGTCAGCGCGTGCATCTGACCGGCAAGGAATACCAGATGCTGGAGCTGCTCTCGCTGCGCAAGGGCACGACGCTCACCAAGGAAATGTTCCTCAACCACCTCTATGGCGGCATGGACGAGCCGGAACTGAAGATCATCGACGTCTTCATCTGCAAGCTCCGCAAGAAGCTGGCAAACGCTGCCGGCGGCGCCAACTACATCGAAACCGTCTGGGGCCGCGGCTATGTGCTGCGCGAGCCCGACAGCAGCGATTTCGCCGAAAGCGCCTGAGCCGCCTCCCGTCTTTACCGCCGACACACAGAAATCCCGCCTCTTCAGGCGGGATTTTTTATTCGCCCCAAAATGGAGCGCAAAAGAGTAGCCGCCTCGAAAGGGCGGCTAGCTTTGCATCGATATATCTCGTTCAAATCAGGCGGCTGCGGCGCGATTGCCGAAGATGGCCGTCAGGATCTTGCGATCGAAGGGCTTCAGCAGAAAATCCGTGGCGCCCGCGCGCTTTCCGGCCATCAGCTTGCGAAGGTCGGCCTCGACAACGCAATAATAGATCTTCACGTCCTTGCCATTCGGCATGGCACGAATGCTGGTGATGAGATCGAGTGCCCCTTCCATGCCGGCATCGACGATCAGATAATCCGGGATTTCAGCCTGGCAGCGCATCAGCGCTTCGCGGGCGTCCCCGGCTTCGCTCACGAGAAAATCCAGCTCGGACAGGATTCGTTTGCCGACCTTGCGTACGACATCCGATGTATCCGTTATCATGAACCGCTGCATGTGTGAGCTCCCTGGCATCAGCCTCCATCGTCCGATATCAGCTTCAAATTGAAACGATAGGAGCAGCAAGCTAAGGATTCGTTACCGCTACATTGTCAATTGAGCGGACAACCCAAAGATTGCACAGAATTTTCGATACACGAAAAAATAAACCCGCAGCCGACAGCCGACTGCGGGCGAAAACGCGGATGGATCGACCGTTATTGGGCAACCATGGTCGCCACGAAGGTCAGTTCCTCCGGCGTCGCATTGTAGGAAAGCTCCATGCCACTCTCCTCGGCAAGAAGCACCGTGTAGTAGGGCTGGATCGAATGAGCGTCGACAGCTTCTTCCAGCGTGCCGGCGCAAATCTCGGCGAATTTCGGCGGTATGCGCATCAGCCGCCCCTTGGCGGTGATCGTGAACTTCGCCTCGAATTCCGGATTTTCGAGTGTCACTTCGATATTGCCGCCGCGCGGAATGGCGCCGTAGGCAACGAGGAAGAGATTGAGCAGCAGCTTTACGCGGTTCTTTGCGATGATCGCGCGCGGACCGACCCAGTTGACCTCGGTCTTTTTCTCGGCGGCGGCGAAATCCTTGGCCGCCCGCTCCGCTTCGCCGGTGTCGATCGAGGCGCCGACCGAACCCGACGCGCCGAAGGCAAGGCGCGCGAATTTCAGCCGGACGGAAGCGTTGAGCGCACTGGTGCGGATCAGGTCCATCGCGTCGGCGTCGGCACCACCCTCGTCGAGCAGCTCCAGGCCATTGTTGATCGCCCCGACCGGCGAGATCACGTCATGGCAGACGCGGCTGCACAGCAGCGCGGCCAGATCCGGTCCGGTCAGAGTGAGATTGGGATTTTTCGACATTCATTGTCTCCTGAATGCTGACAGGGCAAAGCGAGAAGTTCCACCTTGCCACGGTAAGGTTGCCCGAGGGTTTCGCAGCCAGTGTACCGCGCGCCATAATGACACCATATTTGGTAAACCGATTGTTAAGACCATCGACGCAAAATGCATTCATCACCATCAGACTTTTTCGCACGCGATTCGGGCTGCGATAGATGGGCGGAATGGTCTGAAAATGGGGATGTGCCATGCTTGACGCATTCAAGGCGAATGCGTCGGTCGCTCATCTCTGTTGCACCGACCATGATGAACGGATGACTTTCATGCGCTATGAATTCCTCAAGAGAATGCCAAGCCCCGGCACCAGGACGCTCGGCCTCGGCCTGATCCTGGCCATTGTCGCATTCGTGAGCTTCGCCTTGCCGGTCCGTCAGGCCTCTGCCGCGCCCACCAATCAGTATTCGGCGCAGGAAATCGTCGATGCCGGCCACTCCTTCTTCGGCTCCACCAGCGGCGGCCTTGCCAAGGTGATCGAGCGGGCGTTCCAGCAATATGGCCTGCCGAACGGCTACATCCTCGGCCAGGAAGGCTCCGGCGCGTTCCTGGCGGGCCTGACCTATGGCGAAGGCCAGCTCAACACCAAGAATGCCGGCGAACATCCGCTCTACTGGCAGGGGCCGTCTCTCGGCCTCGACTATGGCGGCCAGGGCACCCGCGTCATGATGCTGGTCTACGATCTGCCGAGCATCAACAGCGTCTACACGCGCTTCGGCGGCGTCAGCGGCCAGGCCTTCGTGGTCGCCGGCTTCGGCATGACAGTGCTGAAGAACAACAATATCGTGCTCGTTCCGATCCGCACCGGCCTCGGCGCACGCCTCGGCATCAACATGGGTTATCTGAAGGTCACGCCGAACCCGACCTGGAATCCCTTCTGAACCGATCTTTCGATACGAACTCCCAAGCAGCGCACGCCTTGGCCCGCTTCAGTTGCGGGCCTTTTCTTTCCGTAAATTTCGCTCCGCACGGATAAACCATATCCACGTTAAACGCTTGCCCGCATGGCTAACCCATGATTAATCATTCTATCGACATCGAACATAACTCCAGGATACTGGCCGCGTCGTGATTCAATTTGCTCTCTTGTTCGGATTGGGCTTTCTGACGGCCGCTCTACTGGTCTTTCTCATCGCGCCGGCAATCCATCGTCGCATCGTCTGGTTCACCGAAAAGCGCCTGAAGGCAACCATGCCCTTGAGCCCGCAGGAAGTGCGTGCACAGAAAGACATGGCGCGCGCGCTCTTCGCAGCGGAAAACGCTCGGACCGAACACGCTCTGACGCAGGAGCGCGACAAGACCGTCGCGCTGCAGATCCATAACGGCAAGCTTCAGCAGGAGGCGAGCCGCCTTTCCGCTGGTGGCGCGGAGCTGCAGACGCGCATCGACGATCTGGAGGTGGAAGCAGGCGAACTGCGCTCGCGCCTGCGCCACGAAGAGAGCTATATCAGCCAGCTGAAATCGAGCATCCATACGGCCGAGCAGGCCAGCGCCGAGAAAGAAGCCGATATAGACGGCTTGCGCAAACGGATGACGAAAATGGGTGCCGACGCAGATAATCTCAGGATCGATCTCGCAACGCGCGAAACCGAGATCGAAAGCCTCAAGCTGCGCATCAACACATTGCGGGACGAGCGCGACACATTGCGCCAGGATTTGAACGCCGCAAGCCTGCGCGCCACGGATGCCGAGCAATCGCTGCGTCAGGAAAATGACAAGAACAAGCGGCTCGAGGAGCGCCTCAACCGCGAGATTGCCGGCAGCGCCGACAAGGAAACCGCGATCGAACGCCATGCCCAGGATGTCATTCGCCTCAGGGAACGGCTGGAGGCTGCCGTCAAGGAATCGAAAGAAGCCGGTAAGGCGTTGCGTGCCGCTGGCCTCACGCCACCGAAAAAGCCGGCAAGAACGCCGAAGCTCGCTGCCGCATCGATAATCGCCGGCAGCGCCGACGAGCAAGGGACCATAACCGAGCCGCCACGGGTGGCGGAACCGGAACGAACAGTGGAAGACGAAATCGCCCAAATGACGGAAGAGGTTCGCAACCGGGCCGCCGCCCTATCGGATCGCCTGCTGAAGGCCCGCACGCCGGCGCATGACGATGCCATGCGCGAAGAGATCGCCAAGATCGCCGCCAACATGGTTGCGCTGACGGCACTCAAGGAGGGCGACGACTCGCCGATCTTCAATCTCCTACCCAAGGATCGAGATCCTGCCGAACCCGGCTCGCGTGTCAGCCTCGCCGACCGCGTCGCCGCCATAGTGCCGAAGCACCCCTAAGCGCTAAAGCGCAGCCCGTTCTTCGCGGCCATCTCGAACAAGGCAATACCGCTCGCTGTCGCGACATTGAGACTGTCCAACCCCGGCGCCTGCGGAATCCGTACGCTGCCGAAGGCAGAAAGTATGTTGTCGGGCAAACCGTCCCCTTCCGTGCCGACCACAAGCGCCATGCGCTCCGAAGCCGGGACATCACGAATATCGACCGCACCTCGCGGCGACAGGCTCCAGATCGCAAAGCCGCGCTCGGCAAGCGCCGCAAGCAGCTCGACGCCGCTTGATTGCCGGCGATAGGGCACGGTCAGGATCGAGCCGACGGAAACCCGCAGCGCCTTGCGATAAAGCGGATCGCAGCAGCTTTCGTCCAGCAGCACCGCCGCCGCGCCGAAGGCCGCGGCATTGCGGAACATCGAGCCCATATTGTCGTGATTGGAAATGCCGCAGCCGGCAAGCACCAGCGCCTGTCTCGGGAGGCGGGCCAGAAAGGCGTCCAGCCCGCCTTCAGCTGTTCTACGCCCCAGTGCCAGAACACCGCGATGGAGATGGAAGCCGACAATGCCGTCGAGCACCTCGGCTTCGGCGACATAGATCGGAACATTCGACGGAATGGTGTCGGTAATGTCGCTCAAGCCGGCAACCCGGTTTTTGAGCAGCAGCACTTTCTCGGCGATGAAATCGCCAGCCGCCGCATGCGCGCCGGCGAGAAGCCGCAGCACGACGGTCCCTTCCGCGATGAAACGGTTCTCTCGGCCTGTCAGATCGCGTTCGCGAATATTGCGGAATTCGGCGATACGCGGATCGTCGGGATGCGTGATCTCGATGAGCCGCTCGCTCGTCATCGTCGGGCCGTCAGTTGGACAGCGATATGGTCGACACGATACGGCCGACGCTGTAGTCGAAGACGATGGCCTGGCGCTGGCCGCTGGCAAGCGTTCCGTAGAACAGCACCTGATTGCCCGACAGCGCCGTGGACTGCACCGTAAAGCCTGCCGGCAGCAGAGCCGTGACGGCAACAGGAGCATCGGAGGGGATGCCGGAAGCCACCTGCCCCGCAGGCTTGGCCGATGGCTTCATCGTCTTGTAGACAACGGCGCCGAAGACGGCCATAAGGCTCACCACCATGACGGCCGCAGAGACGATCTGCAGGCGGATCATCTTGCGTCGGACTTTCTCCAGGGCCGGATCGAGGGGCTTTTCCTCTTGATCGTCTGGCTCGAGATTCGTCATCGATGCGTCCTTGCTTTCAATAGAGCGCTTTGTGCGCCGGAG
This sequence comes from Martinezella sp. CNPSo 3964, assembly GCF_057784375.1. Lineage (NCBI taxonomy): Bacteria > Pseudomonadati > Pseudomonadota > Alphaproteobacteria > Hyphomicrobiales > Rhizobiaceae > Martinezella > Martinezella sp. CNPSo 3964. The sequence continues at coordinate 581,240 of NZ_JBXSOW010000002.1, forward strand.
AAATACGTTTGAGCGACCCCTTTAAAGAAGCCGCGGGCAATAGAAAAGTCCTAACCGCCGATGAAAGTGCCGAAGGACGGCTCGATTCATGGCTGACGGCCGAGATTGGCGAGGAATTTTCCCGCAGCCGTGTGCAGGGCCTTATCAAGGACGGCGCCGTCACACTCAACGGCGCCCCGGTGACGGATGCCAAGCGCAAGGTGCGCCCCGGCGATGTCTATGAGATCACCCTGCCCGAGCCGGAAGATCCGACGCCTCAGGGCGAGGATATCCCGCTCGACGTGCTTTACGAGGACGAGGACGTCATCGTCATTTCCAAGCCCGCCGGGCTGGTCGTCCATCCGGCTGCGGGCAATTGGACCGGAACCCTGGTCAATGCGTTGATCCACCATTGCGGCGACAGCCTTTCAGGCATCGGTGGCGTACGCCGGCCGGGGATCGTCCACCGATTGGACAAGGATACGACGGGCGTGATGGTCGTTGCCAAAAATGATGTCGCCCACCGGCATCTCTCACAGCAATTTGCCGATCACGGCCGGACGACCTCGCTCGAACGCGCCTATCAGGCGATCGTCTGGGGTCGCCCCCGCCAGCTCGTCGGCACCATCGACGCCCCTCTCGGCCGGTCGAGCAGTGACCGCACGCGCCGCGCCGTCAAGCGTCCGGATTCGCAGGATGCCGACGAGGCGATTACGCATTACGAGGTGCTGGAGCGTTTTCACGAGACGCCGGATGCGACCGCGCTTGCCTCATTGATCGAGTGCCATCTCGAAACGGGCCGCACGCACCAGATTCGCGTGCACATGGCCCATATAGGCCACCCGCTGCTCGGCGACGCCGTTTATGGCGGCGGCTTCAAGACCAAAGCCAATCTCCTGCCTGAAGCTGCAAAGCAGGCCGTCCATCGCTTCACGCGTCAGGCGCTCCATGCCTATATGCTGCAATTCGAGCATCCGCGCACCGGCGAAGTCATGCATTTCGAAGCACCCCTTCCTGACGACATGGAAGAGCTGGCGGCTGCACTCAGGGGATAGCGACAGGCTCTGCAGCGCCACCGCTGGACGACTGCAACCTGCGGCCCTATAATAGCGATTATGAAGGACCGAAGTCCGAGCGCCTGTGCTGACCGAAAACGCGACCGCGTTTGGGAGGTCGATATGGTCACGCCACATGGCACCGGACTATTCGGGAAGGTAATCCAAAGGGCGATGTCACGGCGAGACCTGCGGTCACGCTGCTATAACACTTGCGTGACCACCTCCTTGAATCACCGTTTCGCCGTACTTATCTTTACCTTGGTTCAGTGCGGGGTCCCAGGACCCGTACGCCTTGGTCCGCTTCGCAGAAGGCGCGCAAAATACGCCCCCAGAAGGAACCAAATCTCGAATAGGAGGGTGCACAATCATGGCCCGTAATACCTTACCGTCCATTGCCGCCGGAGAAGCCGGCCTCAATCGTTATCTCGACGAGATCCGCAAGTTCCCCATGCTGGAACCGCAGGAAGAGTACATGCTCGCCAAGCGCTATGCGGAACATGCCGACCGCCAGGCCGCGCATAGGCTCGTCACAAGCCATCTGCGCCTCGTGGCGAAGATCGCCATGGGCTATCGCGGCTATGGCCTGCCGATCGGCGAAGTCGTGTCGGAAGGCAATGTCGGCCTGATGCAGGCCGTCAAGAAGTTCGACCCGGAACGCGGTTTCCGTTTAGCGACGTATGCCATGTGGTGGATCAAGGCCTCGATCCAGGAATATATCCTGCGCTCGTGGTCGCTCGTAAAGATGGGCACGACTGCCAACCAGAAGCGCCTATTCTTCAACCTGCGCCGCCTGAAGGGCCGCATCCAGGCTATCGACGACGGCGACCTGAAACCGGAGCACGTGACCGAGATCGCCACCAAGCTGAATGTCTCGGAAGAAGAGGTCGTTTCGATGAACCGCCGCCTCTCTGGCGACGCTTCGCTGAATGCGCCGATCAAGGCTTCCGAAGGCGATTCCGGCCAGTGGCAGGATTGGCTTGTCGATGATCACGACAGCCAGGAAGACGTATTGATCGAACAGGACGAGCTCGATACCCGCCGCCGCATGCTGGCGCGCGCCATGGGCGTTCTGAACGACCGTGAACGTCGCATCTTCGAGGCACGCCGCCTTGCAGAAGAACCGGTAACGCTGGAGGACCTGTCGTCCGAATTCGACATCAGCCGCGAACGCGTGCGCCAGATTGAGGTTCGCGCCTTCGAAAAGGTTCAGGAAGCCGTGCAGAAGGACGCGCTGGAGCGCGCCAAGGCTCTGCGCGTGGTCGAAGCGACCGCATAACACTTCCTGCTCGGCAGGCTTAACGGAAAAAAGAAAGGCGGGCCAAAAGCCCGCCTTTTCCATATCCATCGATTTAGGAAGAGCTTACTGGCCGCTCGAGGCAACGCCGCCGAGTGCCTGCCACTCCGCAATCGCCTTGTTGAAGGCATCGGTGCCCGTCGGGCCTTTCTCCATGGTCAGGAGAGCCCGTCGGCCGTTGCGATAGACGACCGGGATATCGATCCAGTTGCGGCTCTTCAAGAGATCGAGATTGGTCTTGCGCGCATCCGGGAAGTCGTTGAGCGCGACCATGTAGACGTCATCGGTCACCTTGGCCGGAACCGCGATCAGGGCATCGCCACGATCCTGCTCGGTCGCCTTCAATGCAACGCGCTGGACGTTGTCGATCGCTCCGCCCTCGAAATTCGGCGGCACCTGGAAGGCAAGCTCGATCAGGTGGCTGGCAGGCAACGAAGAGTCGGAGTTCCGCGAGACTGTGATTGTCGCCGTCAGGCCACGATCCGGAACGGTGATGAGACCCTGCACCGAAGGCTCCGGCCGGCCGTCAGCCCCTTTGCCTTCCTGCAGCGACCAGGTGACTGTGCCCTGGAAGGCGGTAGGCGACGTCTGGCCGAGGCGCTCCTCATAGAGGAAAACCTTCTGCCCGTCAGTGGCAGGCGGCGTCTGCTGCGCCACGGCCGGCGGCTGATTGGCGGAGGCCTGTTGCTGCTGCTGATTGGCGGCAGGCGCCTGCTGATCCGTCGAAGCAGATGGCGTATTCGGCGCGGCAGTCGCGGGCGCCTGGCTCTGCGGAGCGGCGGCGCCGGCATTGTTGGCGGCAGGCGTTGCTGTGGCAGAGGGCGCCGCAGAAGCAACGTTCTGTTCGGCTACGGACTTGCCTTCCACGACGCCGGGCTGCCCGTTCGGAGCAGGCCCTTCGTCCTCTTCCGTGCCGTTGGCCAGAAGACGTTGCGTGAACTTGGTGTTGACCGTGTTCGGGTCGCCACCCAATGCAGCAACATCCGTGTTACCGGCACTCTGCGGCTGCTGAGCGGCCATGTTGGTCTGCTGTGGCGCCGCCGCCTGCGGGGCAGGAGTTGCGGCATTGCCTTTGCTCGGTGCATTGCTGCTTGCCGTATCCGATGTCGCGGGAGTTGCCGCATTCTTCGGAGCGGAACTGACGAGCTTCGTCACCATGTTATTGAGCGCATCCCGGTTCAGCCAGGCTGCGTAGCCGCCGCCTCCGACGACCGCAAGGCCGACGAGCGTGACGATGATACCGGTGACATTGATACGACGGCGCTTCGGCTCCATACGGAAGCTGCGTCCCTGCAGCTTCGCCGCCATCGCCTGGTCGAGATCGGGCGGAACAGCAGCACCACCGCCTCGTTCGTCTTCAGCGCGCTTGTCGAAACCCGCAAGCTCCTTAAGCTCGCGCCAGCCGTCATTGGCGGCATCGGCTTCGGAGGCTGGCTTGCGGGACGGATGTACATCCGCAAAGAGATCGACATCGTCAAAGGCATTTTCCGGCATTTGCCGAGCTGCCTGCTGCACCGGCTTCGAAGCACCCGGTGCGGGCTGCATTTCCTCGAAGACATCCGCGTCCCAGGCAAAGCCCGTGTTGGTGGCTGCTGCCTTCGCGTTGACGGGTCCCTCGACGGGTTGGCCAAAGGGTGCTTCCGCAAAAGCCGCGGCCGGCATGACCGGGTCATTGTGGCGGGAGGCAGCCGGCTCGGGTGCTACATGGGAGGTCGATGCATCCACTTCCGCCCAAATCTGCTCGACCTGGCTTATGACGTCGTCAGCCTGCTTCGATGGCGCAGACGCAGGCTCGACAGCGACTGCCGACACCTCTTCAGCATGATGCTGCGGCTCGCCCGCATGGCCCTGCGGCTCTTCGTGATAAACCGGTTCCTGGGTCGGTTCTTCGTGAAGCTCGGCATGGTGCTCGACGCCAGCATGTTCGGCGGCCGGAGCATAGGGCTCTTCTTCGTGATGCGGTTCGCGCCATTCCTCTACGGGCTGGTGCTCACGCGCGTGATCCGGCTCGTCATGTGCAGCCGGCTCGTCATGGGCATGTTGCTCGTGGTCGGCTTGTGCGACACCGGGTTCTTCATGAGCATGCGCTTCGGCGGGAGCTGGTTCAGGCTCCTCCGCATGCGGCTCCGAATGCACGTCCTCGGCCGCGTGATGGTCCTGAACGGGCTCGACAGCGACCTCTTCACGCAGTGCGGGCGCTTCGGCGACCGGCGGCTCCTCGCCGCCCGGCAATGCCTCGGCATGTTCGGCCTCGACCTCGACGATCGCGGCCTCAAGCTTGTCGAGCTGGCGGCGCAGCATTTCCTCGGGCGGGCGCGGCTTCATGCTCTCGAGCTGCCGTTGCACGGCACCACGAGCTCTATCGTAAACCTTGACCCGCATCTCGGGAGTATTGTCCGTCAGGCCGTCAACGGCCCGTCGAATAACTGCTACAAAATCCGCCATCAGTACTTTCTCATGATGCCCGGTGTGCAGCCGGGCCGGGATTCGTCATAGATACGCAACTTTAGCCCTCAAAGGGGTCAGTCACAAGTATGGTGTCTTCGCGCTCGGGGCTGGTCGAAAGCAGCGCCACCGGCGCACCGATCAGCTCTTCCACCTGACGCACATACTTGATCGCCTGTGCCGGCAGATCGGCCCACTTACGGGCGCCCACGGTCGATTCCTTCCAGCCCTCGAGCGTGATGTAGATCGGCTCGACGCGGGCCTGTGCTGCCTGGCTTGCCGGCAGATAATCGATTTCCTTGCCGTCGAGCTTATAGCCGACGCAGATCTTCAGTTCGTCGAGGCCGTCGAGAACGTCGAGCTTGGTGAGCGCGATGCCCGTAATGCCCGAGGTCTTCACCGTCTGGCGCACCAGCACGGCATCGAACCAGCCGCAACGGCGCGGACGGCCGGTGTTGACGCCCACTTCGCGGCCGACGGTCGACAGGTGCTTGCCGATCTCATCATGCAGTTCGCAAGGGAACGGCCCTTCGCCGACGCGCGTCGTATAGGCCTTGGTGATCCCCAGCACGTAGCCGAGCGCCGTCGGGCCGAGACCAGAGCCGGCGGCTGCCTGGCCGGCAACCGTGTTGGAGGAGGTCACGAAGGGATAGGTGCCGTGGTCATTGTCCAGCAACGCACCCTGCGCACCTTCGAAAAGGATGCGGGCGCCAGCCTTGCGCTGCTCGTCGAGCAACCGCCAGACCTGATCGATATAGGGAAGGATATGCTCCGCAACGGAGCTCAGCTCAGTGTGCAGGGCATCGAAGGAAATTTCGTCGACGCCCATGCCGCGCCGAAGCGCATTGTGATGCGTCAGCAGCCGGTCGATCTTGGCCGGCAGCGTTTCCGGCTCGGCGAGGTCGATGACGCGAATGGCGCGACGGCCGACCTTGTCTTCATAGGCCGGGCCGATGCCGCGGCGGGTCGTTCCGATCTTCGTACCGCTGTTGGAAGCGGCATCTTCGCGCATGGCATCCAGATCGCGATGCAGCGACAGGATCAGCGGCGCGTTCTCGGCAATGCGCAGCACGTCAGGCGTAACGGCAATGCCCTGAGCGCGCAGCTTGTCGACTTCGGCGACGAAGTGATGGGGATCGACGACGACGCCGTTGCCGATGACGCTGAGCTTGCCGCGCACGAGCCCGGAGGGCAGCAGCGCGAGCTTGTAGCTGACGCCATCGACGACAAGCGTATGACCGGCATTGTGGCCGCCCTGAAAGCGTACAATCACATCGGCGCGTTCCGAAAGCCAGTCGACAATCTTGCCCTTGCCTTCGTCACCCCATTGCGAGCCGATCACTACAACATTCGTCATTTATCCATTCCCGCTTCCTGCGCGCGGCGGCGCGCCTTGCTCAAACCCGCGCATCTATAAAGCTTTGTTTTTGGGAAAGCGACCCTGTTGTCTCAGGAGATTCGGCTTTTTGCATGACGAATCAGCGCCTCCAACAGGAATTTTCCCGGCTATCGGCCGGACGGGGCCTCCAGTGTACCCTTATCCGGCCGATGGCCTTGACTGTCAAAGGCCCGGCTTGTGGGCGACGACATGAAAATATTCCTGTTCTGGCGACGCCACTGCACCGATCGGCTTTCCTTCAAGATCGAGCAGCAGCACCGGCATGGCAAAGCCGGCATCGGCCAGTTGCGACCGGACTTGCGCCGGCGTCGTCGCATAGACCATCACGCCGAAATCATGGGCGCCATGCAACAGGATCGCATGTTCGCCGGCCCGCTCCTCGAGCGGCCTCAGCCGACGCTGGCGCAGCGTGCCGGAAATGCGGCCCTCGACATAGCGCAGGGTTCGCAAACCGAGCCGCACCGGGTTGGACGTCCATTCCAGCCGGCGATAGTCGACGCGGTCATCGAAGCCACGCCAGCCGCGGTGGAATGTCGAAAAGACGAAGGCGCCGCCGGAAGCAAGGACGCGTGCCGCCTCCCGCAGGATGGCCAGCCTTCCCGCCGCATCGACGGAATCGATGCCGTTATAACTGAAGACGACCATATCGAAACTGGCATCTCGGAACGCCGACAGATCGCGCGCATCCATGTGCTCGAAACGGAGGCCTGAGTGGTTCTTTCGGCAAAGTGCAACCATCTCGGGCGTATAATCGACGCCGACATAGTCGCTTGCGAAGTCTCGCAAGAGCTGCGCGGTGCGGCCCCCGCCGACACCGATATCGAGAATACGCCCCCGGCCCATCCGAGGGGCAGCAATAGTAAAGGCGGCACGCTCGCCTTCGTTCAGATAGCCACTACTGCGGCGATAGTCGCGCAAGGCCCAGGGATTACGCCAGGTCTGCCGGTTAATACTTTCCATGACATGCATAGCCGGACTCCAACAAGAAAATGAACATTCATTGTTCAGTTCCCCCTTGGCGCCCCGAGAAATCTATACATCAGCCACATGGAACATGCAGCCGTTCAGGTTGTGCAAACCTGCCGTTTCGCGAGTAATCGTTTGTTAAGGTTAATCTTGGCGCCGCCCTGACTGAGCCGGCCGTGTGCCGCTATCCGAGTTCCAGCGTCGTCACGCCGAACACGCGATCGAGCGGGATTGCCGGCGCTGTGCCGCGATACATGCGCGCCGTCTCGAAGACCGGTGACAAGCCACAATCTTCAGCAAGCCTGATCGCCTGAGCGTTATCGACAGGCACATCCAGGTAGACCGGCCCGCCCTTGGCCTTTGCCAGCAGCTTGCTCAGCAAAGCCAATGCGACCTCCGGCTTGTTGGCAAATAGCGGACCGATCTTGTAACCCTCGAAACAGCGGCGGATCGTGCCGTAGCCGCGAACCCTGCTGCCGCCGCCTACGATGAAGGATGCACGCCTCTCGGGAGCACCGCACCAGGCCCGGATGAAGGAATGACGCAGTCCGGGGAAGATTTCCGCATCATAATGCACCAGTCCATCAAGCTTGCCATCCACGACTGGCACCACCTGTCTTGCCTGCTGTTCATCCACCTCGGGTATCTTGGGGATGCCGCCATAACGGAGTGTCCGATAGGCTGTCTCAAAACCGTGCCGCCGGTAGTTTTCCTGCTGCGCGACGACCCCATCCAGGCCGACGATGCGATTGCCGGCAAGCGTCATGCCCTTGTTCCAGAGCTGTTTCCCATATCCCCTGCCTCGAAGCTCGGGATGCAATATGTAAAGGCCAAGGAACGCGAAAGCCTCGCCGTAACGGACAACGGAGATACAGCCGACCGGCACCTCGCCGATCGCACCGATCAGAAAGCCGGATGGATCGGCCTCCCAGAATGCCGGGGCATCGTCAATACCGGGATTCCACCCTTCTTGCCGAGCCCATTCCAGAGCAAGCTCCAGCTCGCCAGCCCGCATTGTCCGCACGGCAAAAGTCGATTTCATGCAATAGTCCCGAACCGCCCATTACACCGCCGCCCCTGTAGAGCGACCGCGCCCAATTCATCATGTGGCAACATGCTACCAATCACAAGCAATAGGCGATGATAAGCTTAAAGTACAAAGGCTTCGTTTCACTTGGAAAGCAAGGCAAGCACTCGAATAGGACAACAGGAAAACCAACAAACTTTTGTGACACTTCTGTCGCAATTCTCCTAAACCGGGCATCGCATATAGGCGTCACCCGCGATCCTGTGTATAAGCGCAGACAATCGCCCATGTCGCCCTTACGTTTCGACGCGAAGCCTGGCGCCAGCAAAAGGATTGAAATTTCATGCGCATCACGATGATCGGCTCGGGTTATGTGGGGCTTGTGTCGGGTGTTTGCTTTGCCGATTTCGGCCATGACGTCATCTGCGTCGACAAGGACACGAGCAAGATCGAGGCGCTGCGACGCGGCGAGATACCGATCTTCGAGCCGGGCCTCGAGCAGCTTGTGGCAGACAATGTTCGCGCCGGTCGCCTCTCCTTCACAACGGAAGTAGAGGCGAGCGTTGCCGCAAGCGACGTCGTCTTTATCGCCGTGGGCACGCCTTCCCGGCGCGGCGATGGCCACGCCGACCTCTCTTACGTCTATGCCGCCGCCCGCGAGATCGCCGAGCACGTCAAGGGGTTCACCGTCATCGTCACCAAATCGACCGTCCCCGTCGGTACCGGCGACGAGGTCGAGCGCATCGTGCGCGAAACCAATCCGCAAGCCGATGTCGCCGTCGTCTCCAATCCGGAATTCCTGCGCGAAGGTGCCGCCATCGAGGACTTCAAGCGGCCCGACCGCATCGTCATCGGCCTTAACGACGAGCGCGCCCGCGGCGTCATGACCGAAGTCTATCGGCCGCTCTATCTCAACCAGGCACCGCTGCTCTTTACCTCCCGCCGCACCTCGGAGCTGATTAAGTACGCCGCCAATGCCTTCCTTGCGATGAAGATTACCTTCATCAACGAGATGGCCGATCTTTGCGAGAAGGTCGGCGCCAATGTGCAGGAGGTATCGCGCGGCATTGGCCTCGACGGCCGCATCGGCTCGAAGTTCCTGCATGCCGGCCCCGGCTATGGCGGCTCGTGCTTCCCGAAGGACACGCTGGCGCTTGCCAAGACGGCTCAGGACTACGACAGCCCCGTGCGCCTGATCGAAACGACCGTATCGATCAACGACAATCGCAAGCGCGCCATGGGCCGCAAGGTGATCGCGGCCATGGGCGGCGATATCAGGGGCAAGTCGATCGCAGTCCTCGGCCTCACCTTCAAGCCGAATACCGACGACATGCGAGACAGCCCGGCGATCTCGATCATCCAGACGCTGCAGGATGCCGGCGCCACGGTAACAGGCTACGACCCGGAAGGCATGGAGAATGCCCGCCTGGTCATCGACAACATCGCCTATGCCGAGGATGCCTATGGCGCAGCACGCGACGCCGATGCGCTCGTCATCGTGACGGAATGGAACCAGTTCCGCGCACTCGACTTCGCTAGGCTCAAATCCGTGATGAAGGCACCGGTTCTCGTCGACCTTAGAAACATCTATCGCCATGACGAGGTCACAAAGCACGGCTTTGCCTATACAAGCGTCGGCAGACCCTCGAGCGACGCCACACTTTAGAGCGTTTACGCATTCCGAGCGGAAAATCGCTACGCACTTTTCCTGGAAATGCTTCAAGCAAAGGCCGATCAATGCGTTATCTCATCACCGGCACCGCCGGCTTTATCGGATTCCATCTTGCCAAGCGCCTGCTCGACGAGGGCCATTTCGTCGTCGGCTTCGACGGCATGACGCCCTATTACGACGTCAAGCTCAAGGAGAAGCGCACCGCCATCCTCGCGCGCTCCAACGGCTTCAAGGCCGTCACGGGCATGCTGGAGGACAAGACGGCACTAGAGCACGCGGCTGAGCTCGCCGAACCTGATGTGATCGTCCATCTCGCCGCGCAGGCCGGCGTGCGCTACAGCCTCGAAAATCCACGTTCCTATGTCGATTCCAACCTCGTCGGTTCGTTCAATATCCTGGAACTGGCGAGAAACCTGCAGCCGAAGCACCTGCTTTTGGCATCGACCTCGTCCGTCTACGGCGCCAACGAAAAGATCCCCTTTGCCGAAAGCGACAAGGCCGACGAGCAGATGACGATCTATGCGGCGACCAAGAAGAGCATGGAGCTGATGGCCCACAGCTACGCGCATCTCTTCAACGTGCCCACGACCGCTTTCCGTTTCTTCACCGTCTATGGCCCGTGGGGCCGGCCGGACATGGCGCTCTTCAAGTTCGTCGATGCCATCAAGAATGACAGGCCGATCGAGATTTACGGCGAAGGCAAGATGAGCCGCGATTTCACCTATATCGACGATCTCGTCGAAGGCATCGTGCGCTTGATCGACGTCGTGCCGTCGGAGGAAAACCGGGTCGCATCGGAGACGATCATCGACACCCTGTCGAAGAACGCCCCCTTCCGCGTCGTCAACATCGGCGGCGGCCAGCCTGTCGGGCTAATGACCTTCGTCGAAACCATCGAGACAATGCTCGGCAAGAAGGCGATCCGCAAGATGCTGCCGATGCAGCCCGGCGACGTCCACAATACCTACGCCGTTCCGGACCTGCTCGTGGCGCTGACGGGCTTCAAGCCGCAGATCGAAGTCGACGAGGGCGTGAAACGCTTCGTCGAGTGGTATCAGGAAAATTACTGAGCAAATGACCGAGATCGCAGAAACGGAACATTGGATCGAGAGCTCCCACGGGCGCCTCTATGCCAGATCATGGACGCCGGCCGTCCTGAGGTCACAGCAACCGATAATCCTGTTTCACGATTCCCTCGGATGTATCATGCTCTGGCGGGATTTTCCGCAGCAACTCGCCCGTTCCCTCGGCCGTCGGGTCATTGCCTATGACCGGTTGGGCTTTGGTCGTTCCAATGCCCGCAACGACCTTCTGACGCAGGATTTCATTGCATCGGAGGCGAAGGATTTCGTGCCGCTTCTTTGCGAGCAATTGTCCATTCGGGAATTCGTTGCCTGTGGACACAGCGTAGGCGGCGGCATGGCCGTTGAGACGGGAGTAAGGTTTGGCGAACGCTGCCGTGCCGTGATCACCATCGCAGCCCAGGCCTTCGTGGAGGACAGGACCCTGCAGGGCATCCGGATCGCGCAGCAGGAATTCAAGTCGGCCGAGACCTTCGCAAGGCTTGCCAAATATCACGGCGCCAAGGCCGATTGGGTGCTGCATGCATGGATCGACACCTGGCTTGATCCGGCAAGGGCCGGATGGACCCTCGATGCAGCACTTGAGAGCCTGCCTTGCCCGGTACTCGCCATCCACGGAGACCGCGACGAATATGGCTCCGAAGCGCATCCACGCCGGATCGCGGCCGGCCGCGGCCCGGTCTATATCATGCCGGACACCGGGCACGTGCCGCATCGCGAGCACCCTGCCCTGGTCATAAAGGCGATCGAAGACTTTCTGGCGTGACGACGCGAACGGACCTATTCGGCCTGGCCTGCGGGATGATAGTCCCGGTCGAAATAGACAAGCCCCTGACCGTTGTCACGCTGGCGGATGGCATCGACTTCGCAAAGCAGGATATCGTGCGTGCCGCCATCTGCCTGCCGCACGATGCGGCAGTCAAACGAGACAAGAGCATCTTCCAGTACCGGCGCACCGGTCGATAACTCCGACCAGGATGCAGCGGCGAAGCGCTCGGCAACCGGCGTCTTGCCACCGAAAAGCCGCGACAGATCCTGGTGCGCTTCCGAAAGGACGTTGACGCAGAGCACGCCGTTTTGTGTCACGGCAGGGTGAACCGAAGCGCCGCGGTTGAGACAGACGAGCAAGGTCGGCGGGCTATCCGTGACGCTGCAGACGGCGGTCGCAGCAAAGCCGGCGAGCCCGGCCGGGCCATCGGTCGTGACGATGTTGACCGCAGCGGCCATTCGCGCCATGGCGTTGCGAAACTCGGTGCGCGCAATATCAGGATCGGCAACAGGCACCGCCTTCTCGATCGCCACGGAGGTTTTCATGTTCATTCCGCTGTCCCCTAACTTGCGCCGGTCAGCACACACTATCGAGAGGATGAAAGCGCCTCAAGAAACGACATTTTAGAGAGTCGGCCTTCGCGAGCAATTAGTTCTCTATAAAATCTATCAACAAAAGGAAAAACAACCGCCTTCCGGGGGTGCCGCGCAAACATGCCGAAGCCGGCCTCAGGTCCGTGTCGAGATCAGGAGAAACATCGGCCGTTCGCGCTCGATCGCCCAATCCGGATGGGCCGCGAGATCCTCATCGCTTGGCGACCATTCCTCGACATGGACGATGGCAAAGCCGGATCTGATCAGGAGGTTGAGTGTCGTGCCCATGGTGCGGTGCTGCTTGACGACGCCCTCGGCGAGCCAGTTCGTCACCCGCGGCCCTTCGATCTGATAGGCACTGAGGGGCCAGATCTTGCCATCCTCGGCATCATCGAGCCATTTCGGTTGCCGCGGCGCCATGTAGATCGGATGCTCGATCGAAAAGAGCAGCCGGCCACCCGGTTTAAGTGCTTGGCGAATGGTCGCCAGAAGGCCGGCGAAACCCTCGATATAGTGGAAGGCGAGCGAGCTGTAGACGAGATCGAAGCCGGCCATTGGAAGCTGGAGCTTCTCGAGATCGGCCAGATCATAACGAACACGCGCATCCGCAGTTTCCGCCCGCGCGCGCTCAAGCATGTTTTCCGAGACATCGAGCCCCAACACGCTGGCGGCGCCGTGTTCGGCCGCCCAACGGCAGAACCAGCCGAAACCACACCCGAGATCGGCGACATCGAGGCCTTTCATATCTGGCATCAAGGCGCGGATGGCAGGCCATTCGGCCGCACCAGCCAGCCCGTCAACGGAGCGCTGCAGGCGGCTATAACCTTCGAAGAAACCCGGATCGTCGTAGATATTCTGTGTCATGCGCGTCTTTCACGCCTCTTCGCGGCCTGCCATTGGCCGTGTCGGCAGTATTGCTCGTATTCCCGCATAGACCATAAGGAGGCCGGCGAAAAGCCGATTGCCAGGGGCTTCAGCCGCTGCCCGTCAAGCGGTCGGTTTCGGCCGGGACAACCATTGCGAATAGGGCTTCACACCGAAACCCGGATCAGCCGCATCCTCAAGCACATGGATGAACTCGATCGAATGCCCGTCGGGATCGGAAAAATACTGCGAAACTGCCGGCACCCAGCCCAGAACGACCGGCTCATCGAGCGGCTCGCCATTAAAGCCTTTCGGCTGAACGCCATGAGCCTTCAAAGCGGCAGCGGAACGAAGGACATCGTCAAGAGAGATTCTGAACGCAATGTGGAGACGCATTCTAAGCGGAGCGCTGCCCGTTTCCCAGAGGCCAAGCATGCCCATCCTTTTGTCGTCGATCCACAGGAAGGCGACATTCCTGCTTTCGATGACGGTCGCGACCTCGAGCTTCAGCACATCGCGATAGAATGCGATCGAGCGTTGGAGATCGGCAACCGTCAGATGCGTCTCGTAAAGTCCCAGAATGCGCGGCATGGATGGATCGGCCGAATGCTCGGGACCGATCGTCATCACATCACCTTCGCCGCCGTGACCTCTACCTCAACCAGGAACTCGGCCCGGGTAAACCCGCCGACGATCAGCAATGTCGAAACCGGCTTGGGATCCTGAATATAGCGGTCCCGCACGGCCATATAGGCGGGAAAATCCTCGCGCGTGGTAACGAACCCGGCAATGCGGATGACATCGGCAAAGCTCATGCCGGCCTCATCCAGAATGGCGCCGATAGCCTTGAAGCACAACTCGGCCTGGGCCGTCACGTCGGCTGGAATCCGGTCGTCAAGACCGATTCCGAGCTGGCCTGAGGTGACGAGAAGGCTGGCGCCCGGCGGCACCAGCAGGCCGTGATTGTAATTGCCGAAAGGGCGGCGGACAGATGCGGGATTGAAGACCTTTTTCATCGATTCCGACTCCTGATGACCGGGCCGATATCAGCATTTTGTGATGAAAGGGGCAAGACGGTCAGTGCGCCCGTATCGATTTCACCGCGCGATTTCGCCGTACTTCCAACAGGATATGTCCGAACAGCGCGGCAAGCACGATTGGCCCGCCGATGAGCGTCGCCGTTGAAGGGCGCTCGGCGAAAACCATCCAGACCCAGAGCGGCGTCAGCGGCACTTCAAGCGCCGTCAGCAGGGCGGCATCCGAGGCCGGCACCAGCCGCGAGCCGAAGGTGTAGAGGCTAAGGCCCATGGCATTCTGGATGATGCCGAAGGCAATGATCAGGCCAAGATCCTGGCCAGAGATCGAAAGCGGCGAAGCGAACCAGAAGGTAACGAAGGAGCAGAGCCAGGCCGACAGTGCCATGGCCGGCAGCATCGGCACATTGCGATGCTGGCGCATGACAACCGCAAGGGCCGCGACTGTCAGCGTCATGATGGCGGCGAGCCCCTTGCCAAGCCAGCTGCCACCATCGCTCCCGTGCCCGGACAGCATGACGAGTACGCCGATGAAGGCAATGCCGCTGGCAACCAGCGTCCTCACATTCGGACGCTCGCCGATGAAGAGGAAGGCGACGCCGGCGGTAACGAAGGGCACGGTCGCATAGATGACCATGGCATCCGCGACCGAGGTATAATAGATCGAGCCGATGCCGCTAATCATGGAAGCGGTGGAAAAGATCGTCGCCGCCAGCGACGGGCCGCGCATGGAGCGCAGGATGCGAAAGGCATTGCGGCGCTCGATATAGAAAAACAGCGCGAAGACGCCGAGGCCGGAGACGATACCGCGGCAGAACAAGATGGTCATGAGATCGGCATGGATCGCTCGCACGAAGAGACCGGAGGTCGACCATGCGAGCGCCGAGAGCGCCACATAGATCACACCGAGCCTGTATTGTTGCTGTTCCGCCAGCGTCACGATGAAATCCCCCGCCCTATAGCGGCAGAGCATTAGCGGGCGGCAATGATACTCACAAGCAAAGCTTGCGCCGTTGCGTGTCGCGGATGCCGGAAGATGTCAGGGGTTGCAGGAAGGTCACGCCACACGTTGCTACCGGTAGTCAAGGGAGCGCCGTCTCGCCGTCGCTGTTGGCAAGATCACATTGATCTTGCACATATTTACGATCGCTCTAGGGTTCTGGCGACTTCGTCGAAGGAGAATCAATTGCGCCTGCTGTCAGCCACCTTGTTCGCGTGCGGCTGTGTCAGCCTGGTCGACGGTCCGCTATGGCCGCCGGCGCAAACCTATGTCGACAAGACGGTGCAGTGCAGCCAGAGCAGCAATCCCGCCCGCTGCGAACATACCCGCGATAGCTGGAAGGCCGACTACGAGGAGGCCATAGCAGGCGGATATCGAGCACAGAAACATGTCGCCCTATGTCTTAGTACAGGCTGCGATCAGGCAATCCAGCCTGATAAGATGCTCGGCTGCGCCTGGCGCATGGTTATTGCCGAAGCAAGGCATGCGCAATCGGACAGCATGGATTTCGCCAATCTCAACCGCTTCTGCGGAACAGACTACATCGACCAGAAGGGAAAACTGGCGGCCGCCTCGCAAGCGAAGGCCATGGTAGGTCTAATCGGCAAATAGCAGGCCGCGCATCAGAGGTCTTCTGCCGCGCGGCCCAATGTTTTGCACAGGTTCTAAGCGTAAGGCGCGAGGAAACTACGGATTGCCTCGATCTCGTTGGGACGAATATCGTGGCCACCCGGATGCCATTCGAGCGTGACCTCGGCGCTCTGCCGCGCAAAGTACTCCGCCAGCGACTTGGTGACTGGAGCAGGCGCGATCGGATCATGCTCTCCTGCCGTGATCAGCACGCGCTTACCCTCCAGCCTTGCATTGTCCTTCGGCTGGAACGGGATCAGCGGATGCATCAGCACGGCCGCATCGAAGAGATAGCCATGCTCGATCAGAACATTGGCGAGAATGTTCGCGCCATTGGAAAAGCCGAGGCCAAGCACCTGGGAGGCACCGTGTTCCGCCGCCAGCTCCGAGACATAAGCCGCCATCTTGTCCGTCGCCCGAGCAAGGTCGGCCATGTCGTAGACACCCTCGCCCGTCCGGCGGAAGAAGCGCGCCGCGCCATATTCCGAAACATCGCCGCGCGGCGAGACAATCGTCGCATCCGGCAGCAGCCGGGCAGCAAAATCGAAGAACTGGTTCTCGTCGCCGCCGGTGCCGTGGAAGGTGAAGAAAATCGGCTTTCCGGATGCACCGGCCTTCAGCCGGTGCACATAACTCTTGTCCGTCATCGTCTTTTCTCCCGGATTAGCCTTCCAGCGGTTCGAGATGCTGCTCGATCAATCCGCGCAGATGCGCATGCTGCTCGGGCAGTTTCAGCGCCTCGCCGAGATGGGCCGTATCCTCGTCGCGGTTGAAGCCTGGTTCATTAGTGGCGACTTCGAACAGCACGCCGCTCGGCGTACGGAAATAGATCGCCCAAAAGTAATCGCGGTCGATGACCGGAGTGACCTGATAGCCCGTATCCATCAGCGCCTTGCGCACTTCGAGCTGCTTTGCGCGGTTCTCGACGGCAAAGGCGACATGGTGGACGGAGCCGGCACCCGGAAGCGCGCGATTGATGTTCGGCATGGTTTCGAGGTCGACATAGTCGGCACCGTTGCCGCCGGGAATGGCAAGCCGCTTGACGCCCTCATGCGTATCGACAACTTCGTAGCCCATATACTTCAGCAGTTCGGCCGTAGCGCCTTCATCCCTGAGCCGCATGGCGACGGAATGGAAACCGCGGATGGCATGTTCGGCATCGACGCCGTTATGCGTCCAGGGCAAACGCTTGTCGTCCTTGACCTCGACAAGAGCGAAGCCATCGCCATCGGGACCTGCGAAATGCAGGCGCTTCTGGCCGAAGGATTCGTCGGCCTTCAGGCCTTCGACCCCATGCTGCCCGAGCCGCTCGGTCCAATAACCAAGCGCGCCTTCCGGAACGGAGTAAACAGTATTGCCGACCTCACCGGTGCCCGGGCGACCGCGCGCCATCTTCGGGAACGGGAAGTAAGTCATGATCGTGCCGGGCGTACCGACCTCGTCACCATAGTAGAGGTGATAGACATCGGGAGCATCGAAATTCACGGTCTTCTTCACCCGCCGCAGGCCGAGCGTATCCGTGAAGAACTTGTTGTTGGTGCGGGCGTCTTCCGCCATCGAGGTAACGTGGTGAAGACCTTTGATCTGGTTAAGCATCTTAAACCCCTTGTCTCGCCTGCACCGGCAGGCGTTTCTCATGGGCAGAAGATGGTCTCGTGAGCCGTGTTTCGATAGCCCCGAATGGCCAAACGGATTGTCTTCAAAGAGTGAACGATAAAATCAGATCGTTCACTGATGCATAGGGCAATCGAGACGTGCCGCCTCGCTAAGCCTCAGGATTGCTCGGCAGCGCCCAGTCGATCGGATCCCTGCCATGTTCGGCCAGATAGGCGTTGGCCTTGGAAAAATGCCGGCAGCCGAAGAAGCCGTTATGGGCCGACAGCGGCGAGGGATGGACGGATTTCAACACGAGATGGCGCTCGGTATCGACGAAAGCGGCCTTCTTCTGCGCATAGGAGCCCCAGAGCATGAAGACGACGCCGTCGCATTCGTCGTTGACCCTGCGGATGACGGCGTCGGTAAAGCGCTCCCAGCCCTTGCCCTGATGCGAGGCGGCCTGCGATTCCTCGACCGTCAGCACGCTGTTGAGCAGCAGCACACCCTGCTTCGCCCAGCTCTCCAGAAAGCCGTGGCGGGCCGGCGGAATGCCGAGATCGGTTTCCAGTTCCTTGTAGATATTGACCAGCGACGGCGGGATGCGCACGCCGGGGCGCACGCTGAAGCAGAGCCCGTGCGCCTGACCGAAGCCGTGATAGGGGTCCTGGCCGAGAATGACGACCTGTACCTCGTCGAGCGGGGTTAAATCCAGTGCCCGGAAATACTCGCTGCCACGGGGAAAGATCACCTTGCCGCGCTGCTTCTCCTCGACGAGGAAAGCCTTGAGTTCATCCATATACGGACTGGCAAACTCAGGCGACAATGCCTCTTTCCAGCTGTCTTCGAGCTTGATGTTCGCTTCGGCCATTGATCACGCCTCCATTTTCGTCAGCAGTCCGATTGAGGGCGAAAGCGCCGGCAAGTCAAGGAAAGGACGTCCATTGCAGCAGGCAGATCACAGCTTTCCGGCAATGGCCGTTGCCGGCAACGGCGATTAAGCCCTTTCGCCTGTCGAGATCAGCAAGGCGTCACGTTCGGCCTCGGGCATGGCGCGCACGCGTCGCCGCACCGTGAGACGGATCGCAGCAAACCCGGCCAGCATCAACACCACTTTGCTGCCGATACCGAAGGCCGGCATGACAGCCGCCCATGTCGATAGATCAAACATGAGGGCAATAACTGCATTGAGCGCAGCGGACAGGAACATCAGGCCGGCCCAGGCAAACCCCACATAAATGGCGACATCGGGCGCAACCGTGCGCGCGATCGCCGGCAGATATCGGTTCATCCAACCGGGCTTCAACATCACGATACCGATGATCGCATAGATCACACTCGGCTTGAACAGCACGAAACGCGGATCATTTGTCAGCAGCGTCGCCACGCCGGCGGCGATGACCAGAAAAAGACTGAGCCACTCCATGACCTCGATGGGCTTGCGGCGAATGAACTGAATTCCGATCTGGAGAAGACCAAGCGCAATCGCCAGACATGTCGAAAGCGTGGCATTGTGCGTCAACGACAGCAGGATGACGAACAACAGGCTGGAGGCCAGATCGGCAAGCAGCAGCCTGGCTGCATCGAAAAAGCTTCTCACTGCACCCTGGCTCTCATTGCGACAGGGGTAAAATTCATAGAGCACCGGATTGCCTCGATCAAGGATGTCCACGGGATCACTCTCAGCACAGGGACAAGACCACGCTACGGCTTGACGTCAGGCAGCGCCTCTTTCCAGCCCTTCTCCAGCTTGCTGCCCGCTTCCGCCCTCATCTCTCGGCTCGGCCTGTTGTCGGCATGTCGACTGAGGGGGAGCAGCGATATGGTCAGGAATGGCTGATACGGAAATGGCGAGATCACAATTTCTGGCGGACGAACCGGCTTGGGTTCGATCGTGCTCGACGATTGCGATCAATGGCAGCGACAAGTTTGCAGATCGTTGACAACCGCACTTGGTTCAGCCATTGGAGGCCATCCCAATTTTTCGACCGGTGCCCCATGCTTCCCTTGCATTCCCTTGGCGAGCGCATCGTCGTGCTCGGCCCGTCCAATGCTGGCAAGTCAACCCTTGCGGTTGCGCTCTCCAAAAAGCTTGGCTTTCCAACGATCCATCTCGATCAGCTTCATCACCTGCCTCACACCGATTGGAAGCAGCGTCCCGAAGCAGAATTCGCCGCGCTGCACGATGCGGCCATTCTTGGCGAGCAATGGATTATGGAAGGCAATTATACGCGCCTCATGCCGCAGCGCTTTGCCCGAGCCACCGGGGCGATCCTCATCACCTCCAATCACTGGCTACGCTTTTCGCGCTATCTCAAGCGCACGCTCATCAACAGCGCGAACCGCGCGGGACATCTCGAGGGCGCTAAGGACAGCATCAAATGGGAGATGATTCACTGGATACTGGTGAAGACCCGCAACAGCGGCGCCAAATATGCAAAAATTCTCCAGGAATCCGAGTTGCCGACGGTGGAATGCCATACGGCGGAGGCGCTCAATAGCCTTTATCAGGTTTGGGATTTGCCGGAGAGACGATAGGCGCAGAAACTTCGGGTCGATCTGAGGCCGCGCTTGATTTGGCAAGCTTACGTGCGATGACGGCCAATCGAAGCCCATTGCGAGAGCCAAGAAAAACCGTAAGCTGCACTGACTATCTATTCGAAACATCGAGGGAGTAGCTGAAAGTGGTCCAGCATATTGGTGATTTAGTTGTGACCAAGATTATGGTTGTCGGCAACACCGTCACCGGAGTTACCCATGTCAAACGAGGTGGGAAACTGATTGCATCCGGAGGCCTGCTCGGCGGATTGATTATTGAAGCTGGGGGAAACGCCGTCGTTTCCGGCCAGATCGGCCGCAATGTCATCAATAACGGGAATCTGGTTTTCAACGGTCAGCTTGCAGGGCGGATCGTTGGTGAAGGCATCGTTGTCATGGGTCCCGGCGCTGATGTCTCCGGCACCGATCTGCCGATCGAGCCGGCCTCACAACATTCTGCCGCATAAGGCCGTTTCAGCAAACGTTCGAGGACTGCCGGCCGGCAACTAACGCCGACCGGCCAATATCGCGGTAACCAATACTATCACCACGAACTCGCCAAACGGAATCCTCAAGATGAACCTGCTGCACTACCTGCTTCTATTCGCTGGCGGCGCCTTTCTCATGAACGCGGTTCCGCATCTGGTGAGCGGAGTTCTCGGTAGACCCTTTCAATCGCCCTTCGCCAAGCCTCGCGGCGTGGGACTTTCGTCATCCACCGTCAATGTCCTGTGGGGTTTCGCCAATCTCGTGGTCGCATACCTGCTTCTCGTCCGGGCTGGTTCCCTGCATTTGGATGACGGATTGGACGCGCTCGCCGTTGGTCTCGGCGCGCTCGCACTCGCTTTGTTTGCCGCACGTCACTTCGGCAATTTCCACGGTGGAAACACGCCGGAACAACAATGAGGGAATAACTCATTCCCACCTTCCGCTATCACCCCTTGATCCGTGCCATCTGAGGATCATAAAGCGGCTTCAGCACCACCTGACACGGTACGCGGCTCTGCGCGACATCGAGTTCGTAGCGGCCGGACAGCACGAAATCCTCCGTGACGCCGTTGGGATTGCGGACATAGCCGTAGCCGATCGCCTTGCCGATCGTGTAGCCGTAGCCGCCGCTCGACAGCCAGCCGACGCGTTGTCCATCGCGATAGATCGTTTCGCGGCCGAGAAGCACGATCTCGGGATCGTCAGGCACGAAGCAGGCGAGCATCTTCTTCACGCCGGATGCCAGTTGCAGCTCGACCGCCTCGCGGCCGCGGAAGGCGACGTCTTTCTTCGTCTTCACCGCCCAGGCAAGCCCGGCCTCGACCGGCGTATGGTCCGGCCCGATATCCGAACCCCAGGCACGATAGCCCTTTTCCAGGCGGCAGCTTTCGATAGCGCGATAGCCGGCATTGACGAGGCCGTGCTCGCGCCCGGCCGCCATCAGCACGTCATAGACGGTCGCGGCATATTCCACCGGCACATGCAGTTCATAGCCGAGCTCGCCGACATAGGTGATGCGCAACGCCCGCACCGGGCAACCGGCAATGCCAACGGTCCTCACCTTGCCGAAGGGGAATGCGACATTCGAAACGTCGGCCGAAGTCACTACCTGCAAGATTGCGCGCGATTTCGGCCCCATCAGCGACAACACGGAATAGGCAGACGTCACATCCACCAGTTCCGCATGCATCTCGGGCGGAATATTGCGAGCGATCCAGTCGAAATCATGGGTGGCGAAGCCGGTGCCTGTAGTGATGTAGAATTCGTTTTCGGCAATGCGGGCAACGGTGACATCGCATTCGATGCCGCCCCGGTCGTTCAGCATCTGGGTATAGGTCAAGGCACCCACGGGCTTGGCAACGTCATTGGAGGCGATCCAAGAGATTGCCGCTTCGGCATCCCTGCCCTTCAGCACGAATTTGGCAAAGGAGGTCTGGTCGAAGATCACGGCCGCTTCGCGCACCGCCTTGTGCTCGCGGCCGACGGCATCGAACCAGTTCTGCCGGCTGTAGGTGTAGACATCCTTCGGCTCCTCGCCGGCAAAAAGATCAGCAAACCAGTTCGGCCGCTCCCAGCCGAGCTTTTCGCCGAAGCAAGCGCCCTGCGCCTTCAGCCGGTCGTAAAGCGGTGACTTGCGGCAGGGCCGGCCGCTGGAATGCTCCTCGAAAGGCCATGCCATGGTGTAGTGCTTGCCATAGGCTTCCAGCGTTCGGGTGCGAACCCAGTCGGTATCGAAATGCGGGCGGCCGAAACGCCTGATATCGACAGGCCAGAGGTCATAGGGCGGCTCGCCCTTGGCGACCCATTCGGCGAGCGCCATACCTGCCCCACCGGCCGAGGCGATGCCGAAGGCGTTGAAGCCGGCGCCGACGAAGAAGTTCTTCAATTCCGGCGCCTCGCCGAGAATGAAGTTGCCGTCGGGCGTAAAGCTCTCCGGACCGCACAGCAGCTGCTTGACGCCGGCCGTCTGCAGTGCCGGCACGCGCACGAGCGCCTGTTCCATGATCTGCTCGAAATGATCGAAATTGCTGTCGAGCAGCGTGTAGTGGAAATCCTTGGGGATGCCGTCGAGCGCCCAGGGGATAGGATTGGGCTCATAGCCGCCCATGACCAGCCCGCCGACCTCCTCCTTGTAATAGGTCAGCCGGTCGGGATCGCGCAGCGTCAGCAGGTTGGATGGCACGCCGAAGGATTCGGTGATGAGATATTGATGCTCGACCGAGACGAGCGGGACATTGACGCCGAAACGTCCGGCGAAGGTCCGCGTCCATTGCCCCGCGCAGACGACGACGCGCTCGCATTCGATGCGGCCTCTCTCGGTGATGACGGCGCGGATCCGGCCCTTGTCGATCTCCAGATCGAGAACCTCGGTATCCTCGAAGATTGACACGCCGCTCATGCGGGCGCCCTTCGCCAGCGCCTGGGTGATATCGGAGGGATTGGCCTGCCCGTCCGTCGGCAGGAAGGCGGCGCCGACGAGATCGTCCACATCCATCAGCGGCCAGAGATCGAGCGCCTCCTGCGGCGTCAGGAGATGCATTTGCAGGCCGAAGGATTGCGCCGTCGTCGCCTGCCGCTTCACCTCCGTCCAGCGCTCCTCGTTGCAGGCGAGGCGCAGGCCGCCATTCATCTTCCAGCCGGTGGCAAGCCCCGTCTCCGCCTCGAGCTTCTTGTAGAGATCGACAGAGTAGCCGAGCATCTGCGTGATGTTGGCGCTGGTGCGCAGTTGGCCGACGAGACCGGCCGCATGGAACGTCGTGCCCGAGGTCAGCTTCTTGCGCTCCAGAAGCACGGTATCGGTGAAGCCGAGCTTGCCGAGATGATAGGCGGTCGAGCAGCCGATGATGCCGCCGCCGATGACGACGGTTTTTGCGGTAGCAGGCAGTTCCTTCATCGTGTCACCTCAAGAATTGCGAAAATCCTGCCAGGCGCTCTCGAAGCGCCGCAGATTTTCAGCTGTATAAGAAGAATAATCGAATTCGATGTCGGAATGGATTTCAGAGACCATGCTCCACATCGTCTCACGCAGAAGCGACGCGCATTTCATCGCCTGATAGCGTCGCCGCAGGTCGTCGCTGACGCCAGCCTCGAAATAGGCCTCCAGCATCGCTTCTTCCTGCGCTTCCGAGAATTCATTGTTGGAGGCAAGGCCGCCGAGATCGAAAAGCGGCGTGTTGAAACCCGCATAGTCCCAATCGATCAGCCACAGCCGTTTGCCGTCATCGAGGAAATTCGCGGCCAGCAGATCGTTGTGACCGAATGCGATCTCGAAGGGACCAGCTTCGCGTTCCAGTCGCTCGGCAATCTCCAGAAAGGAGGGCAAGAGCGGCTTGTGCCGGCTATCGCCAGCGTTCAGGACGGCTGCATAGTCTCGGAGCACATGGAAGACCCAGAAGATCGCCGCCGGCCCACGAAAATACCTGGCGACATCGCGATGACATGAGCGGACAAGCGAAACGACCCGCTCCATGAATGCAGGATGACTTACATCCTCGGCGGACAGCGGCTTGGCATCGATATAGTCAAGCACCAATATGCCGGGCTCATGATGGATGACGGCAGGCGAAAGCCCGGCCGCATGGGCCGCCCTGCTTGCAGCAACTTCGTTTGCGCGGCTGATGTGGTGAACGGGGATATCCTCACCCAGCCGCACGACGAAACGGCGGCCTGCATCGCCGACCAGATAGTTGCGATTGGTGATGCCACCGACAAGCGGGGCGATCTCGATCGGCCCGCGCCAAATGCCGAGAGAATGTATCCTGTCTTCCGGCGTCGCAGTCATTCCCCCTCCGGTGCTACTGCTCAGCATCCTTTGGACTGAAGGTTCCCCACAAAAAGCAAGGCTGTCAAGGGTCTCCCACAAAAAGAAACGAATATTTGGCTTTTTGTTGATTTATTGCACAAAACTCAAATCAGATCAGCTATGGATATCCGAAAGACGCGCTTCACCGTAGGTGAGATTTGTCTTAAAAACTCAGGCGCGAGGCAACCGGATCGAGACCGCGTGCGTTGACGCCTTTGGCGACAATGGGCCGGCCATTTCGAAAGCCATGCAAGTTTTGGGATCAATACCCTTTGTAGGATCAGGAACCATGTCGGGCATATCCCAGCCACCACTTCACTCCAATCATCGCGAGCGCGAGATTCTGGAGGAGTTGCGCCTGGCCGGCGGCGCAAGCCGCATCCAGTTCCTGGCCGAGCGGCTCGGCGTTTCCGAAGAAACCATCCGTCGCAACATCCGCAGCCTCGAGGCTAATGGGCTGGTCACCAAGGTACACGGTGGGGTCCATATCAAGGACTCCATGAACGAGCCGCCGCTGCACCTGCGCATGAACGAGAACGCCGAAGCCAAGCGGATGATCGCCGCAACCGTCGCCGCCATGATCGAGGATGGCGATGCCCTCTTCCTCGACGTCGGCTCGACCACCGCCTTCATCGCCGTCGCGTTGCAGAAGCACCAGAACCTTTTCGTCGTCACCAATGCCGTCGCCGTCGCCCACGCGCTCGCCACCCGCAACGGCAATCGCGTCTTCTTTGCAGGCGGCGAATTGCGCGGTCACGACGGCGGCACCTTCGGCATGGAAGCCGCCAATTTCCTGCGTCGCTTCAACGTGCGCCACGCCATCCTCTCGGTCGGCGCCATCAACGCGGCCTCGGGCTTCATGCTGCACGATCTCGAGGAAGCGGAATATTCACGGGAAGCGGCAAGCCGCGCCGAAAACCGCATCGTCGTCGCCGACAGCGCCAAGTTTGGCCGCAGCGCACCGATCGTCCTGAGCGAACCCACAACCTACGACGTACTGGTCACCGACGACATGCCGCCGGACGATATTCGCGCCATGCTGGAACGCAACGAGATCGAGCTCGTCATCGCCAACCGGCAACGGGGCTAGCGACGCTAATGCGTCCAAAGGCCGGACCGAGGCAGATGAAATTGAGCGATGTGCTCGTTTAAAGCAAATCACTCGCGAGCTTAGCCCTTGCACATAACCTCAAGCGTCTGTGCAGCTTTGCTCGCATGGCGCTCCTTGTGGCGCAGCAGCCGGAAGCTGCGGGCGGGCAGATCGAAACTGGCCTGAACCAGCAGCCCCTGCCCGAGATAGGCTCTTGCCGCGGCACTCGAAATGGCCGCAGCGCTTTTCCCGGCGCCGACAGCGGAGAGAACAGCTTCATTCGAAGGCAAAACGAGCGCCACGTCGAGATCGCGCGGCGAAGCGCCGAGCCTGGCGACTGCGTTCTCGAATTCCGAGCGTGTGCCCGACCCCTCCTCCCGCATCACCCAGGACGTGCCGGTGGTTAGGTCATCAGCGGTCAGTTGCCGTCCGTCCGCCCAGGGGTGATACGGCGGCACGACGATGACGAGCGCGTCCTGTGCCACGACCTTCATCGACAGCGCCGGCGCATCCACTTCGCCCTCGATGAAACCCAGTTCGGCCGCACCATCGATGACGGCCTCGGTGACGGTGCGGGTATTGCCGATCGTCAGATCGAGCTCGATGCCGGGATACTCGCTGTGAAACCGCATCAGCAAGGGTGGCAGCCAGTAGCTGGCGATGGTCTGGCTTGCATAGAGGCTGAGGCGGCCGCGCTGCAGGCCGCCCAATTCCGAAAGCATGAGCTCGGCTGAGCGAACGCGCGCCAGCGTCGCCTTGGCTTCGCCCAGGAAGGAACGGCCCGTCTCCGTCAATTCGATCCTCCGCCCGACGCGATGGAAAAGCTCGACGCCGTAATAGGCTTCGAGGTTCTTGATCGCAGAGCTGACGGCGGAAGGCGTCAGATGGATCGCTTCGGCGGCATTCGTCAGATGCTCTCGCTCCGCGACAGCGACGAAAATGGCGAGCTGTTCAAAGGTCATGGGAAATCATTCTAATTTATCGAACAAAACATAGGATAATATTCGATGGATGTCGACATCGGCAGATGAGACTTTCCAGCCGTCACCAAATCACAAGAAACGAATGACGGCACGCCATGTCCCCAGCTCGACGCGCAAACGAGATCCTTCCCGGCCTAGCACTCACCGCGGCGGTAGCCCTTCTGGCCTATGCCGCAGAGCATGTTGAAGTAGGCCTCCTCGGTGGCCGGTGGATCGAAAGCCTGGTGCTTGCCATCGCCCTCGGCATCGCAGTCTGCACGATCAAGCCGCTGAAGCCGTCCATGAAGCCGGGCATCGATTTCAGCGCCAAGTTTCTTCTGGAAATCGCCATCGTCCTTCTCGGCGCGTCCATCAGCCTTTCGGCGATCCGCGGCGCCGGCGTCTGGCTGATTGCCGGCATCGCCATCGTCGTCGTGCTGTCGATCGCGGCTACCTATCTCATCGGCCGGGCGCTCGGCCTGCCGCCGAAGCTCGCAACGCTGATCGCCTGCGGCAACTCGATATGCGGCAATTCGGCAATCGTCGCCGTTGCGCCCGTGATCGAGGCCGACTCGCAGGAGATCGCCGCAGCACTCGCCTTCACCGCCGTCCTCGGCATTGCCGCCGTGTTCCTGCTGCCGCTTTTCTATTTCCACTTCGGCATGAGCGTGCCGCAATACGGGACCCTCGCCGGACTGACGGTCTATGCGGTGCCGCAGGTACTGGCGGCGACCGCTCCCGTTGGCCTGCTCGCCGTCCAGACCGGCACGCTCGTCAAGCTCGTCCGTGTCCTGATGCTGGGTCCGGTCATCTTCCTGCTCGGCATCCTCACCAAGGCTGAAGCCTCAGGCAGCGATGAACGCAACGGCCATCACCATTCTCTAGTCCCCTGGTTCATCTGCGGCTTTCTCGGGCTTATGGCGCTGCGTTCTTTCGGACTTATTCCGGATGCGCTGGTGACACCGATGGAGACTGTTTCCGGCATTTTGACCGTCATCGCCATGGCAGCGCTCGGCCTGTCGGTAAACATCCGCTCCGTTGCCCATGCCGGCGGCAGGGTGATTGCCGCAGCGACGCTATCGCTTTTAACGCTTGGCGCCATCAGCTACGGCCTGATCCTCGCTCTGCAGATTCAGTAGCATACGCCGCAAGATTGGCTGACGATCAGCTCGGGCTCGATGCCTCGGCTGATTTCAGCAAAGCCGCAGTCTCGCTTTCGCAGGAAGGATAGCCGATAGCGTAGCCCTGAAGTTCATCGCAGCCGACCTCGGCCAGAACGCGCGCGTGATCCTCGGTCTCGACCCCTTCGGCGACCACCTCGACATTCAATGTGCGTGCGATTTCGATGATAGAGCCGACAAGACGACGCTGCTCCTCAGAAACCGTTACGGCAGTTACCAGTTGCCGGTCTATCTTCAACCGCTTCGGCTTCAACTTGACGAGGCCGATCAGCGAAGCGTGACCGGAGCCGAAATCGTCGATCTCGATATCGATCCCCATCTCCTTGATGCCAGCGATATTGGCAAGCACTGCCTCGTCGGGCTCATCCAGAAAGATGGTCTCCACCAGCTCGAAGGCGATGGCGTGGCGCGGTATTCTGAGCGCCCGCAATCCATCGATCAGGTCGGGATCGGCAAGCCGGCGACCGGAGATATTGACAGCGATGCGCGGCGGTGAAAGACCCTGCGAAACCCAGGCTGCCCGATCCGCCAGTGCGCGCTTCAGCACGGCCGCATCGATCTCCGCGGTAAATCCATATTCATCGGCGACCTTGAGGAAGGCCACGGGGCTCAGCAATCCCCTTCCCGGATGCCGCCAGCGTGCCAGCGCCTCCAGTCCGACGATGCGGCGGCTCTGCGCATCGACTTGAATCTGATAGAAGGGCTCGATCTGCCGCAGCACCGGCGCCAATCGCAACTCGTCGGCCAGGCGGCGTTCTGCATGCAGATCGGACTGGAGCTGCGGCGTGAAGAACTCCACCCGGTTGCGGCCGAGTTTCTTGGCCTGAAAAAGGGCGACATCGGATTCTGCCAGCAAATTGCCAGCGCCGCTCGTCTCGCCTATCGCCACGCCGATGGACGCGCCGATCCTCAGCATCTCGTTGCCGAAACGTACTTCGCGGCGCAATCGCGATAAAATATCGTCGGCGATCGCCTGAAGCCTTTCGACACTGCCGATATTGACCAGCACGGCCACGAACTCGTCACCGCCAATTCGGGCGACGATGTCGTTGGCAGTGATCGCTCCGGAGATGCGGGCGGCAGCGCTCTGCAGCGTGGCATCACCAGCGGCATGGCCCCATTTGTCGTTGATCTCCTTGAATCCATCGAGATCGATATGGAGGATCGCCAAGGTTCCGATAGACGTATCGTTGTGCAACTCAGCCAGACGCCGGTCGAAATAGCGGCGGTTTGGGAGGCCTGTGAGATAATCGTGATCGGCGGCATGCTCTATTCGCGCACGACTGTGCTCCAATGCAATGGCGCGCGCTTCGGCGATGGCCTTTTGACCGCTCAGCTCCCGATTGAGCAGGACGTCAGCGGTGACGTCCCATTCCGCGCCGATGAAGGAAGGTGCCCCGTCCGCATCCTCATAGTAATGCGCGCGCGAACGCAGATGGCGTACCTCGCCTCCGGGCAGGATGATGCGGAACTGGGAATTGTAGAAACCCTTCCTGGCCAGCGCGACATCGAAATCGTGGATCGCCCCTTCGACATCCTCGGGATGCAGCGCGTTCATCCAGACGTCGGAAGAAACCCTGCGCTCCTGAAGCCCGGTCCCGTAGAGCTTGTGCATCTGCGAGTCCCAGAGCAGCTCCTGCTCGTTGACATTATGCTGCCAGACACCGATTTGAGACGCCTCCAGCGCCAGCTCCAGCCTCCTCAAAAGGTCCTGGAACTCTTCTTCGCTTCGCCCTGATGTCGTCCCTGCCAAAGAGCACCACCCCCTTCGGAAACTTGAAGAGACTAACTAACGCAGCCAATTATAGTTGCACTACTCCCTTTCGCGAACTTTAATGGCTGCGCAAGCTACCCAAATTAACAGCACCGCTCCAATCCTTGCCGGCCGCCGACACCTGTCAATGGTTGTGCCTCGGCGGATTGGCAGCGATGTCGCGAAAATCGGCGGCGCCATCCAGCACAGCTCCGTCGGAAAGCTGCGTGACCGAACGACGATAGATGCGCTGCCACGGCGTCGCATCCGGCGGCACTGACGGGATACCGTCGCCCTTGCGACGCGCGATTTCCGTCTCCTCCACCAGCATGTCGCAACGCCCCTGATTGAAATCGATGCGGATGATGTCACCGGTCCTGAGCCATGCAAGCCCACCGCCCGCAGCACTTTCGGGCGAAGCGTTAAGGATCGAAGGGCTGTCGGCCGTGCCGGACTGACGGCCATCGCCGATCGTCGGTAGACTGCGAATGCCCCGCTTTAGAAGCGCATCTGGCGGCTGCATGTTCACGACTTCGGCCGATCCCGGCCAGCCGATCGGTCCGGCGCCGCGGATAACGAGAATGGTCTTTTCGTCGATGCCGAGATCGGGATGATTGATGCGCTTGTGATAATCCTCCGATCCGTCGAAGACGACCGCCCTGCCCTGAAACACGCCTTCATGGCCCGGCTCCTGCAGATAGCGGCCGCGGAACTCCTCCGAGACCACGCTCATCTTCATGATGGCGAAGTCGAACAGATTGCCCTTCAGCACCAGGAAGCCGGCACGCTCCTTCAGCGGATCGGCGAAGGGGCGGATGACCTCGCGATCAGTCGCCTCGCGGCCTTTCAGGTTATCCGCCATCGTCCGGCCCGTCACAGTCGGACAGCTGCCATCCAGCTTGCCGACCTGCAGCAGCTCCCACATGACAGCCGGAACGCCACCGGCGCGGTGGAAACGCTCGCCGAGATAGGCGCCCGCCGGCTGCACATTGGCAAGCAGCGGAATGTCGAAGCCATGCACCTGCCAGTCGTCGGGATAAAGCTCGACGCCGGCGTGTTTGGCCATGGCGGCCAGATGCGGCTGCGCATTGGTCGAGCCGCCAATCGCGGAATTGACCCTTATCGCATTGAGGAAGGCCTCGCGCGTCAAGACATCCGAGGGCTTGATATCCTCCAGCACCAGCTCGACTGCGCGCCGCCCCGTACGATAGGCCATCTGACCGCGCTCGCGATAGGCGCCGGGAATGGCCGCGCAGCCGGTCAGCGACATGCCAAGCGCTTCCGCCATGGCGTTCATGGTCGAGGCCGTTCCCATGGTGTTGCAATGACCGATCGATGGCGCCGAGGCGAGCGACGCCTCCATGAACTCTTCCTCGTCGATCTCGCCGGCCGCCAGCTTGCGGCGCGAACGCCATATCACCGTGCCGGAGCCCGCAAGCTCGCCCTCATGCCAGCCATCGAGCATCGGGCCCCCGGAAAGGACGATCGCCGGAATATTGACGGTAGAGGCCGCCATCAGCGCTGACGGCGTGGTCTTGTCGCAGCCGGTCGTCAGCACGACGCCATCGAGCGGATAGCCGTAAAGCACTTCGACGAGACCGAGATAGGCGAGATTACGGTCGAGTGCTGCCGTCGGGCGCTTGCAGTTCTCGAAGATCGGATGGGTCGGAAACTCGATCGGAATGCCGCCGGCGTCACGAATGCCGTCGCGCACGCGCTTGGCGAGATCGAGGTGATGGCGGTTGCAGGGTGTCAGATCGCTGCCGCTCTGGGCAATGCCGATGATCGGCTTTCCCGACCGCAGCTCCTCCGGTGTGATGCCGTAGTTCATGAAGCGCTCGAGATAGAGCGCCGTCATGTCGATATGATCGGGATTGTCGAACCAGTCCTGCGAACGCAGACGACGCTTGGATGCACCCTTGTCGCTCATCTCTTCCTCAAGCCTTTCCCTGGGCATTCTTGTCTTCCAGATGCTGCAGCAAACCGCTGTGATCCTGCTCGCCGCCGCCATTCTCGACGAATTCGGCAAACTCGGCCCGAACGACTTCGGTCAACGGCAGATGAAGCGACAGGTTCTGCGCCGCCGCCAGCACCGTATCGAGATCCTTCAATTGGTTGCGAGCGGTTCCACCCGGCTCAAAATTACGCTCGATCATGCGCTGGCCATGCAGCTCCAGGATCCGGCTTTCGGCAAAGCCGCCGCGAATGGCGTCACGAAACGCCTCGCGCGAGCCCCCGCCGGCCTCGACCAGCAGCATCGCTTCCGCGACGGCGCCGATGGTCACGGCAACGATCTGCTGATTGCCGAGTTTTGCGAGCTGCCCGGTGCCGCTCGGACCAACTCTGGTTACGCGCCCGAGCGGCGCCATGATATCGCGAACACTGTCGATGACCTCGGCATCGCCGCCGGCCATGATTGCCAGCGTTCCGGCAGTCGCCCCGACTACGCCGCCGGAAACCGGCGCATCGATGTGCCGAATGCCGCGCTCGGCAAGTTTGAAGGCATGTTCGCGGGCAACAGCTGGCGATATCGAGCTGTTGTCGATAACGATCGTTCCAGATTCCAGCACGTCGGCCACACCGCTGCCGAACAGAACCTCACCGACAGCCCCACCATTCGTCAGCATGGTAAAAACCACTGCGGCTCCCCGTGCCGCCTCCGCCGCCGTATCCGCGACGGTCGCGCCATCGGCAGTCAGAGGCTCCGCCTTGCTATGATCGCGATTCCAGACGGTTACGGCGAAACCGGCAGCCAATAGACGTCGTGCCATCGGCGCACCCATCAAACCGGTACCGAGAAAAGCGATCTTCCTGCCGCTCATAGACTATCCTCCGAATGGAACGCGCGGACCCTGCGGTATGCTATCGCCCTTTAGGTCCTTGCGCCAACGAGCCACTCCTCATGCCCGATGTACGTCAATCAATTCACCCAAGAGCTTGATAAACCTATGGTGCCAGCATGCAAAGGAAATCCGCGGCCTTGCGGCAAATTCTTCAAAGGCCAAATCCGGAACAGGCCGTAGATAGTGAAAAGGCGGGACCTTTCGGTCCCGCCTTGGCCTGTCGAGCACTGGAGTACTGTTCGGCACGGCCCTTATTCGGCGGCGATCGGGAGTACCTCCGCCGAATGTTCGTTGTCGTTGTGCGGATGCTGCTTCAGCGGACGGTTGCCCGTGACGCTGCGGATCAGCACGTAGAACACCGGCGTCATGAAGATGCCGAAGAAGGTGACGCCGATCATACCCGCAAACACAGCGACACCCATGGCAGCGCGCATTTCGGCACCGGCACCGGTCGAGGTGACGAGCGGCACGACACCCATGATGAAGGCCATGGAGGTCATCAGGATCGGGCGCAGACGCAACCGGCTGGCCTCGATCGCGGCCTGAACCGGCTTGCGGCCGTCGAATTCCAGCTCGCGGGCGAATTCCACGATCAGGATCGCGTTCTTCGCCGACAAGCCCACCAACACCATCAAGCCGATCTGCGTGAAGATGTTGTTGTCGCCACCCGTCAGCCAGACGCCGGTCAAGGCGGCAAGCACACCCATCGGCACGATCATGACGATCGCAAGCGGCAGGCTGATGCTCTCATACTGGGCAGCCAGCACGAGATAGACGAGCAGCAGAGCGAGCGGGAAGATGATGATGCCCGAGCTGCCGGCCAGGATCTGCTGGTAGGTCAGGTCAGTCCATTCGAAGCCGATGCCCGGAGGCAACGTCTCGCTGGCGATCCTCTCGACGGCAGCCTGTGCCTGACCGGACGAGAAGCCCTGCGCCGGCCCGCCATTGATGTCGGCGGCAAGGAAGCCGTTGTAGCGCGTCGTCCGTTCCGGCCCGGTGCTGGCCTCGACCTTCAACAGGGCGGACAGCGGGATCATCTGGCCCGACGCCGAGCGAACCTTCAACTGGCCGATATCGCTCGCATGCGAACGGAACTGGGCGTCCGCCTGCACACGCACGCTGTAGGTACGGCCGAATGCGTTGAAGTCGTTGACGTAGAGCGAACCCAGATAAATCTGCAGCGTATCGAAGACATCGGTTACCGAGACGCCAAGCTGTTCGGCCTTGGCGCGATCGAGATCGGCAAAGAGCTGCGGCACGTTGATCTGGTAGCTCGAGAAAATACCCGTCAGTTCCGGCGTCTGGTAGGCCTTGGCGAGGAACGCCTTGTTGGCCTCATCGAGCGCCTGATAGCCGAGACCGGCGCGGTCCTCGATCTGCAGCTTGAAGCCGCCGGTCGTGCCGAGACCCTGGACGGGCGGCGGCGGGAACATGGCAATGAAGGCATCCTGGATCGCGCCGAACTTGTGGTTCAGCTGCATGGCAATCGCCCCGCCCGACAGATTGGGCGTCGTGCGCTCCTCGAAAGCCTTCAGCGTCACGAAGACGATACCGGCATTGGAGGAGTTGGTGAAGCCGTTGATCGACAGGCCCGGGAAGGCAATCGCATGTTCGACACCAGGCTGTTCCAGCGCGATCTTGCTCATCCGCTGGATGACATCATCCGTACGGTCGAGGGTCGCGCCATCGGGCAGCTGGGCAAAGCCGATCAGATACTGCTTGTCCTGCTGCGGAACGAAGCCGCCGGGAACGGCCTGGAACAGGTAGTAGGTCGCGCCGATGAGGGCGAGATAGACGACCATGACCAGGCTCTTGACCGACAGGATGCCGCCGACGCCCTTGCCGTAAGCAGACGAACCACGATGGAAGACCTTGTTGAAGCCGCGGAAGAACCAGCCAAGCCCGAAATCCATCACGCGCGTCAGCATGTCCTTCGGTGCATGATGATCCTTCAGGAGCATCGCAGCCAGTGCCGGAGACAGGGTCAGCGAGTTGAAGGCGGATATGACTGTGGAGATCGCGATCGTCAGCGCGAACTGGCGATAGAACTGACCCGACAGGCCTGAGATGAAGGCCAGCGGCACGAAGACGGCAACCAGCACCAGCGCGATCGCGATGATCGGGCCGGACACTTCCTTCATGGCGCGATAGGTCGCTTCACGCGGGCTGAGCCCGTTCTCGATATTGCGCTCGACGTTTTCGACGACCACGATCGCGTCGTCCACCACGATACCGATCGCCAGCACCAGGCCGAAGAGGCTGAGTGCGTTGATCGAGAACCCGCAGATATACATCACCGCGAAAGTACCGATGATCGACACCGGAACGGCGATCAGCGGGATGATCGAGGCACGCCATGTCTGCAGGAACAGGATGACGACGATAACGACGAGCACGATGGCTTCGAGCAGCGTATGCACGACCTTGTCGATCGACGCGCGCACGAACTGCGTGGTGTCATAGACGATTTCGTACTTCACGCCGTCGGGCATTGCGGTTTGCAGCTCGTTCATCGTCTTGACGACGTTGTCCGAGATGGTGATCGCGTTGGAGCCCGGGGACTGGAAGACCGGGATAGCGACAGCAGGCTTGCCGTCGAGCAGCGAACG
Organism: Martinezella sp. CNPSo 3964; assembly: GCF_057784375.1. Taxonomy (NCBI): domain Bacteria; kingdom Pseudomonadati; phylum Pseudomonadota; class Alphaproteobacteria; order Hyphomicrobiales; family Rhizobiaceae; genus Martinezella; species Martinezella sp. CNPSo 3964. The sequence goes on from NZ_JBXSOW010000002.1 coordinate 615,912, forward strand.
CAGCGAATAATCGGCGGCGCCGAGTTCGATGCGGGCGACGTCACGCAGGCGCGTGATTTCACCGTTGGTGCCGCTCTTGACGATGATGTTGCCGAATTCCTCCGGCGTCGTCAGACGGCCCTGGGCGTTGACGTTAAGCTGCACGTCGATGCCGGGGACACTCGGCGACTGGCCGATGATACCGGCAGCAGCCTGAATGTTCTGAGCGCGAATGGCATTGGCGATATCGCTTGCGGCAAGACCGCGTTCGGCCGCCTTCTGCGGATCGACCCACACGCGCATCGAATAGTCACCCGAGCCGAACACGCGAACCTGGCCGACGCCGTCGATACGGGCAAGCCGGTCCTTGATGTTCAGGGTGGCGTAGTTGCGCAGATAGGTGATGTCGTAACGATTGTCCGGTGAGATGAGGTTGACCACCATCATCAGGTCGGGCGAGCTTTTGACCGTCGTGATACCGAGGTCACGCACGTTCTGCGGCAGACGGGGTTCCGCCTGAGAGACGCGGTTCTGCACGAGCTGCTGTGCCTTGTCCGGATCGGTGCCGAGCTTGAAGGTGACGGTCAGCGTCAACAGACCGTCCGATGTCGCCTGGCTGCTCATGTAGAGCATGCCTTCGACACCGTTGATCTGCTCTTCGATCGGTGTTGCCACCGTTTCGGCGATGACCTTCGGGTTGGCGCCCGGATATTGCGCGGTGACGACGATCGACGGCGGCACGACTTCCGGATATTCGGAAATCGGCAGCAGCTTCAGACCGATCAGGCCGGCGACCACGATGAGGATCGATAGCACTCCGGCAAACACCGGACGGTCGACGAAAAATCTTGAGATGTTCATGGCAGAACCCTCTCCACGAGTGAATCAAGGGACACGAAGTCCGCGCCCGCGGCCCAGGAGGCGCCACGAGCATTACAAAATCGAGACTTGGAACAGCGGCCGGGAGCTAAGCCCTCCGGCCGTATGAATTACTTGGCGGCGACCTTTTCTTCCGGCTTCGGATCGACCACGGCGCCCGGGCGAACCCGCTGCAGGCCGTTGACGATGATCCGGTCACCGGCGTTCAGGCCGGATGTAACGATACGCAAGCCGTCCGAGGTATCGCCGAGATTGATCGGGCGATATTCGACCTTGTTGTCAGCCCCGACGACGAACACGAACTTCTTGTCCTGATCGGTGCCGATTGCCCGCTCGCTGATCAGCAGCTTGGTCTCGGCCTTCGGCTGTCCCATGCGAACCCGCACGAACTGACCGGGGATGAGACGACCGCCGGGATTGTCGAAGACGGCGCGAACGCTGACGGTGCCGCTTGCCGCATCGACTTCATTGTCGATCAGCTGCAGCTTGCCCTTGATCGGCGTGCCGTTATCGCTGGCCGTGCCGATCTGAACCGGGATCTGCTCGACTGGCGGAACGGTACCCCCGGTAGCTGGTAGTTCAGACAGCGCCTGGGTAACGGTCTGTTCGTTGGCACTGAAGCTGGCATAGATCGGATCGACCGAAACGAGCGTCGTCAATGCTGAAGAGGACGCGCCGGCGGCAACAAGGTTACCTACAGTTACAGCGATTTTACCGACGCGACCGGCAATCGGGGCGCGGACCTGCGTGTAATCGAGATTTAACTGCGCCGTCTGCAGGGTCGCTTGCGCCGCCTTCAGGTTGGCTTCCGCCGCAGCGTAATTGCTGGCGCGCGTGTCCATATCGCTCTGCGAGATCGTCTTGTTGTCGAAGAGCTTCTGGCCGCGATCGACCTCGACTTTGGTCAGATTAAGGGTGGCCTTCGCCGCGCCAACCTGCGCCTGTGCCTGGGCGACGGCCGCCTCATAGGGAGCGGGATCGATCGTGACAAGCAGGTCGCCCTGCTTGACCAGGGCTCCTTCGCGGAAATGCACGGACTGGATTGCGCCAGCCACGCGCGGCCGGATTTCGACACGGTCGATAGCCTCGAGCCGGCCGGAAAATTCCTGCCAGGACGTGATGTCGCGCGGCTCGACGGCAGCAACCGTGACGGGGACAGCCGGCGGCGCCGCCTGGCTGGCGGCCTCGGTTGCCTGCGCGCCGCGCGGCAGCTCCAGATAGAAGGCCGCGCCTGCAACAGCCGCAGCAACACCCATGCCGGCGCCCCACAGGGCCCAGCGCTTATCGTTGGACTTCATGTTAGTCTCTCCTTTGGCCCCGTCTTGGGATACGGGACCGAAACTTCCTATCGTCTCAAAAAATCGGGGGCCGAAGCGCCGCGCATCCGCGTGACCACCGCTCCGGTCTCGTGCCTTCGACATCAATCCAATCCGCGCTCATACCTTGCGAACGGGATACCCTAGTCGATCAAGCCTGCACGTCTTCGACAAAGCCCTTGAAACAGCAGCAGATGTCCTGCTGCCACGAAGCCCTGTCCTTCGACTGCCCGCCATAGAGAGTGGGCCAGCCTGTCCCGGCGGGGAGGACTTGCTGGCGAACACGGACGCCAGCCGCTTTCAGCCGGCTGCCGTATTCCATGCTCTCGTCGCGGAGCGGGTCGTCCTCGGCCGTGAGCACCAATGCCGGCGCGAGGCCCGAAAGCCGCGAACAGTATCGAGGCGCTGCATAGGGGTGACAGACACCGCCCAGGAAACCCAGGTATCGGTTCCAACCCTCCGTCCAACGCTCGCGCATGCCGCTTTCCTCCGCCTGGAGGAAAGATTTTGATCCCATGAAGGGATCGAGCAAAGGCGATATCAACACCTGTCCGTCCAACGAACCGGGTATTTGATCGCGCGCCTTTAAAGCGACACCCGCTGCAACATTGCCACCCGATTCCTCACCGGCGACAAACAGCAGCGATTTCTTCGCCCCGCCCAGCGCAAGCATGTTCCGCTTGTTGCTGAGGTAGGCGAGAAGTCCGTAGGCGCATTCCAGCACCTTCGGAAAAGCATTCTGATTACAGCTCGTATAATCCGCTGCAACCACGATGGCACCGGCCTCGGCGAGGCTTGCCGCCACCGGTCTCTCGGTCGCATGGCAGGTATCGAGAAAGGCGCCGCCGTGCAGATAGAGCACAAGGGGTGCCGCCTTCTTCAAACCTTCACCGTTGTAGATCCGCGCTTCCACCGGCCCCGTAGGCACGTTTTCCAGCACAACATCTTTCCACGGCGCACTCATCGACCCAAATCCCGTCTGTTCCAGTGAATATGACCCAATCCAAAAGCCGTTTGACGTGCTTTGCAACCATATTCCCGATTATGCGGTTCAGCGCCCCCGTGCCGCATTGCAACAACTTATGAAACAGCATATTGTTATTCCGCTTCGAGAATAAGTAGCCTATATTCGATCAGACTATTCACGATTACAAACAATCGACCTCTTTTTCGAAGGTCGAGGGACATCATGGAATGGACCAGTTATCAGCAATGCGGGCATTCGCGCGCGTGGTGGAGACGGGTAACTTTACCCGCGCCGCTGCGGCCCTCTCCATGCCGAAGGCGACGGTGACGACGCTCATCCAGTCGCTCGAGGCGCATCTGCATGCCAAGCTTCTCAACCGCACGACACGCCGCGTCATGGTGACGACCGACGGCGCGCTTTACTACGAGCGCGCCATTCAGATCCTCTCGGAAATAGAGGAACTGGACGGCAGCATCAGCAATTCGCAGAGCCTGCCGAGCGGGCGCCTGCGCGTGGAAATGGCCGGCGCCTTTGCCGAGAAGATTGTCATGCCGGCGCTCTGCGATTTCCACCAGCGCTATCCGGATATCCATATTGACCTTGGCGTCGGCGACCGGTTGGTCGACTATCTGGCCGAGAATGTCGATTGCGCGCTGCGCGCCGGCATGCCGAGCGACCAGTCGCTGATCGCCCGCCGCGTCGGCGAGATCCACCTCGTCACCTGCGCGGCACCGCTTTACATCGAGAAGCATGGTTTCCCGGAACGGCCGGAGGATCTGGAAACCAGCCACTATGCGGTCAGCTATTTCCGCGCGCAAACGGGTCGTACGATTCCGTTCCTGTTCGAACACGGCAACGAGGCATTGGAAATCAGCCCGCGCTATATCCTTTCGGTGAATGACAGCCGCAGCTATCTCCAGGCGGCGTTGATGGGGCTCGGAATCGCGCAAGTTCCGAGCTTCATGGCTCGGGACGCACTTGCAAGCGGCGAGCTCGTTCCCATTCTTTCCGGCTGGACCCGACCATCGCTGCCCCTGCATATCGTCTATCCGCCCAACCGGCACCTCAGCAACAAGGTGCGTGTCTTCGTGGACTGGATGGCGAAATTGCTGGTGACCTCGCGAGTAGGCGAGGCTTGAGGATGCGGGCCACCTTCTTCCCCATACAGTGGGAAGAAGGTGGCGCCAATTGCGAATAATCAGTTCCAGGAAGCCCCCGCCGGCTGCCGAACCGTCGAGTTCAGCCGGTTCCAGACATTGTCGATCGCAATCGCGACGATCAGCGCCGATAGTGCCTTTTCGTCGAAATGTTTTGCTGCTTCGTTCCAGATCTCGTCGCTGACGGCATCGGGCCGGTCGGCGAGCCGGGTAGCTGCTTCCCCGAGAGCCATAGCAGCACGCTCGGCATCCGAAAAATAAGGCATCTCGCGCCAGGCGGAGACACCGACGATACGCTCCATCGTCTCCCCATCTTTCTGGAGCTTGCGAAAGCCCATGTCGGTGCAGACGCTGCAGCCGTTGATCTGGCTGACGCGCAGATGCACGAGGTCCATGATGTTTTCCGACAGGCCACGATCCTTGATCGAATTGCTGACGGCCAGAAGCGCCTGCAGCGTTTCGGGCAGAATGAGGGCGGGATTTTTCATACGAGCTTGCATATTTCTTTCCTCTGATTGTGAGAGCGCTGTTGCCGCTCATGTCCTGACGAGGCAATTTCCGGCCGATCCGATGTCACACCGGCCGGATTTCGTTCGTCATAGGTCTGACGAAACAGGGTGAGGAGATGTGACCGATGGACGAGAAAAAATGGCTGGCGGAAAAATTCGAGGCGAACCGGCCGCATCTGCGCGCCGTCGCCTACCGCATGCTCGGCTCGCGCACGGAGGCGGAAGACGCGGTTCAGGAGACGTGGCTGCGCCTGATGAAGAGCGACGCGTCCGACATCGAAAATCTAAGCGGCTGGCTGACGACGGTCACCGCCCGCATCTGCCTCGATCTGCTGCGGTCGCGCAAATCCCGTCGCGAAGAGCCGCTGACCGTCCATGTTCCCGAACCGATGGTGGTGCATGAGGCCGGCAACGGCACCGACCCGGAACAGGATGCCTTGCTGGCAGACTCCGTCGGCCTCGCCCTGCTGGTGGTCCTGGAAAAGCTCAATCCGGCCGAACGGCTTGCTTTTGTCTTGCACGATATGTTCGACGTGTCTTTCGATGACATCTCCCCGATTCTAGGACGCTCGACAGTCGCAACACGCCAGCTTGCAAGCCGCGCCCGCCGCCGCGTGCAGGAAACGCCATCGACAGCGGAGGCCGATCTCACCCGCCAGCGTCACGTCGTCGACGCCTTCTTCACCGCCTCGCGTGACGGCGACCTCCAGGCGCTGCTCGCCGTCCTCGATCCCGAAGCCGTCTTCCGGCCGGATGCGGTTGCGGCTCGCATGGGATCGGCCAGAGAAATCCGCGGCCGCGTCGACATTGCCAAGACCTTCCAGGGTCGCGCACAAGGAGCGCGGCTGGCGGTTATCAACGGCGCAGTCGGTGCCATCGTTGTTATCGGCGGGCAGCTGCGCGTCGCCCTTCGCTGCACCCTCAATGCAGATGGCATGATTACTGCCATCGACGCGATGGCCGATCCGGAAGAGCTGCGCAAGCTGGAGATCGTTTTGATCGAGCCGTAGAACATTTCCGCTTTTCTCCGAACCGCGAAAACGTTCTATCTTCCTGTTTCTTTGAGCATTCCGGACGGAAAACCGCTGCGCACTTTTCCTGGAAACGCTCCGAGACCTACCGCATCTGCGTCGGGCTCGTGCCGGTCATCCGGCGAAACATAGCGATGAAGGCCGACGCGTTGCTGTAGCCCAACTGCGCTGCAATCCGATGCACGGGCTCGCCCGCCTCGACCATCGACAGTGCAGCAACGAGCTTCAATCGCTGCCGCCATTCGTTGAAGGAAAGGCCGAGATCGTCCTGGCACCGGCGCGAAAGCGTACGCTCGGTCGTTCCCATCCTGCGTGCCCACTCCGCAAGGGAGTGCCGGTCGCCGGGAGCGGACTGCAGGGCATTGAGCACCGGGCCGAGCAGCGGGTCGTCAGAAATCGGCAGATAGCTCTCGCAGCGCGGCGCCAGTCGGATCTGGTCGACCAGTACCTGCGCGAGCCGCAGGTCTTCCGCCGTTTCCGGCATGGTGACATCGCGCGCCGCGAAATCCGCCAGGATCGCCTTCAGCAGCGGACTGATACTGAGCGTGGAAGGCTTATCGGGCAGGTTCGCACAAAGAGCGCGTTCGACATAGACGGTCGCATAGCGCAGATCGTGCTGGATCGCGGCGCCGTGCATCGTCTCCGGCGGCAGCCAGATGGCATAATGCGGCGGCGACAGATAGCGCACGCCCTCGATATCGAAGTCGGCAACGCCGGTAATCGCATAATTGAGCTCGCCCCAAGGCTGGCTCTTTTTGGGGAAAACCGTGCCCGCTCTATAATTCTCGGTGCGGAAGGAAACCGGATTCGGCGGATCGCCCTCGATGCGTGGAGGCCTGCTGGACATGTCCTCATTTCGCTACTGCTTGTCTTATTCTCGCTATATACCAGAATTCGGACAGGTAGTACAAAGTCTTTGGGATGGCGAACTCTATCCGCCCTCCTTCGTTTCGCCCCAAGCCAGAAGACGACGAGAGATCATTCACATGAGCACCCAGCCGAACGCTTCCGCATCCATGATCAGTGCGGCCGGACTTGCGCCGCTGCTGACGGTGCTGATCTGGTCCGGCAATACCGTCGTCACCAAGGCATCCGCCGGCGTGATTTCGCCGGGCTCCATCTCCTTTTATCGTTGGCTGCTTGCCTTCCTCGTGCTCCTGCCCTTCGTCGGCCGGGAGGCGTGGCGCAACCGCGCCCTGCTCCGGCAGCACTGGCTGAAACTCGCCATTCTTGGCGCGCTCGGCATGGTGATCTATCAGAGTCTCGCCTACGAGGCAGCCAAGACCACCTCCGCCGTCAACATGGGCGTCATGCTCGCCCTGATGCCGTTGCTGTCGACATTTTTCGCAAGCCTGCTGGCCTCTGAAAAATTGACGGCGCCAAGCATCGCAGGCGGCGCCATCTCTTTGATCGGGCTCATCTATCTGACCTCTCAAGGCGATCCTGTCCGGCTGATCAACGGCGGCTTCCACATCGGCGACGGCCTGATGATTATCGCGGTTCTCTCGAATGCGCTCTACGGCGTCATGCTGAGACGCTGGGCGATGCCGCTTTCGATGTGGCAGCAGCTCTTCTGGCAGATCGGCTTTTCGACCCTTTTGCTGATTCCTGTTTTCCTGATGGGCGATATCTCACCGATTACGACGACAAACCTGCCGCTGATCCTCTATGCGGCGATCCCGACCTCATTGATCGCCCCCTTCTGCTGGATGATCGGCATTCACAAGCTTGGAGCCAGCCGTACCTCGCTGTTGATCAACCTCCTGCCGATCATTGTCGCGGCTCTGGCCTGGGCACTCCTCGGCGAGCAGCTGCATTCCTACCACGCCATCGGCGGTGCTCTTGCCCTCATCGGCGTCGGCCTCGGCTTACGCAAGGCGCCGGCAAGAGACGAGCCGGCCGATGAGGCAAGCTGGGAGGTAGAGGAAGCCTGAGCGCTGCTCGGAAAGGCCCCTTTCCTTTCGGCTGCCCTTCGTTCTACCATGAACGGGTCCTGCGAAGCGAAAAGGAAGCGAGCGTGCGCATAGCCCTGGAACCGGTGTCCTCCAGAACGACGATCCAGGAGAGCGTCTATCAGCAGCTCCGAAACGCGCTCATGGCCGGCAATTTCGATCCCGGCCAGACACTGACCATCGCCTCGCTCGCCGAAACCTTCGGAACCAGCAACATGCCGGTGCGCGAGGCCCTGCGCCGGCTGGCTGCTGAAAATGCGCTCGAAGTCGCAGCCAACGGCTCGGCCCGCATCCCGATCGTCACCCTCGGCCGGCTCAACGATCTCTGCCGCGCCCGCATCGCCGTGGAGGGCCTAGCCGCCGAACTCGGCGCGCCGAACCTCACCCCGACAGACATTGAGTCACTTGAGCACATCGCCGGCGAGCAGCACGTGATCGGCCTCGGCGCCAACGTCTACGACCTGATGGCCAAGAACCAGCAGTTCCACTTCACCATCTATCGCGCCTCCGGCTCCGAGGTGCTGCTGCAGCTCATCGAGACCTTGTGGCTGCGCTTCGGCCCCTACATGCGCATGCTCTCCGCCTCGGTCGAGCCGTTGATGCGCAGCGGCGAACTCGATCCCGCCGGCGAGCATGTGTCCATCGTCAAGGCGCTGAAGGCAGGAGACTTTGCCGCTGCCCGCGATGGCGTCGTCGCCGATATCAGACGCACCCATGAAATCCTGCAGGATTATTGCCCGGCCACCCAGGATGAGCCGCGCAAGGGCTCCGGCTCCGGCCGCCGCTAAGCATCCCCAAAGAGATCTAGAAATTTGGTTGAACCTTAAAGTATTTTGTGATCAAATGATCAAAATTGAGGTTTCAATCCCAACATCCAGAGCGAGATCCCCATGAGCTCCGCCGCTTCCGCATCGCAATTCGCCGGCCACAACAGCTTCCCGGTCGACGAGGTCCGCGCCATGTTCCCGGCCATTCAGAAGGCCGGCGATTTCGTCTTTCTCGACAATGCGGGCGGGGCGCAGGTGCCGCAGACAGTGGTCGACGCTGTTGCCAACCACCTCATCGATTTCAACGTCCAGCGCATGGCGAAATACCAGCACAGCCAGGGCGTCGACCGCAATCTGGAAGAAGCGCGCGAAAGCGTTGCCATGCTGGTGAACGCCTATCGCCCGGAAGAAATTTCCTTCGGCCAGAACGCCACCTCGTTCATTCGGCTTGTGAGCCTCGGCATTGCCAAGTTGCTCGGCGAGCGCAACGAAATCGTCGTCACCGACATGGACCACGACGCCAACATTGCCACCTGGATGGCGCTGGAAGCCGATGGCGCGAAGATCGTCTGGTGGCGCATGCGCGAGGACGGCACACTGCATGTGGAAGATCTGAAGCCGCTGCTCAACGACAAGACCCGCCTCGTCGCCTGCACCGTCACAGCGCATTCGATCGGCACGATCGTCGACGTCGCCGCAGTCTGCAAACTGGCACAAGCCGCCGGTGCCGAAACCTTCCTCGATTGCGTACATTACGGCCCGCATGGCCTGATCGACGTGCAGGCCTGGGGCTGCGACTACCTTGTGTGCTCTGGCTACAAGAATTTCTCGCCGCACATGGGCTTCCTCTGGGGTCGTTACGACGCGCTGGTCAAGCTGCCAACCTTCAAGGAAGACTTCATTCCGGACGTACCGCCCTACAAGATCGAAGTCGGCACATTCACCTACGAGAACGTTGCCGGCATGAATGCCGCGGTCAAATATCTCGAAGGCCTTGGCCGTCGCTTCCTGTCGACCGGCAATCACAGCCGCCGCGAGGCGCTTGCCGCCGCCATGGGCGCGATCCGCCAGTACGAGCTGATGCTCTCGCGCGAGATGATCGCCGTTCTCAAGCGCCATGGCGCGGTCATCTACGGGATCTCTGACGAAAACCGCCTGGAGCAGCGCGTTCCCACGATCTGCTTCAACATGCCAGGCATCACGCCGCAGGAATTCGCCGATGAGATGGGCAAGCAGCGCATCGGCCTGCGCGACGGTCACATGTTCGCACCGCGCCTGATGAAGCGCCTGGGCCTTTCCATGGAAACGGGTGCCATCCGCGTGTCGCTGGTGCATTATAACAAGGTCGAGGAGATCGCTCGGTTCGACGCGGTCCTGACCGAGATCATGGCGCGGCGCAAGTAAGCCGTGCCTGTGAGCGGTGGCGGCGCCCGAACAACTCCGCCACCGCAATGCCTTCGTGCCGGCGCGTGATCGGCACGGAAGGTGCCCTGAGTTCAGGGCAGATTGCCGCTTCGTAGTTGTATCTTTTCGGTCTATCCCTCGCCCGGAGGACCGCTGAAATGGGAGGATGCCGATGAGCGATTTCCGCCGGAACTGTATCGAGCAGAAGCTGCTCGTCGGTACGTTTGCGGCTATCCCGCATCCGGTCGCCATCGAGGTCACGGCGGCCTCTGGTGTCGATTTCCTCTGCATCGACTGGGAGCATTCGCAGATCAGCCGCGAGCGCATCGAGGATCTGATCCGCGCTGCCGATGTTCATCGCGTTCCCGCCATGGTCCGCGTACCCGGACATGCGGCTGAAGATATCGCGGCCGTTCTGGATGCGGGTGCGGCGGGCGTCCTCGTCCCGCGGGTTTCGACTGCGGAACAGGCGCACGCTGCCGTCAAGGCCATGCGCTATCCCCCGCTCGGCGCGCGCGGCGTCGGCCCGGGCCGCGCGGCGGCCTATGGCTACCGGATACCGGATTACCTCGCCAAGGCCAATGTGGAACTCGTGCTGGCCATCCAGGTCGAAACCGCCGAGGGGCTTGCCAATATTGCCGAGATTGCTGCCGTCGACGGCGTCGATCTGATCTTCATCGGCCCCGGCGACCTCTCCGTCTCGATCGATGCGATGGGACCGACCGGCAAGGACAGGCTCGACGCAGCGATCAGCACAATCACAAAGGCTGCTTTGTCTGCCGGCCGCGCAGTCGGCATCTTCCGCCCTTCGGCAGATGATATCGGCGCATGGTCGGAAGTCGGCATCAGCTTCTTCATGCTCGCAAGCGATACGATGTTTCTCGGTGCAAGCCTGGCTGCCGGCGTTAGCGCCGCAAGAGCCGGCGGGCACGGCGGAGAGAAGAAATAAAGCTGATTTTTATCAGAGCGTTACCGCATGGCTGAGCAACACGGAATCGAGCAGGAAGGTAGACTTTTTAAGCTTAAAATTTGTCCTTGAAATGCAGTTGTTTTTGGATAACCATTCGAAATTGAGGGGTTGCTCAAGTGAAAGCTGCCGCAGCCGTTTGAACCCTTCAATACCGAATTCCCAGGGGAAATTCCTTGTCTCTTCTACCGCAGCATAACCTGCCGAACGCGATATCAGGCCGCGATGCCCTCGAAGGCATCCGCGCTCAGATCCGCGACATGCGCACCGACAATATCGCTGTGCTTGCCAAGCGCGCCCGCGAACTCGGCGGCGTCATCCCGCTCTGGTTCGGCGAAGGCGATATCGTGACGCCGGAGTTCATCCGCGATGCTGCGAAGAAGACGCTCGACGACGGCGCCACCTTCTACGTTCCCAACATGCGTGGTCTCGCGACCCTGAACGAAGCGCTGTCGGACTATCAGACGCACTGGCACGGCCGCCCCATCCCGATCGAGCGCACGACGGTCGCGCCCGGCGGCATGCAGGCGCTCTATATGGCGCTCGAACTGCTCGTCGATGTCGGCACCAACGTCGTCTACGTCGCGCCGCAATGGCCGAACATCCATAACGCCATCCATCTGATCGGCGGCGAGCCCCGCGCCGTATCGCTCGATTTCGATACCGACTGGCGCCTCGACCTCGACAAGCTTTTCGCCCGCTGCGACGCCCGCACGCGCGCCATCTTCCTGTCGACGCCGTCCAACCCGACGGGCTGGACGGCGTCGCGCGAGGAAATGCAGGCGCTTCTCGATTTCAGCCGCCGCACCGGCATCTGGATCATCTCCGACGAGGTCTATGCCCGCCTCTATTTCGATGGAGAGATCGCGCCATCGATCCTGCAGGTCGCCGAGGACGGCGATCGCGTGATTGCGATCAACAGCTTCTCGAAAGCCTGGGCAATGACCGGTTGGCGCGTCGGCTGGCTGACGCACCCGTCTGCCATTGCCGACCAACTCGGCGCCATGACGCAGTATATCAACAGCGGCACCTCGGCCATGGTTCAGGCCGGTGCTGCCGCCGCCTTACGCGAAGGCGAGCCGCTGGTTTCAGAGATCCGCGGACGCATCAAGACCGGCCTCGATCTGGCCTATGAGAAGCTGCCTAAGATACCGGGCATGATCCTGCCGGAGAAACCGCGCGGCGGCATGTATGCCTTCTTCGCGCTGCAGGGCGAACCCGATGCGACGGCGCTGTGCGAGCGTATCCTCGAGACGGCCCGCGTCGGCCTGGCGCCCGGATATCACTTCGGCGATGCGTCCCGTGCCTTCCTGCGCATGTGCACGTTCCGCGAAACCGAACAGATGCGTATCGCGCTCGATCGCATGGTCGATGCGATGACATGATACGGCCGCCCGAGCGGGCGGACGGGGAATACCGCGGGTGAGAGGAAAAGCCCGCAGCCATAACCAGAGGGAGACCAAGAAAATGCCCATTACTCGTCGTAGTCTGCTGGTCCTTGCGACCGCCGTCGGCCTGGCCGGCGGAAGCCACTTTGCCTATGCCGCCGATGTCTTGAACGTCGGTTCCTATCCGAACAACCCGCCCTTCGAATACAAGACCGCAAATGGCGGCTTCGAAGGTTTCGAGGTCGATATCGTCAACGAAGCGGCCAAGCGCGCCGGCATGACCACTAACATCGCCGATTACGGCTTCCAGGCCCTGTTCGCGGCAACCAGCTCCAAGCGCATCGACGTGGCGATCTCGTCCATCACGATCACACCGGAGCGCCTGAAGTCGCAGTCCTTCACGCAGCCCTACTACGATTCCGACATGGGCGTCGCTACGAAGGAAAGCAGCTCGGTCAAGGTGCTTGCCGATCTCAAGGGCACGGTCGTCGGTGTCTTGTCGGGTTCGACGGGTGAAAAATGGGTCAATGACAACAAGGCAGCGCAGGGCTTTGCCGACGTCAAGGGCTACAACTCGCAGCAGGACATGTTCCTCGATCTCGGCGCCGGCCGCATCGATGCTGTCGTTAGCGACATTCCCGGCATGCAGTATCTCTTCGTCAAGACCAAGGGCTTCGCCATCAAGGATCGCATCAAGACCGGCGAGCAATACGGCCTGATGATGACGAAGGATTCGCCGCTCGTTGCCAAGATCAACGACGCCATTACCGCGATGAAGAAGGACGGTACGCTCGAAAAGATCCACGAGAAGTGGTTCGGCGGCAAGGCACCGGCGGGTTCCTCCACCGTTACCGAATTACCCATCCCCAAGGCGTGATCAAAAGATCATTGTTGACATGAGCTTACGCCGGCCATTGCGGCCGGCGTAAATGTAATGAAATCTCATCTTCGTCTCGCACACGGGAGCGCCAATGTCTTTCGTCGATACCTTCCTCAATTCCGACGTCATGATCTCGGCATTCCCGCAGCTGCTGCGCGGGCTTTGGATGACCATCGCGCTCGGCGTGGTCAGCATCCTGATCGGCGTCACCGGCGGCCTCATCGTCAGCCTGATCCGCCTCTATGCCCCGAAGCCGCTGCAGCTTTTGATGATCGCCTATATCGACATCATGCGCGCCATGCCGATGCTGGTGGTGCTGATCCTGATCTATTACGCGCTGCCCTTCGTCGGCATCAGCTTTTCCGCCTGGTGGTCGGCAATCCTCGGCTTCTCGATCGTGCTTGCCGCCTATTCGGCCGAAGTCTTTCGCTCGGGCATCGAAAGCGTGCCCCGCGGCCAGTTCGAAGCTGCCGCAGCCCTCGGCATTCCCTTCCTGATCACGCTTTACAAGGTCGTGCTGCCGCAGGCGGTCCGCATCGTCATTCCGCCGACGACGAGCAACTGCGTGTCGATGTTCAAGGATACGTCGCTCGCCTCGACCGTGGCGCTGCCGGAGTTGTTGAAAGAGGGCCAGAATGCGCAAGGATTCTATGCCAATCCTTCGCCGCTCATCATGGCCGCGCTGATCTACATCATCCTGCTCTGGCCGATGGTGCGTCTCGTCAGCGTGCTCGAGAAGAAGTTCAAGAGCGAACGGGCGAGATAGGCCCTCGTTGAAGCATGTCGCGTAAAACCGCTATACACTTTTGCGCGACATGCTTTAGCATCAATCGAAGTCGGTGCCTGAAAGATGGTTGCTCACCGATGACTTCACCGCGCCGATATCCCGCCACAGTTCGCTGACGATGGCGGGATCGACATCCGCCATCATGTCGCGCAGCCAGCCCTCATGCGCCGCAGCCATGGCGCTGAACGACGTCTCACCCTTCTCCGTCAGCTTCGCGACCGTCACCCGCCGGTCACCATCGGGCGTGACGCGCAGCACGAGGCCGTCCGCTTCGAGCCGTTCGACAAGCCCGGTGACATTGCCGTTGGTGACCATGGTGCGCTTCGACAGCTCTCCGAGCCGCAAACCCTCGCGTTCGCGATAGAGCTGCGCCATCAGGTCGAATTGCGGCAGGGTCGCGCCGAATTCGTTGCGCAGGCGACGGCGGATTTCCTGCGAGATCAACTTGGTTGTCGACAGCATCCGCAGCCAGAGCCGCAGTTCGAGCTTTTTGCCTTCCTGCGCTCCCTGAACGATGATCTCCAAATCAACGCTTGCACTCTCTGCCTCTGTCATGACGTCGCCTCGGCCTATCGTTCCGCATCATCAATCTAAGCGATCTAGGGAACGATATTTGAAATGTCAAAGGTTCCAACGTCAAGTCACGGGACCGTCACTTGGCGAGCATTTTCCCCAACATGAAGCCGGAACCGGCCCCCGTTCCCGCGCCCGGCCATGTCGAAGCCCCGCACATATAGAGCGATGCCACGGGCGTCTTGTATCGCGAATAGCCGGCAACGGGGCGGAACAGGAAATTCTGGTCGAGATGATGGCTGCCCGAAAGGTTATCGCCGCCAACGAGATTCGGGTTCTCGCGTTCGAGATCGGCAGGCGAAAAGACCGAGCGGCTCAAAATCTTGCCGCGCAGGCCGGGAGCGTAACGCTCGACGATGTCGAGGACGCGCTCGGCATAGGTATCCTTGATCTCGTCCCAGCTCGCACCGCTGATTTGGCCGGCGGCATCCCCATGGAATTCAGCCGGCAGAACACGCACCTGTATCCAGAGCACATGCTGGCCGTCTGGCGCGCGTGATGGATCGATGGCCGTAGGCTGCCCGACCACCAGAGCAGGCTCGGCCGGCAGCAGGCCGCCCATCGCCTCGGCATAGACGCGCGACATCATCTCGAGATCGGGCGCGATATGCACATAGGCGAAATTCTGCAGTGCCTTGCCCGCCGTCCAGTCCGGAAGGCCCGACAATGCCAGATGGATCATCATCGTGCCCGGTCCGGCGCGGAAGCGCTTGACCTTGCCGTCGAACTCTCGGCGCACCGGGTCCTGATCCAGGAGCTTGCCGAACAGGATCTGCGGATGGACGTTGGCGATGACGGCGCGCTTCGCCTCATAGCGGCGGCCATCGGCAAGGACCACGCCCGTCGCTTTGCCGCCCGACGTGACGATCTTGTCGACGCGCGTGCCGAGCATCAGCTCACCGCCTTTGCTTTTCAGCACGGCGGCCATGGCCTTGATGATCGTATCTGCTCCGCCCTTGCCGATCACCATGCCGAAGGCCTGATTGGCCATGGATTCGAGATAGGGAAACAGCGCGCCACCGGCGACATCGGGGGCAAAGTCGAGATGCAGCCCCCAGGCGGCCATCATCGTCTTGAGCTTGGTGTTCTGAAAGCGGGCATCAAGAAAATCGCGCGGCGAGGCAAAGAGCATGCGGGCGGTATCGTAGACCCAGCCCATCCCTTTCTCACGCCAGGCTTTCCAGACGACCTTGGCAGCGGCCATAGAGGGCATGGGCGAGCCGAGCAGACCGAATATATGCGGGGCATCTGCACCGAACTCAGAGAGCATGTGACGCCAGGCAGCCGCATCCTGCGGCGAGATATCGGCGATCGCACCGGCGGTCTTTTCCAGATCGGTGCTGACGCCGAGATAGGTGTTGTCACGGAAGACGCTGGCGAAGCAATCCGCAGCAGGCACGAAGTCCAGCCCCTCGGCCTGCAGCTCGCTTTTATACTGCGCAAAGAAAGCCGAACCGGCAAACATAGAAAGGTTCATGGCGCAAAGATCGTGCCTGAAGCCGGGCAGCGTCACCTCACGCGTCTTGACCGCGCCGCCAGGCTCCGCATTGCCCTCGATGACGGCAACTTTCCAGCCCTTGGCGGCCAAATGCACCGCTGTTGCCAGGCCATTATGGCCGGCTCCCACTATGATCGCATCATAACTCATCGCTTGCCCCTCTTTCGTCGACTATTATTATTGTCACATGCATACATCTTAAGCTTTAAGCTTCAAGCACCTATGGACGCCGACGGCTGCCAACAAGCACAGTCGAAAATAGAATTCTCTTAGGTTTCATCACGATTTTACGTTTATTTTCAGCGAACTACGGGCATCTTCGCATCACTGACAGAAGCACCCATTTTCGCTCTCGGAAGTGCGTCAGAATGCTTGCAATATCATATATTGTGACATAGGCTCGCTCCATTTCCGCCGCCGCGCGGAACTGGTGCCAGGAGGAAAGGCACCCCGCGCCTGGCGATACCGACTTCATGCCTGATCCCGAACAAAAGATCCGCAAAAAGGCTCTTTGCATAGGATCATGCGCCAACAAGGGGAACTCAAAAATATGACCGCTACCACACTCGCTAGCCTCGCCTCGGCCCTGCTTTCGGGCTCCGTCAAGGTCGTCGATCTCACCGCGCCGCTCGGTCCGGATACGCCGGTGCTCTACCTGCCGCCACAGTTCGGCAAAAACACGCCGAACGTCAAGGTCCATACGATTTCCGAATACAATCAGGATGGCCCCTTCTGGGCCTGGAACTGGCTGGAACTCGGCGAGCACACCGGCACGCATTTCGATGCGCCCTGTCACTGGATCACCGGCAAGGACAACCCGAACAACACGACCGACACCATCCCGCCGCAGAATTTCGTGGCGCCGGTCAATGTCATCGACCGATCGAGGGAGGCCGCTGCCAATCCCGACTATCTGCTGACGGTCGACAGCATCAAGGAATGGGAAGCCCAGAACGGCGCGATCGAGCCCGGCAGCTGGGTGCTCTTGCGCACCGACTGGTACAAGCGCAACGGCTCGACCGAGACCTTCCTGAATGCCGATGAGAACGGCCCGCATTCTCCCGGTCCGACGGCTGAGGCGATCGAATATCTGCTCACCAAGGGCATTATCGGCTGGGGTTCGGAAACGATCGGCACCGACGCAGGTTCGGCCGGTGGCATGAACCCGCCCTTCCCGGCGCACAACCTCATGCACAAGGCCAATCGCTATGGCCTCGCCAGCCTCTCGAACCTCGACCAGCTCCCGGCCAAGGGCGCCGTGCTGATCGCCGCTCCGCTGAAGTTCGTCAAGGGCACCGGCTCCCCGGTTCGCGCACTGGCATTGATTGCATGACAGGTTGGAAAGGCGGGAGCCTGGGGGCAGGTTCCTCCTTTCCGTTCATCTTGCCAGTGAGGGGCGGCAGCAATGGGCGATCATGACTACATCATCGTCGGCAGTGGCATAAATGCGCTTGTCGCTGCCGCGATGCTTGGAAAAAAGGGCCACAAGGTGCTCGTTCTCGAGCGTAATGACCGCATCGGCGGCTGTCTGCGCACCGAGGAGATCACCGAGCCCGGCTTCATCCACGACGTCATGGCGACGACCATGGTGCTGTTCCTCACCTCGCCCGCCTATGGCGCCATCGGCAAGGATCTCGAGGCGCGGGGTTTGGAATTCGCTCATGCCGACCTTCCGACCGGCGTGCTGCGGCCCAACGGTTCGCATGTGATCTTCTCCAAGGACCGGCGGCGAAACATCGCCACCTTCGACGAATTGTCGCTCGGCGACGGGCAGACCTTTTCCCGTGAGATGGACGCGCTTGCCGCCGATGCGCCATTCCTGTTTTCCCTGCTCGGCGGCGCGCTATGGTCGGGCTCGACCCTGAAGACCGTTGCAAAACAGGGCTGGAATCGCGGGTTGCGCAAGCTCGCGGCCTGGTTTGGCGACGCCCTGACGCCGGCACGCGGCTATCTCGAAACCAACTACAGATCCGAGGATATTCACGCGCTTTGGGCGCCCTGGGTGCTTCATTGCGGCCTTGGGCCAGAAAGCGCCTATTCCGCCGAGATGCTGAAGGTAATCGGCTTCGCGCTGGAGCTGGGCGGCGCGCCGATCGTCAAGGGCGGTGCCGACAAACTGCTGGCGGCCTTCGAACGATTGATTGCCGACAATGGCGGTGAAATTCGTGTGAACGCCGACGTCGCGGCCATCATTCCAGACCACAATCGCAGTGCCGATGGCGTGCGTCTTGCGAATGGTGAAACGCTGAAGGCGAAGGCCGGGGTAATCTGCTCGACAACACCCAACCAGCTTTACGAGCGGTTGATGAAGGATTGGCCGGATCCACTGCCGGCGGAGGTCAAATCGGGCGTTGCCAGCTACCGCTATGGCAAGGGCGACATGCAAATCCACTACGCGCTTTCCGAGCCGCCGCGTTGGAAGGCCAATACCGAACTCGGCAAGGTGGCGCTGCTGCACCTGACAGCCGGCCTCGACGGCGTCTCGCGCGCCGCCAACGAATGCGAACGCGGGCTCCTGCCGGCTGAGCCCACCGTCTGCGTCGGCCAGCCCGTCGCGCTCGATCCCAGCCGCGCGCCGGAAGGCAAATCCATCCTCTGGCTGCAGCTTCCCGAGGCGCCGCGCCATATCAAGGGCGATGCCGCGGGCGAGATCGAAACGCCGAAGGACGGCCGCTGGACGGAAGAGGTCCGCGAGCGCTATGCAGACCGCATAGAGGCGCTGCTATCGAGCCATATCGAGAACTTCTCCGGCATAAAACTGGCTCGCCGCGCCTATTCTCCCGGTGATCTGGAGGCGATGAACATGAACCTCGTCGGCGGCGACCCCTATGGTGGCTATTGCGGCCTCGACCAGTTTTTCATCTGGCGTCCATTCAAGTCATCTGTTAACCACCGCACCCACATATCGGGCCTGTACCACATCGGCGCTTCCGCGCATCCCGGTCCAGGCCTTGGTGGGGGCTCCGGCTTCCTGCTCGCATCATCGCTGAAGTAATACGTTTCCTAGGGAGGATCGCCGATGGAGGAACGGTTTTCAGGCACCGTTTTGAGGCGCAAGCGGGATGAGAACGCGAAGCGCCCGACCATGGGCGAAATCGGCCTCAATCACTTCGCGCCCTATCTGATGAACCGGCTGATGGCGCGCTGGAACGCCAATCTATCGGAAGAACTGCGCGAATATGACATGACGACCGCGAAGATGCGGGCGCTCGCCGTTCTCAGCGTTTCCTCGAGCGTCACCATCAACGAGCTCTCGGTCTTTGCCGTCACCGAACAGTCGACGATGAGCCGCACCTTGGACTCACTCGAACAGCAGGGCTATATCCGCCGCCAGCCGCGCGCCGAAGACATGCGCATCCGCGATGTCACCATCACCGAGGAAGGCCGCGCCGCTTTCGAGAAGGTGTGGCCAACCATGTACGATCTGTTCCTGCAGATGTTCGACGGTGTCGATGAAGCCGAGTATCGCAGCTTCATCTCGACCTTGCACAAGGTGCTGCACAATATCAGGAAGCATGAGATCTGAGCGGTCCCGGCTGGCACCGCTCAGATCGGATCACCGCTTGTTCGGAATGAATGCCGTCGCCAGTGCCGCGATGGCGGCGACGATGGCAAAGACATAGAAATTCCACTCCGGACCGACATTCAGGCTGGCGATGTATCCGCCCATCAGCGGTCCGGAGAGCGCGCCGATGCGCGAAAAGCTCAGCGCCCAGCCGGTGCCGGCGGCCCGCACGAAGGGCTGCAGGTAGGCGGCAAGATAGCCGGTGAGGATCAGCGAGGCCGATACCGTGCCGAAACCGGCGATGGCGACGACCGTATAGTTCAGCCAGATGGAGCCCTTGAAGGCGAGGAGCGCGATACCGACTGCTCCAAGTAGATAGGACAGCGTCACGGTCAACCGCACGCCGAAACGATCAGCCCACTGACCGAGCACGATGCCGCCAATCGCCGAGGTGAAGCTGAAGACGGCCAGAAACAGCAGGCTGTCGCCGAGATCATAGCCGCTCTTGCGCATGATCTGTGGCAACCACTGCGCCAGCCCATAGACAAGGAGCAATCCCATGAACAGGGCAATCCAGAAGCAAGCGGTGGCAAAAGCATTTCTCGGCGAAAAGATCTCGACCAGAACGGCTCGCCAGCCGAGCTCCGTTTCCCGCGGCGCGCTTCCTGCAGGAACGCGAACGCCAAGCCGGGCAGCAAGCCGCCTCGCGCTCTCGTCTTTCCCCTTCGCGACAAGGAAATCAAGCGACTCGGGCAGTAGCCATGCCATGACGGGCACGAACAGCACCGGCAGAGCGCCGACGAGGACGACCGGCCGCCATCCATGATCCGGCAGCAGCCACCTGCCGACGAGCGCGGCGGCGAACAGCCCAAGCGAATAGCCTGAATACATGATGCCGTAGTTGAGGTTCTTCTTCGCTGTCGGCGAATATTCGATGGTCAGCGCCGCCGCCAGAGGAATGATACCGCCGAGTCCAAGACCGGCCGCAAAGCGGCTAACACCGAACCAAGTCGGCGTCGGAGACCAAGCGGTGACCGCCGTGCAGACGGCAAAGAGCGAGAGACAGGCGAGAAACATCGGTTTGCGGCCGTAGAGCTCGCTGAGCGTACCGACGACGATACCGCCGACAAGCATGCCGAAAACGGTGTAGCTGCCCATCGCGCCGAGCTGGAGTGGCGTAAGATGCCAGACATTGTCGGTGGAGAGCGCCGGCAGAATGGCTCCGAGAACGCCGACGTCATAGCCTTCCGCAAAGATCGCCAGCCAGCATATGAGAACGACGACAAGGCTTTTGGCATGCGAGATTTCTCTGCCGCGGGGACTTGTAAGGGCCTCCGCAGCGCCATTTCGAATGTTGTCCATGCGACTGTTCCCTTTGGATTTATCGGTCTTGGCCGATATTATTTGCGTCCCGAGGACGCGCAGGGCGGAAGAACCGCCCCGACCGTTTGACCTGATCGGATCAGAGTGTGCCGACCGTTTTCAGCGCACCATCGAGCGCCGTACCCTGCTCGTCCAGCAATGCCGCCTGCCGCAGCCGCTTCATCCAGATGGCTCCGTCCTCCCGATCGCGAAGAAGCGGCAAGGCGGACATGACGCGATCGAACTTGGAAAGCCCGCGCGCATGCGTATCGGAATAGCCCTTGACGAGCCGGCGGTTGCCGAGCACTTCGACAGCAAGATCGTAATTGGCGGCCAGCAGATTGGATGCCGCTGTAAGCCAGGCTTCGCGATGCTCCACCTCGCGGGCATGCCGCAGCGTACCCCGGCGGATGCGCCGCAGCCCCGAGACCATGTAGAGGCCGAGGAACCAGAACAGCGTACCGGTCTGAACGCGCCGGCCCTTGTTGACGAAGCGGTCGAGCCGGGCAAACAGGCTCGGACGGTTTTCGATCCAGAGGCCTATGCCTTTCGGCATCGTGCCGCAGACCTCATCCATGCGCGGATGCATGTATTCGGTCATGTAGACGATCTGGTCGTCCTTGGCGCCGACCTCCTTGCGCACCCGCTCGAAGCGCGAGCCACGCACCTTCAGATCGGCAACGCGGATGACATCGTCATAAGCCATGGCCACCGCGACGTATTTCGCCGCCTGCACGGTGAAGGCGAAATCCTTGCTGGCGCCGCCGGCCTTACGATCAAGCGCATGGAGTGCCGCGACGCGGCTCAGATATTCGTCGGCATAGGCCGGGTCCTGATAGTCGGTCAGCTTCTTGACACCGGCAAAGAGCAGCGGCCATGCAACTTCCGGAAATTCGGAGCGAATACGATTGACCAGCCGGTCGAGTGCCGGATGACCGGCCGTCTCAGGCAGCGCATCGAAATGCTTCGGCGGCGTCGCCGAAACCGCATCGCGCGGCTTTTCCTTAACCCTGTCGAAGGCGGCATTGAAAGCCTTGAGGCTGGGCTCGATGCCCTTGCCGCCGGCGCGGATCATCGCCTCAAAGGCCTGTTTGCCGAAGGGCAGCGCACCGGAGCCGGCCAGAGCACCGAACATGGAAGCGGAAATCACGCTGCCATTCCTGACAGCCATGGTCTCCATGTCGAAAGCAATGGTGCGCTTGGCGGCAAAATCCGTGGCATCGACCACCACCTCGGCATTGCCGATGCCGTCACCCGGCTTTTCCTTTTCCGCAACCGCAAAGGAGCGGTGCGTCGAGGCAATCAGCAGCGTCTTGTCCGGCGTGACGAGGCCGCGCAGCACCGAGCGGCCAGCCTCCATCAACTCGGCGGCCATGACGACATCGACATCACCCGGCGTCGGCATCAGCGAGAAGATCGGCTCGTGCCCGTCGCGAGCCGGCAGCATCTCGATATAGTAGATCGTCGCGCCCGTACGCTGTGCAACGCCGGGCACGGACGTCGTCTGCGCCATCCAGCCTTCGGCTTCGGCAAGGCCGACGATCCAGTCGGCCAGCACGCCGCCACCCTGCCCGCCCATGGCGAGAATGGCAAGCGACAGCGGCTTGTCCGTCGAAAGCCTGTTGGTCCCAAGATCACTCATGCTCACATGCTCGTTCATATCGCCCTCTCAATCCGAAAAGACGATGCGACCGGCACGGCGACGCGCCTGCAGCCAGCCGATAATGCCCGAGCGCATGCGTGCGACGAAGCGATCCCACCCCGTTGGATTATGGATGATATCGGCGCGGTAGAAGGAGGGACAGAGCACCGCCGCCTCCGAGACTTCGCCGCAATTGCCGCAGCCGACGCAATTATTGTCGATCGCCGCCACCGGATCGTCCTTCAGCGGGTCGTCGGTATGCTTGACCGACAGCGACGGACAGCCGGAAAGGCGTATGCAGGCGTGATCGCCGGTGCAGACGTCTTCGTCCACGCCGAAGCGCTCTTTGACCATGCGCTTGCCGTCCTTGACGGCCTTGGCGAATTGCGGCTTCACGCGACGCTGCTTGTTGAGCATGCACTCCGAGGAAGCGACGATGATCTTGGGCCCCGGTTCCTTCGATGTCAGCGCCTCGCGCAGCGTATCGCGCATCTTGGCGACATCATAGGTCCTGTCGATCTGGCGCACCCAGGTGGCGCCGATGCCCTTGACAGCATTGACGATGGAATTGTTTGTCTTGCGGCGCGGATTGAGCGCACGTGAGGACGGTATGTCCTGGCCGCCGGTCGCCGCCGAATAGTAGTTGTCGACGACGAGGATAACGCCATCCTGCTTGTTAAAGACGGCATTGCCGACTGACGTTGCAAGGCCGTTGTGCCAGAAGCCGCCATCGCCCATGACCGAGATCACCCGCTTGTCGGCCTCGACATTAAAGGCCGAGGCCGCTGCCGGCCCGAGCCCGTAGCCCATGGTCGTGCTGCCGATGTTAAAGGGCGGCAGGATCGAGAAGAGGTGACAGCCGATATCACCTGATATGTGGTGCTGGCCAAGCTCGCTCTCGACCATCTTCATGGCAGCGAAAATCGGCCGCTCGGGACAGCCGATGCAGAAACCGGGTGGACGCGGTGGCACGACTTCGGCCAACGCCTTGATCTTCGGATCGTTGAGGATCGGCGTCGGGTCCGGCAGAGGCGGCTGATTGCCGAGCAGCACGCGCTGGTGAACTTCCAGGAAATTCTTGATGCCCTTCATCAATACGGGGGCGGTATATTCGCCGCCCATGGGCAGGACATCCTTGCCCGCGACCTTGGTCTGGATGTCGCGGCGGCGCAGGATGGTATTGAGGGACTGCTCGATATACTCAGGCGCCCCCTCCTCCACCATCAGCACCGCCTTCTTGTTGGTGCAGAATTCGGCGATCTGGTCATCAACAAGCGGATAGGCGACATTGAGGACGTAAAGCGGCACGGCTGAATTGCCGTAGACATCGGCAAGCCCGAGCTGCTGCAGCGCGCGCAGCACGCCGTTATACATGCCGCCAAGCAGGATGATGCCGACTTCGCCTTCCGAAGGACCGAAATACTCGTTGAGCTGACGCTTCCTGATGAAGTCGACCGCCGCCGGCCAGCGCTTCTCCAGCTTCTCCTTCTCGTGCATGAAGGAGGCTGGCGGCAGCACGATGCGATTGACGTCGCGAATCGGATTTTCAAGCGCCTGCTTCAGCGTATAGGCAGGCCGCTTGTTGTCCTTGGCAACGAACTGACCGTGCACATGACAGCTGCGAATACCCACCTGCAGCATGACCGGCGTGTTGGATACTTCCGAAAGCTCGAACCCTTCCTCAACCGCCTGAACGATCGAGGGCAGGTTCGGGCGCGGATTGAGCAGCCACATCTGCGATTTCATCGCATAGGCATGACTGCGCTCCTGCATGATCGAGGAACCCTCGCCATAGTCCTCGCCGATGATGATGAGCGCGCCGCCCGTCACCCCGCCCGAAGACAGGTTGGAAAGTGCATCCGAGGCGACGTTCGTGCCGGCCGTCGATTTCCAGGTAACGGCGCCGCGCACCGGATACATGACGGAGGCGGACAGCATGGCGGCGGCAGCCGCTTCCGATGCCGATGTCTCGAAATGAACGCCCAAATCCTGCATCACGTCCTTGGCATCGGCCAGCACGTCCATGAGATGCGAAATCGGCGAGCCCTGATAGCCGCCGACATAAGAGACACCGGACTGTAGAAGTGCCTTGGTGATCGCGAGAATACCCTCGCCGCGGAAGATATCACCTTCCCCGAGCTTCAGATCCTCGACCTCGCGCGCAAACGATCGCTCGGCCATGACGTTACCCCTTTGCCCTTGTGGGCTTGTTTTAAATCATTTGCAAAATCATATTTTGAACTTCCTTGAACTGTCAACGAACAATTATGCGATTTTACCGCCGCAGTTTGCGATATCGGCTGCACGAGCACATTGCGCGACGGTGAGACATCGTTGGTCGCTGCATAGGTTCAACAGCTAGATATATGTGTATGCATAAAATTTGTGCGAACCTGCAAAGTCGGTCGAGGAATGGAGGCCGGGATTTTGCGGAAGCACCAGAGAAAGCGCTTGCCGCTCCAAAATATGTATTTTAAGATTAAAACATTCCGACAATAAATCGCCAGCGGCAGTTGAGCGTCACGCTTTTCTGTCGCTTAACAGGGGAACGGAGTGACCATGACAACGCTTACTCGGCGCGAGGCCCTGAGCCTTGGCGCAGCCGCATTCATGACTGGGATTCTGGCTGGCAGAACGCCTGTGGAAGCTGCCGAAGCCGGCACGCTGACCATTGCCTTCAACGTCAACCTGCCATCCTTCGACCCGACGACCGGTCCGTCCGCCGTCAACCCGACGATCCAGGCGATCTATCGCTCGATCTTCGATCAGTATATCGGCCAGGGACCGGATCTGAAATTCCAGCCGGGCCTGCTGACGGCCTGGGGCTGGAACGACGACAAGACCAAGGTCTGGATGGACGTCCGCGAAGGCGTGACCTGGCACGACGGCTCCAAGTTCACACCGGACGATGTCGTCTGGTCGCTGGAGCGCGCCGCCAAGCAGGATACGGGCAACCCGATCCAGTTCATCTGGTCGACCGCCAACAATTACAAGGTCGAAGGCAACCGCATCACCGGCGACGTCGTCCGCTTCGAGCCGACCTATTTCAAGTGGATGGCCTTCCTCACCGGCTATATCCTGCCGAAAGACTATTATACCAAGGTGGGGGCGCAAGGCTTCGAGAAGAAGCCGATCGGCACCGGCCCCTATATGGTCGATGCCTACGAGGGCAATTCCTATCTGCGCCTGAAGGCAAATCCGAACTATTTCGGCGGCACGCCGGCCTTCGACACCGTCATCTTCAAATTCGTGCCGGATACGACGAGCCGTGTGGCGGAAATCGAATCCGGCTCGTCCGATGTGACGCTGGAAATCCCCTACGAGGATTTCGACCGACTGAAGAAGAAGTCAGGGCTATCAGGCGTTGCGACCCCGATCTCCGACATCGGCATGATCTTCATCAGCAATGTCGATCCGATGCTCGACAAGAACGTCCGCCTCGCCGCCAATATGGCGATCGACAAGGAAGCGATCATCAAGCGGCTCCTGCGCGGCTATGGCAACGCCCTGTCGACGCTGGAAGCGCCCGAATACGAGGCTTACGACGCTTCGGTCAAGATTCCCTACGATCCGGAACAGGCCAAGAAGCTTCTGGCCGCCAGCGGCTACTCGCCGGAAAAGCCGGTGAAATTCGGCATCAAGACGACCCGAGGCTTCAAGCCAAAAGACTATGAGATGATCCAGGCGATCGTCGGCATGTGGCGCAAGGTCGGCATCCAGGCTGAAATCGAAGTCTACGAAATCGCCAAGCACTACGAGCTGCGCGCCGCGCACCAGCTTGGCCCGGCCGCCTTCTATAATTGGGGCAACGCCATCGGCGATCCGACGACGTCGACCGGCTTTGCCATGTTCGGCCCCTCGCCGCATTCCGCCTGGAAGACCAAGGATGTCGACGACATGCTGGGGCCGCTCTGGGTCGAAAAGGACGAGGCAAAGCGCATTGCCGGCTGGAAGGCTGCGATCAAGTACATCGCCGAACAAGGCTATGTGATCCCGCTGCTGCAATATGCCCAGCCGATCGTCTACAAATCGAGCCTGAAGGTCACGCCGAACGTCTCCGGCGCCCTGCAGCCGACACTCGTGTCGAAGAGTTGATGCGGCGGGGTTTGAGCGCGTAGCCTTGCCCCTCACCCTAGCCCTCTCCCCGTTTTGACGGGGAGAGGGGACTACCTCTGTATCCTCGTCTGGAAAGGCGGCTGGAAGGAAGGCTGCGGGTGCGTCTATCCTCTTCTCCCCGTCAAAACGGGGAGAAGGTGTCCGCCCTTCGACACGCTCAGCAGGGCGGATGAGGGGCTTAGGACTCGTTATCGCCATAGCCGTGCGATCGGAACTTATAACGCATGATAGCAGTCTCCATTCTCAACCGGCTGGTCATGGCCGCCGTCACCCTCTTCGGAGTGGCGGTGATCGTCTTCGTCCTGCTGCGCGTCGTGCCGGGCGATCCGATCGCGATGATGATCTCTCCGGGCGCAAGCCCGGCTGACATCGCAGCACTCCGCGCCCACTATGGCCTTGATGCCAGTCTGACCACGCAATTCTGGCTGTGGCTGAAAGCGGTTCTGACGGGGGATTTCGGGACATCGATCTCCCTGAAACGGGATGTGCTGTCCCTGCTGGGAGAGCGTCTCCCCGCAACGCTGGAACTGGCTTTCGCTGCATTGGCGCTGGCGGTTCTGCTCGGCGGCGCCGTCGCCATCGTCGGCACGCTTGCGCGCCGCACGATTTTCGAGCCTGTCATTGACAGCCTGAACGGTCTTTTCCTGGCCGTGCCGGATTTCGTCTGGGCTCTCGCACTGGTTCTCGTCCTCGGCGTTCTCTTTCCGCTTTTCCCGCTCTCCGGCCGCATCGATCCGAGCATCGACGCGCAGTTTGTGACCCCCTTCTATCTCCTCGAAAGCTTGCTGACGCTTCGCTTTGCGATCTTCGCCGATATCTGCGCGCATATGGTCATGCCGGTTCTGGCGCTCGGTCTGCCGCTCGCCGCCATCATCGCCCGCGTGCTGAAAGCCGCGCTCTCCGAGGCCATGGTGCAGGACTATATCCTGCTCGCAAAGCTGAAGGGCATGTCCGAGCTGCGTCTCGTGCTGCAGGAAGCGCTGCGCAATGCCGTCGGCCCGACCATCGCGCTGACCGGCGTGCAATTCACCTTCCTGATCGGCGGCACCGTCATCGTCGAACGCATCTTCGCCTATCCCGGCATCGGCAATATGGCGATCGACGCCGTCATCAACCGCGACCTGCCGCTCATCCAAGGATTGGTATTGGTCTTCGGCGCCCTCTTCATTGTCGTCAATCTGGCGGTCGATCTTCTGGTCGCGGCCTTCAATCCGAGGCTCGCCCATGGCTGACGTCACCTCGCCCGCCATGCCGCGCTCGCCCTCCAGAATGACGAAACGCATCCGCGCGCTGCTGTCCGAACCCAAGGTGATCTTCGGCGGCGGCTTCATTCTCATCCTCCTGATCCTCGCGATCTTCGCGCCTTACATCGCGCCGAAGGACCCGCTGGAGCAGGATCTGATGTCCGGCACCCTACCGCCGGCATGGATCGAGGGGTACGACCCCGGCTTCCTGCTGGGCACGGATGATCTTGGCCGCGATGTGCTGTCCCGCGCCATCTTCGGCACGCGCATCGCTCTGACCGTCGCCTTCGTCGCGGCCGGGCTTGCGGCATTGATCGGCACATTGCTCGGCCTCCTCGCCGGCTGGTACGGAGGCTGGATCGACAAGGTGATCTCCCGCCTCGTCGATATCTGGATGGCCTTTCCGCCGGTGCTGCTGTCGATCTTGCTCGTCGCCGTCTTCGGCTCCGGCGTACACTCGGTCATCGCCGCCATCGTCATCATCGACTGGACACGCTTCTGTCGTGTCGTGCGCTCGGAAACGCAGGCGCAGGCGCGGATGGATTATGTGACAGCTGCCCATACGATCGGCTTTTCGCGGGCCAGAATCCTCTTCAGCGAAATCCTGCCCAACGTGACGCCGGTGCTGATTGCCCTCGTCAGCCTGGAAATGGGGATCGCCGTCATCGTCGAAGCGATCTTGTCCTTCGTCGGCCTCTCGGTCGCCTCCGATACGCCGACCTGGGGCGGCATGATCGCCGAGGGGCGGCAGATGATCTATCAGGGCTGGTGGGTGCTGGTCGTGCCGCTGATCGCGCTCTTTGCGACGGTGCTTGCCTTCAATCAACTTGGTGACGGCCTGCGCCGCGCCCTCGATCCGGTGATGCGCCGATGACATCTCCACTCCTCTCCATTGCCGGCCTCAGCGCCGTATCCGACCGCGACGGCGGCGCGCCGATCCTGCGCGACGTTTCTCTGACGCTGGAGCGTGGCGAAGTGCGCGGGCTCGTCGGCGAAAGCGGCGCCGGAAAATCGACCATCGCAAAGGCCCTGCTCGGCATCCTGCCGCGCAGCGTCCGTATCACGAGCGGATCAATCCTGTTCGAAGACCGAGATCTCCTCACTCTCTCGCCGAAGGAGTTGCGCGGTATCATGGGTAGCGATATCTCGCTGATCCCGCAGGATCCGCAAACGGCACTCAACCCCGGCCGCCGCATCGAGGCGCAACTGACAGACGGCCTGCGGCTGAAACGAGGCATGTCATCGAGCGCCGCCCGCCAGCGGGCGCTGAAACTGCTGGAAGAAGTCCACATCCGCGATCCCGAACGCGTGCTGCGCGCCTATCCCCATGAATTGTCCGGGGGGATGCGGCAGCGCATCCTCATTGCCGCCGCCTTCGCACTCGAGCCGAAAATGGTCGTTGCCGACGAGCCGACCACGGCGCTCGACGTTACCGTGCAGAAGCAGATCCTACGGCTGATCCGCGGCCTGCAGGAAGCACATGGCACCGCCGTTATCTTCGTCACCCATGATCTCGGTGTCGTCGCGCAGATCTGCGACAGCGTGACCCTGCTATACGCTGGCAAGGTCATCGAAGCGGGCCGCACGAGCGAGGTGCTCGCCCACCCCAAACATATCTACACGAAATCGCTCGTTGCCGCCGGCCCACGCTACGACCGGCCGGATGCCGGGCTGACGCCGGTTCCACAAGCCGTCTTCGAGCAACTGCGCCGCGAGATCGGCATTCCGGAGGGCGGCCGATGAGTGTTTCCGACAATCTCCTGTCAGCTCGTGGAATCGAGGTGACCTACGGCGCCAAGCCGCATCTTTTCGGACCGCCGGGCCATGGCATCAAGGTGCTGCACGGCGTCGATATCGATATCCGCCGCGGTGAAACGATCGGTATCGTCGGTGAGAGCGGCTCGGGCAAGACGACGCTCGGCCGCGCCTTGTTGCGACTGATCGATGTAAATGCGGGCACTATCCATTTCGACGGCAGGGACGTCACCCATCTGCCGGATGCCGAGATGCGGCCGTTGCGTCGCCGCATGCAGATGATCTTCCAGGACCCGATGGCCTCGCTCAATCCACGCCACACCATCCGCCGCATCCTCGTCGAGCCGCTGCTTCTGCACAAACTCGCTTCGGATCGAAAAGACGCCGAACGCAGCGTCGCCGAAATCCTCGAGCGGGTGACGCTGCCACAAGCATGTCTCAACCGCAATCCGCATGAACTGTCCGGCGGCCAGCGTCAGCGCATCGGCATCGCCCGGGCTGCCCTGCTGAAGCCGGATTTCGTGCTGGCAGACGAAATCGTTTCTGGCCTCGATGTCTCGACCCAGGCGCAGGTGCTTAATCTCCTGAAAGAACTTTCGCGCGATCTCGGCCTGTCCATGGCCTTCATCAGCCACGACCTCTCGGTCATCCGCGCCGTCTGCGACCGCGTCTATGTCCTGCGTCACGGCCGCGTCGAAGAGGAAGGCGATTGCGAGCGCGTCTTCACCGCACCCGCCTCCGCCTATACGCGCATGCTGCTCGATGCCATTCCCTTGCCGGAGATCGACCCAAACTGGCTCGGTCGCGATGCAGGACAAGAGGATGCCGCCTGAAAAGGCTTTTCCGCTACTTGAGGCGGAAACGCTGTATCTTGCCCGACTCCGTCTTTGGCAAGGCTTCGACGAAAACGACGGATCGCGGATATTTATAGGGTGCGATTAGGGCCTTCACGTGGTCCTGTAGTGCCTTGACCAGCAGATCCGATCCGATGACGCCAGCAGCCAACACCACATGCGCCTGCACGATATGGCCCCGCTCCTCGTCCGGCTTGCCGATGACTGCGCATTCCAGCACGGCGGCATGGGAGAGAAGTGCGGCCTCCACTTCCGGCCCGGCAATATTGTAGCCGGCCGAAAGGATGATGTCGTCGGAACGCGCGGCGAAATGGAAGTAACCGTCCTCGTCCTGAATGAAGCTGTCACCCGTCAGGTTCCAGCCGTTACGCACGTAGTCGGCCTGCCTGTGGTCGGCGAGATATCGGCAGCCGATCGGGCCGCGAACGACAAGCTTGCCGATCGTGCCGCGCGGAACCTCGTTCATCTCATCATCGACGATACGGGCTTCATAGCCCGTCAGCGGCTTGCCCGTGCTCTTCGGCTTGGCGTCCGACAGTCGGTTGGAGATGAAGATATGCAGCATCTCCGTCGAACCGATGCCATCAAGGATCGGCTTGCCCGTCTTGCGCGTCCACTCCTCGAAGATCGGCCCCGGCAGCGTCTCGCCGGCGGAAACCGCGATGCGCAGCGAGGAAAGATCCGCCCCCTCCTCCATGGCCGCCAGCATGGCGCGATAGGCCGTCGGTGCGGTGAAGCTGATGGTCGCGCCATATTCCTGAATGATCTCGACCATGTTCTTCGGCGAGGCGTTTTCCAGCAAGGCCGTCGATGCGCCGAAGCGAAGCGGGAAGACGACCAGACCGCCAAGACCGAAGGTGAAGGCGATCGGCGGCGAACCGATGAAGACGTCATCGGGCGTCACCTGCAGCACCTCCCTGGCATAAGCATCGGCTATGATCAGGATATCGCGATGGAAGTGCATCGTCGCCTTCGGCACGCCCGTCGATCCCGAGGTAAAGCCGAGCAGCGCCACATCGTCCCGACCGGTTTTGACCGCCTCAAAACGAACCGGCTTATTCAGCGCAATGCGGTCCAATTCGGCATCGTGATTGGCGGTGCCGTCGAAGCCGACGACCTGCTTCAGGAACTGACTATCTTTGGCCGCCGTGACGAGTTCCTCCAGCAGCCTTGTATCACAGAGCGCAAACGAAATTTCCGCCTTGTCGATAACCTTGGAAAGCTCGCCTGCTCTGAGCATCGGCATGGTGTTGACCGCAACGGCACCGACCTTTGTTACCGCCAACCAGCAAGCGATCATGGCGGGGTTGTTTCCGGAGCGGATGAGAACGCGATTGCCGGGCTGCACGCCGAAATTCTCGATGAGCGCATGGGCGATGCGGTTGGTCCAGTCTGCCAGCTCCTTATAGGTGCGGCGTCGGCCATTGCCGATCAGGGCTACATTGTCGCCGAACCCCTTTTCGACCATCCGGTCGCTGAGTTCGAACCCGGCATTCAGCCATTCCGGATAGTCGAAACCATCCATCAGCAGTTCGGGCCATTCGTCGAATGGCGGCAGATTGTCTCGCGTGAATGTATCGGTATGACCGGTCGGTCCAAGCATTGCCTTGCTCCCACATTCTTATCGATCAAATCGCCATCATGGCTGGTTTCCCCCGCAGCGCCTGTAGCGTTGCGAAAAAGATCGCACTGACGCGGTCAATGTTCAAGCAAGAAATTTTAAGCCTAAAATATTTTTGATTTTCCATTGATTCAAAAAGATAATTTCCATTTTTCGTGGTAATGTGGCCATCGGTCGGCCGTCTATGCCGGCGGAAAAACCCTTGACGAATGGCCGTGACGAGATATTTTAAGTTTAAATGATTTCGAGATCGGCTCCGGCCTGAAGAGGAGGGAAAAGCGATGCGCATCGTCTGTATCGGCGGCGGCCCCGCAGGGCTCTACTTCGCGCTTCTGATGAAGAAGCTCCATCCGGAACATTCGATCCGCGTCGTCGAGCGCAACCGTCCCTATGACACCTTCGGCTGGGGCGTCGTCTTCTCCGACGCGACCATGGTTTCGATGCGCGAATGGGACCCGGAGAGCGCGGCCGAAATAGAAGACGCCTTCAACCATTGGGATGATATCGAAGTCCTGTTCAAGGGCACGCGCCAGCGCACATCGGGCCACGGCTTCGTCGGCATCGGCCGCAAGAAGCTTCTGAACATCCTGCAGAAGCGCTGTGAGGCGCTGGATGTCGAATTGATCTTCGAAACCGACGTCAATTCCGATCTCGATTATCCGGACGCCGATCTCGTGATCGGTTCGGACGGCCTCAATTCGAGGATCCGCAATCATTATCCCGAGATCTTCCAGCCGGATATGATCACCCGGCCGAACCGCTATATCTGGCTCGGTACCAACAAGCTGTTCGACGCCTTCACCTTTGATTTCCGCCGCACCGATCACGGCTGGTTCCAGGCGCATATCTACAAGTTCGACGACAAGACCTCGACCTTCATCGTCGAGACGACGGAAGAAGCCTATCTCGCCCACGGGCTGGACAAGATCGACCAGGACGGCTCCATCGCCTTCTGCGAAAACCTGTTCTCCGAAGTGCTCGAAGGCGCCTCGCTGATGACCAACGCCCGCCATATCCGTGGCTCGGCCTGGTTGAACTTCAACCGCCTGATCTGCGGCAAGTGGAGCCATTTCAACGGCAACTCCCATGTCGTGCTGATGGGCGATGCAGCCCATACCGCCCATTTCGCCATCGGCTCCGGCACCAAGCTCGCCATCGACGATGCGATCGAACTGACCCGGCAATTCCAGATCCACGGCCACGAGAAGGACAAGATTCCGGCGGTCCTTGAAACCTATGAGGAAATCCGCCGCGTCGACGTCGCCCGCATCCAGAATGCCGCCCGCAACGCAATGGAATGGTTCGAGGTCGTCGGCCGCCGTTACGCGGATACGCTTGAGCCGCCGCAATTCATGTATTCGATGCTGACCCGCTCGCAGCGCATCAGCCACGAAAATCTGCGGCTGCGCGACAAGACCTGGCTCGAAGGCTATGAGCGCTGGTTCGCCGAGAAATCCGGCCTTGCCGTCGGCAACGATCGCTGCCTGCCGCCGATGTTCACGCCTTACCAGCTGCGCGATATCAAGCTCGTCAACCGCATCGTCGTCTCGCCGATGGCAATGTATTCGGCTACCGACGGTGTGATGAACGATTTCCACATCATCCATCTCGGCTCGCGCGCCCTCGGCGGCGCCGGCCTGATCTTCGCAGAAATGACCTGCGTCACGCCGGACGCCCGCATCACCCCCGGCTGCCTCGGGCTCTGGAACGAAGAGCAGGCGGCACAGTGGAAGCGGCTCGTCGACTTCGTCCATACGAGCAGTGCCGCCAAGGTCGGCATCCAGATCGGCCATGCCGGTCGCAAGGGCGCGACGAAACTCGCCTGGGAAGGCATCGACCAGCCATTAGCCGAAGGTGAATGGCCGCTGATCTCCGCATCATCAGTTCCCTACCTCAAGAACAGCCAGGTGCCGAAGGCCATGGATCGCGCCGATATGGAGCGCGTGAAGGCCGACTTCATCCGTTCGACGGAGCTGGCGGTCGAGACCGGCGCCGACTGGCTGGAGCTGCATTGCGCCCACGGCTATCTGCTGTCGAGTTTTCTCTCACCGCTGACCAATCTGCGCGACGACGAGTATGGCGGCAGCCATGAAAACCGCGCCCGGTACCCCCTTGAAATCTTCCATGCGATGCGTGCCATCTGGCCGGCGGACAAGCCGATCTCGATCCGCCTCTCCTGCCATGACTGGACAGACGGCGGCAACACGCCGGAAGATGCGGCGATCTTCGCGCGCATGTTCAAGGAAGCCGGCGCCGACCTGATCGACTGCTCTTCGGGCCAGGTCTCCAAGCAGGAAAAGCCCGTTTACGGCCGCCTGTTCCAGACGCCCTTCTCCGACAAGATCCGCAACGAAATCGGCATCCCGACGATTGCAGTCGGTGCGATCTCCGAGGCCGATCATGCCAATTCGATCATTGCCGCCGGCCGCGCCGATCTCTGCGCCGTCGCCCGCCCGCATCTGGCGGACCCGGCCTGGTCGCTGCATGAAGCCGCCAAGATCGGCCTGACTTCCATTCCCTGGCCGAAGCAATATCTTTCCGGCAAGACTCAGTATGAAACAAACCTCGCCCGCGCCGCCACGGCAGCACCGGCGAAATGAGGATGAGATGACGACTTTGGGCAAACTCGCCGGCCGTCACGCCCTCGTCACCGGGGCCGGCAGCGGCATTGGTGCCGCGATCACCAGGGCGCTTGCCGCTGAAGGTGCGCATGTCAGCCTCGCCGGTCGTCGCAGAGAGCCGCTGGAAGCGGTTGCCGCCGAGATCGGCGCGCATGCTTTCGTGATCGATGGCTTCGATGTCACCAACCCCGAAGCCGTAGCCCAAGGTCTTGCCAAAGCGCGCGAAAAATTCGGCCCCGTCGATATTCTCATCAACAACGCCGGCGAAGCGCCGAGCGCGCCTTTCGAGAAGACAAGTCTTGAGGCCTGGAACCACGTCCTCTCGGTGGACCTGACGGGTGTTTTCGTGGTGACGCAGGCAGCCCTTCCCGACCTGAAAGCCCGCGGCCACGGCGCGCGCATCATCAACATCGCCTCGACGGCTGGTCTGAAGGGATATGGCTACGTCTCGGCTTACGTGGCCGCCAAGCATGGCGTCGTCGGGCTGACCCGCTCGCTGGCGCTGGAACTGGCGAAAACCGGCATCACGGTCAATGCCGTCTGCCCCGGTTTTACCGATACGCCGATCATCCAGCGCTCGATCGAGACGATCGTCGCCAAGACCGGGCGCACGGCCGAGCAGGCACTCGGCGAGTTCACGAAATCCAATCCGCAGGGACGGCTCGTCAAGCCGGAAGAGGTCGCCGACACCGTGCTTTGGCTCGCCTCACCGGCCGCGGCATCGATCAATGGGCAGGCAATCGCAGTTGCCGGTGGGGAGATTTGAACGCGATGAGCGATCGGGACATGACGATGCGGGGACACCTGAAGCCCTTCAAGGATTATAAGCCGGAGCACTTCCTCTGGGATGTCAGCGAAGACGGCCGCGTCGCCACCATCCGCCTGAACCGCCCGGAGCGTAAGAACCCGCTGACCTTCGACAGCTATGCCGAGCTGCGCGATCTCTTCCGCGATCTCGCCTACGCATCGGATATCCGCGCCATCGTGCTGACAGGTGCGGGCGGCAATTTCTCCTCCGGCGGCGACGTCTTCGAGATCATCGAGCCGCTGACCCGCATGGCGATGCCGGAGCTCCTGGCCTTCACGCGCATGACCGGCGACCTCGTCAAGGCGATGCGCAAATGCCCGCAGCCAATCATCACGGCAGTGGACGGCATCTGCGCCGGCGCCGGCGCAATTCTCGCCATGGCCTCCGACCTGAGGCTCGCGACGCCGGAAGCAAAGACTGCGTTCCTCTTCACCCGTGTCGGTCTGGCCGGTGCCGATATGGGCGCCTGCGGCATCCTGCCCCGCATCATCGGCCAGGGCCGCGCCGCCGAGCTTCTCTTTACCGGCCGCTCGATGACGGCAGCGGAAGGACAGGCCTGGGGCTTCTATAACGGCTTGCACTCCAGCACCGATCTGGAAGCTGAAGCGGTCAGGCTCGCCCGCTCGCTGGCCGATGGTCCCTGGTTCGCCCATGGCATGACCAAGACGATGCTGAACCAGGAATGGGCGATGGGCATCGAGGAGATGATCGAATCCGAAGCGCAGGCACAGGCGATCTGCATGGCGACGCAGGATTTCCGTCGTGCCTTCGAAGCCTTCGCCGCCAAGCGCCGCCCGGAATTTCAGGGGGACTGAGGCGATGTCGACAGCAAGCAGCCTCGCCGGCCCAACCCGCGATCATCTGGATTGGCCCTTCTTCGAGGAACGCCATCACCATTTCGCCGCCGAGGTCGATGCCTTCGCAAAGTCCGGCCTCATGGCTTCGATCGATCACGCCGATGTCGATGGCGCGTGCCGCAAGTTGGTCAAGGCGCTGGGCGAAGCCGGACTTCTGACCGCCGCGACCGGCTCGTCGGACAGCGAACCGCTGATCGATTCCCGCATGGTCTGCCTCGCCCGCGAAACGCTCGCCTGGCATGACGGCCTTGCCGATTTCGCCTTTGCCATGCAGGGGCTTGGAACCGGCGCGATCGGCCTCTCCGGCTCGCCCGAGCTGCGTTCGGCGGTTCTGCCCAAGGTGCGCTCCGGCGATTGGCTTGCCGCTTTCGCATTGTCGGAAAAGGATGCCGGCTCCGACGTGGCCGCGATGAGCTGCGCCGCCCGTCTTAACGGCGACCACTATGTCCTCGATGGCGAGAAGACCTGGATTTCCAATGGCGGCATTGCCGACGTCTACACGGTCTTCGCCCGCACCGGCGAAGCGCCGGGCACTCGCGGCATTTCCGCCTTCGTCGTCTTTGCCGACGATCCCGGCTTCTCGATTGCCGAACGCATCGAGGTGATCGCGCCGCATCCGCTGGCAACGATCCGTTTTGAGAACTGCCGCATTCCCGCGTCGCGCCGTCTCGGCGCAGCTGGCGAAGGCTTCAAGATCGCCATGCGCACGCTCGATATCTTCCGCGCCTCGGTCGCCGCTGCAGGCCTCGGCTTTGCCCGCCGGGCATTGGATGAATCGCTGGCGCACGCACGCGCACGTCCGATGTTCGGCGCCGCCCTGGCCGACCTTCAGTTGACGCAGGCCGCCCTCGGCGATATGGCGACCGGCATCGACGCGGCGGCACTGCTCACCTATCGGGCGGCCTGGCGTCGCGACGTGCAGCGCTTGCCGACGACGCGCGAGGCGGCCATGGCCAAGATGACGGCGACGGAAACCGCGCAAAGCGTCATCGACCGCGCCGTCCAGCTCTTTGGCGGACGCGGCGTGAAATCGGGCGAGATAACGGAAAAACTCTATCGGGAGATCCGCGCGCTTCGCATCTATGAAGGTGCGACTGAAGTTCAAAAACTCATCGTTGCGCGCGAACTTCTTAAAACAAATTGATGGGAGATATGCACATGAGCCGCGAGATTTTTGACTGGGCAGACCCGTTCCGGCTGACCGAGCAGCTGAGCGACGACGAACGCATGGTGCTGGATACCGCGCATTCCTACGCACAGGAAAAGCTCGCGCCCCGCGTCCTTGATGCTTTCCGCCACGAAAAGACCGATCCGGCGATCTTCCGCGAAATGGGTGAGCTCGGCTTGCTTGGTCCGACGATCTCCCCGGAATATGGCGGCGCCGGCCTCAGCTATGTCGCCTACGGCCTGATAGCCCGCGAAGTCGAACGCGTCGACAGCGGCTACCGCTCGATGA
Organism: Martinezella sp. CNPSo 3964; assembly: GCF_057784375.1. Lineage (NCBI taxonomy): Bacteria > Pseudomonadati > Pseudomonadota > Alphaproteobacteria > Hyphomicrobiales > Rhizobiaceae > Martinezella > Martinezella sp. CNPSo 3964. The sequence continues at coordinate 653,807 of NZ_JBXSOW010000002.1, forward strand.
TGAGCGTTCAGTCGTCGCTCGTCATGGTGCCGATCGAAACCTTCGGCTCGGAAGCGCAAAAGCAGAAGTACCTGCCGAAACTCGCAACCGGCGAATGGATCGGCTGCTTCGGCCTCACTGAGCCGAACCACGGCTCCGATCCCGGCTCGATGGTCACGCGCGCAAAGAAGGTCGACGGCGGCTACAGCCTGACCGGCGCCAAGACCTGGATCTCGAACGCACCGATCGCCGATGTCTTCGTCGTCTGGGCCAAGACCGAGGATGGCCTCATCCGCGGCTTCATCCTCGAAAAGGGCTGGAAGGGCCTGTCCGCCCCCGCCATCCACGGCAAGGTGGGCCTGCGCGCATCTATCACCGGCGAAGTCGTGATGGATAATGTCTTCGTGCCGGAAGAAAACCTGATGCCGAACGTATCCGGCCTCAAGGGTCCGTTCACCTGCCTCAACTCCGCACGTTTCGGCATTGCCTGGGGTGCGCTCGGCGCTGCAGAGGATTGCTACGCCAAGGCGCGCCAGTATGTGCTCGACCGCAAGCAGTTCGGCCGCCCCCTTGCCGCCAACCAGCTGATCCAGAAGAAGCTTGCCGACATGGTGACCGAGATCACGCTCGGCCTGCAGGGCTGCCTGCGTCTCGGCCGCATGAAGGAAGAAGGTCATCCGCCGGTGGAACTCACCTCCATCCTCAAGCGTAACAGCTGCGGCAAGGCGCTGGATATCGCTCGCGCCGCCCGCGACATGCTGGGTGGTAACGGTATCTCGGATGAGTTCGGCATTGCGCGCCATCTCGTCAACCTCGAAGTGGTCAACACCTATGAGGGCACGCACGATATCCACGCCCTCATCCTCGGCCGCGCCATCACCGGCATTGCCGCTTTTTCGAACTGAGGCCCGCCTTGGCGTTCAAGACCACCAGACCCCTGCGTTTTGGAGATTGCGATCCCTCCGGGATCGCCTATTTCCCCTCCTATCTGAACATCCTCGTCGGGGTGCTGGAAGACTATTTCGCCTCGATCGGCTTTCCCTGGCGAAAGCTGATCGACGACCGCCGCATCGGTGTCCCCACCGTGCGGCTCGACCTGACCTTCGTGAAACCCGGCCTGCAGGGCGACGACCTCGAATTCGTGCTTTCAGTGCACGGCGTCGGCCGCTCTTCGCTCGATCTGCAACACCAGGTCTCGGCAAACGGCCATGTGCTGTGGACGGCCAGACACCGTGTCGTCGCCACCTCGCTCGATACGCATACATCAATGGAATGGCCGGATGACATCCGCGCTGCGCTGACCTCTCATCTGGAGACGACCGATGCACACCATCCTGCAACCTGAAGGCTGGGCCAAGCCGATCGGCTATGCCAATGGCGTAGCGGCGACGGGCCGCACGGTGTTCGTCGGCGGTCAGATCGGCTGGAATGCCGCCTGCGAATTCGAAAGTGACGATTTCGTCGAACAGGTGCGCCAGACATTGAAGAATGTCGTCGCCATCCTCGCCGAAGGGGGCGCCGAGCCGAAGCACATCACATCGATGACCTGGTATTTCACCGACAAGCAGGAATATCTCGGCAACCTGAAGGGGCTCGGCCAGGCCTATCGCGAGATCATCGGCCGGCACTTCCCGGCCATGGCTGCGGTGCAGGTGGTCGCTCTCGTCGAGGATCGCGCCAAGATCGAGATCCAGGCGACCGCGGTGATCCCGGAATAACATCGGACAGGCAGGGCATATCATGTCGGCATTGCGCTTTTCGGACACCATCTCGGCGGCGCTGGCCGACGGGATCCTTATCGTCACCATCGACAACCCGCCCGTCAACGCGCTCTCGGCGGATGTCCGGGCCGGCCTGATGGCCGCGTTCGATCATGCCGAACAGAGTGTGGATGTCGCCGGCGTCGTCCTGACCGGAGCAGGCAGCAGCTTCATCGGCGGCGCCGACATCAAGGAATTCGGCAAGCCGCCGATCGAGCCGCATCTTCCTGATGTCATCTCCCGCATCGAAGCCCTTGGGAAGCCGGTTGTTGCCGCGATCAATGGGGTGGCGCTCGGTGGTGGCCTGGAAGTGGCGCTTGCCTGCCATCGCCGCCTTGCCGCGCCGACTGCGAAGCTCGGCCTTCCCGAAGTCAAGCTCGGCATCGTGCCGGGTGCCGGCGGCACGCAGCGCCTGCCCCGGCTCACCGGCATCGCCGCCGCCATCGATATGATCGCCAATGGCCGCATCATATCCGCCGCCGAGGCGCTGAAACTCGGCATCATCGATGGCGTATCGGGCGATACTTTGCTCCCTGATGCCTTTGCGGATATCAAGGCAATAGACGCCTCCAGCTTGCGCCGTACCGGCCTTTTGTCCGTCCCTTCGGAAACGCTCGAAGCCGTCGACAAGGCCGCAGCGGACGCATTGCGCAAGGCGCGCGGCCAGCGCGCACCCGCCGAGGCCGTCCGTCTCGTCCGTTTCGCCGCAACCGCTCCATTGTCGGAGGGGCTGGCGGAGGAACGCCGTACCTTCATCGCGCTTCGCGACAGCGAAGAGGCCGCAGCATTGCGCCATGTCTTTTTCGCGGAGCGCGCCGCCGGCAAGGTTGAGGGACTGGAGGCAGTTGCCCCGCGCAAGATCGAAACCATCGGCATCGTCGGCACCGGCCTGATGGGCTCGGGCATCGCCGTCTCAGCACTCAACGGCGGCTACCGCGTCATCGGCGTCGAGCAGAATGCCGAAGCGGCAGCAAAGGGCCGCGACCGGATCGCAGGTCTGCTCGACAAGGCCGTGCAATCCGGCCGTCTCGACGCTGCCGGTCGTGAGGACCGCGTGAGCCGGTTGACCGTCACAGCAGACATGCAGCAACTGGCGCAGGCCGACATAATTATCGAAGCTGTCTTCGACGATCTCGCCGTCAAGACCGAACTGTTCCAGCGCCTCGATACGATCGTTCGCGCCGATGCGATCCTTGCGACCAATACCAGCTATCTCGACCCAGATGTTATCGCCGCCGCAACACAGCGGCCCGAACGGATTGTCGGCCTGCATTTCTTCTCGCCGGCGCATATCATGCGGCTGCTGGAAGTGGTGAACTGCAGAGAGACCGCGCCGGACGTGCTGGTAACAGCTCTTGGCCTCGCAAAACGGCTCGGCAAGCTGCCGATCGTCTCCGGCGTCGCGGAAGGCTTCATCGGCAACAGCATCTTCTCCGCCTATCGCCGCGAGGCGGAATACATGGTCGAGGATGGCGCGTTACCGCAGGAGATCGATGCAGCTCTGGAAGCCTATGGCTTTCCGATGGGGCCGTTCGCCGTCTTCGACATGGCGGGTCTGGAAATCGCCTGGGCGCGCCGCAAACGGCAGGCCGCAACCCGCGATCCGGCCGAGCGCTACGTCGTCATCGCCGACCGGCTCTGCGAAGCCGGCCGCTTCGGCCAGAAGACCGGCCTTGGCTGGTACGCCTATCCCGACGGCAAGCGTACCGTCGATCCAACGGTGACCGAGATGATCGACGCCGCCCGCGCCGAGAAGGACATCGTGCCGAAGCGCTTCACCGCAGACGAAATCGTCAGCCGCCTGCTGAAGGCCATGGTCGATGAAGGCAGCGCCCTGCTTTCGCGAGGCATCGCCGCACGCGCGAGCGATATCGACCTCGTCATGATCAACGGTTATGGCTTCCCCTCAAGCAAGGGCGGACCGATGTTTGCAGCAGGACGTCGCTGAAAACGGCTGCTCAGACTATCAGGCGGCCGAAGAGAGCAGTGTAAACAGTTCCTGCGGCCGCTTGACGCCGCGCAGCGCGTAACGGCCGACGGAGACAAGATCATTGCTCTGCTGACCTGACAATGCCTCGACGAAATTCGCCGACATCAGAATGTTGCGGTCGGCCGACCGGCACATCGAGGCGATGCGGCTGACCTCGTTGACCGCAGGACCGATGACGGTGAAATCCAGCCGGTCCATACTGCCGATATTGCCATAGAAGACATCGCCGATGTGCAGGCCGAGATAGACCTCGGTCACGGGCCTGCCTTCGATCTGACGCTGCGAATTGAGATCGCGCAGCCGTTGACGCAGCAGCGATTCCGCCATCAGCGCAGCAGCACAGGCATCGGCGGAATTCCGGGCCTTGAAGATCGCCAGCGTACCGTCGCCGATCAGCTTCAACACATTGCCGCCCGCCTCGTGGATCGAGGAGATGACTGCATCCGCATAAGCATTCAACATCGGGATGATTTCGTCCGGCTCCGCCGTATCCGAGATGCGCGTGTAGTTGGCGAGATCGGAAAACCAGAGGGCAGCCGAGATACGCTCCGTCTTACCTCGGGTTATCTTGCCTTCAAGCACATGTCGAGCCGCATCCTCGCCGAGATAGACTTCGGCAATGGTACGGGCGATGCGGCTCATGCCAGTACATTTAATTGCCAACGCCAGCGCCGGCGTCAGCTTGTGCAGCACGCGTAAATCCTCCTCCGGGAAACCCACTTCGGCTGCCGTGGCAAAGTTGGAATAGAAGCAATCCATCTCACCGATCGTACCGCCCTCTTCGAAACGGTGGATCATGGCGATGTAGTCGGTGTGGCCGTCAGCCAGCAGCGTGTCGAGCCCGTAGAAATCCGTCGGTTCTCCGAAGCCGATCCGCCGGCGCACCTCGTCGTCACCGGTCGTCAGCATGTGATAGAAGGCGGAACGCTGCCAGTTTTCGGAGGCGATCCCCTGATGAGACGGGCCATATTCGAACTCGCGCTCGATCACCTGATTGCCGTCCCAGCGGAAGGCACGGCCCTCATAGACCGGGTGCAGCGTATCCATCAGCGCCATGGCCCGATCAAGCTTGAGGCCATGCAGACAGCACTGCTCGCAGAAACCCGAGAGGATATCGACTTCCGTCATACCCTTGAGGCCGGCCTGCATGAGCCAGCTGGCAATTTCGCCAATGTCCTTCGCGTCCATGGATATCTCCCGACCCTCTGAAGGAATCGCTTTAGTACGAAAATCTAAGGCTTGGAATGCTGTACAACGCAAAATAGCCCTGATGCACGCAAGAGATCGCCGCTTCTGTGGCACAGAAGCGGCGATTTGACACGTTCGAGGGACGAGCGCGAGCCTCAGGCCTTTGCGTGTGGCTTCAAGAGATCCTCCAGACCGATGCGCCGGAAGAGCTCTGCGCGAACCCGGTCGGCAACACCGTTGACGATCTCTGCGCCATCCTCTGAAGGATCTATATGGGTACGGAATGGCCGAGTGCCAAACGGCATATCGATGACATCGACGATTGCGGCGGCAACCGAGGCTGCATCGGCATCGGCCGGTTCCAGCGAGGCCAGCCCCTTCAACGCCAGGTCGGGAACGCCGGCATAGGGACCGTTGTCATATTCGGCGGCGCGCACCTTGTCGGCCGGTGAGCCGGAATGGGCAAAGTGGTTCGTGCCCTTCGTGAAGGCGCCGGGAACGATGATGGCGGTCTCGATGCCCCAGCGGGTCAGCTCGGACGCATAGGAAACGGCAAGCGAGTCCATGGCGGCCTTGGCTGCGAAATAAGGCGAGAGGTAGGGCGGCGTGCCGCCGCGCGTGCTGGACGAGGAGACCCACACGACCAGCCCCTTCCCTTGCCTGCGCATGTGGGGCAGCACGGCGCAATTGACGCGCTGGGTGCTGAGCACGTTGATGTCGTAGAGTTCAGCGAACTGCTCCGGCGTGAAGGCCTCGGCCGGGCCGAAGGACATATGGCCGGCATTGTGGATGATAGTGTCGATGCGGCCCTGCTCGGCGATGACGGCGGCAATGCCAGCCTCCACCGACGCATCCGATGCGACATCGAGCTCGACGGTTCTAAGATCGACGCCGTTCTCCTTTGCAAATGCCGCTGCCGCCTCGACCTGCGCCGCATTGCGCCCCTTGGTTTCGCGAATGCCCGCATAGACCGTATGCCCTGCCTTGGCGAGAGCGCGTGCCGTCAGAGCGCCGAAACCGCTCGACGCGCCAGTGATTACGATGACCTGCTTGCTCATGGTCGTGTTCCTTTACTGGATTGGCCGTTGTTGACGATTGATGCGATGGGAGGTCGGCGGCAGGTACTACCTGCCGCCTCGTTGGCTCAGATCATGCCGCCATTGGCGCGCAGCGTCTGACCGTTGATCCAGCCGCCGTCCGGGCCGACGAGGAAGGAGACGGCAGCGGCGATATCCTGCGGCGTGCCCAGACGCTCCAGCGGGTTCATTTTAGCCATGCGGTCGATGAGCTCATCGCTCTTGCCGTTCAGGAACAGATCCGTGGCCGTCGGGCCGGGAGCAACCGCATTGACCGTGATCGAGCGGCCGCGCATCTCCTTCGCCATGATGCCGGTCATGAGCTCGACCGCCGCCTTCGTCGCAGCATAGACGCCATAGGTTTCGAGCTTGAGGCCGACGATGCTGGTCGAGAAGTTGACGATGCGGCCGCCGTCGCGCAGGCGCTTGCCGGCTTCGCGCAGGGTGTTGAACGTACCCTTGAGGTTGATCGCGATGTGACGGTCGAAATGTGCGTCGTCAGCATCGGCAATCTTGGCAAGCTGCATGATGCCGGCATTGTTGACGAGGACGTCGACGCCGCCGAAGGCTGCTTCGGCCGCATCGAACATGCGACGCACGGCCTCGACATCGGAAACATCGGCTTTCGCCGTCAGCGCCTTGCCGCCCTTTTCCTCGATCTTGCGGGCCAGTTCCTCGGCGGCGGCCTCGCTGCCGGAATAGTTGATGACGACGGTGAAGCCATCCTCGACCAGGCGCTCGGCGATCGCGGCGCCAATGCCGCGGGATGCGCCGGTGACGATCGCTACCTTTTTGGAATTGCTGCTCATTTTCCTCATCCTTCGTTGGGTTGCGCCGCAGCGCGTTTCGATGAGGAGAAGATGCCCCTTTTCACGGGGCGGATAATCGGCCATTAATCGGCATCACTATCCGAAATTGGCGAACAAATAATATGGACCGGTTCGATGCCATGCGCGTGTTCTGTCGGGTCGTGGAGCGGCGCAGCTTCACCTTGGCGGCTGAGGATACCGGCCTACCCCGCTCGACGGTGACGGATGCCATCAAGCAGCTCGAGTCTCGGCTCGGCATACGCCTGCTGCAGCGAACGACGCGGCATGTCAGCCCGACGCTCGACGGCGAGGCCTATTACCAGCGCTGCCTGCGTATCCTTTCGGATATCGAGGATGCCGAAGGCGCCTTTGCCGGTGCGAAGCCGAAGGGTGTGCTGCGCGTCGACGTGCATGGAACGCTCGCCCGGCATTTCGTCCTGCCGAATCTGCCGTCCTTCCTCGAAACCTACCCCGATATCGAATTGCAGATCACCGAGGGCGACCGGTTCGTCGATCTCATCCGCGAGGGGATCGACTGCGTGTTGCGCGTCGGCACGCTGCAGGATAGCGACATGATCGGCCGCCGCGTTGCCATGCTGGAGGAAGTGACGCTGGCGGCACCTACCTATATTGAACGTTTCGGCATGCCAGCCCATCCCGACACACTCGACGGCCATCGCATGGTCGGGTTCCGTTCGTCCGCAACGGGCGGGCTGCTGCCGCTGGAATTCCAGATCGACGGCGCCGTGCGCGAAATCACCCTGCCGGCGACCATTTCCGTCAACGCGGCCGAGAGCTATTTCGCCGCCGCCAAGCTCGGCCTCGGCCTGATCCAGGTCCCGCGCTACCACGCCGAGGAAGCATTGCGATCACGTGAGCTGCTGCATGTTCTTCAGGACTATCCGCCGACGCAAACGCCTGTCTCGATGCTCTATCCGCGCAGCCGCCAGCTTTCGCCACGGGTTCGGGTGTTCATAGATTGGCTCACCAAGGTTTTCGCCAGGCAGAACAGCCCGGAAATGCTGGCCGGATGAATATTCTGCGAAAGCGATCAAATAAACGAAATCGGCTCTTTGAATGTGCGGCCGGCACGCCTACGTCGTAATGCATCATTGCGCTGGCGATGCCGTTTGGACGTCGTGACAGCCTGACGATTTTCGAGAGAGAGCCGATGACCGAACAGAAGCAATTGAAGCTCGGGGCCTTCATGCGTCCCGTCAGCCTGCATACCGGTGCCTGGCGTTATCCTGGCGCCTATCCGGACGCCAACTTCAATTTCCAGCATATCAAGAGCTTCGCGCAGGAACTGGAAAAGGCGAAATTCGACGCCTTCTTCATGGCCGATCACCTGGCTGTCCTCAATATGCCGATCGAGGCTCTGAAGCGCAGCCACACCGTGACCTCCTTCGAGCCCTTCACCCTGCTTTCGGCGCTCGCTGCCGTCACCGACCGGATCGGCCTCGTCGCCACCGCCTCCACCACCTTCGACCTGCCCTATCATATCGCCCGCCGCTTCGCCTCGCTCGACCACATCAGCGGCGGTCGTGCCGGCTGGAACATCGTCACCACCTCCAATCCCGATGCCGCCCTCAATTTCGGCCTGGAAGAGCATATGGAACATGGCGAGCGCTACCATCGCGCCCGCGAATTCTACGATGTCGTCACCGGCCTCTGGGACAGTTTTGCCGATGACGCTTTCCTCCACGACGCCGAAAGCGGCATCTTCTTCGATCCGGAGCGGATGCATGTGCTTGGGCACAAGGGCGAGGAACTGAGTGTTCGCGGCCCGCTCAACATCGCCCGCCCGCCGCAGGGCTGGCCCGTGATCGTGCAGGCCGGGCAATCGGATGCCGGCCGCCAGCTCGCCGCCGAAACCGCAGAAGCGGTCTTCGCAGCGCCCCGCAATTTGGCGGACGGCAAGTCGATCTTCGCCGATATCAAGGGACGAATGAAGGCGATCGGCCGCAACCCGGATCATCTGAAGATCCTGCCCGCCGCCTTCATCGTCGTCGGCGACACGATCGAGGAAGCGAAGGCGAAACGAGCAAAGCTCGACAGCCTCGTGCATTACGATAGCGCGATTGCATCCCTATCGATCGCGCTGGGACACGATGCATCCAAATTCGATCCGGACGGCCCGCTGCCAGAGATTCCGGAGACCAATGCCAGCAAGAGCGGCCGCGAACGCGTCATCGCGCTTGCCGAAGCCGAAAAACTCACCGTACGCCAGCTTGCCCAGCGTCTCGGCGGCTATGCCGGCCTCGCCTTCGTCGGCACGCCTGAGAGCATTGCCGACGAGATGGAACGGTGGCTGCATGAGGAAGGCTCCGACGGTTTCAACGTCGTCTTCCCCTTCCTGCCTCAAGGTCTGCTTGACGTGACCACCCGCGTTGTTCCAGAGCTGCAGCGCCGCGGCATCTTCCGTCGCGACTACGAAGGCACGACATTGCGCGAACACCTCGGCCTGCCGCGCCCGGAAAACCGCTTCTTCAAGGCTGCCGCCGACGCCGCGCAGTAAGAGAGCCCAGTAAAAGAGACTGACATGAGCCATATCACGCCGATCGACTATGAGACCGCTTCCGACGCCGTGCGCGCCGAGCACGATCGCGAAGTACAACTGCGCGGCCGCATGACCAACATGAAGCGGACATTGCTGCACTCGCCTGTCGCGCATCGGATCTATGCGGAATGGTTTCCCCTGCGCGAAGAGCTGCGCCCGGCGCTCGACGATCGCGCCGTCTGGCTGCTTTGCCATGCCATCGCGATCGAATGCCGCTCGATCATCCCGGTCGGTTTCTTCCGGCGGGCACTCATCAATGCCGGCCTGACGCCGGAAGCGATCGTCCCGACAGAAGACGAAGCCCTGCTGATCGAATTCGGCAAGGCGATCGTCAGGGATTCGAACGCGATTCCCGAAGAAATCTGGACGCGGTTGAAGGCGCGCTACGACGAGCCGACGCTCGCGAATCTCGTGGCTTTCGCCGGCATCATGATCGCGACGGCGATCTACAACAATGCCGTGAAGGTGGATATCGATCCAGAGCTTGGGCCTTATCTTGAAGGATTTGAGTTTCCGGCGAAGTGACGAAGTAGCCCCTCACCCTAGCCCTCTCCCCGCACGCGGGGAGAGGGGACTATTCCGGTAACTCGCTTAACTCTGCAGCAAAAGAGGGACGGCGCTGGTGCAGCTATCCCCTTCTCCCCGTCAAAACGGGGAGAAGGTGCCCGACAGGGCGGATGAGGGGCTTTCACCACCCAATCCAAAACTCACCCAGAAATCGTCGTCGAAAACTGCGGATTGCCGCGGATCGTGTTGCTCACCGTGCAGATCTCATCCTCGGCGGCGTGCGCGATCGCGTTGCGGATTTCATCGCCGAAATCGCCCTTGATGGTGAAGGCGATGTTGAATTTCTCGACGCGGGACAGGCCTTCTGTGGCCTTTTCGCCTGTGACGACAGCGGTGACTTCGGTAAGCTTGTCGAGCACGCCGAGGCTGCTCGCCGCCATGCGGGCGCTAAGAACCAGGCAGGCCGACAGCGAAGAATAGAGCAGATCGAGCGGGTTGAAACCGGGCTGCGACGGTGAGGTCACGATGTCGATCTCGCCGCCCGTCACCGAGGTCACATGCGGAAAACCAGTGCGGCCGACCGTGGCGGTAGCACCCGTCTGCCTCGTCTTCACTTTCAGTTCGGCCATGTCGAAAATCCTTGAAATAAAAGCGGGAAACTCTCTCCCTCTACATAGGGATTCATCGCGCGGGACACAATTGCAGTTCCCGCCCCTTGCGTCTTCCAGCCAGTTAAGCCACCAAATGGTTACAGGCTCTTAGAGCAATTCCAGGAAAAGTGCGTAGCGGTTTTCCGTCCGGAATTGCGTACAAACGCTCTAGCAGACAGGCAGTTCGACATGACCGTTTCCGATCCCCGCGCCTTCCTGACCTCGCTGTTCGATGCCGCCGTTCGCGCCGCCGATCCGCTGACCGGCATCCGTGCGCATCTGCCGAAAAAGCCGAAGGGCCGGACGATCGTCATCGGTGCCGGCAAGGGTTCAGCCCAGATGGCGGCCGCGCTGGAACAATGCTGGGATGGTCCGCTGGAAGGTCTGGTGGTGACGCGATATGGCTTTTCCGCCCCCTGCCGCCAGATCGAGATTATCGAAGCTGCCCATCCGGTGCCGGATGAAGCAGGTCTCGTTGCCTCCCGCCGATTGTTGAAACTCGTCGAGGGCCTGACGGAGGATGATCTGGTGATCGCCCTGATATCAGGCGGTGGCTCGGCGCTGCTGCCCTCGCCGGCCGGTGCGCTGAGCCTTGCGGACGAGATCGCCGTCAACAAGGCGCTGCTTGCCTCAGGCGCACCGATTTCGGCAATGAATGTCATTCGCAAGCACCTGTCGACCATCAAGGGAGGCCGCCTGGCAGCCGCTGCCCATCCTGCCAAGGTCGTCTCTCTCGTCGTTTCGGATATCCCCGGCGACGATCCTGCTTTGGTGGCCTCCGGCCCCACCGTTCCGGGTGCGGGCACGCGCGCCGACGCGCTCGACCTTATCCGCCTCTACCGCATCGAACTGCCTGCGGCCGTTCTCGCCCATATCGAGAAAACCGAAGCCGATGCTCCCCGCCCGGACGATCCGCGCTTTGCCGGCAATGAGGTCCATCTCATTGCATCCGCCGGCGTCTCTCTGGAGGCCGCTGCCGAGGTGGCGCGTGCTGCCGGTATCGAAGCCGCCATACTCTCCGATGCCATCGAGGGCGAAGCGCGCGAGGCCGCGCATGTACATGCCGCCATCGCCCGCGAAGTGCTTCATCGCAACCGTCCCTTCGCCAAGCCGATCGTGCTTTTGTCCGGCGGAGAAACGACGGTGACGCTGAAAGGCAGGGGTAAGGGCGGGCGAAACTCGGAATTCCTGCTGTCGCTGGCGATCGACATCGACCGCCACACCGGGATTTATGCCATGGCCGCCGACACGGATGGTATCGACGGCAGCGAAGACAATGCCGGCGCCTTTGCCGATGCGGGTACGGTGGCGCGACTGCGCGAGGCGGGAATGGCGCCGGCCGAAATGCTCACAAACAATGATGCCTGGACAGCCTTCAACGCGATCGGCGATCTCTTCGTTCCCGGTCCGACCGGAACGAACGTCAACGACTTTCGCGCCATCCTGATCGTGTAACCATCGGAAGCGGTCGTGACTTAGACGATGGCGGTGCAATCGTCACAGCGCCAATAGGCGGCTGCAGTCGATACCCACCGGAGGAAATGCCGGCTGCAATGATCGCACTCGATTTCGACGACATGCGTCCTTTCGCCGACGATCAACGGCCTCGTCTTGATCCTGCGCTCGCTCTTCCATTGATCGAGCTTCGTCACGGCCATGATTACCCTCCACGCAATACTCGCCTCGACAAGCAAAAATCTAAAATAGGCTCAACTAATAAAATAAATCTTGCAAGTGCGAAGCACGCTTCTGCGCGGTGAGAAGGTCGAAATTATTCGCAGTAGTGCACGAAAGACATAGTGCTTCGGATTCCGGCCTGTGGCCCGATCGCTCCGTTAAAAAATTGTGACAGCGGATATCGCCATTTTCGCGCGTGACACCATGTCATCTCAGGGCGATTTCCACCAAGATAATAATGGGAGACACATTCATCATGCGCCACTTCCGCCAGCGGGCGATTTCGTCGGTAACCCTGGTCACATTTGCTCTCTTTTCCGTCACCGCCAGAGCTGCCGCGCCGCCACCGGTCGAGGCAGAGCATGGCATGGTAGTCACGGCTCAGCATCTCGCCACCGATGTCGGCGTCGAGGTGCTGAAAAATGGCGGCAATGCCGTCGATGCAGCCGTTGCAGTCGGCTATGCGCTGGCCGTCGTTTATCCCACAGCCGGCAATATCGGCGGCGGCGGTTTCATGACCATCCGCATGCGCGACGGAAAGACGACCTTCCTGGATTTCCGCGAGCGCGCGCCGCTGGCCGCTACCAAGGGCATGTATCTCGACGACAAGGGCAATATCGTCAAAGGCGCAAGCACGGATGGCTATCTCGCCGTCGGCGTCCCCGGCTCGGTCATGGGCTTCGAGACCGCGCGCGAGAAATACGGCACGAAATCCCGCCAGGATCTGATGGCGCCAGCCATTCGCTACGCCAAGGAAGGCTTCACGCTGAACCAGGCTGATGCCGCCGAGCTGAATGAGGGCAAGGCGTGGCTGTCGCGCGATCCGGCCACCGCAGCGATCTTCACCAAAGCGGATGGAAAACCCTTCGCGACGGGCGACAAGCTGATACAGCCGGATCTCGCCAACGCCCTATCAGGCATTTCGGATCAGGGGCCGGACGGCTTCTACAAGGGACCTGTCGCCAATGCCATCGTCAAGGCAAGCCAGGACAGGGGCGGCATTCTCGCAAACCAGGATTTCGAACAATACAAGGTTCGCGAACTCGAGCCCGTGAAATGCAATTATCGTGGCTATGAGATCGTTTCCTCGCCACCGCCCTCGTCGGGCGGTGTTATCATCTGCGAAATCCTCAATGTGCTGGAAGGCTATCCGCTCTCCTATACTGGTTACGCCTCGGCAGACACGGTGCATTACATGGTCGAAGCCATGCGCTACGCCTATGTCGACCGCAACTCGGCGCTTGGCGACCCCGACTTCGTCGACAATCCTGTCAGCAAGCTGCTGGACAAGGCCTATGCCCAGAAGATCCGCGACGGCATCTCGCCCTATAAGGCTGGCGTTTCCAAGGATCTGATGCCGAAGGGCCTCGGCGAAAGCCACGAGACGACGCATTATTCGATCATCGACAATGACGGCAATGCCGTCGCCGTCACCTATACGCTGAACGGCTCGTTCGGCGCCGGCGTCGTCGCGCCCGGCACGGGCATCCTCTTGAACAACGAGATGGACGATTTCACCTCCAAGCCCGGCGTGCCCAACCTTTACGGCCTGGTGCAGGGCGAAGCCAATGCCATCCAGCCGAAGAAGACGCCGCTGTCCTCCATGAGCCCGACGATCATCGCCAAGGACGGCAAGCCCTTCATGGTGATCGGCAGCCCCGGTGGCTCGCGCATCATCACCATCACGCTCGAAGCGATCATCAACGTCATTGATTTCGGCATGAATATTCAGGAAGCGATCGACGCGCCGCGCATCCATCACCAATGGCTGCCGGACAAGGTCTATATGGAGCCGCGTGCGCTCTCGCCCGATACGATCAAGCTTTTGACCGGCATGGGCTACACGGTTCAGGTCGACAATAGCTGGCCGATCTGGGGCCAGGCAGCAGGCATCCTTGTCGGCGGCAAGAGCCTCAGCGACATCGCCAAGGGCGGAGGCGCCCGCTACAACGGCGCCATAGACAGTCGCGCCGGCTCCGGGTTGGCAGCTGGCTATTGATTGCTACCCCTCAATACCGATAAATCAGACCGGTGCCGCCATCGTCGGCGCCGGTCTTCTTTAGGCCAGCCGGCCGCCAAAACGCGCACATTATCTTACGCGAAAAAACCAAGCGTGAGCATTTCGGCGCGATATCGCGCCTATTCATTCACCTCACGTTCATTTGATGCCGTTTGCCCCTGCATGCGCGTCATTTTTTTCATCCCATCAATCAGATTTGCGATTTCTCATATGGTAATCGCACGCAAGCGGGAGTATACAAGCCGCCGTTCAAATAGGCCTTCGCGCCATGACCAGACTTGCGGTTCTGTCTTAGGACCCCTCCGCACCATCGAGAGCGATCCCCGACAATGTCGGACCAGATATTCCAGGCCGCCCCCACCCGGCGGGCCGCACCGAATTTTCGTGTAGTAGCACTTATCGTAGCAAGTGCGATGTTCATGGAACAGCTTGACGCGACCGTGCTCGCAACAGCCCTTCCGACCATGGCGAGAGACTTCGGCGTCAGCGCGCCGGCCATGAGTATCTCGCTGACATCCTACCTCCTCAGCCTCGCAATCTTCATTCCTGCGAGCGGCGCCATCGCAGACCGCTTCGGGTCGCGCACCGTCTTCCGATCCGCCATCGCGGTTTTCGTTCTTGGCTCGCTTCTCTGCGCACAGGCGCCAAACCTCTTCTTCCTTGTCCTTGCCCGGCTTCTGCAGGGTCTCGGCGGCGCCATGATGCTACCGATCGGCCGTCTCGTGCTGATGCGCAGCGTCGCACGCAAGGACATGGTCAACGCCATGTCCTGGCTGCTGATCCCGGCGCTCGTCGGCCCTATCCTCGGCCCGCCGGTCGGCGGCCTGTTCGTCACCTACCTCGACTGGCGTTGGATCTTCTACATCAACGTGCCGATCGGTATCATCGGCTTCATCCTCGTGAGCATGTTCATCGAGGAGGTAAAGGGTCCTCGCACCGGCCGCTTCGATCTATCAGGCTTCATTCTCTCGGGGATTTCGCTCGGCTCGTTGCTCTTCGGCTTCGAAATGTCGAGCCGCGAGGGCGAAGGCTACCTTGCCGTCTTCCTGATCTCCATCGGCCTGCTCTTCGGCATCGCCTATCTGCGCCATGCCCGCAAGCATCCATCGCCGATCATGGACTTCTCTTTGATGAAGGTGCCGACATTCCGCACTTCCGTCATTGCCGGTTCACTGACGCGCATCAGTCAGGGCGCCCATCCCTTCCTGATCCCGCTGATGCTGCAGCTCGGCTTCGGCCTTTCGGCCGCCGCCGCCGGCCAGATCGCCATTGCAACCGCGCTCGGCTCCATGGTGATGAAGCCTTTCCAAGTTCGCATCCTGCGTACACTCGGCTTCCGGAACGCCCTTATCATCTTCGGCCTGATCGGCACGCTCGGCTATGGCATGTGCGCCATCTTCAAGCCGGACTGGCCGTTGCCCGTCATCTTCGTGATCCTGTTCTTCTGCGGCTTCTTCATGTCGTTCCAGTTCACGGCCTACAACACGATCGCCTATGACGAGATCGAACGTGACCGCATGAGCATTGCAACCAGCTTCTACTCGACCTTCCAGCAGCTGATGCTGTCCCTCGGCATTTGCGTCGCCGCCCTTGCTTTACATGGCTCGATGCAATTCCGCGGCGCTGAGAAAGCCCAGATGATCGATTTCTCCGTCGCCTTCATCGTCGTCACCGCCATCGCGCTGCTAGCAGTCATCTGGAACGCCAGCTTCTCACGCACCGCCGGCTCCGAGATCAGCGGCCATCGCCGCAAACCGCCCGAAGACAGCCTCGGCGAGCATTGAGGCTCGCCGCTGGCAAACCCAGGCAATAGCATCTTTTGTGAACAGTGCCTCCACGGACAGCGCATTGCATTGAACAGTGGCTGCGTCCTAAATAGCGACCAGAACGAAATAACAGTCTGGAGCATCCCATGGTCGCCGGCATCCATCACATCACGCTGATCACCCGCAAGGTCCAGGCGAATGTCGATTTCTACGTCGGCTTCCTCGGCCTGCGTCTCGTCAAGCGCACCGGCGGCTTCGAGGACGCCACGCAGCTTCATCTCATCTATGGCGACGCCACGGGATCGCCCGGCTCGCTGGTTACCTTTCTCGTCTGGGAAGACGGTTCGCCCGGCCGCGCCGGCGTCGGTCAGGTGGGCGAAATCTCGCTTGCCATCGATCCGGCCAGTATCGGCTTCTGGCTGACGCGTGCGTTAAGCGCCGGTCTCAAGCCGGAAGGTCCCTCCGAGGAATTCGGCGAACCTGTCCTGCGGCTGAAGGATCCGGACGGCGTCATCGTCAAGCTTGTGGGGACCAATGCTCTGCAGGCACCGGCTCCATGGACGAGCGATACCATTCCGCAGGAGCATGCGATCCGCCGCATCCGCGGCGCGACGCTATTCAGCGAAACGCCCGAGGAGACGCGGGCGATTTTGGTCGATCATTTCGACTACCGGCGGCTTGCCACCAGCGGAGCGATCAGCCGGCTCATCTCCGTATCGGGCGATATCCTCGACATTCGCGATGCACGCGGCTTCTGGGCCAGTGCTCCGGGCACGGGCACGGTCGATCACGTCGCCTTTCGCGCCAGCGACGACGGGGAATTGCAGTCGGTCCATACCGCGCTACAGGCAATCGATTCCGGGCCAACGACGATGCATGACCGCAAATATTTCCGCTCGCTCTACGTGCGCGAGCCCGGCCGCATCCTGTTCGAACTCGCGACGGATGCACCCGGCATGTTGATCGACGAGGACGAGGCAACGCTTGGCACGCGCCTCTTCGCCCCCGGCGACAGCCCGAAGCTTTTGGCTGAGCTGAACGTGATCCTGCCGCAGTTCTCCATGCCCGGCGAACCGCGCGTCATCTATCGCGATCTGCCCTTCATCCATCGCTTCTTCACGCCGGAGCAGCCGAACGGCAATGTCTTTGTCCTGCTGCATGGCTCCGGTGCCAACGAAACGACGATGCTGCCGCTCGGTCACAAGATCGACCCCGACGCGACCTTGCTTAGCGTGCGCGGCCGCGCGCTCGAGGAAGGTGCGCCACGTTGGTTCCGCCGCAATGGGCCGATGACGTTCGATCAGGCCGATATCGCCAGCGAAGCCGAAGCCTTTGCCGCCTTTATCGATGGCGCAGTGCATGCCTACGGGATCGATCCAGATCGCATCGTCTATATCGGTTATTCGAACGGCGCCAATCTGCTGAACGCCATGCTGTCGCTGCACCCGCATCTCATCCGCCGGGCTGTGCTGCTGCGCTCCATGGCTACGCTCGAAAATCCGCCGGTAGTTGATATGTCCGATGTCGAGGTGCTTGTGATTGCCGGTGAGAAGGACCTGTACGGCCCATACGCTCAGCCGCTCGCCGAACGGCTCCGCGATGGCGGCGCCAAGGTCGAACTTGCAACGGTTCCTGCCGGCCACGAGTTTGACGATGGAGATGTATGGGTCGTTCAAGAGTGGTTGAAGCGCTCAAGTTGAGCGCTTCAACGGTATCAGCTTGCACAACCAAAGCACATCTATTGCACTCCACCAATTCGTCGCAGCCTTTCACGGGCATACGCCCTGCGGCATCCGCGAAGGTCACTTCGACAGCTGCGATAGGAAGAAATCAATGACGCCCCGATGAGCCGCAGTCGCTTGCGCCCCCGGCTTCAGAAAGAAGTCATGCGCACCGCCCTTGTGGACGTCGAGGCTGACAGGCCCACCCACGCCTTGGGCCACCTGGCGCAGTTTTTGTGCTGTCGAGACGGGGAAAGTGCGATCGGCGTCACCCCAAACGATGAGCAGTGGCGGCAAGGAGCGCACAGGCCTCGAATAGCCCTCCGGGAAGGCGCCGTCGACAAGTACAAGCGCACTGATATCGGTGGTGTCAGCCGAAGCGGCAGCAGCGGTTTGCGCTCCAAGCGATATGCCGAGCACGCCAACCCGCCCAGTATGATGCGGCCGGCTTTTGAAATAGGAAACCACCTTGCGGGTCGTTTCGATCCAATCTGGCCGGCGCGCCACATAGTAGTTGATGCGCGCGCGTGCGCTGTCGGCGCTGACGATAGCCTGCTCATCGGCGGGTGAAAGCAGGTGAACAAGATAAGCGTCGATACCGGCCGTATCGAAGCTGCGTCCAAGGTCATCATAGGCGGGCGAGGCAAAGCCTTTGCTGCCGCTCAGAATGATGACGGCCGGACGTGACCTATCTGAACTACTGGCAAAACCTTCGATCAGAACATTGCCGGCAGCCGTCGCAACGGTGAATTGCTCCCGCTCGCCGGCCCGAGCGTTTCCATAGGCAAGGAGTGACAGAAGCGTCAGGACAAAAGCAAAAGTCACTCGCATCGATCGATTCCCTGGCAGAATTGCGCAGATATTGCACAGCTTTTGCCAAGGAATAAAGCGGTCGATCCGGGTCTCAGATCAGCCCTTGAACGTATATTCCTTAATCGATTCTGGCTTCATCTCGATCGAGAAACCCGGCAGGCTCGGCGGCATGTAGGCTGCGTCGCGGATGATGCAGGGGTCGATGAAATGCTCGTGCAGGTGATCGACATATTCGATGACGCGGCCATCCTTGGTGCCGGAGACGGCGATGTAATCGATCATCGACAGGTGCTGCACATATTCGCACAGCCCGACGCCGCCGGCATGCGGCCAGACCGGCAGCCCGTACTTGGCGGCAATCAGCAACACGGCCAGCACTTCGTTGAGACCGCCCATGCGGCAGGAATCGATCTGCACGATGTCGATCGCGCCCTCGGCGATGAATTGCTTGAACATGATGCGGTTCTGGCACATCTCACCGGTCGCGACCTTCACCGGGCCGATAGCCTGGCGGATCTTGCGGTGTCCGGCGACATCGTCCGGGCTTGTGGGTTCTTCGATGAAAAAGGGCTTGGCGAAGGCGAGCTTGCGCACCCAGTCGATCGCCTGATTGACTTCCCAGACCTGGTTGGCGTCGATCATCAGATAACGATCGGGGCCGATGACCTCGCGGGCAATCGTCAGACGGCGGATATCGTCTTCGAGATCGCGGCCGACCTTCATCTTCACATGGTTGAAGCCGGCGTCGATCGCCTCCTGGCACAGGCGGCGCAGCTTGGCGTCATCATAGCCGAGCCAGCCGGCTGATGTCGTGTAGCAGGCATAGCCCTCCCGTTCGAGCGTGGCGATGCGGTCGGCCTTGCCGGCCTCCGCCTTCTTCAGGATGGCAACGGCCTCGTCGCGGGTGAGAACGTCGGTCAGATAGCGATAGTCGACGATATCGGCGATTTGCTCGGCATCCATCTCGGCCACCAGCCGCCAGACCGGCTTGCCGGCTTCCTTGGCCAGCAGATCCCAGACGGCGTTGACGACGGCGCCGGTTGCCAGGTGCATCGCGCCCTTTTCCGGGCCGATCCAGCGCAGCTGGCTGTCGCTGGTCAGATGCCGCCAGTATTTGCCGGGGTTTTCCAGAACTGTCGCCAGTTCCGTGCCGACGACCAGATGGCGCATCGCCTCGATCGCCATGCAGCAGATGTCGTTGCCACGGCCGATGGTGAAGGTCAGGCCATGGCCGGCGAGGCCCGGCTTGTCGGTGTCGAGGATGACATAGGCTGCCGAATAATCCGGATCCGGATTCATCGCGTCCGAACCGTCGAGGCTCTGCGATGTCGGGAAGCGCAAATCGAAAACGCGAAGATTGGTGATGCGCGTCATTGGAAAACTCCTTCTATATCCATCGCGACCTCTCGACCCCTTCAGCCAAGGTCGAACTCCTCCCAGAGTGCCGCATTATGCTCGCCAACGTGCGGGGCCGCACGCTCGAATTTCGGCCGCTGCCCGTCGATACGAATGGGCGAGCGGGTGGTATGCAGGCTGACGCCATCATCGCGGCCGACCGTCTGCAGCATGTCGAGAACGCGGAAGCCCTCGCTGCCTAAAAGCTCCGGCCAGTTCAGCACTTTCGCGCACCAGATATCGGCAGGTTCGAGGATCGCGAGCCAGTCATCGACATTGCGGGCGGCAATGCGCGCCGCGATCAGCGCCTTGATCTCGTCACGCGCCGTAAACCAGCTTTTCGGATCATCGCGATAGGGCGCGAGTTCGTCCATGCCGAGCAGATCGGCAAGTTTGGAAATCGGCGTCATGGCAATGGCGAGATAGCCGTCGGACGCGGGATAGACGCCATAGGGGGCGGAAAGATAGGCATGGGCGCTGCGGACATGCGAGCGCTCCGGCAGCTTGTTGCCGCTGTTCATGTGCACGCTCAGCACCTCGACCTGCAGATCGACCAGCGCCTCGAGCAGACTAGTCTCCACCAGTCCGCCCTCACCCGTCACCCCGCGCCGCACCAGCGCCGCAAGAATGCCCTGGGCCGCGGCCGCACCGGCCAGCATATCGCCGATCGCAAGACCGAAAGGCACAGGCCCCTGCCCCTCGTCGCCGTTCAGCCACATGACACCGGAGCGCGACTGCGCGAGAAGATCCTGACCTGGCCGTGAGACCCAAGGCCCCTCTTCGCCGTAACCACTGATCGAGCAATAAACGAGGCGCGGATTGACCTTGCACGCAGCCTCATGATCCAGACCCAGCCGCTCGATCACGCCGGGGCGGAAATTCTGCACGAGGACATCGGCTTTGGAGATGAGCTTCCGCAGCGCGCTCATGTCGCGGTCGTTCTTCAGGTCGATCGCCAGGCTCTCCTTGGAGCGGTTGATCGCGTGGAAGATCGTCGAATCACCGCTTTCATCGTCGCTGAGATAGAGCCCGCGCGAGAGATCGCCGCCGCCGGGACGCTCGATCTTGATGACCCTGGCACCCAGATCCATCAGTCGTAGGGTGCAATAGGGACCCGACAGAAACTGGCTCATGTCGACGACGACAAGCCCGGCCAGCGGCAAGTCCTTCTTCAACGCCATCGATACTCCAGCTCCCCTGACATCGCTCCGGCTCAAAGCGCCTCTCCGCCTTGAGGACTATCCTCGTCACCGGTTTCTGCGTCAGCCTCAATCTTCTTATGTAAATAGTATTTTCACATATGGATGATTTTTGCAAACGAAAAGAGGGAGGATAATGGAGGCTCCGCCCACCCATCTCACCAGGAAATGCATTATGGTTCCACATAATGAGAGTTGCTGAAAGGAAGAAGAGAATGGCAACGGTCAAATTGCTCGACGATGCGGAAGCCGAGGCAATCCCGGCGGTCAAGGCGGTGTTCGACGACATTCGCGCGGTGAGAAAGTCCGACTTCGTCAATAATTTCTGGCGCGGCCTGGCAAACGATCCCGCCCTGCTGAAGCGCACCTGGGAAGGGCTGAAAGCGGTCATGATGGCGGAGGGCGCGCTCGACCCGCTCGTGCGCGAGATGATTTACATAGCCGTCTCCACGGCCAACGGCTGCAGCTATTGCGTCCATTCGCACACGGCCGCCGCCAAGGCGAAGGGCATGACTGACGCCCAGCATGGGGAGCTGCTGGCGGTTATCGGACTGGCCGGACAGACCAATCACCTCGTGACGGCGATGCAGATTCCCGTCGATCCCGAATTCGATGTGGGCAACCGATAAAATGCCAAAAGGCCCACTGGTGCATGCCAGCGGGCCTTCCATAAACAATCTTCGCTATTAGCGATCCGACGTTTCCGCCGTCTGGGTTTCTGCCGCAATGGCAGCAACGTTGACGCCGTTATTCACGACCAGCAACCTTTTGCGGACCAGAACGCCCATCACGCGGGCGGCTGTCGAAAAGGTCATCGTGTCAAGCGGACCTTCGCCCTCCCAGGGCTTGGTCAGCCGCTCGGTCACGGCCGAGACGATATTGTTGGGCACGATGTCGGTGCATTCGCGCATGGTTTCGAACACGACGCTGATGGGATGGATACGTCCCTCGAACGTTACGATCGGTTCGGTCACTTCGCTGTCCCATTCCTCGAAGGCATAGAGCGCTTCGCGGAAAAGCTGCTGCAGAGTGATGGGGGCATGACCCTCATGAAGGGGCGGCAAGGCATTCGACATGTCTGTCTCCTTTCAATTGGAAGTCCGGCGCATATATGAAAGTCGATGGTCTCTTCTCCGAGACCCAAGCGCTGCTTCTCCAGTTTGGCGCGCCTTGATTGGGGGGGAACGGCGCGGCAAACCATCTTGTGACCGGCGCAACGCGGGACGCACACGAAATGTTCCCACCGGTCATGTAACTTGATCAAGTCTATAGATTAATCTCGACTTGAAAAGCCTCAATGATAACTTTCTGCAATTCTCTTTATTTTTGAATGGCTTCGCGTAGAGTGAAATGGAAGTGAATCTGTGGAAGGCATGCGAATCTCCCTCCAGCGGCGAAAGGACGACCATGTGCGGCGATCATGAACACGATCATCAGGACGGTCACGATCACGAGCGCCAACACGTCGATTGGCGCGAACATGGCATCAAGATCATACCGGGCAATGCCCTCGACCCGAATACCGCGCAGACGCCGGGCATGAACCGCGCGACCGCAATCAACCACGCCCGCGCCGGCGCGGAAAAGATCTGGGCCGGAACCGTGACCATCCACGCCAACGCCAAGACCGGCGCCCACCACCATGGCGATCTCGAAAGCATCATCTATGTCGTCAAGGGCCGGGCGCGGATGCGCTGGGGCGAGAACCTGGAATTCGTCGCCGAAGCCGGCCCCGGCGATTTCATCTTCGTACCGCCCTACGTGCCGCACCAGGAGATCAATGCCAGCCGCGACGAGACACTGGAATGCGTTTTGGTTCGCTCCGGGCAGGAGCCAGTGGTTGTAAATCTCGACATCGAACCGGTGGAAAAGCCGGAGGAAGTCCTTTGGAAGGACCCCATTCATCGCTGATGCGATTAATTTTTGGGCAAATGCCTATTTTGCCGCATAAATAATCTACCGTATTTATAGAAAATTAGTTTGCGCTTTTGCGCTGCACTGAAAAGAGTTTTTCAGAACTGCAACGCACAACGCATGATCCTGCTTCGCAGCGCGAATACGCGTCTGAGATGATTAAGCCGTCAACGAGAGAACGATCTCGATCATCTGGAACAGGATTTCCCATGACTGAAAAGCTTTCCAAAGGTTTCGACGCGCTGCGCCTTTCCCGCCGCGCCGGCCTTGCCGCCATCCTTGCCTCCGCTGTCGCCGTGTTCGGCTTGACGGCAACCGCCACGCCATCCTACGCCGCAGACAAGACGATCAAGGTCGGCATCATGAGCGGTGAGGACGAAGACGTATGGCGCGTCGTGGTCGCTGAAGCCGCCAAGAAGGGCCTGACGGTCGAGCCGGTCGTCTTCAACGACTACACCCAGCCGAACGAAGCTCTGGAGCGTGGCGAAATCGACGCCAACGCTTTCCAGCACAAGCCCTACCTCGACAACCAGATCAAGCAGCATGGCTACCACATCGTCATTGCCGGCTACACGGGCATCTGGCCGATCGGCCTCTACACGAAGAAGTACAAGACGGTGGCCGAGCTGCCGAAGGGTGCCGCCATCGGCGTGCCGAACGATCCCTCCAACGAAGGCCGCGCCCTTCTCGTTCTGCAGCATGAAGGGATCATCAAGCTCAAGGACGGCACCGGCATCCTCGCCACCGTCGCCGACATTGCCGAGAACCCGAAAAACGTCGACATCAAGGAACTCGATGCCGGCATCGTCGGCCGTTCGATCGACGATCTTGACGCAGCCGTCGTCAACACCGACTGGGCGCTGAAGGCGGGCCTCTCGGCGAAAGATCGCATCGCGCAGGAGCAGACCAACGACAACCCGTACCGCAACTTCATCGCCGTCAAGCAGGGCAGCGAGAATGAAGCCTGGGTTAAGACGCTGGTCGCCTCCTACCAGAACGATACCGTCAAGACGGAATTCGACAAGGTCTACAAGGGAACCGGCCAGAGCGCCTATTGATAGCAGGACGGCGCGGGGGACAGCGCTGAGCGATGGGCGGCCGGGGCATCTTGCCCAGGCCGCCTTTAGCGTTTTCCTGTTAGGATGCGATGAAGTTTACCGTTGGTTATGGAACTCGTGGAGAGTGTGCACCCCCCTCTGTCACTTTCGTGACATCTCTCCCAAAAGGGGGGATCGTTGGGAGTACGCTGCACATTCCGCAAAACAGATCAGCGAAGCATCCGCGTATGCGATCCGTGTTCCCTGGTGATGGCTCACCAAATATTACCAATCTCCCCCCTCGTGGGAGAGATGTCACGAAAGTGACAGAGGGGGGTATAATAGCCTCCACAATCTGGAAGTCCGCCTTTTAAGAAGAGACGATCATGAATTCATTCACCCCAGCCACTGCCATAGACGGACAGGCCCCGCCTGAACGATCGACGGGCGACGAGATCGTCCGGCTGGTCGATGTCCGCCGCCGGTTTGACACGACACCGGCACTGGATGGCATATCGCTGACCGCACGACGCGGCGAGATCGTTGGCATCATCGGCCGCAGCGGCGCCGGCAAATCGACGTTGATCCGCTGCCTGAACGGGCTGGAGCGCGCAGATAGCGGCGAGATCCACATCGAGGGCCGCGACATCGCCCCCCTTTCGGAACAGGAATTGCAGCCGCTACGCCGTCGCATCGGCATGGTGTTTCAGCATTTCAATCTGCTGTCCTCCCGGACGGTCGAGGAAAACATCGCGCTGCCGCTGAAGATCGAGGGCGTCGCCAAACAGGAACGATTGCAGCGCGCCCGAGAACTGCTTGAACTCGTCGGCCTCGCCGACAAGGCAAAGGCCTACCCGTCTGCGCTATCAGGCGGCCAGAAGCAGCGCGTCGGTATTGCTCGCGCTCTTGCCGCCCGGCCTGCCATTCTCCTGTCGGACGAAGCGACATCGGCACTCGACCCGGAAACGACCCGGTCCATCCTGGCACTGTTGAAGGACATCAACCGCAAGCTTGGCCTGACGATCCTGCTCATCACTCATGAGATGGAAGTGATCCGCTCGATCGCCGATCGCGTCGCGGTCATCGACGCTGGCCGGATTGTCGAAGAGGGTTCTGTATGGACTGTTTTCGCCAATCCGCAAACGGAGATCGCGGCAAGCCTGCTCAGCGGCGCCCGCCCGCAGCTTCCGGAGCATATCGCCGCCCGCCTTTCACCGACATCGGGGACCGAAGCCATCCTCAGCGTCGATCTAGCCGGCCCAGCCGCCCAAGGCGCGCTCTTTGCCGAGCTTTCGGCCGCCCTACCCCGCTCCTTCCGGCTGGTCCATGGCGGCATCGACCATATCCAGAACCAGCCAGTGGCCCGCTTCTTCGTCGCGGTCCCGACGCGCGATGCGACCCTGCCGACTCAGGTCAGCGATTTTCTGAAAGCCCGCTCCGCCCGGGTGGAGGTTCTAGGCTATGACAACTGACGTAATCCTCGGCCTGCTCTGGCGCTCCTTCTGGCAAACCGTCTGGATGACGGGTGCCTCCGGCCTTCTCTCCCTCATCATTGGCCTGCCACTTGGCCTCGCCCTCGTCGTCACCAGCCGCGGCGGCATCGCCGAGCAAGGCGCGATCAACCGCGTTCTCGGCATCCTGGTCGACGGCTTCCGCGCCGTGCCCTTCATCATTCTGCTGATCGCCTTGATTCCGCTGACGCGCCTGATCGTCGGTACGGCATTGGGCACGACGGCCGCCATCGTGCCGCTGACCATTGCCGCAATTCCCTATTATGCACGCGTCGCAGAAGTCTCGCTGCGCGATGTCGATCGCGGCCTGATCGATGCCGTACGCGCCATGGGCGGCAATCGCTGGACCATCATCCGCGAGGTGCTGATACCGGAAGCCATGCCAGGTATCGTCGCCGGCTTCACCGTAACCATGGTGACGCTGATCGGCGCTTCCGCCATGGCCGGCACGATCGGCGGGGGCGGCCTCGGCGACCTTGCCATCCGCTACGGCTACCAACGCTATGAGACGAACGTCATGATCGCCGTCGTCATCATCCTGATCGTTCTGGTCTGGGGCATGCAGTGGCTGGGCGATCGCCTGGCCACCCGGCTTGATCGCCGCTAGCCCTGACGACATAAATTCACTCCCGGTGCAGCAAGACACTGCGCCGGGAGTGAAGACCGAAGATCAGTTGCGCGTGACCGGCTTCGAGCGCATGCGCGATACCGTCTCACGTTCGGCGCGCTTGCAGCACATCGGCGGCAATCCGCGATCCATCAGATCCATATCCTCCAGCACCATGTCGCCCATCTTCTTGAAGGCACTGTCGAGTGCGCCGGCACGATGCGCCGAGCGGAGGAAACCCTTGAGCTTACGCACCGGATGATCCTTGCCGAGCGGCTCCTCGGGATAGACGTCGCTCGCCGCCACGATATGGCCGGATGCGACCGCCGCCATCAGCCCATCGAAATCGACGACATCCGCGCGGCTAAGCAGTATGAAGGCCGCCCCCTTGCGCATTTTCGCGAAGGCATCGGCACCGAGAAAGCCCTTGTTCTCGCTGGTGACCGAGGCAACCACGAAAACGAAATCGCTGCCCGACAGCACCTCGTCCAACCCGGCGGGCTGAACACCGTGCTCCCTCAGGATCGATGCTGGCATCCAGGGATCGAACACCTTGATATTGGCCCTGAAGCCGGAAAGCACGCGGTTCAGCGCCTTGCCGAGATCGCCGAAGCCAATAATGCCGATATCGCTGCCGGCAACGAGCCGCGCCTTCGCATTGCCATCACCGCCCCAAAGCTCCCTGCCCTCACGGAAAGCGAGATCGGCATCGACGATCCCGCGGGCCAGACTCAACGCAAATCCCAGGCCGATTTCGGCGACCGGCTCGGCAAACACCTGGCCGGTGGTGACGACGTGGATGCCGCGCTCGAAGAGCACCTCATAGGGCATGTTGTTGATGAGATTGCTCTCGACGTTCAGGATGCAGCGCAACTGCGGCATACGGTCGAGCGTCTCCTTCGACAGGGGCGGCTGGCCAATGATGTAACGCGCCTCGCCGAGAACCGCGTCACCCAGTCCGGCGATATTGTCCGGGTCTGCCTCGATGATGCGATATTTCGCGTGAAGGAGCGACAACGCATCCCTGGTGAAAATCAGCTCGAGCGAGCGCGGCTCCGGCGCGCTGATGGCCAAGGGTCTGCTGTCGGTCGTCATTCTGCTCCTCCTGTCTTGCGACGCCGATCCAATATCATTCGATGGATGAGATCAATCAGGCCTCGTCCTCTTCTCCCGGCATTCCGACGGAGAAGGCGCAGATGCGCGAGATATAGGTGAGCGGCAGACCGGTCTCGGCATGCCAGGCATTGAACTGGTCCTGGATCAGCCGCAGGTCTTTCTTGGTCGGCTTGGTCTCCGAAATCGGCACGCCAGAAAGCCGCAGGCAGACAAGAACATCGTGGCTCATGACGAAACTGTCGCGACCGATCGCCCGCAGGAGGTATTGACCCGTCATGCCGCCGAGCCGGTTCGCCTGCTTGTCCAGAACGGCAAGAAGGCCGATCTGATCCGCAAGCGGCCAATCGGCAAAGAAGCGGCCAGCGCTGCCATGCGCGTCGGCAAGCTGGCGGATGAACTGCGCATTGGCCCGCACGGACATGATCTTGGCTCCGTTGCGGATGACCCGCGTGTCGGAGGTCAGATCATGCCAATAGTCATCTGGAGCAAGATTCAAGAAGACGGGATCGAAGCCGGAGAACGCAGCTTCGAAACCCGGCCATTTGGAATCGATGACGTTGCGCACAAAGCCCGCATAGAAAATGTAGCACGTCATTTCCGACAAGATCCGATCATCGGACAGAGCACGCAGGGTCTCATGGTTCGGCGCTTTGGGCATCAGCGCCCTCAGCCCGTCGACGCCACCTTTGCGCTTCTCGGCGCGCTCCTTGATCTCCGCAAAGCTTCCCATAATCCTCTCCCGTCGGCCGCGCTGTGCGACAAGTCTTTTATGATCTCATCGCCCCGTGCAAGTAATCTCCGCGCAATGATTTCCTGTGAAAAGCACGCAGTCGAAAGTCATGACGCGAAAGTTGATCGCGCCGGCGCTCGAATTGATTTCCCGACGATTGAAACAGTTCCGAACTGCTCCAGATATCGTCTTGAAATTAACTTGAGATTTCGCACACCGTAGCGTTAATTTCGGCGGCGTCGGATCGGAGCCTTCTGCCATGAACAATAAAGACTGGAATTATCCCATCATGGTCATCTGCAAGCGCACCGGAAAAGTCTATACGGTCGCCAACACGAAAGAAGCGTTGGACATGCTGCTGAACGCATGGCCTGTCGCGGAGGGTAAGGCCTTCATGATGGCTCTGCAGGTCTGTGCCGACGTCGAAAGAGGTCAGGGACAGCCTCTGGAGGCCCGCAACAGCTTTGTCGCCGCAGCGTCGGAGGCTGGTGTCCCCCTCGAGATGCCGGTGGTCCAGTAGGCTATACTACTTTTTCCCTACCCCATTCGCGAATGAAACGGTTCCTGGTCCCATCCCGGGAGGCTTGGCCATCTGCCCAGTAAAACCTCCATCATCGTCGCTTTATTGGCAGCCATCCTCCTCGCCGTCCTGTTTCGAGGCGTGCTGCGCATCGTTTTCGCAGGCTTGGCGCGCCTTCTCGTGCTTCTCCTGTTGGTGCCATATAGTCCCGCGGACTAACCGCGCTTAGCGCCCCGCCGCTCTCACAGAGTGGTGAGGACCGATTTTCCGGAAATTGCGAAACTTTTTGCCGTGGCAGGAGTTTCAGTCGCAGTGTCGGAGCATCGTCGAAATGAAAATGATCTTTAGTGCCGGCGCCAGTCGCTGGCCTGAGCCGGTCTATCTGCGCATCGGCTATGGCATGCCGGAGGCAATCCGAAGCCCGAAGGAAGCCCGCAATCACCTCCTTTTCCGCTGGCCGGCCGTCAGAGGCGAAAAATATAATTCGGCCCGAAGCCTTTGCCTCGAAGCCGAGACCGACCCCTTTCTTTGCGAATACGCCAGGAAGGTGTTCATCGAGGCCTGTATCGAAGCCAGTGTACTGGATTAGATCGCCCTTGCGATATCGACTCCGCTGTCGATCCTCATACGCGCGAAGCATTCCTGGTCCGCAGGTTCCTTCAATATTGGCGTCCGCTGCAGAGAGCAGAGCCGACGTCTTTGTCATGAAAATCCGCTCGGCTAGGACCATCAAGCCGCCACGCCCGCGTGCCTGCAAAGCTTACGCAGGCCCCATCCAGCTCTACGAGATTTGTGCAATAATCCGGCGCTGGAGCGACCGCTACGGGAGTGAATGATCTGCGACCGCTCGCCTGACGACAGGGGACGAAACCAGCCTTGATGATACCTGCCAGAGAGCGTTCGATCCGGAACGCTTCTTGCAGTGTTACCGAAGCATGAACGTTTCGGAGGTAATGCGTTTTGAAACGAAACACTTTACGACCATTTCCAGCTGTTACACTTGTCATGGGAGAGAACGGCGGAACCCGCCGCGTCAATTCGGTGCACCAGGTTGCAGAGCTGCTGCTGGAACATTGGCCGGTGGCAAATGGCGAAGACTACGTCGCGGCAGTGCGGATCTGCCTCGAAGCGATGCTTGGCGCCGTCCCCGCCGAAGCCGTAAGAGAGGCCTTGATCAAGGCAGCACGGGAAGCGGGCATATCTGTAATGCAGTGAAATCACCCCATCCTTCCCGCGCCACGTGGGATCTCTCTGACATTATTCACTTTTTATGAACGAGTGCCGGCGATCTTGCCAACAGAGGCAGGCGATTCGCCCTGCCGATGACGGAGAGAATATGTCGCTTCTACCATTCCCGGCCGACAGGCGTACCAGTGATGTCAGGCGGTGTGCCACAGCCCTTCAGCAGCTACACGGCGAGGCGGCAAACCGCTTCTGGCGTTCGGAAATGGCAATCTTTGCCAACAACTTGCGCGAACAGGGAATGGAAGACGGCGAAATCTCGCGGCAAGCCGGCCTCTTCATGCATGCGGTCCAGATGGAACTGCAGCTCGCCTATGCCGAAGAAGAACTCAACGCCTCGGCTTGACCGGGCTATTTCGGCAATCTGCAAAATGCGATGGACTTGTCGCCGCTGGTCGGTGATTTGATCTGCACGGTCCATTCTCCACCTGGGAAATGAAGACCTTTTGACGTAACCACGCCGGTAATCTGCGCACAGGCCTTTCTGGCATCGGCGCTCGGCAGATCTATGGTCGCCATGACGGCGTACCTCCGGCTGGAAACCTGGCACGGCGCGGTAAACAAGCCGGTATTGTCGATCATCTTGCAGACCCGGAACGCATTGCTCACGGCATCGTCTGCAGCCATCGCGGAATTGGCGATCACCAGCATGGTGGCCGCTGCCAAAAACAGTCTCATTGAAAATCCCGATCCCCTATGGGGGCACGGTGCCAGAGCGTGTTTCGTCTTGCAAGACATGTTGCATGGATTTCCATTGGCTGTTTGAAAATACAACGCAATTGACGGCGACTTGTTCGCCAATGGCTGCCTTCATCCGGCTCTGCTGAGATATTCCGCCTGCGATGACGCCGCGAGGACAACCTCCCGAAGACATGGTGGTGCCGATGCACAGGGCTGCGCTCGCCTCATCCAGCCGGCAATATGCCGATATCGGCCAACCCCTTCGTCACCCCGATAGACGGAAAGCGCTCAATTCGTCGCTTCCCGTTAACGTCTTCGATATTAGAACATGCCATATTAGTAAAAAATACAAACCAAGGAGCCGACGCGATGACGGCATTCTCACCCGAAGGCCGGGTAGCCACCCGAAAGCGAACGCTTCTCGGCGCGAAAATCATATTCAACGACGGCCATTCGGTCTTCGATTGCCTCGTCCGAAACCTGTCCGATACCGGCGCCATGATCCAAATCGAAAACCCTCTCGCCGCACCCAACGCCTTCAATCTGCAACTTTCGGACGAGAGATTATTGGCCTGCGCAGTGCGCTGGCGAAAAATCAACAGTATGGGCGTCGAGTTCGTGTAAGGGCATCCCTCGCCGACCAATACTTATGGGCGTCTGCAAAACATGGACGCCAGAAGAGCTACCAATCAAACCTGATCGATATGGACTTGTCGGTGATATCCCGGATCACAGTCACCGCCCTCTCGATCAAGTTCGTCCGGAACAAACAAGCCGCACCGTGCATTCCCAATGCATATGGCGCTCTGCCGAATTGGTCTGCGAAGGAGACGGCTATGAACCAAGACACTATCGATCGGCTTGATACAATCAGCCAGCAGCTTCACGATCGAGCTCTTGCTCTGTCCCAGTCGCAATCCCAGGAAGGCCAGGACCATGCCCTCATGATGTCGGCACTGGCAACCTTGGCAGCGGCGGTACGCACCTTGGATGACGACGTAGCCCGTCTCGATGGCCCCAAGGGGATTGGAGCATCCGGTTCTTGAATGCAGTCCCCTCCATTGTTTGAAGTGGTCTACCTTCCGCCTTCCCCGCGGACCAATGCACCCATGCAGATCGCTAAGAGCTTCTGATGCGCAGCGTCTTTCGGGAGATGAAGGCGAAAAGCGTGAAAATCAACGGAAATAGCGCTCGGCAAGGCACAACAGAAAATAGCCGGCGGCCTACCCAGTAAATGAGGTAAGCATTTGATTTCATTAGGAAAATATGGTAGCGGAGGAGGGATTTGAACCCCCGACACAAGGATTATGATTCCTCTGCTCTGACCTACTGAGCTACTCCGCCATGCCACACTTGATGTTGAACATCAAATGCAAAGGTCAAACGAACCGTCGCTCGAAAGCACTAGCCCGTCGGTTGAGCGGCTTATAAGGTGCGGTTCGGCTTGGTGTCAAGCGGATGATTTGGAAAAATCAGTGGTTTCTCCAAACCAAGATGATCCGCCCTTCAAGCCGCGACCGGGCTTGCCAGCAGTGCCTTCAGAGAAGCCTCTGCCATCGGCTCGCGTTCCGAGCGTTCGATGAAGCCGCCGCCGTAGACGCGGGCGTCGTCACCGGGTGCCGAATAGAGCGCGCAGGCCTGGCCAGGCGCGACACCGGCCTCGCCGACCGTGAGATCGACATAGATGCCGCTGGCGTCAGCATGCAGCACGGCCGGGGACGGCGCGCGGGTCGAGCGTACCTTGGCAAAGCAGGCAAAGCCCTCGCCGGAAGCCGCCTGCAGCAGCGGCTCGTCACCCAGCCAGTTGACGTCACGCAAATAGACGCGATGCGTTTCCAGCGCCTCCTTCGGACCGACGATGACGCGGCGTGAGCGGGCGTCGAGATAGACGACATAGAGCGGCTCGCCGGTCGCAACACCAATGCCGCGGCGCTGGCCGATCGTATAATGCAGGATGCCCTCGTGCTGGCCGAGCACACGGCCGTCGAGATGGACGATTTCGCCGGCAAGCGCCGCATTCGGCTTCAGCTTCGCGATCACATCGGAATATTTGCCCTGCGGCACGAAACAGATGTCCTGGCTGTCGGCCTTCTTGGCGACGACGAGGCCCATCTCCTCGGCAAGCGCGCGGGTCTCCGCCTTCGGCATGCCGCCGAGCGGGAAGCGCAGATAATCGATCTGCTCCTGCGTCGTGGCAAAGAGGAAATAGCTCTGGTCGCGATCGGCATCGGCCGGGCGATAGAGCGCGCGGCGGTGCGGATGCTCTGGCGATGGATTCGGACGCGAGCGGATGTAATGCCCGGTTGCCAGCGCATCGGCGCCGAGCTCCTTGGCGGTCAACAGAAGGTCGGCGAACTTGACGGTCTGGTTGCAGGCAACGCAGGGGATCGGCGTTTCGCCGGCGACATAGCTTTCAGCGAAGGGATTGATGACCGTTTCGCGGAAGCGCTTTTCATAGTCGAGCACGTAATGCGGGATGCCGAGCGTCTCGCAGACGCGGCGCGCATCGTCGATATCCTGGCCGGCGCAACAGGAGCCAGCGCGATGCACGGCCGCACCATGGTCATAGAGCTGCAGCGTGATGCCGAGCACATCATAACCCTGCCGCTTCAAAATGCCGGCGACGACGGAGCTGTCGACACCGCCCGACATGGCGACGACGACGCGGGTATCTTCCGGCCTCTTATCAAAATCCAGTGTATTCACGGTCGTTGCCGCCAGTCTTGAACGATCTTCGATGCTGCCGAGCGGGATGACTTTTTTCGAGAAGTCTTCACGCTCTCACGATTTGATTTCGCACGATCTGATCCAAAAACCGCTGCACACTTTTCGGGATCATGCTTCTGACCGCCGCATGCCATGCAAAAGCGGCGAATTTTCATGATGCGGGGCCTTCGGTCGCTCTTTGCGGCCAGCCTCAATTGTGGACGGATATAGAAAGGATTGCCAAGCCATGCAAGGGGTCGGCGAAATCGCGAATCATCCCTTTGCCTTCAAATGTCCGATCAGATTGCCCGCACGCCGCATGACGGTCACCGCAGACCCGATGGCGACGACCCAGAGCGCGATGGTCAAAACCCAGCTGCCGCCGCTCCACAGCGCCTCGACGATCGAGAGCAAAGCCGCCGCCGTCGCGACCGCCATGCGATGCTGCTTGGCCATCGGGCCGCCGAAATCGCTGGGGTTGCCGGTGGCACGCCCGAGTTCGCGGACATAGGCCGTCAGCACCGCAAGAGCGGCGGCAGCCCAGCCAAGCCCGGGCATTGCGATGCCATAGCCAACGCCAGCGAAGATGAGGATATCGGCGACGCGGTCCGGAAACTCGTTCCAGAACGGCCCATCGGCTTCGCCCTTACCGCCCTCAACCGCCACCATGCCATCAAGCAGGTTGCAGAGCAGGCGCAACTGGCAGAACAAGGCGGCAAGGAGCAGCAAGACTACGCGCATGCCGACGCTGCCGGCCACGCCGGAGAGCCAGAACGAGGCTCCCGCCAGCGCCGCCATGGCCATGCTCGCCTGCGATATCTGGTTCGGCGTTACTGAAAGCGTAGTCATGCCCCGCGCCAGCGTCTGAGCCCATCGCGTGTTGCGGCTCGCCAGCGGCCGCCTGTCGCCGGTTCCCTTGCCTGCCTGGCCCTCTTCTCTCATGGCCCCTCACCTCTCATGGTTTCGCAGCCTTCCGCTCGATATCGAATAATTATAGATCACCGCATAGCTGGAAGAGACCAGCAACGGCACGGCGATGGTCCTCAGAATTTCCGGCGTGCCGCTCAGCGCATGGATGACGATCAGGATGGTTGCCGAGCCCAGACAGGCGATCAGCGGCGGCGCCCAAAGGCGTGTAAGGCCGCTGAATCGCCGCGACAAAGCTTCGACCACGGATTTCAGAAACAGCGTCAGGCAGCCTGAAAGCGCGCCTTGCACGAAACCCGCAATCAGCGGCCGCGGCATCGGGTGCATGCGATTGGCAAAGACGGCCCAGCCGCCCATGGCGAGGAAGGCGAAAAGCACATGCACGATGCTGCTGCCGGCAAGCGCTTTCAGCTTTCCGCTCATGACAGCGACCACCAGTAGCGCACGAGATGAAAGAAGATCGGCGCAGAGAAGACGACCGAGTCCAGCCGGTCGATCAACCCGCCATGCCCCTCGATCAGGTGCCCCCAATCCTTGACGCCGCGATCCCGCTTGATCGCTGACATCACGAGCCCGCCGAAAAAGCCCATGAGCGTGATGACGAAGGCGAGCAGACCGGCCTGCAGCGGCGTGAACGGCGTCACCCACCAGAGCGCCGCCCCGATCAAAGAGGCGCTGATGACGCCGCCGACAAAACCCTCCACCGTCTTCGATGGCGACAGCCGCGGTGCAATCTTCGTTTTCCCGAAGAGCTTGCCCCAGACATATTGCAGGACGTCGCTGAGCTGGACAACGATCACCAGGAAGGCGATCAGCAGCACGTTGCGGCCTTCATAGCCGGGAATATGCAGGGTGAGTAGCGCCGGCACATGCGAGGCGCAGAAGACGCAGATCATCAGCGCCCATTGCACCTCGGCAATCCGCACCAGAAAGCGCTCGGTGTCGCCGCGCAGCACGGCGATGATCGGCATGAAGAGGAAGGCGTAGACCGGAATGAAGATCGAATAGATGCCGTATTGCTCAGCCCAGAGCAGGTAATATTGCACCGGCAGCGCGACGAAGAAGGCAGCGGCGAGCGCCCAATGGTCCGCCCGCTTCGTGTTGATCAGCGTCACGAACTCCCGCAACGCCGCAAAGGAGCAGAAGGCAAAGAGCAGGA
Source organism: Martinezella sp. CNPSo 3964 (assembly GCF_057784375.1). Taxonomy (NCBI): domain Bacteria; kingdom Pseudomonadati; phylum Pseudomonadota; class Alphaproteobacteria; order Hyphomicrobiales; family Rhizobiaceae; genus Martinezella; species Martinezella sp. CNPSo 3964. The sequence continues at coordinate 689,067 of NZ_JBXSOW010000002.1, forward strand.
TGACGCCGGCACGCCCGGCAACGAAGGCGATGCCGATCAGCACCACCATCACCCACCAGGCCTTGATGCGTGCATTCAGGTTTTCGATCGCGGCGTTCGATCCGTCGGGCGAGAGCCGCTGTTGCAGCACATAGCCGATGATCGAGGCGACGATCAGAACGCCGAAAATGCCAAGGACGAGATGAATGAGATCAGCGCTGGCCGCTTCCATGCTCAGTCTCCCGCCCGCTTGGGCGCAAGCGCCAGCAGCGCCGCTTCGGCTCTCTTCAGGAAATCCGCCTTCTCCTCCGCCTCGCCGATATGCAGCGCCTCACCGAAGGTCACGGTGCAGATCAGCGGAATCGGCACGAACTCGCCCTTGGGCATGACGCGATTGAGGTTGTCGATCCAGACGGGAACGAGATCAATGTCCGGACGCGCCTGGGCAAGATGAAAGAGTCCGCTCTTAAACGGCTGCAACGGCTGGTCGGTGAGATTGCGGGTGCCTTCCGGAAACAGGATCAGCGACGAACCGGCATCGAGCGCCTGCGTCATCTGCGTAACCGGGTCCTCCTTGCGTGCCTCGCGATCCCTCTCGATCAGCACGGCATTGAAGACATCGCGCCCGATGAAGCTGTTCAGCGGCGATTTCAGCCAGTAATCGGCGCCCGCTACCGGCCGGACACGCCGGCGCAAACGCGGCGGCAGGACAGTCCAGATCAAGATGAAATCACCATGGCTGGAATGGTTGGCGAAATAGACGCAACGGCGGGTGCGCATGCCGCTCTCCGGCCAGATCGCCCGAACGGCGGTGATGGCGCGGGCAAACAGCACGATCGCCACGGAGGCAGGCTTTGCCAGCCATTCGATCGGCGTGCCCATCCCTTCCCCGAGAATAGTCTTCCGCAATGCCTCCATGGCAAAGAGATAGGCTCGTTTGGCGAAGCTCGATAGCCTATCTGCCTAGCTTATCCACAACCCTTGCAATCACAAAGGAAACCCGGCGCAACTCGCGTCGCGCCGGGTTTCGGGTTTGGCTCTTGGGAGGAGCAAACTGGATAGCTCAACCGCCCCTCGGAACAGGCAGGTCAGTCGACCGCAAAGACCAGCGGCTTGGCCTGTCGGATCGCGTGATGCGCCGTCAGCTTGGCAAGCACATCATCGCTGATCGGGCCGTCGACATAGAGAAGCGCGATGGCATCACCGCCCTGCTTGTCGCGGCCGAGCTGGAAATTCGCGATGTTGACGCCGGCTGAGCCAAGCGTCGTGCCGATGAAGCCGATCATGCCGGGAACGTCGGTGTTGGCGATATAGACCATGTGGTTGCCGACATCGGCATCGAGGTTGATGCCCTTGATCTGGATGAAACGCGGCTTGCCGTCCGAGAAGACAGTACCGGCAACGGAGCGCGTCATACTGTCGGTAGTGACCGTCAGCTTGATATAGCCGTCATAGACGCCGGTCTTGTCGCGCTTGACTTCGGCGAGCACGATGCCCTTTTCCTTGATCATGATCGGCGCCGAAACCATGTTGACGTCGGCAACCTGATTGCGGATCAGGCCGGCGAGCAAGGCGCTCGTGAGAGCCTTCGTATTCATACCGGCGGTGACGCCATCATAAAGGATCTCGATTTCCTTGATCGGATCGTCCGTGACCTGACCGACAAAGGCGCCGAGAACATCGGCAAGCTTGATGAAGGGCTTCAGGATCGGCGCTTCTTCAGCGGTGATCGAGGGCATGTTGATGGCGTTCGAAACCGCGCCCTTGACGAGGTAGTCGGCCATCTGCTCGGCGACCTGCAGAGCGACGTTTTCCTGCGCTTCGGTCGTGGAGGCACCGAGATGCGGCGTGCAGACGACGTTCGGCAGGCCGAACAGCGGGCTTTCCTTGGCAGGCTCCACTTCGAAGACGTCGAAAGCAGCGCCGGCGACATGACCCGACTTGATGGCGGCAGCAAGGGCTGCCTCATCGACCAGTCCACCACGGGCGCAGTTGATGATGCGGACACCCTGCTTCATCTTGGCGATCGCAGTGGCGTCGATGATGTTGCGGGTCTTGTCGGTCAGCGGCACGTGCAGCGTGATGAAGTCGGCGCGGGCGAAGAGCTCGTCGAGTTCGACCTTGGTGACGCCCATTTCCTCGGCGCGCTCCTTCGACAGGAAGGGGTCGTAAGCAAGAACGTGCATCTTCAGGCCGAGGGCGCGGGCAATGACAATGGTGCCAATATTGCCGGCGCCGATGATCCCGAGCGTCTTGCCGGTGATTTCAACACCCATGAACTTCGACTTTTCCCACTTGCCGGCCTGGGTGGAGGCGTCGGCAGACGGAAGCTGACGGGCAACGGCAAACATCAGCGCAATAGCGTGCTCGGCCGTGGTGATCGAATTGCCGAACGGCGTGTTCATGACAATGATACCGCGGCGTGAAGCGGCCGGAATATCGACATTGTCAACGCCGATGCCGGCGCGGCCAACGACCTTGAGGTTCTTCGCCGCTTCGATGATCTTCTCCGTCACCTTGGTGGCGGAACGGATGGCGAGACCATCATAATTACCGATGATTTCGAACAGCTTGTCCTTGTCCTTGCCAAGCTGCGGCTGGAAATCGACTTCGACGCCGCGATCACGGAAGATCTGGACGGCGGTTTCCGACAGTTCGTCGGATACGAGAACGCGAGGTGCCATGGAGGCCTCCTGAAATGGGTCAGCTAAGACGAGCAATTCCACGAAAAATGTGAAACAGCTTTCCGGTCGGAATTACATGAAAACACGAGAATTTCGGGATGCTGGGCTCCGCCGCCGGGGCGGAGCCATAAACGCTTCAAACCTCAGGCAGCAGCCTGGGAGAGCGTCGCCTTCTGCGTTTCGAACGCCCAGGCGAGCCAAGGCATCAGCTTCTGCATGTCGGAAGCTTCGATCGTCGCACCTGCCCAGATACGCAGGCCGGACGGCGCGTCGCGATAATGGCCGACATCGAAAGCAACCGCTTCCTTTTCGAGGAGCGTAACCAGACCCTTGGCGAAATTCGCCTGACCATCGGCATCGAGAGCGACGACATCCTTGTCGACGATCTTCAGGCAGACAGAGGTGTTCGATTCCGTCTCGGCCTTGACGGCGAGATTGGCAATCCAGTCATTGGCGGCAACGAAGTCGTGGATGACCTTGGCATTGGCATCGGCGCGGCCGATCAGCGCCTTCAGGCCACCGAGATCCTTGGCCCAGAGGAGAGCGTCGATGTAATCCTCGACGCAGAGCATCGAAGGCGTGTTGATCGTCTCGCCGGAGAAGATGCCTTCGATCAGCTTGCCGCCGCTGGTCATGCGGAAGATCTTCGGCAACGGCCAGGCCGGGACGTAGGTGGTCAGACGCTCGACGGCGCGCGGCGACAGAATGATGACGCCATGTGCGCCCTCGCCGCCCAGAACCTTCTGCCAGGAGAAGGTGACGACGTCGAGCTTGGCAAAATCGAGCTTCTGAGCGAAAGCGGCCGAGGTGGCGTCGCAGATCGTCAGACCCTTGCGGTCGGCAGGGATGAAATCGCCGTTCGGAACGCGGACACCCGAGGTGGTGCCGTTCCAAGTGAAGACCACGTCACGATCAAAATCGATCGTGGAAAGATCGGGAAGCTCGCCGTAGCCGGCTTCAAGCTTGCGAACGTCCTTGAGCTTCAGCTGCTTGACGACGTCGGTCACCCAGCCTGCGCCAAAGCTTTCCCAGGCAAGCATGTCGACGCCGCGTTCGCCGAGCAGCGACCAAAGTGCCATTTCGACAGCACCGGTGTCGGAAGCCGGGACGATGCCAATGCGGTAATCCGCCGGCACTTCCAGAATTTCGCGGGTAAGATCAATGGCCTGCTTCAGCTTTGCCTTGCCGACCTTCGCGCGGTGCGAACGGCCAAGGGCCGCGTCGGAAAGAGCGTTAAGCGTCCAACCGGGACGCTTCGAGCATGGACCAGAAGAGAAATGAGTATTATTCGGACGGTTGTCCGGCTTGGCGAGCTTAGTCATGATGCTATCCTCTCAGATAGAAAGCTCCTCGTTGGGGAGGAGTGTCCCGCCGCCGGATATATTGGAAGCTGCCGAAGAGCGCAATAGCAAAAATTGCAGATGCCCTCATCACGAATTCGTGCGAAAGTTTTGATGGGATGCAAGGCACGCGCAATGGAACTAGGCCAAAATTAGCCTCACAAAAGCTGGTTTCTGTGCCGATGCGTAAACATATAAGGCTCGGTGCCTGCTGATTTGCGCCGATGGAAATGATAAGTGTGCTCGATGTCTCTTACTGCACTCGCCGAAACCTCTTTCACGCCTGCACAGACCATGCAGGTCTATCTTATCAATATCGACCGGGCAGCGGAACGGCTGACGGAGATCCAGCGACAGAGTGATGAGTTCGGCTTTCGATTCGAGCGCGTTGACGGCGTCGACGGCGCCCTCATCCCGCGCGATCAATGGATCGATGTCGACCACGATCGCTTCCAGCGCCGGCACGGCCGCACCATCCTGCCCGGCGAGTATGGCTGCTACCGCAGCCATCTGCTGGCGCTGCAGCGATTTCTGGCGAGCGGCGACGAGATGGCCATCGTCATCGAGGACGATGTTGCCCTCGACACCGAGTTCCTGGCCCGCGCCATGGCGGCAAAGACAGCCGCACCCACGGCCGGCCTGATCAAACTCGTCAATCATCGCTGGAATGGTTTCCGCCCCCTGACGCGCAGCGCGAAGGGAGATATCGTCGGTCGCTGCCTCTTCGGCCCGCAAGGCTCGACGGCCTGCTATCTCGTCACGCGTGAGGCCGCAGAAAAGATCGTAAGATCGCTGGCAATCATGTCGCTGCCCTGGGATGTCGCCGTGGAGCGAGGCTGGGATATGCAGATATCAATCGTCAGCACACGCACGAATATTGCCGGTTTCAGCCGGCTGCAGAGAACGACCATGATCGGCTGGCGTCGAGACTACCGCGCCGCCAAATCCCCCGCCTGGCAGCGCATTCCCGCCCATATCTTCCGAACCCTGGATTTCTTTCGGCGCATCGCCTACGTACTGGCGACGCCGTAGGCATCGGGCCTTACCAGGTGGTGATCCGCAAGCCGACGCGAATTTCATGGCGCGACAGCGCGCCGTCGCGCCCTGTGGTGCCGCCGGTGCTGGCCGCCGAATCGCCAAACATCTCGCCGCCGGCGATATGGGAGAAGCGATAGCCGAGATCGACTTTGACGTTCGGCGCGACCTCATAGGCGACACCCGCCATCAGGGCATAGGTCAAGCGCCAGTCGCTGTCACCGGAATAGCGTGCGCTGACCGACGCAGCACCGCCGCAGCTCGATGCGCCGTTGGAGCACGAACCGATGGTATTGACGTTGCTCCAGGAAACCCGCGTGGCACCGAGACCGGCACCGACATAGGGTGTGAAACCCGCCAGGGTCCCGAGATCGACATAGCCGTTGACCATCAGGCTCCCGGCCCTGAAGGATGAATGTGCCTTCGTGGAGCAGCCCGTGCCGCCAGGCCCGCCAGAACAAGGCGAATTGCTCGACATGCGGCCGTCGAAATCACCGCTGAAGAAATCGCCGGTGACATCGGCACGAAACAGATCATTGAACTGATAACCGACACCGAGGCTACCGGAAAAATCGCCGCCAAAGCGCGTCGAATCGAAGCTGTTCGAGCTGTAATCGCTGCCGGCAGGATTATAGGCACGAAATCTCGTATCCGTGCGGCTGGCGTTGACCGCATAGCCAACATCGCCGCGCACATACCATCCCTTGGCATCCTTGACGCTGACCTCCGGCATCTTGATTTCCGGCGGTGTTGCATCGGCCGCAAAGGCAATACCCGCCGATGCGCTTGCCATCGCTGCGGCCAGCGCCAAAGCATCAAAACGGATCATTACCCCTCGCCTTCCATCCTCGGGCTGTGACGCCCGCGCGTCGAATCGGCTGGCCTGCGCTTCCTTGCGATATCCCTCAAAAGAGGACCCGATGCCGGGAAGCCGCCATTCTCATTTCATTAACCATAGGGAATTCATGGTTAATGAAGCTTTAAAGTGGCGGAGAATTACTTAACGGAATGGGAAAAGAAAAAGCCGCCCGAGAGAAACCGGGCGGCTTTTCAGTAACGTGGAATGGATATTGCTTACTTGTAGACAGGCGGCTGAACCGGGATATCGGCCGGCGGCATATAGCTTGCGGTCTGGCAGCCGCCGAAGGTGTAGCGGGCACCGATGCGGGCTTCGTGCAGGTTCAGACCCTTGTCGTAACCGGGACCACCATTCTCATTGTAACCGAACATGTCGCCGCCCTGGACGTGGCGATAGCGATAGCCGACATCGGCCTTGAGATTGCAGGTCAGGTCGATGGCTGTACCGGCCATCAGCGCATAGGTGAAGCGCCAGCTGCCGCGGCCGTTGTGCGTGACCGTTCCGTCGCAGGAATCCGGGTTCGCATCAGAGCAGGAAGTGTTCTTCAGGTTGCTCCACTTGACGTAGGTGCCGCCGAGACCACCGCCGACATAGGGGGTGAAGATGCCGTAGGTGCCGAGATCGACATAAGCGTTGGCAAGCAAGCTGTAGGCCGTCAGCGAGGCAAGGTCGCGCGAGGTTGCCGCAGTCGGAGTAAAGCCCGGGCCGCAGGCACCGCAATCGCCCTTCGTGGAGCCCTTGAAGTCGGACTTGAAAAGATAGTCAAGCGTCAAGTCCGTGCGCAGGTAATTGTTGATCTGGTAACCGACACCGCCACCGAGCGTGACATTGCCATCGAGCTTCGCGCGATCGAAATCAACGAGGCTGGAGTTGGAGCCCTGGAAGTAGTTGGCACCGCGCAGGTTGGTGAAGGCATAGCCGACATCGCCGCGCAGATACCAGCCGCTGGATTGGGCAACGGTCACTTCCGGCGCCGGCTGGACCGGTTCCGGTGTATAAAGATCAGCAGAAAAGGCCGACGTGCCGACAAGCAAAGTGGCAAGTGCCCCCATCAGGGTTTTCATCATGGCTTTGGCTCCAAATTTCTTGCCCTTGGCACAGCAAATGCTTGCCAACTGAAAAGACATGACAGGGATAATGATGAAAAGGAGTTAAAACCTGATTAACTACGAATATTTACCCTGTTTATTCAGGAATTATACTTTATTTTATATATTAGAGAACGTTGATTTTTAAATAAAGAGAATGGGATACGACTATCTGCTTCCTTCATTTCATCACAAAAGCGCTATGTCTGGGCATGAACCGAAGCCCGGCTCTCTAAACCAATTGGCAAGAATCGAGCCATTACAGTACTTCGGCCGGGAGATAACTCAGGAGGAAGTCGTTGACTTACCGTCGAACAATATTGGCCGGCCTGGGCCTTGCTCTTATCTTCCTGAGCTCCGCCGCCCTGGCAGGCGCGATGCCTGTCGAACCGGTAGTCGCCACGGCTACTGCGTGGAACAAGGGGCGCGAGACGGGCTTGCCGATCCCCCGTTATGTTTCGCTCCGAGCCCAAAAGGCGCGCATGCGCGTCGGTCCGTCGACGATCTATGCCACGAAATGGATCTATACAAAGCCGGGTCTTCCCTTGGAAATCATCGACGAATACGGCCATTGGCGACAGGTCCGCGATGATACCGGAGTGACCGGCTGGATGCACAGCGCCTTGCTCTCTGGAACACGTACGGCCGTAATCGCCCCCTGGCTGACGAAGAACGCCATGCTGCGCACCGATCCAAATCTCGCCGCCAGGGCGATCGCGGAACTGCAGCCGCGCGTGCTGGTTTCGCTGCAATCCTGCACCGGAACATGGTGCCGAGTTTCGGTCCGAGAGCATTCCGCCAAAGGCTATGTCAGGCAGGAAAAGCTTTGGGGCGCCTATCCTGGAGAAATGTTCCAGTAGGCTGACTGTCATTCTTGAGCTGAAAATACTATAGCCGCCTCGATGAGGCGGCTATAGTATTATTCCAGAATTACTTCTTTCGTTTGCTCAGGCAGCCGAACGCACGCTCGAAATCACGTCGATCAACCCGCCGACAATACGTTCGATCTGACCACGATCGTCGCCTTCCGCCATGACGCGGATCAAAGGCTCGGTGCCGGATGGGCGGATCACCAGGCGACCGTTACGGGAAAGCTCGCTTTCTGCATCTGCAATTGCCTGTCGCACCTGAATGTCCTCCAGCGGCTTGCCGCCGGAAATACGGACATTGCGCAGCAACTGTGGCACCGGCTCGAAACGGCGACAGACTTCGCTGACCGGCTTGCCCGTACGTTTCACCGCAGCAAGGATCTGCAGCGCAGCAACGAGACCGTCGCCCGTCGTGCCATAGTCGGACAATACGATGTGACCGGACTGCTCGCCGCCGACATTGTAATCATGCTGGCGCATATGCTCGACGACGTAGCGATCGCCGACGGCCGTACGCGCAAGCGACATGCCACGATCATCCAGGAAGCGCTCCAGGCCGAGATTTGACATGACCGTCGCAACGATACCGTTACCGCGCAACGTCTGGCTATCGGCCCAGCTTTCGGCAATGACGGCCATGAGCTGGTCGCCATCGATGATCGTGCCGGTTTCATCCACGATGATGACGCGGTCGGCATCCCCGTCCAGTGCAATGCCGATATCGGCGCGCACTTCGTCCACCTTCTTCTGCAGGGCGATAGGGCTGGTGGAGCCGCAATTCAGATTGATATTCGTGCCGTTCGGTTCGTTGCCGATGGTCACAACATCGGCGCCAAGCTCCCAAAGAGCTGCTGGGGCGACCTTGTAGGCAGCGCCATTGGCGCAATCGATGGCGATCCGCAGTCCCTGCAGCGTCACGTCGCGCGGCAACGTGCGCTTGGCATGCTCGATATAGCGGTCATGCACGCCGTCGATACGCTTGGCGCGGCCGATATTCTCAGACTTGGCAAGATGCTCCGACATGTCCTTGTCGAGCATGTCCTCGATCTTCATTTCCAGATCGTCGGAGAGCTTGTAGCCATCCGGGCCGAAAAGCTTGATGCCGTTGTCTTCATAAGGGTTATGCGAGGCCGAAATCATGACACCGATATCGGCGCGCAGCGAGCGCGTCAGCATGGCGACAGCAGGCGTCGGGATCGGGCCGAGAACGAAGGCATCGACACCGGCCGCGGTGAAGCCCGCCACCATGGCATTTTCCAGCATATAGCCGGAAAGGCGCGTGTCCTTGCCGATGACGACACGATGGCGATGACTGCCTCGATGGAAGATCGTGCCGGCAGCGATACCTACGCGCATGGCAAGATCCGGCGTCATCGGATAGATGTTGGATTGACCGCGAATTCCGTCAGTTCCGAAATAACGACGTTTCATATGCACTCCTGTCGTTGCCGCATCCTCACTGGGACTGCAGCGGCATCGATATCGCCGCTCCAAGGCAAGCGACACTGCAAACATCGATGCTTGTGGCTCATGCCACAGATTGTAAAACTCGGCACTTAAATTACCGAGAACGCCTATTACAACGCGTTACCATTAATAAGCACTAAAAAACTGCACCAGGTCGAGACCGACAATAGTCCAATTCACAGCCTACTGCGTTCGCATTACTTTGCCCGACCCGGCGGTTGCCATAGGCGCCGGTCAACATCAGAAGAGTTACCGCCTTCTGCCATCTCCTAAGCAAAAGGCCAGCCACCTAGAACAGGTGGCTGGCCTCTCAACCGATATTGAATACCTTGCGCCCTTAGCGTGGCTGCGGCTCGAAACCGCCTTCAGGCTCATCACCCTTGGCACCGAGCGAGCCGTCCTTCTTGGTGCCGGTCTTCGGAACGGCCGAACCGCGGCTCGGCGGTGTATCGTCACCGAGATCACGTGCCGGCTTCTCACCACGAAGCAGGGCCTTGATCTCCTCGCCCGTCAACGTCTCGTATTCGAGCAAGCCTTCGGCGATCGCTACGAAGCCATCGTGATGCTCCGTAAGGATATCCTTGGCCTGTTGATAGGCCTGATCGATCAGACGGCGGACTTCATTGTCGATCGTCTGCGCGGTCGCCTCGGACACGTTCTTCGACTGCGAAACCGAGTGGCCGAGGAACACTTCCTGCTGGTTCTCGCCGTAGGCGACCTGACCAAGCTGATCGGAGAAGCCCCATTGCGTGACCATGGCGCGGGCAAGCTTGGTGGCTTGCTCGATATCCGAGGATGCCCCGGAAGTGATGTTCTCTTTACCAAAAGTTAGTTCTTCGGCAACGCGGCCGCCCATCATGATGCAAAGGCGCGACACCATCCACGTATAGCTCATGGAGTAACGGTCGCCCTCCGGCAGCTGCATGACCATTCCAAGTGCGCGGCCGCGTGGAATGATCGTCGCCTTGTGCAGCGGATCAGCGACGGCAACCTTGAGCGCCGTGATCGCATGGCCGGCTTCGTGATAGGCCGTAAGCTTCTTTTCCGCCTCGGTCATGGCCGAGGAGCGGCGCTCGGCGCCCATCATGATCTTGTCCTTGGCGTCTTCGAATTCCTGCATCGTCACCAGGCGCTTGTTGCGGCGGGCAGCCATGAGGGCGGCTTCGTTGACGAGGTTCATGAGGTCGGCACCGGAGAAGCCTGGCGTACCGCGGGCAAGCGTCTTGAGATCGACGTTCGGAGCCAGCGGCACATTGCGCGCATGGACCTTCAGGATGCGCTCGCGCCCGACAATATCCGGGTTCGGCACGACGACCTGGCGGTCGAAACGACCCGGACGCAGCAGCGCGGGGTCGAGAACGTCGGGGCGGTTCGTCGCGGCGATTAGGATGATGCCTTCATTGGCCTCGAAACCGTCCATCTCGACCAGCAACTGGTTGAGCGTCTGTTCGCGTTCGTCGTTACCGCCGCCGAGACCGGCGCCACGATGGCGGCCGACGGCGTCGATTTCGTCGATGAAGATGATGCAGGGCGCATTCTTCTTTGCCTGCTCGAACATGTCGCGGACACGGCTTGCGCCGACGCCGACGAACATTTCGACGAAGTCGGAACCGGAAATGGTGAAGAACGGCACATTGGCTTCGCCGGCGATGGCGCGCGCGAGAAGCGTCTTACCCGTGCCGGGAGGGCCAACGAGCAGCACGCCGCGCGGGATACGACCGCCGAGACGCTGGAATTTCTGCGGATCGCGCAGGAATTCGACGATTTCTTCCAGATCCTGCTTGGCTTCATCGACACCGGCGACGTCATCGAAAGTGACGCGGCCGTGCGCTTCCGTCAAAAGCTTTGCCTTCGACTTGCCGAAGCCCATGGCGCCGCGCGAGCCACCCTGCATCTGACGCATGAAGAACAGCCAGACGCCGAGAATCAGGAGCATCGGCAGCAGCGTGCCGAGATAGCTCAGGAAGCTCGAAGAGCCATCCGATTCCGGACGGGCGACGATATTGACGTTCTTGGTCTGCAGGCGTTCAAGCAGGCTGTCATCGATGACCGGAGCATAGGTCTGGAAGGGCGTGCCGTTTTCGACATAGCTGCCGACGACGCGGTTGCCCGTGACGGTCACGTCACGAACACGGCCGGAATCAACTTCCCGAAGGAACTGCGAATACGGTATTTCCCTGGAGCCTGTTTGTGCCGGCGCGTTCTGAAACATGCTGAACAGGGCAATCAATAGCAGAGCTATGATTGCCCACAGAGCGAAATTACGAAAATTAGGGTTCATCGAACTCCCCAGCACTGAAACTTCCGCCGCTTAAGCGACGGCATTACTTGATCCCTAACATAGGGTTGCGCCAAGCCGTTGCCAAGGCAAACCGCATTACCGCATGTTTTTTCCGTCTATAGGACCGAAAGCGGCAGCCGCCTATAGGTTTCGCGTCCAAAAGCGACCGATAGGTGATCGGCAAATGTGAGATCGAATCGTGTCAAAAAGCGGTCGAAGGGCGCAAGATGGGGCCGAAGCGCAACCTTTGTCGTCCCTGCCCCATCTTGCGCCACAACCAATGGCATCGCTGCCCTGGCGCGCCGCACCACACCTTTTGGCAGAGTCTGTGGAAAAATCGCCGCATTTTCCGTTCCGCAGGCACTGATGCAGACGACCGTCGAGCCGGAATTCTCTATTTCAAAGCGGCCATCCCAATTGCCTTTCTCGCCAGGAGAAACGGAAATTGGAGTGATGTTGCGGCTTTCTCGCATAAGGTAGAGCGCATTGCGGCGCAGGTCGAAGACCACTCCTCCGGCCGTACGCCGGCCCGGATTCGCCCCGTTCACAAATTCGAGAACGCGTTCCATCTGCGCTCGGCCCGGCGCATAGGGTCTGCCGCCGAAGGCGGCGGCTAGATAAGACAGGGCATAGGCAACGACCGCCTCATTGGCCGAGAGAGCGGATCGATCTATGACGCAGAGCGCATTCGCGTGGATTGCGACATGCGCGTCCAGCCATGCGGCCGCTCGCCTGGAAAGTGCGGCACGATCGGCGGCACCATCTGCCGGCGGTTCGGTCGCCGGCTCGCTCGCAAGATTCATGCGCGTGCGTACGCGCTCGTACTTCATGTCTTCGTTGCTCGGGTCATCGAGCCAGGAAACGCCATGCACCGCGAGAAAGGCCCTGATATCCGCCCGCCGACAGGCGAGAAACGGCCTCACGATCCAGATCCGCCCGTCAAACAACACCGCGTCGGCAATACCTGTGCCGTGGCCGTCCTGCCCACGGCGCGCGCTGCGCATGGCCATCGTCTCATGCTGATCATCGAGCGTATGAGCTGTCACGATCACATCGGCTGAGATGTCGGAGGCTAGGTCCGCAAGCAATGCGTAGCGCGCCTCGCGCGCTGCGGCCATGATGCCGGTCTCGGGCTTTTCCCCCTCCCAGCATCGGACAAAATGGGAAATTCCGCGCGAAGCGCAGAGTGCGGCGACCTCCAGCGCTTCGTCCGCTGCCGCAGCGCGCAATCCATGATCGATGGTTGCCGCGGTGAGGGTAATATCTTCGTGAGGATGAGATTTCAGCCGCTCGGCAAGGGCGATCAAAAGCCCGGTGGAATCGCTGCCGCCCGAAACGGCGACCAGAATATGAGCAGGCTTCGAGAGAGAATGCAGAAATTCGCTTAAGGCGCGTTCAGGCATGGGAGCTGTGGCACCGCCGGTCACAGCGTCACTCGACATGGCAATCAGCAGGCAAGCCGCTTCTCTTCGCTGGCAACCTTGCCAGTCACCGCCTTGGAGGCCTTCGGATAACGCTTGCCCACCTCGCGAAGCGTGGCGCAGGCCGTATCCTTGTTGTCGAGTGCCGCAAGCGACATCCCGAGCTTCAGGAGCATCTCGGGTGCCTTTTCTGACGTGCTATATTTCTGATGCGCATTCAGAAAGGTCTTGGCGGCCTCATTATACTTGCCTTGCGAATAAAGCGCTTCGCCGAGCCAGAAATTCGCGTCCGCAGCCCGCGAACTGCTCGGATAGCTGTCGAGATATTGGCGGAACTCCTGTTCGGCGACGCTATAGTCGCCGGACAGGACGTGGCCATAAGCCGCCCTATATTGGTCGTTCTCGCTGCCGAGCGAAGCCGTCTGCGTGCCGGAACCAGCACTAGGCGGCGCACCCGAACCATTGTTGGCCCCCGTTATCGAGGAACCGATCTGGCCGCCGCTCTGGTCGAACTGGATCGAGCCAAGCTCGCTCGGCGGTTTGCCCGAGCCGCCGCCGCGCGGTGAAGCGCCATTGCCATTCTGCGAATCGGTGATAACGCCGGCAACATCGTCCTGCTGACCGCCGCTGCTCTGCGCGGGTACATCGGCTTCGCTCTTCTTCATCGTGCCGCCGGCTGCCGGCGCAGCAGCACCGCCGCCACCGCGCTTTTCAAGCTGCTGGAAGCGGAATTCGTTGTCTTCCTGCGCCTTGCGGATCGTCTCCTGCATCTGAAGCAGCTGATAGCTCATTTCCTCGACGCGGCCGTTCAGCTGGCGCATCTGGTCTTCAAGCTGCTGCAGGCGTACTTCGGCATCGCTGTTTTGAACGTTGATGACCGGCGCCTGGCCGTATTGCGCTTGTCTTTGAGAATTGCCGGAAGTCGATTGCGCGGAGGCATCGCGGCCTCCGAGATGGATTCCAAACAATGACAAGGCAGAAGCATCGCGCTCGCTGCCCACAACGGCAGCGAGACAAAGCATGCTCGCCACGACAAGTTTTCTCATATGGATCTTCCTGTCCTATTGATTCTTCGGGCCGGAGGGCTCGAACAGGAGATTTTTACAATTACTCTCAAAAAGCAACGGAGTTCGGCCAAAGTGTGGTCAAAAAAGTAAAGGCGGCCACGAGGCCGCCTTTTGCATTTCGATCAGTCTTTCGACTATCAGGAACCGGCGCCGTTGAGCACGGTGACAGCGCGGCGGTTCTGCGACCAGCAGGACTCGTTGTCGCAGGTAGCGACCGGGCGTTCCTTGCCGTAGGAAATCGTCTTCATGCGGTTCGCGGGAACGCCGCGCGAAGCGAGGTAGCTTTTCGCTGCTGCAGCGCGGCGCGCGCCGAGAGCAAGGTTGTACTCGCGAGTACCGGTCTCGTCGGCATGACCTTCGACCGTGATGGAATAGTTCGGATAGCGAGCGAGCCATTGGGCCTGACGATCGAGCGTCTGTGCTGCCTCGGAGCTGATGGAGGAACTGTCGACAACGAAGAAAACGCGGTCGCCGACATTGACCGTGAAGTCCTGCGGCGAGCCTGGAGTAGCATTGCCGGCACCGTTCAGGCCAAGACCGTTGGCATCGTTCGGCAGCCCCTTCTTGGAAGCGCAGCCAGCCAGAGAAAGGCCAACGAAAAGCGCGATCATGATCGGGTTGCGGGCGAGGTTTTGCATATGGCCAACGGCCGGGGTTGCGATGCGGCTCATAGCCGGTCTCTCCTTAAGTCTCTATCAGGGTTGCCAGACTGTAACCGGGTTCGGTTAATCCGCTTCCAACAAGTATGGTTAATGATGTCCTAAAATTGTCGCCAAACGGTCCAGTCACAGGACTTTGCGGCGATAAAGTGGCAAGCCCTTCACTACTCGAGAAGCGGCGACCATGCGGGGTCAGAAGCGAAGCCCGGCGTCGGAATCTTCTGTTCGTTATAGCCGGTCAGGTCGATCGAATAGATTTGCGGTCCGCTCGCACCGGACGGCGCACGGAAGAACATGATGACGCGGCCGTTCGGCGCCCAGGTCGGC
Source organism: Martinezella sp. CNPSo 3964 (assembly GCF_057784375.1). Lineage (NCBI taxonomy): Bacteria > Pseudomonadati > Pseudomonadota > Alphaproteobacteria > Hyphomicrobiales > Rhizobiaceae > Martinezella > Martinezella sp. CNPSo 3964. The sequence goes on from NZ_JBXSOW010000002.1 coordinate 704,143, forward strand.
CCCTCACTGTAAGAGCCGGAGGTCAGGATCCGCTCGCCGGAACCGTCCGGCTTCATGACGCCGATGGAAAAATTGCCGCCGGCCCGCTTGGTGAAGGCGATCAGATCGCCGCGCGGCGACCAGACCGGCGTGGAGTAGGAGCCGTTACCGAACGAGATGCGACGCTGGTTTGAGCCGTCGGCATTCATCACATAAATCTGCGGCTGGCCACCGCGGTCGCTTTCGAAGGCAACCTGCGTACCATCAGGCGAATAGGACGGCGAGGTGTCGATCGCAGCGGTCGAGGTCAGGCGCGTCGTGGTGCGCGAGCGCAGGTCCATCGTGTAGATATTGGCATTGCCTTCCTGCTGAAGGCTCATGATCACACGCTGCCCGTCCGGCGAGAAGCGCGGCGAGAAGGTCATGCCGGGGAAATTGCCGACCAGTTCGCGCTGGCCCGTCTGCAGCTGCAACAGGTAGACGCGCGGCTGCTGGTTGGCGAAGGACATATAGGTCACTTCCTGCCGATTGGGCGAGAAGCGCGGCGTCAGCACGAGGTCGCTGCCGTCGGTCAGCATGCGTACATTGGCGCCGTCCTGATCCATGATGCCGAGCTGCGTCTTGCGCGCCGTCTTCGGGCCACTTTCCGCGACGAAGACGACACGGGTATCGAAATAGCCCTTCTCGCCGGTGATCTTTTCATAGATCGCGTCTGCGATGATATGCGCGACGCGGCGCCAGTTGTCCGGCTGGGCATAGAACTGCTGTCCGATCATCTGGCTGTTGCCGAACGTATCCCACAGGCGGAACTCGGCGCGAAGGCGGCCGCCTTCCTGGGTCACGCGGCCGGTCACCAGCGCCTGCGCATTGATCGACGTCCAGTCCTGGAACCGCGGAGTCGAGTCCGGATTGGTGATCTTCTCGATGAAGGCCTGCTTGTTGATCGGAGCGAACAATCCGGAGCGCTGCAGGTCGGCGGAGATCACGCTCGAAATCTGCGGACCGAGCGTATCGTTCGACAGAAGGTCGGTGATGGCGATCGGCATGGGCTGGACATTGCCCTTGTTGATGTTGAGCTCGACCACGGCATAGGCCGGGGTGGATGCCACAGCCATCAGGCCTGCTAGCACCAGCAGGAGACGGACGAGGGAGTTTCTGATCATATGTATCAAGCCTTTCAGCATTAATTCGCTGGATCACTGGCATCGAAGTTAATCGTCACTTCTTTCCAGTCGTCATATTGATCTATTGGCAGGTTATTGAACGGAGCAGCCCGAAGTACGGCTCGCATCGCGGCAGCAGCCATTGCTTGCTGCGTTGCCTTGGGACCGCCGGTCACGGTAACCTTCGGTTCGCCTACAATCTCTCCGCTTCGGCTGAGCCTAAGATGCACCCCGACGCGGACATCTTTCGCTCCCTGGAGCCCCGGAATCATGTTCCAATTCTTCGCGACATCTTCGCGGATGCGGCCCTCAGTCGAATTTCCATGCTGCTGCGTAGCGCTTGCAGCCTGCGCCGACACGAAACCAGCCGACATCACGCCCAAGGCTACAAGCAAGCTCATGCCGATACGGGGACAGTGATTTGTCAAAAGCCGCACTCCCCGCATCACATCCCCAGATCCGCTGCGCTGAAGTTGACGACGACTTCCTGCCAGTCCTCATATTTGTCCGCCGGAAGGATCGTCATGAACTCCGATTGCGCCCGAAGGACCGCGCGTACAGCGGCGGACTGCATGGCACCTTGTGTCGAAGCCGGTCCACCGTTCGTCGTCGCTTCCGGCTGACCGACGATCTGCCCGGACTTGTCGAGCTTGAAGTGCACCTTGATTCGCACGTCGCCGGCGCCTTCAAGACCGGGCGGGAGATTCCAGTACTTCTGGATCAGATCACGCAAACCGTCCTGCTGGCTCTGGCTGAGCTTGCCGGCACCGAGCGACTTCATCCCACCACGCGAGGCGACCTGCGTGTCGGCGCCGGCGGAAGCCTGCTGGGACGAACGCTTCGCGCCGCCCTTCGACGAGGTGTTGTTTAGAAGGTCGTTGATCTGATCGGCAAGACCATCGTCGAGGCCCTTGCTGGAGGCCTTTGGAGTCTGACGCTTCTTGTCGGCCTCCTTCTTGCCGTCATCGGCCGAGGTGGTCTTGCTCGTGCTCTGCGTCGTCGTCTTGTCGGTCGGCTTGGCGTCTGCCACCTTCGTATCCGGCTTCGGCGTCGGCTTGGTCTCGGGCTTCTGTTCGACGGCCTTCGGCGGCGTCGGCTGCGGCTTCACATCCGGTACGGGAACATTGTTCGGCACCGGGATTTCGGCCTGCTCGGTCGGTTGCTGCGTGGGCGGCGGTGTCGGCGTTGCATCGGCCTTCGGCGTCGGCGGTGTGGGATCGGGCTTCGGCGTTGGCGTCACATCCGGCTTCTGCTGCGGAATGGCAGCCACTTCCTTGGGCGCAGCCTCCGTTTCCTTCTGCTCTATGGTCTTGACGTCGTTCGGCCGCGGATCATCCTGCGGAACCGGGGCATCCACCTTCTTCGGCGCCAATGCCGCGGTATCACTTTCCGGCCGCTGCGTGGGGATGACCGGATTTTTGATATCGACCTTGTTCTCGCCGACATTCTGGGCGTTAGCGACCTGGTCTTGCTTCGTCGTCTGCTTGCGCGAGACGTGGTCCGTCACCGGCGCCTTCTTCTCGCCCTGCTGCAACTGATCCGCCTGCACGATATCGACATCCATCGCCGTGCTTTCCGGCGTCTCCAAAGGCGCCGGCGCACTCAGTGTCACCATGGCGCCGATCAGCACCAGGATGTGAATGACAGCAGATGTAGCAATACTGCGCTTCATGTCGGTTCGTCAGTGATCCGTTGTCTGCTGCTGCGTAACCAGACCGATATTCTTGTAACCGGCTTCCTGAATGCGCGACATGACGTCGGCGATGACGCCATAGGGTGCCTTGCCGTCGCCACGCACGAAAATGCGTTCACTGTAGCCGGTGGTGGCGATCGCCTTCAGCTTGTCCGCGATTTCGGTGGTCTGAATTTGCGACTCGCCGATGAACACCTGGCCATCGGCCTTGATCGAAATGGTGATCGGCTGGGTCTGGGCGTTGAGCGCGCCTGCCTGCGTCTGCGGCAGGTCGATCGGAACGCCCGACGTCATCATCGGTGCCGCCACCATGAAGATGATGAGCAGCACGAGCATGACGTCGACGAGCGGCGTCACGTTAATATCGGCGATCGGGCCGCCACGGCCTCCGCCGCGACGACCGCCCCGGCGGCCACCGCCGCCACCCTTGCCTCCAACAGACATTGCCATGTGAATTACTCCGGTTCTGTCCGCGACTTACTGTGCTGCCTGACGCGGCTGCAGCTTCTCATCGATCTGGCGCGAAAGGATGGCGGAGAATTCATCCGCGAAGCCTTCCATGCGACCCGAGAGCTTGCCGGCATCGGCCGAGAACTTGTTGTAGGCGATAACCGCGGGAATAGCGGCGACCAGACCGATGGCGGTCGCAAGCAGCGCTTCGGCGATACCCGGAGCAACGACTGCAAGGTTCGTCGACTTCGAACCGGCGATCGCCTGGAACGAGGTCATGATACCGACGACCGTACCGAAGAGGCCGATGAACGGACCGGCCGAACCGATGGTCGCGAGCGAGCCGAGACGGGCGATCAGATGCTCCGATTCGCGCGCCAGCGTCACGTCCATGGCGCGGTCGATACGCATCTGCAGGCCGATCGGCGAGCGGGCGCCGCGCTCGAACGACTTCTTCCATTCGCGCATGGCCGCGACGAAGATGGCGCTGAGGCCCGTATTGTTACGCTCCGAAAGCGTGCGGTAGAGCTCCTCGAGCGACTGGCCAGACCAGAAGACCTGTTCGAAGTGATCGAACTGCCGGCGTGCCCGCGCGTAGCTCAGATATTTGTCGATGACGATCGCCCAGGTCCATACGGACGCTGCCAGCAGGCCGATCATGACGAGCTTGACGACCAAGCCTGCCTGCATGAAGAGCGACCAGAGGGTGATGTCCGGTGTGGTGGCCGCTGCCAATGCTACTTGTTCCATTGATCCAAAATCCCCGAATCCAAACGCCCGGCGCTAGACCGGGCGGCTAAAAGTGATCTCACAAGAATTGTTTGGCAGCCGCCGCTGAACGCCCTGGTCAAGCCTTCCAAGCTTACAACTGCCTTCTTGCCGTCAAATTTGGTCAAAGGAAGGCGTGCACCGCACAAACTCCGACTAAAACAGTAAGACACTATTATGGTTAAAAGAATGTTAGCGTCGAAACATGAAGGATTTAACGGCGGCGAAGGTTATTCTAGCTCCAGGGAAGAACTGACCGGGCGAAACCGGCGGCAAACGCAGACAAAGCTTGCGCGGCGAATTCCTTCACATAAAACTCAAGTTATTGCAAGCTGCCTGTTGCAGACGGTCGTCTCCCTGGGCGTAATCACCTACCGCCCGGAACAAGCCGAACTCCGGATCAGCTGGCACTTTCCGATGCCGCCAGCATCTGCACGGCGAGCCTTTCCGGCAGTCGACGCGGGCGCCCCTTGGCATTGATGACGGCGATGATGACCTTGGCTGCGATCAGCAACGTATCGTCGCGCCGGATCTCCTGGGACAATACCATCTTGGCACCGCCAGCCTTTTCGGTGACCGTGCGGATCGTCAGCACGTCATCCATGCGTGCCGGTCCCTTGAAGTCGATTTCCATGCGATGGACGACAAAGACCAGCCCTTCCTCATCGGCATTCAGGAGTTCGCGCTGTTCCACACCGAGACAGCGCAGATAGTCCGTACGGCCCCGCTCGAGGAAATGCAGGTAGCGCGCGTGATAGACGAGGCCGGAAAAATCCGTATCCTCATAGTAGACTCGCTGCACCAGCCGGTGGCTTCCGGCTTCCAGTTCCCCAGCTATCAGAAAGGGGCTGTTCATCGTTGCCGCATCTCCTTGAATGTCCGGCATCTCTTTGGCCGAACTTCCGCCATCAAGCAAGCTTTGAACAGTTGTCATAAACTCCGACTATCCGGGATGGTGCCGGATCGCGGATCGGCGCAGAAGGAAACATCTCATGAAAATAGCGGTTATGGGCGGCGACGGTTTCATCGGTTGGCCAACCTCGCTCCATCTCTCCGACGCTGGTCATGAGATCCATATCCTCGACAATCTTTCCCGCCGCTGGATCGATACCGAACTGGGTGTCCAGTCGCTGACGCCGATGGATTCGATCCAGGAACGCACCCGCATCTGGCACGCCGAAACCGGCCGCCGCATCCATTTCAACCTTATCGATCTCGCCAAGGACTATGAACTTCTGAAGAAGTGGCTGGCCGAGCATCGCCCCGATGCCATCGTGCATTTCGCTGAGCAGCGCGCCGCGCCCTATTCGATGAAGAGCGACCGCCACAAGAACTACACGGTCAACAACAACGTCAACGCCACGCACAACCTCCTGAACGCGCTGGTCGATCTCAATCTCGATGCGCATCTCGTGCATCTCGGCACCATGGGCGTCTACGGCTATTCCACCATCGGCGCAGCCATCCCCGAAGGTTACCTGCCCGTCGGCATCGAGACGACCGAAGGCCGCACCGTCAGCCAGGAGATCCTCTATCCGGCCAATCCCGGCTCGATCTACCACATGACGAAATGCCTCGATCAACTGCTCTTCCAGTTCTATGCCAAGAATGACGGGCTGAGGATCACCGATCTGCATCAGGGCATCGTCTGGGGCACACATACGGAACAGACGCGCCGGCACACGCAACTGATCAACCGTTTCGACTATGACGGCGACTATGGCACAGTGCTCAACCGCTTCCTGATCCAGGCGGCGATCGGCTATCCCCTGACCGTGCACGGCACCGGTGGCCAGACCCGCGCCTTTATCCATATCCAGGATTCCGTGCGCTGCATTGAGCTGGCACTGAAGAACCCGCCGGCCCGCGGCGCCCGCGTCGAAATCTTCAATCAGATGACGGAAACGCATCGCGTGCGCGATCTCGCCGACATGATCGCCAGGATGAGCGGCGCCGAAGTCGTGCGCCTGCCCAATCCGCGCAAGGAAGCCCCGGAAAACGAGCTGATCGTCAAGAACGACAAGTTCCTTGATCTCGGGCTGGCGCCGATCACGCTTGAGGCGGGCCTCCTCGGTGAAATCGTCGATGTCGCCAAGAAATATGCCTATCGCGTCGATCGCTCGCGCGTTCCGGCCGTCTCCGCCTGGACCAAGGACCTCGCCGCGACGGTCAATCACGATCCCGAGGGCAAGAGGTTGAAATCCGTGTCATGATGCCGGGAAGCGAAATGCTGCAGGGCTTGCGTGCGCAGAGCCGGCCCCGTGCCGGCCAGGCGTTCGTGACGCTGGTTACGAATGCCGATTATGCCATGGGCGCTCTTGCGCTGGCACGCTCCATCGCGCGCAGCGGCACGAAGGCCGACATCGTCGTGCTGCATACGGAAGGGGTCGGCGAAGACGACCTTGCCCCATTGGCGGCGCTCGACTGTCGGCTGGTCGAAGTCGAACATCTTCCCCTGTCGGACGCCTTCAACGAGCGGCATGCCCGCAGCAACCTCCACGCCGCCGCTCCCTTCACCAAGGGCCGCAAGCCCTCCTTCCACACGCCGCTCGACAATTTCTGCAAGCTCCGGCTCTGGCAGCTGATCGAATACGACACCTGCGTCTTCATCGATGCGGATGCGCTGGTGCTGCGCAATGTCGACCGGCTCTTCGACTATCCGGAATTTTCCGCCGCCCCGAATGTCTATGAGAGCCTTGCCGATTTCCACCGGCTGAATTCCGGCGTCTTCGTCGCCAAGCCTTCGCTTGCGACTTTTCAGCACATGCTGGAGCATCTCGATCGTCCCGACGTCTTCTGGCGCCGCACCGATCAGTCCTTCCTCGAAGCTTTTTTCCCGGATTGGCACGGGCTGCCTGTATTCATGAACATGCTGCAATATGTCTGGTTCAGCATGCCCGAACTCTGGAACTGGAACAGCGTCTCCATCCTGCACTATCAGTATGAAAAGCCCTGGGAGGAAAACCATCCCAAGGCCGAGCAGCTGAGACCGCTGATCGAGCTGTGGCATAGCTTCCATACCGGCCGGAACATGCCCGATATCGCTACGCTCGCGAATCCGCGAGCCGCGGCATGAAAGTCCTCATATCAGGCGGAACGGGCCTCGTCGGTCGATATATCGTGGAAGAGCTGCTGTCGGCCGGATACAAGGTTGCGATCGGCGGACGCAACCCGCCTCCATCGGGCCTCTTCCCGCTGCCAACCTCCTTCGTGCCTCTGAGCCTCGACCCGGCGGAAAACCAAAGCTGCGCCTTCGACGACGCCTATTTCTTCGTGCACGCGGCCTTCAGCCATGTCGCCGGCAAATATCGCGGCGGCGAAGGCGAAGATCCGGACGGCTTTCGCCGCCTCAATCTCGACGGCACGGTGAAGCTGTTCGAAACAGCGAAAAAGGCCGGCATCCGGCGTTGCATCTTTCTCTCTTCACGCGCCGTCTATGGCGAGAGGGTCGCCGGAGAGACGTTGACCGAGGCAACCGAACCAACGCCGACCACGCTCTATGGCGAAGTCAAGCGCGACGCGGAGCATGCCCTGTTTTCCCTGTCCGCGCCCGGCTTTGCGACCGTGAGCCTGAGAGCGACAGGCATCTATGGCGACCTGCGGCCCAATAAGTGGGACGAGTTGTTCGACGACTACCTGAACGGCAGACCGGTTCCGTCCCGCGCCGGAACGGAAGTTCACGGTCGCGACCTCGGCCGCGCCGTCCGCCTATTGTTGGAAACGGAAGCGGGCCGCATCGACCGCGAGGTTTTCAACCTTTCGGATATTCTGACGGATACGCACGAAATCCTCGGGCATCTCCAAAAGGCGACACACTGTCCCCATGTCCTGCCCGCATCTGCGCCGCAGGACGCTGTCAACGCCATGGATACGTCAAAGATCCAGGCCCTGGGATGGCGGGGCGGCGGAAAGGCCCTGTTCAGGCAAACGATAGAGACACTGGCTGATCGACGCCGCGCGAGTTAGAGCATTTCCAGGAAAAGTGCGTAGCGGTTTTCCGTCCGGAATGCGCGAGGGAACAATAAGATAGAGCTTTTCTGCACTTCGAAGAGAAGCGGAAACGCTCTATCTCATCAGTTTCGTCTCGTCCCAGCCGAGCACCGCCAATTCCTCGCCCCTGAATCGCGCATCGTCGGCGACGATGAACTCATCCAGCTGCGGCGGCGCGACGCTTGTTCCCGCCAGCATGGCATGCACCTGACCACGGTGATGCGTCTGATGCTGGAACACATGGTTCAGCACATCATCAGCCCTCTCGCGCTGGACGCGGCCGCTGCGTTGGATATCGATGATCGCCAAGGCCGTCTCCGGCGTCACGTTTTCGCAGAACGCCACCAGGCGGCGATCGACATCTGCCTGCTCCCGGCTCAATTCATCCAGTCGATCATAGGGCTCCTCGATGTCGAAGGCCTTCAGGCCCAGCGTCCCGCCTTCCAGTGCATCGACATAGAACCAGTCGACCGTCAGGATATGATTGAGGGTCGCCTTGATCGAGGGAAAGAAGCTGACCCGCTTCGCCTCGAATTCGCCAGGCTTGAGCGCTGCACAGGCCTGATAGAGCCTGACATTCGCCAACGCATTGTTGTATGCCAGCTTGCGAAAGCTGCGAACCGGATCAAAAGCGGGCATAAAGCCTCCTCCCTAGGCCTTATCGAGATCACCGTCACGCCAGACGAGATGGCGCGAAGTCGTCGGCAGGTTCTCGATCTCCTCGGCAATGAAATAGGGCGGGATATCAAGCGCAACCAGCGCCTCCCGCGTCGCCCGTACCCATTTGAACTCCAGATCGTTGTCGCCGTCCTGGATGCGATGCACGATCTCATCGGGATCGAAGGGGAAGTCCACTGGAATATCCATCAGGTAGTAGAGGCCGAGCTCATGCCAGTCCATCTCCTCGTAATGGAAGAAGTTCTCGACCGACCAGAGCAGGCGCCCGACCGCGACAGCGACACCGATCTCCTCCACCATCTCCCGCCGCAGCGTCTCTTCGGAGGTCTCGCCGATCTCCGCCCGACCGCCGGGAAAGGTCCAGAAATTCTCATGCACGGCGCGATGCACCAGCACGTGTCCATCCCGAAATCCAAGGCCCGCCACCCGCATCTGGAACCGCGAATTGCCCGCATTCAATCTGATAAGCTTGCGTTTCGCCACGATCCTCTATCCTACATCGATAACAACGATCTCGGGCGGCACACCGAAGCGCACCGGCGCGATGGAGCAGCCGAGGCCACCGGAAACGATGATGTGGCGCTCCTCCTCCACGATATGGCCGTAGACATACCTGTCACCATACCGCGAAGGCGAATAGGGCGACCAGCCGAAAATCCTGACCTGCCCGCCATGGGTGTGCCCCGACAGGGTGAGCGACACCCGCGACGGCACGGCAGGAAAGATGTCTGGCTCATGGGCAAGAAGGATCACCGGCGCGGCATCGCTGACCTGTGCCAGCGTACCGCCGAGATCATCGAGTCCTCTTGTAAAGGGACGCTTCCACCGCATGCTCCGGCGCAGGGCAAGCTGATCCTCGACACCGGCAAGCCAGAACCCCTGCCCATCCTTCTCTAGACGCGCCGCGCGGTTGGAATAGACCTCGATGCCGACAGCCTCCAGCGCCCGGTGGCTGAAGGTCGGTCCGTGGCCAGTTCTTTGTGCCGCGGAATCATGCCACCAGTCGTGATTGCCGATGATGGCGTGGACGCCGAGCGGCGCTTTCAGCTTTGCGAGTTCCGCCGCCCAGATGCGATGATCGACGCGCGCAGTGATCAGATCCGTCCCCGAGGTGTAATCGCCGAGCAAAACGATGATATCGCCACCAAGCTCGTTGGCGCGTGTGCAGATAGAGGCAATACGGTCGCGGGCCATCCACGGCTCGCAGGCATGGAAGTCGGCAAGCGCGACAATCCTGAGCTTGAGCCCCGGCGCCCATCCCGGCGGGTTCAAGGCATAGCGGGTGACATTCAGACGGACGACCGGTTCATATCCGAGGGCATATCCCCCGAGTGCCATCAATCCGAATATGCTGCCGCCGAAAAGCTTCAAAAAGGCACGACGGCCGAGCATTCAATCTTCCTCCCGGAACAACCCGAACTGCGCGGCCTCCAGGTCCTTGGGCGGCTGCAAGCCGAGATGTTTCCAGGCAATCGCGGTCAAAACACGGCCGCGGGGCGTGCGTTGGATGAAGCCCTGCTGGATCATATAGGGCTCAATAATATCTTCGATCGCATCGCGTGGCTCGGAAAGCCCGGCTGCAATGGTTTCGATGCCAACAGGACCGCCGCCGAAATTGACTGCGATCATGTTGAGATAACGCTTATCGAGTTGGTCGAAGCCGACATTATCGACGAGAAGCCGCGTCAGCGCCTCGTCGGCAATCTCCCGCGTCACCGCCTCAACCTTGGCGACCTCAGCGAAATCGCGCACGCGACGGAGCAGGCGGCCGGCGATGCGTGGCGTGCCGCGGGCACGCCTTGCAATTTCGCGCGCACCCTCGTCGGTCATGCCGAGACCCATCAGCCTGGCGCCGCGCCGGACGATCAGCTCGAGCTCCTCGACGGTATAGAAGCTCAACCGCACCGGAATGCCGAAACGGTCGCGCAGCGGCGTCGTCAGCAGGCCGAGACGGGTGGTGGCGGCAACCAGCGTAAACTTGGCGAGATCGATCTTCACCGAACGCGCCGCCGGCCCCTCGCCGATGATGAGATCGAGCTGGAAATCTTCCATGGCCGGATAGAGGATTTCTTCGACGGCCGGATTGAGGCGATGGATCTCGTCGATGAAGAGCACGTCGCGCTCCTCGAGATTGGTCAGCAGCGCCGCAAGATCGCCTGCCTTGGCGATGACAGGACCAGACGTCGAGCGGAAATTGACGCCGAGTTCCTTGGCCATGATCTGCGCCAGCGTCGTCTTGCCCAGGCCGGGAGGCCCGACGAACAGCACATGATCTAGAGCTTCGCCGCGCCCCTTGGCCGCTTCGATGAAGACCTTCAGATTGGCGCGGGCTTCCGCCTGGCCGGTAAACTCGTCCAGCGATTGCGGTCTGAGCGTCGCATCGATGTCTTCGCCCCGCTTTTCCGGCGATATCAGACGTGCGGCTTCACTCATGTCAGAAGTTCCATTCCCGGTATGCGTTTCGCAGCTCCAGCACCGAAGGCAGTATCACATCTGCCGCATCAAAAACATTCTTCGACGAAGGGGTGCGGAAGCTCGATCTCTCGACTTTGCGACAATAGTAAGGATTGCGGGAGGTGCAAAGCCTCACCGCGCAAGTTCCTTGAGGCCGAGACGGATCAGCTTGGCACTGTCGGCGCCCTCGCCGGCCGCTTTCAGGGCCGCAGCAACGGCATTAGCGGCCTGATCGCGCGAATAGCCGAGATTGGTCAACGCCGAAACGGCGTCGGCGACCGGCGCTGCGGCGACGCCTTCGCCCAGCTCCTGCTTGAGCCCGATATTGGCCGCATCACCGGCAAAGGCCGGCGCCTTGTTCTTCAGTTCCGTGACGATGCGCATGGCGACCTTCGGGCCGACGCCCGGTGCCCGCGAAACAGCGGCACGATCCTGAAGCGCGATTGCGTTGGCAAGCTCGGCCGGCGTCAGCGTCGACAGCAGCGCCAGGGCCACCTTGGCGCCCACGCCCTGAACCGTCTGCACGATGTTGAACCATTCGCGTTCCAGCGCTGTCATGAAGCCGAAAAGCCGGATCTGATCCTCACGGACATAGGTCTCGATGAAGAGAATGCAGGCCTCGCCGACGGAGCCGAGCTTCGACAATGTTCGGGCCGAGCAATAGGCGACATAGCAGACGCCATGCACATCCACGAGCACATAGTCTTCGCCGATCTCTTCGATTGTGCCTTTCAGCTTGCCGATCATGGATAAAGTCCGTCAGGGATGGGTTTCGGGGGTGATGAGGTCAACGGCTGGGAAATAAGATCGATAGCCTTTGGAATCTCGTGTCAGTATCGAGTAGCCGCGAATGGCGGCATGTGCGCCGATCAGAAAGTCGGGAAGAACACGCTCGCGTCCCCCACCACTCTGGCGATAAATCTTGAAAGCCGCAGCAGCGGCAAATGCAGCGGCCCAAGGCAGGTTTTCGCGACGAAATTCGCTTTGCGGCAACAGTTCGTCCACCTGGTCCACACCGCTGTAACGCACCGAAAATTCCGCATAGATAATGGGGTTGATGACGACCGGTCCTCGTTTGAAAGCGGAAAGAACCTGTCCGCTGGACCAGCCATGCCAAGTTGAATTGGATATCGCCAAATCAACCAGCACATTCGTATCGACGATGGTGACCATGTTCACCGGTCACGCGTCATCGACATCAGCGCTTCGGCGTCGATATCCTGATCGCCGGTACCTTCCAAGCGCTTGAGAGTGGCCATGAACCGATCGAGCCGCTGCCGATCTTCCATTTCCCGCTTACCGTTCTTGGGCGAAACAACCAGCTTTCCATCCTCGACGGAAAATATGACTTCACTGTTGAGCTCTATGCCAGCCAACTCACGCAAATCACGGGGGATGGTCACCTGCCCTTTGGATGTCACGCGCATTCTTACTCTCCGATCCTGCAGTAAGAATTATCATTACCATAGGAACAAGTCAAGAACAAATTACCCTGCCAATGCCGCCTGCCGCAGCCGGCTGGCGCCGCGGTTATGGGCATGACAGACGGCAATCGCGAGCGCATCGGCCGCGTCATTGCCCTTGAACTCGACCTTGGGCATCAGGATCTTCAGCATCATGTGGATCTGCTGCTTCTCGCCGTGGCCGACACCGATGACGGCCTTCTTGACGGCATTCGGAGCATATTCCGACACCGGCAGGCCGGCGCGCGCCGGAACGAGCATCACGACACCACGCGCCTGGCCAAGCTTCAGCGTCGCCACGGCATCCTTGTTGACGAAGGTCTGCTCGACAGCGGCCTCATCCGGCTTGTAGCTGTGAACGACATCGGCAAGCCCGTCGTGCAGCTGGCAGAGCCGAGAGGCGAGATCCATGTCGCCATCCGAGGTCACGGTTCCCGACGCAACGAAACGCAGGGAGTTGCCGAGCGTATCGATGATACCCCAACCGGTGCGGCGCAGGCCCGGATCGATGCCGATGATGCGAATCGTATTCTGCATAAGCCAACCTATCTTTCAGGCCTGACATGTGCCAGCAAAATGTGAACAAAACAAAAACAAGACACAGATTGGACCGCCGATGCCATGCTGAAAACATCGTGACGAAATTGCGGCGACAGGGTTTGGAATAGGCGCGCTGCACTCCTACATGTGCAAGCGACCCTCCCTTTCACCACGCAGGTTTCTTGCCATGGTTCCCTTTTCCATCCTCGATCTTTCGCCCGTTGCCGAAGGCAGCAACATCCGTCAGTCCTTCGACAGTTCGAAGCGCATGGCGCAGAAGGCGGAAGAACTGGGCTACAACAGGTTCTGGCTCGCCGAACATCACGGCATGCCGGGCGTCGCCAGTGCCGCGACATCGGTCGTCATCGGCCATATCGGCGCCGCAACCTCACGCATCCGCATCGGTTCGGGCGGCGTCATGCTGCCGAACCATTCGCCGCTTGTCATTGCCGAGCAGTTCGGCACGCTGGAAGCTCTGTTTCCAGGTCGCGTCGATCTCGGCCTCGGCCGTGCGCCCGGCACCGACATGCGCACCGCCCAGGCCCTGCGTCGCAACATCGAGGCTGGCGCGCAAAACTTCCCGCAGGATATCGTCGAGCTGCAGCATCTCTTCAGCCCCGCCGACGAGGGTCAGATCATCCTCGCCGTACCCGGCCATGGCGCCAATGTACCGATCTGGCTCCTCGGCTCCAGCCTCTACAGCGCCCATCTCGCCGCCATGCTAGGCCTGCCCTATGCCTTCGCCTCGCATTTCGCGCCGGAAGCTTTGATGGATGCAATCGTCATCTACCGCGAGCGCTTCACGCCTTCGGCCACGCTCGACGAGCCCTATGTCATGGTCGGCGTCATGGGAGCGGTGGCGGAAACCGACGGGGAAGCGCAATATCACTTCACCTCCGCACAACAGCAATTCGTCAATCTCCGCCGCAACGTGCGCGGCCCCTTCCCGCGCCCACGCAGCGACATGGACGATTTCTGGACGCCGATGGAAAAGCTGAATGTGGAAAATACGCTGCGCTATGCGGTAGTCGGCTCGCCGGCAACGGCGGAGGCGAAGCTTTCGCAATTCATCAAGGATACCGAGGCCGATGAAGTCATCATTTCCATGCCGATCCACGATATCGAGGCGCGCTTGAAGTCCGTGGAGCTGTTCGCAACGCTTCCAAGCTTCCAAAAAGTGTCCTGACGTTTATGGAAAGGTTTCCGGTGAGCCGATTTCGGGCGGGTTCACCGGACGACCGACGGGCTCATGCCACGAGCCTCGTGTTCCAATGGCGTCGGATGAGCATGTCGAGCGACAGCTTGCCGGCGCCGGCAACGATCAGCGCGAACATGCCACCGGAGATCGCCAAATCCTTTTCGAAATGCAGCAGCTCATTGTGGCTGGCGAAGTTCGTGTGAAAGAGCATCGCCGTCAACAAACAGAACAGGCCGAGTCCCAATGCTGCCAGCCGCGTCATCAGCCCGAACGCAATGGCAAGGCCGGCACCAAGCTGCAGCACGATGGTGGCAATCGCGATCGGGGCGGTGACGCCGAGCCTCGCCATGGCCTCCAATGTTGTGTCGAGATTGCTGGCAAGTTCGATGCCTTCCTCCAGAAAGAGCAGCGACAGCAGCACGCGGCCGAACAGCAGTGCCATATCGGCGATATTCACAAGGACGGCACTCTCCTCTTCGAATTCCATGGCTTGTCTCCTTCCCGTTGATATCCGCGCGCTCTCCGATCCTGTGCGGCGGCATCCCTACGATTTGATCGCGTGGAATGCCGCCGGATCGGTTGAGGCCGCGGGTTAGTTGGTACCTTTGGCGGCGATCGCCTTGGTCAGATCCTCAAGTTCCTCGCATCCCGCCGGGCAAAGCTTGGTAAGTGTCGCAAGCTGCTCTCGAGCCTTGGGCATGTCGCCGGTCTCGACATAGAGTTCGCCGAGATATTCATGCGCGCCCTTGTGATCCGGCTGCAGTTCGAGGGCCTTCGTGTAGTAGGTCAGCGATGTCTTGAAATCGCCGGTCTTGCGCAGGGTGAAGCCCATCAGATTGTAGACGTCGGCCTGCTGGTGTTCCTCGGCGATGTCGCGGAGCTCGGCGAGCGCGCCGGCATAGTCCTTCGCATCGATCTTGGCACGCACGGAAGTGAGGTCCGGCGCATCGGTCGATTCCATATTGTCGACGGCAAAGGCAACGCCTGCCGTAGCAGGCAGGATGGCGACGGCGCAGAGGCCGGCGATCCCGAAAATGGCATGTCTAAACATGGTACTTGCTCCTCTTTCTGGCCGTTCAGGCCTGGATGGTGGGGGTGAATCCGTAGGCATTGCCGTCCTTGACGAAGGTGCCGGAGCCCGGGAATGGGAAATGCGAGCCGCAGATCCTGATCTTGTCGGCAATGACGCGATCGATCAGCCTGCGGCGGGTCGTGACGGCCATCGGACCGTCCTGGTCGTAGGCGCCTTCCCATTCGGGATGAGGCGCGAGCAGCGCCGGCACATACATGATGTCGGCCGAAACCATCAGCTGTTCGCTACCGCCATCGATGAGAAAGACGGAATGACCGGGCGTATGACCGTAGGCGGCCAGCATGTGTACGCCGGGCGCCACTTCGGCATTATCCTGGACCAGCTTCCAGTTCTTCCACGTCGGGAAAACGGAGGCGATGCGCCGGCCGGCTTCCTTACGGCCTTCCGCCAGCTTGTCGACGCGGCCGGGATCGGTCCACCAATTATATTCGGCAGCGTTGACGATCAGCTCGGCATTCGGGAAGACGGCCGCATTCGTTCCCTTCTCCATCAGGCCCCAGACGTGGTCCGGATGGAAATGCGAGATCATGATCGTATCGATCTTCTTGTAGTCTATGCCGGCGGCGGCCATGTTGGCCGGCAGATGCGTGGCATTGGTCTGCCATTGGCCGACACCCGAGCCGGCATCCATCATGATCTTGCGTCCGCCAATATCGAGAACGACGACGGTCAGCGGAATGGGCATGAAATCCGTCGTCAGGCCGGCCTTGGAGAGCGCGTCCTTGGTATCTTCGACGGAAGCGTTCTTGATGAAGGCCGGATCGTGCGGTTTGCGCCAGATGCCGTCATAGATGGCCGTGACTTCGATCGAACCGACCTTGTATTTATAGAAGCCGACCGTCGGCTCCAGCGGTGTTGCGGCAAAGGCTTGCGGGATGAATTCGAGCTTCGACGACAGGCCGAAGGCTGCCGCAGCTACGGCCGTGCCGAGCACGGCGCGGCGGGTCATGTCAAACATCGCAATATCTCCTCAGGTTTATGGCTTTTGGGCCAAGCGGAGGTCGCAAGCGATCGCGGCCATCCACTGAGGAAGAAGATCGATGGCGATGGGCGCTTATTCCCCACCGCAGGAAGATTTCTAGCAAGGCTTTGAAATTTATCAGATTATTTTGACGAGCGCGGATTGAGAGAGCAGGATCGTGACCATCCGCACTCCGCGTCTAAGATTTTTTGCACCCGATCGGGAATAAAACCCACGCGAGCGCGATCTAGCCTTTCAGGCAACATTGCAAGCGCCCTATCCGAGGCTTACAGTCGGCATCGGCGTTTTGCGGGGATCATGATGACAGACGCCCGATTTATGACTTCGATGACGCTTGGCGACCCACTCCACGCATGGGCATGGAATTGGCCGCAAACCACGGCGATACGCAGGCTGGCGCGGTTTCTGGCTCGCCTGCGCGCTTTCGTTGCACAGGCGAAAGCGGTCGATTACGCCGTCCTCGCGGCGATGGCGGAACCGACGGCAAATGCCACGCCTTCGCAGCGCGCGATATCATCCCCCGATGAGACGATGCGCCGCTTCCAGCGCACCATCATCCCCCATCTGGACGCCGCCTATAATTTCGCGCGCTTCCTGTGCCGGGATGCCGATGCTGCGCAGGATATCGTGCAGGAAGCGTATCTGCGCGCCTATCGCGGCTTTGGCGGCTTTCGCGATGGCGATGCCCGCGCCTGGACCTTCACCATCGTCCGCAACTGCTATCATGCCTGGCTGCAGGAGGGCCGGCGCAAGACGCGCTACGAACAGCCGATGAACGACGAAAGGGAGACGGACGAAGGCTCGCCTTCCACCGATCCCGCTTCTGAAGAGGACACGCCGGAAGCAGCCTTCATCCGCAAGTCGGAAACGCAGCGGGTGCGCGAGGTGATCAACCGGCTACCCGATGCCATGCGCGAAGTCCTGGTCCTGCGCGAGCTTGAGGATCTCTCCTACAAGGAAATCGCCGAGATCATCGACGCGCCGATCGGCACCGTCATGTCGCGCCTTGCCCGCGCGCGCCGCGATTTCGGCGAGGTCTGGCGCAGCCTCGAAGGACGAGAGGCGACACGATGAGCGGCGGAGAGCAAAATGAACACCGCGAATGGAACGATCTGCTGCACGGCTTCATCGATGGCGAACTGGATACAGCCAATGCTGCCCGCTTCGAGGCGCACTTGGCCACTTGCCGGGAATGCGCCGACGAGATGGAGAACGCGCTGATGGTCAAGCGCCTGTCCGCGCGCGAAGGCGTGAAATGGCAAGCACCGGACGCCGTCCATGCCCGCGTGCAGGCGGCGCTTTCGCTGGAGCAAGCCATGATGGCGCGCGCCGCCGTGGCGAGGAACCAGACTGAAAACCGATGGCAGCGCGCTTGGCGATTGCTTCGCGAATGGAGCTTCGTGCCGTCTCTTGCCGTCCTTGCCGCAAGCCTCATGCTGGTGCTGAACGTGCCGCAGCAGAGCCAGACGATCGAGGATCAGCTTCTTGCCAGCCACGTCCGCTCGATGCTCGCCGACCATCTGACCGATGTGCTGACCTCCGACCAGCATACCGTCAAACCATGGTTCAACGGCAAGATCGATTTCTCCCCGCCCGTGGTCGATCTGGCGGCCCAGGGCTTTCCGCTCGTCGGCGGCAGAGTGGATTATCTCGACGGCCGGGTGGTCGCGGCGTTGATCTATCGCCGGCACGGCCATGTCATCAATCTCTTCATCTGGCCGGGCGCGTCAGGTGCTCACGGCAGTGCCGAGAAAGATGGCTATAATTTCGTCGAATGGCATGCGGACGGACTGGTCTTCTGGGCGGTATCCGATGTCGCCGCACCGGATCTCTCCACCTTTCGCGACGATTTTACTCGCGCGACAAACCCATAAAGCAAAAAGGCCGGCTGCATCGCTGCAACCGGCCTTTTTGATGGATCTCAAAGGATCAGGCCGAAAGCTTGGCCAGCACTTCTTCCGAAACTTCGAAGTTCGAATAGACATTCTGAACGTCGTCGTCGTCTTCGAGGTTGTCGATGAGCTTCAGCAGCGACTGGGCCTTTTCTTCGTCGACCGGCACGTTGTTCTGCGCGCGCCAGATCGCCTTGACGGTTTCAGCTTCGCCGAGCGTCGCTTCTAGCGCCTTGGCAACTTCGCCGAGGGACTCGAAGGCGCAGATGATCACATGGCCTTCTTCATCGCTTTCGACATCGTCGGCGCCCGCTTCGATCGCCGCTTCCATCACCTTGTCGGCATCGCCAGCGGTCGGCTTGTAGGTGATTTCGCCGACGTGGTCGAAGGAGAAGGACACCGAGCCGGTTTCGCCGAGCGCACCGCCGGCCTTGGTGAAGATCGAGCGGACGTTGGACGCCGTACGGTTGCGGTTGTCGGTCAACGCTTCGACGATGATCGCCGTACCGCCCGGGCCGTAACCCTCATAGCGAATCGCGTCGTAATTCTCGGTGTCGGCACCGGACGCCTTCTTGATGGCGCGATCGATATTGTCCTTCGGCATGGACTGGGCCTTGGCGTTCTGGATCGCCAGGCGCAGGCTCGCGTTCATCGTCGGGTCGGGCAGGCCCGTTTTGGCAGCGACGGTGATTTCGCGCGCCAGCTTCGAGAACATTTTCGAACGCACGGAGTCCTGACGACCCTTGCGATGCATGATGTTTTTAAACTGTGAATGGCCAGCCATGGCACCCCTGTTCACGTCTTTTGTTGGGAATGGCTGCCTTATAAGAGCGAAGCGGCCTTCATTCAAGTGAAAAGCCGGATAATGGGGCATGCGAGACACCAGCCGCCAGGAAGAGCAAAAAGGCGCTCCTCCGGATCAAAGCCCCTTGAGCACATAGATCAGCGGCTTGCGCGGCAGGGTTTTCAGCGACACCGTGACGCTTGGTGTCGGCGCATAGGCAACATCGAAATCAGGACCGAACAAAGCGAGAAACTGATCGATCGGCGGACCCCAGCGGTGCATGGGCAGGATTAGCGACGAACGCAGCCGCTTGACCACGCGGCTCATGCTGTCGGCTCCCATGGTCAGGCCGCCATCGACCGGCACCATCACCACATCCAGCCTGCCGATCTCGGCATATTGCTGGTTGGTGAGCTCGAAATGCAGATGTCCCAGGTGACCGATGCAGAGGCCCGCCACCTCGAAGATGAAGATCGAATTGCCATTGGGCTCGACGCCGCCGCCCCAGGTGCGAATGTCACTGACGACATTGCGGATCAGCGTATCACCGACCGTCATGCGGATCTTCGCCGGCTCTCCAGGCGTATCGCTCCAGCCGTGCAGCACATATTTGATCGCGGGATCGGGCGTCAGCGTATAGTGGCTTGGATGCGCCTTGTTCATCGTCACGACTTCGGGCGTATAGGGCGGCGGATAGGCTCCGCTGTAGTCCGTGGCGATGGAAACGCCGCCGGGCGTTTCAATGAAAAGCGTTGCGTGACCGAGGAAGGTGATCTTCACGTCGCCGCTATTAGGGCCATTGACAGGGTCATTGGCAAGCGTCGGACCGGGAGGAGAAAAGCTGGCGAATGTCGCCTTGGGCAGGGATTGCGCAATCGCCTGACACTGGCTCGGCTGCGGGCGAACCGGACTCTGCTCGGCGTCAGCGGCGCTCCCGCCGAAAATCATCGATAGAAAGAATACGGCAAGGACAGGAAATCGCGGCATCATGCCATCCCCTCGAGCCTGATTGTGCCGGAAGGATGCGGCATGACCCGAAACGGGTCCAGCAACAATCAAACGCGATTGCTCACAATCGCGTCATCATACGGCGATGATGAATTATCGTGCAGCGATCAGCGCCAGAAGTCCGGAATGGTTTCTGCAAGGCGCGGTCCGAGCCGCAGCGGCGCGATCTTTTCGGCCAGGCCCGTCGCGTCGGAAATCTCGACGCCGACGCCGCAGATGGTGGCCGGACCGGAAGCGGCCTCAAAGCGTCCCTTCGGCATTTTCGAAATGAACCGGTTGAGCGGCTCCTCCTTCTCCATGCCGAGCGAAGAATCATAATCGCCGCACATGCCGGCATCCGACATATAGGCCGTGCCGCCATTCAGGATCTGCGCGTCGGCGGTCGGCACATGCGTATGCGTGCCGACGACGAAGCTCGCGCGACCATCGACGAAATGACCGAAGCACTGCTTTTCGCTGGTCGCTTCCGCATGGAAATCGAAGACGATCGCATCGGCCTGCTCCTTCAGCGGGCAGGCATCGAGGATGGCTTCGGCCGACTTGAAGGGATCGTCGAGCTCCGGATGCATGAAGACGCGGCCCATGATGTTGGCCACGAGGACGCGGGCACCGTTGCGTGCATAGTAAAGGCCGGATCCACGGCCGGGCGTGCCGGCCGGATAATTCGCGGGGCGCAGGAACTGGTCGTGGCGCTCGCAGAAAACGACGGCTTCCTTCTGATCCCAGACATGATTGCCCGTCGTCACGACATCGGCGCCGGCATTGATCGTCTCGAGGAAGATATCTTCGGTAATGCCGAAACCGCCGGCAGCATTCTCGCCGTTGACGATGACGAAATCGAGCTTGAGGTCGGACACCAGCCCCGGCAGGCGGTCCCATACCGCGGTCCGTCCCGTCTTGCCGACCATGTCACCCAGAAAAAGCAGCCGCATTCGCTATCCAATCACTTCCGAAACGAAATTGAGTCCGCTCTCGGTCAAAATCGCGTCAAGACGGACATCATGCGGCTCAGCGGGTACTGATGGCACTTCTTGGCAATCGAATGCAATGCCGATCAGCCGCGGATTCAGGCCTTTTTGCTGCAATCGCTCGATCGCGCGGTCATAATGGCCGGCGCCGTAGCCGATGCGATGGCCACTTCTATCGAAGGCCGAAAGCGGCACGAGCATGATATCGGGATCGAGCACGGCCGCTTCAGGCCCCGGGCCAGAAGTCCCAAATCCGACCGGAACCAATGGCGCCCCCGCAACGAGTTCCCGGAAGACGATCGTGCTGCGATCGAGGATGATGGGCACGCAAAGCCTTGCACCCCGCTCCCGCAGCCGCGCCATCAACGGCCTTATGTCCACTTCGGAGCGGATCGGCAGGAAGCCGGAGACGATGTCTCCCGGCCTGATATCGATGGTATCGCCGCCATGCGTGACCATGGCGAGGCCCTTTTCGATGCGGTCTACCGCCGGAATGGCATCACGCGCCGCCAGGCAGTCATTGCGATATCGGGCTTTCAGCTCTTTGGGGGTCATCGGATCTTCGCGAAAATTTACAATCTCACGAAAACATAATGAGCCGGCAGCCCATTGCAAAGCGCGAAAGCGACATATGATCGTCGCAGAAAGGAGCCAGCCCTATCAGCCTTTGTGGGCGATCGACAATTTTCCGTTGCCATCCACATGCGCGCGAACGTTTTCATAATTCTGCAGCGTCGTATGATTGGTCTCGACCGGATGCGAATGCGTCGCGGTGATGACCACCACATCGGCACCGGCCGCCTCGCCCGCCTTGACACCAGCCATGACGTCTTCAAACACCAGGCATTCCGAAGGGCTGAGGCCGAGGCGCTGCGCGCCGAGGATATAGCCCTGCGGATCAGGCTTGCCGACCTTGACGTCCTCGGCTGTGACGATGAAACGCGGCACCGGGATCCCGGCAGCGTCCAGCCGCGCTAGCGCCAGCCGATAGGGTGACGACGTGACGACCGCCCAGCGCTCCGGCGGCAGCGAAGCAAGGAAGTCGGCAGCACCCGGCAGCGCGATCACGCCCTCGACATCGGCAATCTCGGCTTCGGTGATCTTCAGCGCCTCCGCGACCGGATCGACGCCAGGCAGATTCAACTGGCCGATCGTATCCACACCGCGCTTGCCATGCATGGTCGGCATGAACTTCTCGACATCAAGACCCTGAGCGCGCGCCCAGTTGCCCCAGACACGCTCGGCGGCGGCGATCGAATTGATGATCGTGCCATCCATGTCGAACAGGAAGCCGGAATAGGTCTTGGTGAAGGCAGAAGACGATGCAGCGGACAAGGAAGAACCTTTCTGGATAGACGGTGATCAGCCGCAAAACGCAGCCTCACGATGCGAGTCCTCCCCCGACTAGCGGCAGCTGCGACAAGAAGCAAACGAATGCTGAGTTTGACTGCGGGGAAAAGACATTGCGCCGATGGCAGGGGATGAACGACGCGCGGCAGCAATGTGCCGCGCGCCACTTGCAATTATTCGCCGAGGCGGCTCTTCAGGCCATTGATGATATGGTTCGCCAACGCCTCATAGTCGTCGTCGAAATGGTGGCCGCCATCCATGGCAATGACTTCGGCTCCCGTGCCCTTCAGCAGCGGGCATGCGACATCCTCGTCATCGTCCTTGCCATAGACGCATTGCACCATCTTCGGATTGATCGACTTCAGGTCGTTAACGGGATCGCCGCCCTTACCCTCGCTCGAAGCGCCGAGCCAGCCCATGACCGAGATCACGTAGTCGACCTTCTGCGACAGCGACAGCAGCGACATCTGCACGATCTTGTCTTTTTCAGACTGCGGCAGGCGATTGTAGCTCGCCGGCAGCACATCGGCGCCAAAAGAATAGCCAACCAGCACCACATGCTTGACCTTGAAGCGCTTGGTGTAGAAGTCGATGATCCGGCCGAGGTCGTTTGCAGTCTGCTGAGGATCCTTCTCGGTCCAGAAATAATGCAGCGTATCGACGCCCACGACCGGAATGCCCTGGTCCTGCAGATAGCTGCCGACTTCCTTGTCGATGTCGCGCCAGCCGCCGTCACCCGAATAGACGATCGCAAGCGTATCCTCGGTCGGCGTCGTCTCCATGATGTCGACGGGCAGCCCAAGCGGCGACTTGGAGCTGTCGATAGTCTTCATCAGGTCTGCGAGCGATGCCTCAAGCGTCGCATAGGTGTCGGCATTGTCCGAATCCGTGGTCTGGACTTCGGGATGGTCCTTCTGGATCTCCTCGACGTGGTCGCGTCCATCCTTCGGCGCATTGGCCGTGAAGGTGACGAGGATCGGGTTCGGCAAGGCGCCTTCCTGCAGGCCGAAGGAGACCATGTCGCCATCGGTCTTCTTCTCGGCCGGCGTGCAGAGTTCCTGCTTCAGCCCGATGCCGGCGGTCGGATCGACGGCCAGCGTACCCGCGACCGTCGCATCCGGGGTCTGGGCGGCAATCGTCAGCGCCATGGCGCCGCCGGCACCGACACCGGCGATGATGGGCAGCTGATAGGTGCTGTCGGCAAAGGAACGCTGCACCTGCTGGCTGAGCGATTCCAGATCCGAAACGATATAGATGCAGCCGTCATTCTGCTTGACATCGTATTTGTTGAGCGAAGCCAGGAAGGAGGGATAATCGATGCCGATCACAAGCGAACCGTTGGCGACCAGCTTGTCGGCAACCGCCTTTTCCTTGTCGCCCCAGCCAGCAAGATCGGAAATCAGTACGACTTCGCTTGTCACTTTTCCCTGCGGGCGCATGATGTGCGGCGCCGGGATCATGCCCAGATCGTATTTGGCATCGTCGGCTTCCGCCCGTGCCGGACCCGACACCAGCAGGCCCACCGACAGCATGCATGCGAAAGCCAATGACATTGCGTATTTCAAGATCATTTCCTCACGACCCCCTTAAGTCCGCCCCCGATGAGGAATGTGGCATCCATCAACGCGATCATTGGACTTACACCTCCCGAAACAGCCAGGTAGCGCGGCTGCCATTCGGGATGGAACTTGGATTTGAAGGCACGAAGCCCTTTGAAATTATAGAAGCGCTCGCCATGCTCGAAGACAGTCCCACCGACCCTGTCCCAAACCGGCGCCGATTCCCGTCTCGACATGCCCGATAGCGGTGCCATGCCAAGGTTGAAACGCTGAAAGCCCTGGCCCTTTAGGTATTCGAGGATCTGCACGAACAGAAAATCCATCGAACCCTTCGGGGCATCGGGCGAAAAACGCATCAGGTCGACGGACCCCTCCTCCTTGGTCTCCGTCATCAGGATATTCGCAAAAGCGACGATATTACCATCCTTTTTCAACACGCCGATCGGCTGCGAGCACACGTAGTCCGGATCGAACGCGCCAAGCGAGAAGCTCTTTTCCTTGGCATTGTGATCGGCAAGCCATGTGTCGGACACATGGGCAAGCTGATCCATGACTTCAGGTATATCTTGGGGTTCGATAACGGCAAATTCTAGTCCATCGCGAACCGCGCGGCTGGCCGTCTGTCTGAGGTTGGCCCATTTTCCGCCCTTGAGCTCGAAATTGGCAAGATTGACCACGGCCAGTTCGCCGAGCTTGTAGGCACGCAGGCCCGCATCGGCACAATAGGACAGAAGTGCGGGCGAGATCTGGTAAAACACGGAGCGGCAACCCGCCGCACGCGCAGCCTCGACAAAACGCCAGATCAGATCGGGCAGCGCCTGACGCGGGCCGACGGGGTCGAACAAGGCGATCCACGAGCGGCCCTGCTTGCCGTACATGATAAAGGCGTCGCCCTTTTCCGAGAACATGATGTTCTTATCGCCCATGCGCACCAGATTGGCGTCGGCGATGCCCTGCTTGCGGACGATTTCGACGGCGCGTGTCACCGCATCGTCGGATACCGGCTCCAGGCGTTTCGTCGCCGGGCGCAGAAGGCTGAAGATCGCGATCGCCGAAGACAGGATGGAAATGCCAAGGGCCGCGCGAAGTCCGCGCGGCGCCTCGTCGGCGAATTCGAACTGCCACCACAGCTGATTGCTGTATCCGACATCGCGATAGACGAAGAACAGCACTACGATCGCGCCGATGCAGATGACGGCAATGGCCGTCAGCCATCCGGCCGTCAGCGTCTGGTTGAGCAACGAGGCCGGTCGCTTGAACAGGCGGCGGCTGACGACGAGGCTGAAGACGAAGAAAGCCAGCAGTCCGGCCTCGACGATGGCGATGGCCTTCAGCAGCGACAGGAACAGGGCGAGCAGTGCCGAAAAGCTCGATACCCACCAGGCGCCGTCCAGGCGCTGGCTAAGGCCGCGCGCGGCCACGATGATCGCCAGCCCAAGAAGGCTGGAGAGAAAATGCGCACTTTCGACCAGCGATAGCGGCAGATAATCGGACAGCACGATCAGGTTCTGATCCGGCGTCGGCGTCACACTCGAGAAGACCAGCATCATGCCGAGGAGCAATGCGAAGGCCGAGAGCAGCTGCGGCATGACGCGGGCGCCGATGCGGCGCATGCTCGAGGCGACCGGATGATCGACGAAACGACGCAGCTCCGCCACCGAGATCGCGGCGATCGCGATAACGAGCGGGATGACGTTGTAAATGACGCGATAAAGGACCAGAGAGCTCAGAACGGCGTCTTCATTCACCGAGCTGCCGAGCCAGGCGATGATGATCGTCTCGAAGATGCCGAAGCCTGCCGGAACATGGCTGAGCACGCCAAGGCCGACGGCGATCGCATAGATGGCGAAGAAGCCCGGCCATCCGATCGAGGTTTCCGGCAGCAGCACATAGAGCACGGAGGCAGAGGCTGCGATATCGAATGCGGTGACCAGGAACTGCCGCGACCAGGTGCGCGAATCCGGCAGCCGAACTTCGACTGGCCCGATGCGCACCTCACGGCCGTTGCGGCCGGCATAGACGACGAAAGCAAGCGCTGCAAGAATGACGATGGCGATCAGCCGCAACCACAGGCCGTCAACATCGATCAGCGGGCCGATCTCGTCGGCGATGACCAGAAGCGCGATAGCGCCGACGGCCGCCAGCCCCAGGCCAAAGGCAAGCGTGACGAAAGCGATGACGCGGGTGATGTCGTCGGGCGACAGCCCGAGCCGGGTATAGGCGCGATAGCGGATCGCGCCGGCGCTGAGCGCGCCGAAACCGGCCGTGTTGCCGACAGCGTAGGCACTGAAGGAAGTCAGCGCCACATGCGGAAACGGCAGCCGCTTGCCGATATATTCGAGCGCATTCTGGTCATAGAAGATCAGCGAGGCGAAGCTCAGGCCGGTAAACAGCAGTGCAAGCAGCACCGAAGAGATCTTCGTCGTCGTCAAGGCGTGGACGACGTCGTCATAACGCACTTCCGTGGTCAGATCGTAGATCGCATAGGCGGCTATGCAGAAGACGGCGACGGTCAGGAGAGCGACGATCAGCGCCCGATAGCGGTTCAGCAGACCGACGATACCGCCACGTTCTTCCAATTCCTCATCGGCATTTTCCAGATCGATTGGGCTCGACATGCTCTACCTGTTCATAGTGATCTTCGCCGGCTCCGACTGTTCGGATATCCAGTAATATCGACGACGCGTCTTCGAGTTGCCGTATACACTTCTTTCGACAGGCCCGTTGTGACGCGCGCTCCCATCATTCTGAATTTTGGCAATTTTGGCGCAGGCCCCGTCCCGCCAGCAATGAATCTGTTATTATTTAAAGGATTTTGTCATTCACCCGGCTTTTGAGCTTATCCACACACAAAAGTGATCTTTCCATCCCATCTTCAACGCCCCAGGCACGGAAGCCGCTCTTCTTCCGATTGCCCAAAGCCTACTACAACGTGAGATGGATATCCATCTCACCGCATCAACCGATTTCCTTGAGCGCAGGCTCGATGAGCCTGAATATAGGGAATCCACTGAAGCTGGAAACAGTCAGGCCCGGCGCCGAAATCAGCACCGGGCCGCTGACCGATGGCCAGAAAGGGGATCAGGAAGGCGATGACCGTCGATACGGCTTGCCGGAACTTAGCGATCCGGCGCCTCCGCCGGCTCTCCGCGCATTTCGCTCAGGAAGAACCCTTCGCGCAGGTTGATGCCGTATTCGACGAAAGCCTTCATGCAGCAGAGCATCTGCGTCCAGCCCTCGCAATTCAGATAGGTGCCGCGGCGACCGGCCTCGTCTTCGCGCCAGCCGGTTTCCTCGATGATGACGAGCGTACCGCCATCGTCCAAGGCGTCGAACGTCATCTCGACCTTCGTTCTGTAGCGGACGCCATCCTCGCCCGTGCCGCCCTCCCAGTGAAAGACGATGCGCTTGTTGTCCTCGACCTCATTGACCTCGACGGGAGCGTTCTTCCACCAGATGACCGTCGTTCCCGCCACGAGCGGCGCGCTGGCGCCGCCGACTGTCGTGAAATAGCTCGAGAGCTTCTTCGGATTGACGACAGCATCGAAGACTTCACCGACCTGGCGGCCGATCCGTCCTGAAATCCGAACATTCAATGTCATGGCATCTCCTCCGTTGTCCGTTTGTCGTTATCGCTCCATTGCGAGCAGCTCCATTATGTTATAAAAATATAACATGTCAAACGAATCGGATAGCGACCTGATTTTCAAGGCCCTTGCGCATCGTCGCCGGCGCGAAATACTCGATATGCTCAGGGATGCGCCGCGAACCACCGGCATGCTCTGCGAGGCATTCACCGATATGGATCGCTGCACCGTGATGCAGCATCTGAAAGTGCTGGAAGATGCCGATCTCGTGATCGCCAAAAAGGAAGGACGCGAGCGCTGGAACCATCTGAACAGCTTGCCGATCAAGCAGATCCATGATCGCTGGATCAGCGCCTATGCCGGCCATGCCCTCTCCATCCTCGATCAGTTGAAAAAGGATCTGGGGGATTAAGAAGAAAGGGAGGAGTGCCGCCGAAGGAACCCGGATTTAGGCAGCACCAGTTCGGCTCAACAGTCTCTTCAGCCGGTCGTTCGTCCCGTCCTCGTCAAGCGGCGTATAGACCACCAGCTTCATGTCGGCGCGATCCATGACGGCAAGCGCGGTATATTCGAATGTCATCAACCCGCCTTCCGGATGGCGCAGACGCTTGTGACCTGTCAGCGGCCGCAGCACATCCTGCCTCGGCCACCACGCGCGAAACTCGGGGCTTGCCTGCGTCAAGGTGGTGATCAGCCGCTCGAAATCGGGATCGCCGGCGTAACGAGCACTGTCCGCGCGAAACATCGCCAGCGAATTCGCCGCCACGATCTCCCAATCGACGAGAAGCTGCCGATGAGCCGGATCGGTGAATACCCGATGGACGCTGTTGCGCGCATCGCCCTGCAGCAGGGCATAATCGCCGAAAAGCGCGACCGCAGCGGCATTCCAGGCCAGCACGTCCCAACGCCGGCCGAGAACATAGGCAGGCTGGCCTGTAAGGCTCGCAAGCATGCGCCGCAGAGCATCCGGCACATCCTCAGGTCCGCGCGACGGAACTTCCGCAGACGGCCGGTCGCTCAGCGTAAAGAGATGCCGGCGTTCGGCCGGATCGAGGCGCAGCGCGTCGGCGAGCGCCGATAGAACCTCTGCGGAGGGGCGGACATCCCTGCCCTGTTCCAGCCATGTGTACCAGGTAGTGCCGACACCGGCCAGAAGCGCCACCTCCTCGCGCCTGAGCCCCGGCGTGCGCCGGCGAAATCCTTCCGGAAGTCCAACGCCTGCAGGCGTCAGCTTTTCCCGACGAGAGCGCAGGAAGGCGCCAAACTCGCGACGTCTGGCTTCGAGAATGGTTTGACTCTGATTGATGGTCATTGTTCATCATAGCAGTATTGATACCAGGATAAAGTCAGAACTGTTTACCCTTGCCGCAAGCTGCCAAATATCAAATCGAAGACATTATGGAGGCAGTAATGATGGACATGAGCGCCAAGACGATCCTGATCACGGGCTCGACGGACGGAGTCGGTCGCCGGGTTGCGGAAAGGCTGGCCGCTGCCGGTGCCACTGTGCTGATACATGGCCGCAACGTGGCACGCGCAGAAGAAGTCGCTTCCGGGATTCGCGGTGCGGGCGGCAAAGCGGCCATCCATATCAGCGATCTCTCGTCACTGAACGAGGTCCGGATCTTGGCAGATACCATCGAACGCGACTATGACCGCCTCGATGGTCTGATCAACAATGCAGGCATCGGCACCAGCGACGGCGCCGGGCGCCAGGTGAGCCAGGACGGATACGAGCTGCGCTTTGCGGTGAATTATCTCGCCGGCTTCCTGCTGACGCGCCGTCTTCTGCCATTCTTGAAGACTGGCCACCCTGCCCGCATCGTCAATGTATCCTCCGCCGGTCAGCAGCCCATCGACTTCTCCGACGTCATGCTGACGCGCGGCTATAGCGGCGTACGTGCCTACTGCCAGAGCAAGCTGGCGCAGATCATGTTGACCTTCGATCTTGCAGAGGAACTTGCCGGCTCCGGCGTCACAGCCAACTGCCTGCATCCGGCGACCTATATGGATACGACCATGGTGCGCCAGGCAGGCGTTGCACCGATAAGTACCGTCGAACAAGGCGCCGATGCGATCCTCAACCTTGCGGCAGGCCGTGATCTGAAGGGGCGTACAGGCCTCTATTTCGACGGATTGCGCCCCTCCCGCGCCAGTGCGCAAGCCTATGACCTGACTGCTCGCCACGAGCTGCGAAAGCTCAGCCGCAGCCTCACCGACCTGGCTTGAACCACAACCTTCCCACCACTCCCTAGGTCTCATGAAAGGAGACACTCGTGTCGTCTCAACACGTCGTTATTGTCGGTGGCTCATCCGGCATCGGCCTTGCAACCGCAGCCCATCTTCTCGAAAAAGGATATCGGGTCACGATCACAGGCCGCAACACCACGAAACTGCAAACAGCAACGCAGGGCCTGAAGGGCGATGTTGCCACAAGCACCATGGATGCAGCCGACCTCACGGGTCTTCCCGCCGCCTTCCAGGCAATCGGTCCCCTCGATCATCTCGTCCTGGCATTGGGCGGTGGAAACGGGGCTGGCCCCTTTGCCTCCGTCGATCTTGCCGATGTCAGAAAAGGTTTCGAACAGAAGACGATGGCGCATTTCGCCTGTGCGCAGGCTTGCCTTCCTCATCTTTCGAAACAGGGCAGCATCACCTTCGTCTCCGCCGTCTCGGCGCAGGCGGCCATGCCCGGAACCGCTGGGCTCGGAGCCATCAATGCCGCCATTGCCGCCTTGGCACCGATCCTCGCCGTGGAACTCGAGCCCATCCGGGTGAACTGTGTCTCCCCAGGCGTCGTCGACACGCCCTGGTGGGATTTCCTAAACGAAGAACAGAAGGAGCTGACCTTCGCCAGCTTCGCGGCACGCACGCCAGTCGGCCGCGTCGGCAGCCCGCTGGAGATCGCCGAAGCCATCGCCTTCCTGATCGGCAACGGCTTCACCAGCGGCCATACGCTGATCTGCGACGGCGGTATCCGCCTGGGTCAATAATCCCCGCGCCATTGCCGGTATCATCAGGCAATGGCGCTCTCAATCATTGCGGACACCAGCCTGAAGCTGCGTGAGGATCTCGATCAGCTTGGGAGCCATTTCTCGGATTTCGACCAGATGGATCGAGCTCAGCGTTTGAAGAACCTCTTCGGACTTTTCCGTCAATTGCAGCGTCTGGCGGCGTTTGTCCGTGGGATCGGGGTGGCGGGTGACATAGCCGCCGTCAATCAACCGTCCCACAAGTTCCGTTGCCGTATGCGGGGCGATCAGCAGCTTTTCCGCGAGCATGCCGATCGTCATCGCCTCACCGGCACCGTTTCCCTTGATGGCAAGCAGCGCCTGATGCTGCTGCGGCGGCAGGCCCGCCTCATGCGCCGCCGAGGTACTGAAATCCATGAATTTGCGCAGCGTATAGCGCAACGTCGCCAGCGCTTCATAATCCGCCTGAGAAAGGGTTTCGTCCAAACGTCGCACCATCAAATTATCCTCATTGCCGCGGTTCGCGGTCCTAAAGCATGTCGCGCAAAATCTTCAGCGGTTTTGCGGCAACGACAGGCTCAAGATCAAGGACCTAAAGCGCCGGAAGCGAATCCGAAAGATCCTGATACGCTCAGTTGATTTATATCGCATTACGATATATTTGCCATCTCGAAGCGGAGAGCGGCTGAAGGGCGGCCGCGCGCTTAGAGCATTTCCAGGAAAAGTGCGCAGCGGTTTTCCGTCCGGAATGCGTAAAACAGGAAGATGGAGCGCTTTCGCCGTTCGAAGAAAAGCGAAAGCGCTCTGGCACAGAAGGCCTCCCATGCAGGACATACCCACCTCACAAAGTCACGGCCACGATTTTTCCGGCGGGGCCTCCCGCAAGGACAATGGCGATTTCACCACGGACAAGCGCGTCCTGGTACTGATTGCCATGGCGCTCGTCGTCGGCACCGGCGGCGCATTCGCCGCCTGGGTGCTCATCAATCTCATCGCGCTCGTCAGCAACGCCGTCTGGCTATTCAAGATCAGCACCGAGCCGCTCTCCTTCGCCATGGTGGCGCGTTCGCCCTGGATGGTGGCTGCCCCCATTCTCGGCGGTCTCGTCATCGGTCTCATGGCGCGGTACGGCTCGGAAAAGATCCGCGGCCACGGTATTCCCGAGGCCATCGAGGCGATCCTGATCGGCGGCAGCCGCATGTCGCCGAAGGTAGCGGTGCTGAAACCCCTGTCATCGGCAATCTCGATCGGCTCCGGCGGCCCCTTCGGTGCGGAAGGTCCGATCATCATGACGGGCGGCGCCATCGGTTCGCTCTTTGCGCAGTTCTTTCATATGAGTGCCGCCGAGAGAAAGACGCTGCTGGTTGCCGGCGCTGCCGCCGGCATGACGGCGGTGTTCGGCACACCGATCGCGGCCGTCATGCTTGCCGTTGAATTGCTGCTCTTCGAATGGAAGCCGCGCAGCTTCATTCCCGTCGCCGTCGCAGCCTGCGTCTCAGTCGTCTGGCGGCCGTTCCTGATCGGCAGCGGCGCGCTCTTCCCCGCCCATTTCGACATGTCGCTCTCCTGGTGGGGCATCGTGCTCGCCGCCGGCCTCGGCATTGTCTCCGGCTTGCAATCCGGCCTGCTGACAACGCTGCTCTATAAGATCGAGGATGCCTTCGAGAAGCTGCCGATTCACTGGATGTGGTGGCCGGCGCTCGGCGGTCTTATCGTCGGGCTTGGCGGCTTGATCGAGCCGCGCGCCCTTGGCGTCGGCTACGACATCATCGCCGATCTCCTGCACAGCCGCATCGCCATCGGTGCCGTCCTGGCAATCCTGCTGGTCAAGGCGGGCATCTGGCTGGTGGCACTATCCTCTGGCACCTCGGGCGGCGTTCTGGCGCCGCTGCTCATCCTTGGCGGTGCGCTGGGTTGGCTCGTCGGCCTCGTCCTGCCCGGTGACCCCGGCTTCTGGGCGATGCTCGGCATGGCTGCCATGATGGGCGGCACGATGCGTGCGCCGCTGACGGGCACCTTCTTCGCCGTCGAGCTGACGGGGGATACGAGCGCGCTGGTGCCCCTGCTCGCCGCAACGGTCGCGGCCTATGCCGTCACCGTCCTGCTGCTGAAACGATCAATTCTGACGGAAAAGATCGCGCGGCGCGGCCAGCACATTACCCGCGAATACGGCATAGACCCGTTCGAGCTGACGCGCGCCCGCGACATCATGATCGCCAAGGTGGATACCCTCCCCGCATCCATGCGCCTGTCGGAAGCACTGACGCAGATGACGGAGCAGCCGGATGCGCATCGCTTCTATCCCGTCGTCGGAGAGAATGACCGCCTCGTGGGCATGATCTCGCGCGCCGACGCCCTGCGCTGGCAGAGCGAGCCTGAACTCATGGATCAGTCGCTCTATGATGTGATCTCGGATACGTCGCTGCCGGTCGCCCATGCGGAGGACACCGTCGGTCGCGTCGCCGATATCATGATCCATGCCGATACGGGACGCGTTCCCGTCGTTGAACCGCAGACCGGCCGCCTCGTCGGCCTCATCGCCCGCAAGGATCTGCTGCGTCTGCGCAGCGCGACCAACCGCGCCGAACTCGAGCGTGGTGCCTATTTGCGATCGAAAAGTTAAGGGGAGGAGGAGTGGCGTCAGCGCGGCGAAAGAACTGCGCGGCGCCTTCCTTGGCCATCGGCTGGGAAGATTTAAGAGCGATCCACGACGACCGATGGATGTTTACGATCCTGGGTGCCTACAAACGTAGGTGGGCACCGTGTGTCCAGGCCCACGGGCCTGGTCAGGGACAGCTCCCTTTGGATCGAGTATGGCCCCAGGGATTGTGGTTCCTGTCGGGAAGCGCAGACCGCTTGAACTATATAAAGAGGTTTCGGGTCTTGTACCAGAGGCCGGTAGCCGACATCCGCAGAAATAAACTCAAAGCACGTCGCGCAAAACTGTGCAGCGATTTTGCGATAACGACATACGCAAAATCAAAAATCTAAAGCGCAAGAAGCGAGGCTGTAGGCCGCGAGCGCTTTAGGCCTGCTCGACGCCCGGCCGCTCCAGAAGCTTCTCGGTAATGCCGTGAATACGCGTCGTCACCTCATCGATGACGCTTGCCAGCGTCTCCTCGGCCCGCGCATTGGCAGCTACGGTCGTATCCCGGCTGCTGGCCAGGGTCTCCAGCTCGGCCTCCAGCGAAGACACTCGCCGCGTCAATTCGCTTACCTCGTCCATGATCATGATGCCGGCCATGACGGTCACCCGCAGATCACCGATTTCGCCGAACTGGCTCTTCAAGTGCATGACATAACGGTCGAAGCGATTGGCAAGATCCGTCAGATGGTCTTCCTGGCCCTCTTCGCAGGCCATCCGGTATGCTTTGCCGTCGATCGTTACCGTTACTTGTGCCATTCGACTTTCCGATCATTGCCGTACTGCGACGGCTGCCTCCCGAGGGATCAGCGGTCCAGCACGGCTCTTATGGTTTCCATCGCCGTGACAAGCCGGCGCGACACTTCGCGATTGACCTCCTCGAGCCGGTTCGCCCGGAACTCGGCCTGGTCCAACTCCTGGGCAAGGCGAGACCGGTCGGCGTGAACCCTGCGGACCTCGCCTTCTACATCGCTCTGCGCCCGTTCCCGCTCGAACCGTCCGTCAACCGCGCTTTCCAAAGTCGAAAGCGCCTGGCGCAATTGGGCGAGCGCCGCGTCCACCGTTTTGCCTGAAGGTGTCATACCCTTCGCATCTCCGCGCAAGGCCCGAATCAAAACATCCGGCCACTTGTCTGATTTCGCAACAATATTCAACTCGGCAACAGCACGTCAATAAAGGCTGTCATGTGGCAGCCCCCCTATTCTGTGGATGAATGCCGCCTTTGCCGCCTACACAGGCCTTGTCGCATGATTGTCGTCTTTTGTAAAAGTGAACGGGCAAATGTCAAAAAATTGCCCCGAGAGGGCCGGATTGGGTCCTCGATTTATTGACTTGCTCGCCCCAACTGCTATGTCTCGACCGCCTGAGGCGACGTTGAAAATGGCGTTCGAAAGAGCGCCTCCCCTTCACCCGCCTTTCAACCGATGGCCCTCCCTCCCAGGCGTGTGGCCATCCCCCGAACCCGGAAAACTGCGGAAAAACCCATGAACTCTCGCGAACAACACGACCGGATGGCAAATGCGATCCGTTTCCTTGCCATGGATGCTGTCGAGAAGGCCAATTCCGGTCACCCCGGTTTGCCGATGGGGATGGCTGATGTCGCCACCGTTCTCTTTAGCAAATATCTGCGCTTCGATCCGAAGAACCCGCTTTGGCCGGACCGTGACCGTTTCGTCCTGTCGGCCGGCCACGGCTCGATGCTGCTTTACTCGGTTCTCTATCTCACCGGCTATCCGGACATGACGGTCGAAGAGCTGACGCGCTTCCGCCAGCTCGGCTCCAAGACCGCCGGTCACCCGGAATACGGTCACGCCACCGGCATCGAAACCACCACCGGCCCGCTTGGCCAGGGCATTGCCAATGCCGTCGGCATGGCGATCGCCGAGCGCAAGCTGCGCGAAGAATTCGGTTCGGAGCTTCAGGATCACTACACCTACGCCATGTGCGGCGACGGCTGCCTGATGGAAGGCATCAGCCATGAAGCCATCGCGCTGGCCGGCCATCTCAAGCTCAACAAGCTGATCCTGTTCTGGGACAACAACTCCATCACCATCGACGGCGCCGTCTCTCTCTCGGATTCGACCGACCAGATCATGCGCTTCAAGGCCGTTCACTGGAACACGATCGAAGTCGACGGTCACGACCAGGCCGCCATCAGCGCTGCCATCGAAGCCGCTCACAAGTCCGACCGCCCGACGCTCATCGCCTGCAAGACGATCATCGGCTTCGGCGCTCCGAACAAGCAGGGCACGCACAAGGTCCACGGCTCGCCGCTCGGCGCCGAGGAAATTGCCGCCACCCGCGTTGCGCTCAACTGGCCTTACGAGCCCTTCGTCATCCCGAACGACGTCCTCGGTGAATGGCGCGCTGCCGGCGAACGCTCCGTCGGCACTCGCGAAGCCTGGGAAGGCCGCCTTGCCGCAGCCGACGCTGCCAAGAAGGCCGAATTCACCCGCCGCTTCGATCACAAGCTGCCGGCCGGTTTCGACGCCGCCATCAGCGACTACAAGAAGAAGCTCGCCGAAACCAAGCCGACGGTCGCAACCCGTAAGGCATCGGAAGACGCGCTCGAAGTCATCAACGGCTTCATTCCGGAAACGATCGGCGGCTCCGCCGACTTGACGCCGTCGAACAACACCAAGACCAGCCAGATGAAGTCGATCACCCCGACCGATTTCTCCGGCCGTTACATGCACTGGGGCATCCGCGAACACGGCATGGCTGCCGCGATGAACGGCATTTCCCTGCACGGCGGTCTCATCCCCTATAGCGGCGGCTTCCTGATCTTCTCGGATTATTGCCGTCCGCCGCTCCGCCTCGCCGCCCTGATGGGCATCCGCGCCATCCACGTCCTGACGCATGATTCCATCGGCGTCGGCGAAGACGGCCCGACCCACCAGCCGGTCGAGCAGGTCGCAAGCTTGCGCGCCATCCCGAACTTCCAGCTCTTCCGCCCGGCGGACGCAACGGAAACGGCCGAGTGCTGGCAGATCGCCATCAAGACGACCAACCGCCCGTCCGGCCTCGCGCTGACCCGTCAGAACCTGCTGGCCGCTCGTACCGAGTACAGCGAGAAGAACCTCTGCGAACTCGGCGCCTACACGCTGGCCGGCAATGCCGACGCCAAGGTGACGATCTTCGCTTCCGGTTCGGAAGTCGAGCTTGCCGTTGCCGCCCGCACGGCTCTTGAAGGCAAGGGCGTCTCCACGCGCGTCGTTTCCGTTCCCTGCACCGAGCTCTTCTTCGAGCAGCCGGACGCCTACCGCAAGGAAGTCATCGGTAACTCGCCGGTCAAGGTCGCCGTCGAAGCCGGCGTTCGCGAAGGCTGGGATGCCTTCATCGGACCGGAAGGCGCCTTCATCGGCATGAAGGGCTTCGGCGCTTCCGCTCCGTACAAGGACGTTTACAAGCACTTCGGCATCACGACGGAAGCCGTTGTCGCCGCCGCTGAAGCAAAGCTTTCCTGAGGGCGCTGACAAGCGCTCTCAAATCCAATAGATAAACACCCTGAGTGAAAGGGAGTGACATTCATGACTGTAAAAGTTGCCATCAATGGCTTTGGCCGTATCGGCCGTAACGTTCTGCGCGCAATCGTCGAATCCGGCCGCACCGATATCGAAGTCGTTGCCATCAACGACCTCGGCCCGGTTGAAACCAACGCACACCTGCTGCGTTACGACTCCATCCACGGCAAATTCCCCGCCGACGTGAAGGTCGAAGGCGACACGATCATCGTTGGCGGCGGCAAGCCGATCAAGGTCACGGCGATCAAGGACCCGGCAACCCTGCCGCACCGCGATCTCGGCGTCGACATCGCGATGGAATGCACGGGCATCTTCACCGCCCGCGACAAGGCCGCCGCGCATCTGACGGCCGGCGCCAAGCGCGTCATCGTTTCGGCTCCTGCTGACGGCGCCGACCTCACCGTCGTTTTCGGCGTCAACCACGACCAGCTCACCAAGGAGCATCTGGTCATCTCCAACGCCTCCTGCACCACGAACTGCCTGGTGCCGGTCGTGAAGGTACTCGACGACGCCGTCGGCATCGACCACGGCTTCATGACGACGATCCATTCCTACACTGGTGACCAGCCGACGCTCGACACCATGCACAAGGACCTGTACCGCGCACGCGCCGCAGCCCTGTCCATGATCCCGACCTCGACGGGCGCCGCCAAGGCCGTTGGTCTCGTGCTGCCGCACCTGAAGGGCAAGCTCGACGGCACGTCGATCCGCGTTCCCACGCCGAACGTCTCGGTCGTCGACTTCAAGTTCGTGTCCAAGAAGGCAACGACGGTCGGCGAAATCAACGAAGCCATCAAGGCTGCATCGAATGGCAAGCTGAAGGGCATCCTCGGCTACACCGACGAGCCGCTGGTTTCCCGCGACTTCAACCATGACAGCCACTCGTCGATCTTCGCGACCGACCAGACCAAGGTCATGGAAGGCAACTTCGTGCGCGTCCTGTCCTGGTACGACAACGAGTGGGGCTTCTCCAGCCGCATGTCCGACACGGCCGTCGCCTTCGCAAAGCTGATCTGATCATGGCCTTCCGCCCGCTCCTTCCGACGACAGTCCGCTGGCGTCCCATGGAAGGAGACGGGCTGGAGCACCTGACGATCGCTCCTATCGACAATGCCGGCGCTGCGGTTATCCGCGCCGCCGGCATTGTCATTGGTGGCCGTGGCGGCACGCCCTATGGCGTCTCCTACCGCATCGACTGCGCCGCCGATTGGGCCGTTCTTTCCTTCTCCGTCGAAACCACCGATGGCCGCCGTCTGGCGCTGATCTCGGACGGCAAGGGACATTGGCGCACCGAGGATGGCGCGGCGCTGACGCAATTCGACGGCTGCGTCGATATCGATCTCTATGGCTCGCCCTTCAC
This sequence comes from Martinezella sp. CNPSo 3964, assembly GCF_057784375.1. Taxonomy (NCBI): domain Bacteria; kingdom Pseudomonadati; phylum Pseudomonadota; class Alphaproteobacteria; order Hyphomicrobiales; family Rhizobiaceae; genus Martinezella; species Martinezella sp. CNPSo 3964. The sequence continues at coordinate 742,242 of NZ_JBXSOW010000002.1, forward strand.
CAACAGCCTGCCGATCCGTCGGCTTGACATGACGCCGGAAAGCGGGACAGCCAGGCTCTCCATGCTCTATATCCCGTTCGACACCTTCGAGCCGATGCGCGACGGCCAGCACTATACCTGCATCGTGCCGGAAAAACTTTATCGCTACGCCGCCGAAGACAGGAATTTCACTGTCGATCTTCCGGTCGACGAGGATGGGCTGGTGATCGATTATCCGATCTATTTCAGGCGCACAGCCGTCTGAGCGGCCGACAAGGCGCGCTCACGCATCCTCTTAAAAACATTTCGATTTTTCATCCCCTGCCCTGCTATGGTCCAGATTTACCAGTAAATTTCGAAGCTGGAAGTCTCCTAGGGCGTTTCGAGCCGCTTTGCCGTTCTGGCAAGGCGCATCACATCATGACGATGCAGTCGTCGGAAAGAGTTTCGATCCATGAACTCTCCTCCGAACGAATTCCGTGTTTGCCAATTTGCCAGGCACGGCGACATGATGGAAACTGGGAAGACCTCCGGCATTCCGGGCTTTTGGCCCCAGCAGTGGCGCACGGAAAGGGGAAGACAAGGTGGAGGCATTTTACGTCATCGTGCTGATCAGCACGGTTCTCATTCTCATTGCGGCCTTCTCCAGCCTCCTCGCCTTCCGTTTCGGCGCCCCCTTGCTGCTGCTCTTCCTGATGATCGGCCTTGCCGCCGGTACGGACGGGCTCGGCATCGAGTTCTCCAATAATTATCTCGCCTATATCCTCGGCTCTCTGGCGCTTGCCATCATTCTTTTTGACTCCGGTTACGGCACGCCGATCCAGGCCTTCAAGCTCGCCGCAGCGCCGGCGCTGACCATCGCTTCCGTTGGCGTCATCGTAACCGCCGCATTGTTCGGCCTCGCCACCACCTGGCTGCTCGGCTTCACCTGGCTGCAAGGCCTGCTGCTCGGTTCCATCGTTGCCTCGACGGATGCGGCCGCCGTCTTCTTCCTGCTGCGCATCGGCGGCATCAATATCCGTGACAAGGTGCGCTCGACGCTGGAAGTCGAATCCGGCACCAACGACCCGATGGCGATCTTCCTGACGCTTGCCTTAGTCGAGCTGCTCGCAAGTGGCGAAGGCTACGCCGGCATCAACCTCGCCATGCTCGCAACCTTCGTCCAGCAGATGGGGCTTGGCGTCATCCTCGGCCTGCTCGGCGGCATGATGATCGTCCTCATCATCAGCCGCCTGGAAACCGATCGTGGCCTGACCCCCATCTTCGTGCTGGCGCTGGCGCTGCTCGTCTTCTCCTTTACCGGCGCCGTCGGCGGCAGCGGCTTCCTGGCCGTCTATGTCGCCGGCATCTATGCCGGCAATCGCAAGCTGCCGGCATCCGCCTCGATCAAGCGTTTCCAGGACGGCATGACCTGGCTCGCACAGATCATCATGTTTCTTGTTCTCGGCCTGCTAGCGACCCCATCGGAATTTCCGGCAATCGCCATCCCTGCCGTGGCGCTGGCGCTGTTCCTGATCTTCATTGCCCGCCCGATCGCCGTCTGGCTCTGCCTGCTGCCTTTCGACTATACCCAGCGCGAGACCGGCTTCGTCTCATGGGTGGGCCTGCGCGGCGCAGTCTCCATTCTTCTGGCGATCATGCCGATCCTCGGCGGCCTGCAGGCGGGTCAGACCTATTTCAACGTCGCCTTCATCGTCGTGCTGGTATCGCTGCTCGTCCAGGGCTGGACCATCAAGCCGATGGCGCGCCGGCTTGGCCTCATCGTTCCCCCGCGCATGGGAGCAATCGACAAGGTCGAGGTCGACCTGCCCGGCACGGTCAACCACGAACTCCTCTCCTATCGTGTCGTGAAAGACAGCCCCGTCCTTCGCGGCGAGCGCATCCCGCGCTGGGCGACCCCATCGCTCATCGTGCGCGACGGCAAATCCATGCGCTATCAATATGCCGGCCGCCTGCGCGAAAGCGATATCGTCTATCTTTTCGTCTCTCCCAACTACTCGCGCCTGCTCGACCGCCTTTTCGCCAGCCGCGCACCGGTCGATCCCGAGGACGCCGAATTCTTCGGCGCCTTCTCGATCTCCCCGCTGCGCCCGGCCGCAGATCTCGATGCGGCTTACGGACCGGGGCTTTTGAGCGAGCAGGAAAAGGGCCTTACTATCGCGGAGCTCATGCGCCATCGTCTCGGCGGCAAGGCCGACTATGCGGACCGTGTTCGTCTCGGCGAGATCATACTCATCGTCAGGGATCTCGACGAGAACGATCATATCCAATCGGTCGGCATGTCGCTCGAAGCGGTGGAACCGCCCGCCATCATGCCGATCTTCATCAATTTCCATGATATTCTGAACAGCATCCGCGCCTATCTGCAGAAGCGGCGCGAGCGCGCGAATGAAGCTGTTTCAGACGATTCGAGTACAGGCAAAAACGACGCCTGAACCGCTTGAGCAATTCCAGGAAAACTGTGCAGCGGTTTTCCGTTCAAAATTGCAAAAAACTAAGGAGATAGAACCGTTCAGCGATCCCATGAAACGCCGAACGGTTCTTGCGTCTCCGATCATCCGTAGTATGGTCGGCGCGCTTTTCGCCACCAACAATATTGGATCCTCCCATGGCAGCCTTCAAAACTCTCGACGATCTCACCGACATCACCGGCAAGCGCGTGCTCGTGCGCGTCGACCTCAACGTGCCGGTCAAGGATGGCAAGGTCACCGATGCGACCCGCATCGAACGTGTCGCCCCGACGATTCTCGAATTGTCGGAAAAGGGCGCCAAGGTCATCCTGCTCGCCCATTTCGGCCGCCCGAAGGATGGCCCTTCGCCGGATCTTTCCCTCGGCCTCATCGTGCCGGCCGTCGAGGAAGTGCTGGATCACGCCGTTCTGTTCGCGTCCGATTGCATCGGCGCCCCGGCAGCCGACGCTGTTGCCAAGATGAACAATGGCGACATCCTGCTGCTTGAAAACACCCGCTTCCATAAGGAAGAAGAGAAAAACGACGCAGCCTTCACCAAGGCGCTCGCCGCCAATGGCGACGTCTATGTCAACGACGCCTTCTCGGCCGCCCATCGCGCCCACTCCTCCACAGAAGGCCTTGCCCAGTTGCTGCCGGCCTATGCTGGCCGCACGATGCAGGCCGAGCTTGAGGCCCTGGAAAAGGGCCTCGGCAATCCGGTCCGTCCGGTCGTCGCCATCGTCGGCGGCGCCAAGGTTTCCACCAAGATCGACCTTCTGATGAATCTCGTGAAGAAGGTCGATGCGCTTGTCATCGGCGGTGGCATGGCCAATACCTTCCTCGCCGCTCGCGGCACCAATGTCGGCAAGTCGCTCTGCGAGCATGATCTGGCCGATACCGCCAAGCAGATCATGATCGAAGCTGCCACCGCCGGCTGCGCCATCGTGCTTCCGGAAGACGGTGTCGTCGCCCGTGAATTCAAGGCTGGCGCCGATAATGAAGTGGTCGCGATTGAAGCAATCCCCGCCGATGCCATGGTGCTTGATGTCGGCCCGAAGTCGGTCGAAGCGATCAACAGCTGGATCGGTCGCGCCACGACGCTGGTCTGGAACGGCCCGCTCGGCGCCTTCGAAATCGCCCCCTTCGACGCGGCGACCGTCGCGGTTGCCAAATATGCCGCCGAATGCACGAAGGCCGGCAAGCTGACCTCGGTCGCCGGCGGCGGCGATACGGTTTCGGCGCTCAACCACGCCGGCGTTGCCGACGACTTCACCTATGTCTCGACGGCTGGCGGCGCATTCCTCGAATGGATGGAAGGCAAGGTCCTGCCGGGCGTCGCCGTTCTGCAGGCCGGTAAGTAATCAAGCCAGTATTTGAATGAATCAAAAGCCCCGGTCGCGATGCGATCGGGGCTTTTGCTTTGCGGCAATAGCCAGCGGAGCGTTCAGGACAGAGCAAGTCAAAACTGCAACAATGGCAAGAATAGGTTTGCTGTGATATCGGAAAACAAACCATGTCAAATGGATGTTACGAAAGCACGGCACTAGGTTGCCCCACTTATAATAAAGGGGCCGAATAGAGGGGTTGCCATATGCTTGCTTGGCGCAGTTTTGTTGCTGTTCTTGCCGTAGTCTTAGTTGCTCAAATAGACATTGCTCGCGCCCAACAGTTGCAGACGGCCGTTCCCGTCTTTTCCCCGACCGGACCAGACGCAGAGGCGTATGGTGAGAAACTCGGCTATCCCGTTGGTCTGCCGCTCGGCGAGCAACGCAACATGATCGGCAACTTCAGTCACGCCGATAAGCTTGCGCCAACGCACACCATCGCCGCCGCCGAACATCCACTGCCGCTCTTACGCGCCGCATCCGAGATTTCGGTCAAGTTCACCTTCGGCACCGAAACCGCCTCCTTGTCGAAGTATCTCGACACCAATCCCACCACGGGATTGCTGATTGCCCACAACGATACGATCCTGTTCGAGCATTACCAATATGGCCGCACCGACCGCGACCGCCTTGTCTCGCAATCCATGGCGAAAACATTGACCGGCATGATGATCGGGATTGCGATTTCCGAGGGTGCCATTCACTCCATTGACGATACCGTGCAGACCTATGTGCCCGAGTTGAAGGGCACCGAGATGGGCAGCACGCCGATCCGCGCCTTGCTGCATATGGCCTCCGGCATCGCCTTCACCGAAAATTTCGGCAATCCAGACGACAATGTTCATCTCAGCAACTCATTGCTCGGTCCGGAAAAGCTCGACCCCATTACGGCCGTATCACGGTTCAACAAGCGGGTCGCCCCTCCGGATACAGTCTGGCACTACAGCAATCTCGACACCGAGGGCCTGAGCCTCGTCCTCACCCACGCCACCCATATGAGCATGGCGGACTACCTTCAGACCCGCATATGGCAGCCGATGGGCGCTGAAGCCAGCGCGAACTGGCAGGTCGACAAAACGGGCCAGGAAGTCGGCTACTGCTGCTTCAGTGCGACGCTTCGGGACTACGCCCGCTTTGGCATGCTGCTTGCCCATTATGGCGCCTTGAACGGCCGGCAGATCATCCCGCGCCAATGGCTGCTGGATGCGACGCAGCCGGTCAAGCAAGGCTCGTTCCTTGCGGTCAATCACGAGACGAACCCATGGGGCTATGGCTATCAGACCTGGCTCATGCCCGGTCCTCGCCGAACGTTCTTTCTGGATGGTCGGGCAGGCCAGCGCATCCTTGTCGATCCGACAACGCATCTGGTTCTCGTCCACACCGCAGTGCGTGCGAAGCCCGGCGACACAGGCAGTGCAGAACTGGTCGAGCTCTGGTCCAGCGTGCTCAAGCAGTTCCAGAGCAATTGACGCGATCTTCATCCACGCCGCAAACTTGCAAGTCGGGGGTGAAGGGCGCCTCTCCTGAAAAGGTCGCTATAGCCTTTTGCTTTTACGCAATTCCGGACGGAAAACCGCTGCGCACTTTTACTGGAATTGCTCCAGTGAACTTGTCACGGGCACAAGTTCCAGCTTTCAGGCTTGGCCGAGCAACGGCTAAATCCTTGCAGATCTACCGAAGCTCTGGGGGCTGCCATGAACACCGTTGCCTATGTCACCGTCGACGTCTTCACGTCCGAACGCTTCGTCGGCAATCCGCTGGCGGTCATCCCGGATGCGCGCGGCCTGAGCAGCGATGCGATGCAGAAGATCGCGACCGAGTTCTGCTATTCGGAAACGACTTTCGTGCTACCGCCGGAAAATCCCAGCCACACGGCACGTGTTCGCATCTTCACGCCCACGGCCGAAATCCCGTTTGCCGGTCATCCCAATGTCGGCACCGCTTTCGTTCTCGGCCAGCAGCAAGCGATCTTCGGAAAACCGACAGGCGACAGGCTGATCTTCGAAGAGGAAGCCGGGCTCGTGGAGGTCACTTTGTTGCGTAATGCCGGCGATGTCTCAGGCGCAAGCATTCGCGCGCCGGGCAAGCTCACGATCGGCGAAACCGTTGCTGACGAGCTGATTGCCGCTTGCGTGCAGATCGATCCGCAATCGATCCGCCACACGACCCACGCGCCAGTCTTCGCGTCCGTCGGTCTGCCCTTCGCCTTTGCGGAACTGGACAGCCTCGAAACGCTTGGCAAGGCATGGCCGAATGCGGCCGTCTTTGCCGAGGCAGCCGCGCGGCACAAGGAAGACAAGACCGGCTTCTCGCTCTTTCTCTACGTGCGTTCCTCCAAAAACCCGTGGGCTATCCGTGCCCGCATGTTTGCCCCGCTCGACAATGTGACGGAAGACCCGGCGACCGGCAGCGCATCGGCCGCACTCGGCGCCTATCTGACTTCGCTGCTGCCGGCACGGGATGCGGAAATAAAAATCACCATCGAGCAGGGCGTGGAGATGGGAAGACGCAGCGTCATCGGCGTTGATGCCAGGAAATCTGCTGGCACGGTAAATGAAGTCTTGCTGTCAGGCAGCTGCGTCTCGGTCATGCGCGGCGAGATCCTGCTCTAAGGGAGCGGCGTGCGATTGGCCAGGAGCCCGAATCCCGGCCTGAAATGCGCTAAAACGCCTCGTTGATCAGCAGTGCCACCGTCCAGATCGCAAAGGCGAAGATCGCGATCTTCCAGAAATCTGCCCTGCGCTTCAGGCCCGGCAGCCCCAAGGGCTTGATGATATGCACCGCCATGGCGAGCAGGAGCAGCAGCGCTATGGCTTTTGTCACGCTATTTTTCCCCCGTTTATGCAAGAGTGAGGGCAGCCGCGACCAAAAACCGCTGCACGGCTTTCGCGATCATGCTCTAATCGTCATAGGACGGACATTTTTCCGCGCCAACAGACTGTTTCTACAGGCCGATAGCGGCAATCCGGGACACAATCAATAGCGAAAACAGGCAGGGCGGGATCCTGTCTTATCGGCTCCCAAAAATGGAGCCGCATGAAGGTGGGGAGCATGAAAAGAAACATATTGCCGGTACTCGCTCTGCTGTTCGGCACGCTATTCCTGTTTACGGGCAACGGCCTGCACAGCCTGCTGCTGCCGGTGCGCGGTACGGCCGAAGGCTATGCGACGACGACGCTCGGCCTGCTCGGCACCACCTGGGCGACCGGCTTCGTGCTCGGCTGCCTGACGGCCCCGAAGCTGGTCAGGCGCATCGGCCATGTCCGTGCCTTTTCGGGCTTCATCTCGGTCATCGCCATCATCGCGCTTTTGACAGGCATCGTCGTCGATGCGACCTCGTGGGTGGTGCTTCGCGCCGTGACCGGCTTCTGCACCGCCGGCACCTCGATGATTATCGAGAGCTGGCTCAACGAGCGCGCCACCAACGAAAGCCGCGGCGCGATCTTCTCGCTCTATATCGGCATCACGCTGATCGGCGCCGTCGCCGGCCAGATGATGGTGCCCTTCGCCGATATCCACACGCCCATCCTCTTCATGATGTGCGGCATCTGCTATTGCGTCGCCATGCTGCCGACGACGCTGTCGACCGCCGCCTCGCCCCAGCCGCTGAAGGCCGTCAGCCTTGACCTCAAGGCGCTCTATCGCAACTCCCCCGTCGCCTCGATCGGCATTCTGCTCGTCGGCATCGCCAACGGCGCCTATGGCACGCTCGGCGCCGTCTTCGGCGCCAATGCCGGCCTCTCCGAGAGCGACATCGCGCTGATGATGAGCTTGACCATCTTTGCCGGCGCCGTCATGCAACTGCCGGCCGGCCGCCTGTCCGATCGCATCGACCGCCGTTACGTGCTGGCGGGCATGGCTGCAATCGCCGCGATCGATGGCATTCTGCTCTTCCTGCTGAAGCCCGGCAGCCCCTTCTTCCTTATTGGCATGGTCGTCGTCTATGGCGCCGTCGCCAACACGCTCTATCCGATCGCCGTTGCCCATGCCAACGACTTCGCCGCGCCGGAGGATTTCGTCAAGGTTTCAGGCGGGCTGCTGCTGCTCTATGGCATCGGCACGATCATCGGCCCGACGCTGAGCGGCCCGGTCATGTCTTCCATCGGCCCCTACTCGCTGTTCTTCGTCACCGCCATCGCCCACGTGCTGATTACCTCCTATTCGATCTTCCGCAGCCGCCGCCGCGCCGCCAAGCCGGCGGGCGATCGTGACGCCTATACGACCATGCCGTCGGCCAACGCACAGATGATCACGCCGGAGAGCATGGCGCTCGCGCGAAGCGAGACTTCAAAAAAGGACGATATAACTGTAAATTACGGCACCTGACCCCCTCGCAGAGGGAAGGAGGAGCCGAAATGAGCATTTTCGATGATGATCGTCCCAAGCCGCCGTCCGCCCACGAGATCGGTAGCGATCTATCGCTGCTATCCGTGGACGAGCTGAAGAACCGCGTCGCATTGCTCCAGGGCGAGATAGCCCGGCTGGAAGAGGAAATCGCCACCAAGGCCTCCGGCCGCAAGGCGGCGGATAGTCTTTTCCGCTTCTGATACTGTGCTCCAAGGCGCTTGGCTGTAGCTCAAAATCTGTGCGGTGCAGTCCAGGATTAATGCATGCTCAACTGAATATTAAGCTTTACGACATATTACTATGACCATCCAGATTCGCTCTGGACTCAGACAGTTCCTCCACTTGGCGAATTGGTCTGATTTTTCTCCCTGTTTTACCTTGAGAGCCGCTTCTGCGGCTCTTCTTTTTTGTCCTGTATCACGGACCTCGCCGAAACTGTGGAGATTAACCCTTTCTTAAGAATCGCCTTGCGAATTTCAGTTAAAATGACCATCTTAAAGTCATAAAAGCGGATGCCGAAAGCTCTTAGGGACTTGACCGGCTTTTCCTGAACAAAAGTGTTGCGTGAAGCAGGGATTTATTCGATGTCGGAACTTGGGTTGAACACGATCAGCTTTGCTGGCCACGCCGCATCGTCGGCACAGTTCAGGGCACTCTATTCTGAAGGCATGTCGCTGGTCGAGGAAACCGCTGGCTATCTCGATGGCCAGGGCCGCGCCGCTTCCAAGGTTCTGCCGCGCATGGCCTCCGTACTCTACGCCGCCGAATCCATGCGGCTGACCACCCGCCTCATGCAGATGGCTTCCTGGCTGCTGCTGCAGCGCGCCGTCAACAACGGCGAAATGTCGCGCGATCAGGTACTTGCCGAAAAGAACAAGGTTCGCCTCGATGGCTTCAATGTCGACCGCAACGCTCCGGGCTGGAACGATCTTCCGGAATCCTTCCGCGATCTCGTCGAGCGCTCGCTGCGCCTCCAGAACCGCGTCGCCATCCTCGACCGCGAAATCTACCGTCCGACGGAACCCGCAATCGTTCCGGACAACCAGAACAGCGTCAAGGCGCAGCTGACCCTGTTGCAGACCGCCTTCGGCGGCAACTGAGCCCCACGCTACAAATAATGAATTCGAACCGGTCGTGCCTGGCGCGGCCGGTTTTGTTTTGGGCAATCATCCCAAACTCCGAACAAGCCGCACACAGAGTTAAGCCCTGAGTAGAAATCGGGCAAAGCTTGACGGATTCCGCGAAACATCTGTAAAAAAGAGCGCCTGCCTCTCAAACGGGAGACGGCGAGCCAACATCGAATCCGCGTGGAGGACCCAATGCGCCGACTCACTTCTCACGAAAATCACATCCGAAATTCTGAGAAGATGATGGACCATGCGCACATTGAATCTGGGCATTCTCGCCCATGTAGACGCGGGCAAGACTAGCCTTACGGAACGGCTCCTTTTCGACATCGGCATAATCGACAAACTCGGCAGCGTCGACGCCGGCAGCACACAGACCGATAGTCTCGAACTCGAAAGACAACGCGGCATCACCATCGCAGCGGCGGTGGTGTCGTTCACCATCGGTGACGTGACTGTCAATCTCATCGACACGCCGGGCCACCCGGATTTCATCGCCGAGATCGAACGGATCCTGCAATTGCTCGATGCCGCCGTGGTCGTGGTTTCGGCGGTCGAAGGCGTGCAATCGCAGACCCGCGTGCTCGTCAGAGCATTGCGGCGCCTCGGCATCCCCTTCGTGTTCTTCATCAACAAAGTCGATCGCCTCGGCGCCCGCTATGATGAGGTTCTTGAGGATATTGCGAGCCAGTTGGCGGTTCGTCCGGTCGCCATGTCTGATGTCAGCAACGCCGGTAGCAGCAGGCTCGCCACCGTGGAGGCTGCCGATATCGGAAGCGATCCCCATTTCTCGCGCCTATGCGAAACGCTTTCAGCCGACGATGAGGCTTTGCTGGAGGATTACGTTCTGGCCGCGGAGCGCCTGACGCGGCAGAGGCTGGAACAGGCCCTTGCCGATCAGGTGGCGAAGTCTCTGATCCATCCGGCATTTGCCGGTGCAGCGACACGGGGCCTCGGCATCCCTGCCCTGATCTCGGCGATCGAAACCCTGTTGCCCAGCCGGCAGCCGAACCCCGACAGCCCGGTTTCCGGGACAATCTTCAAGATCGAACGCGGATGGGGTGGCGAGAAGCTCGCCTATCTCTACATGGCATCGGGCACGATCGGTCTTCGCGACGATATCGAGACGGCGAACGGCTCCGCAAAGGTCAGCAGCCTTCAGCTTTTCCGCGATGGCCGGACAGACAAGGTTGCGCAGATCAGCGCGGGACAGATCTCCAAGGTCGGCGGCCTCCCGAATGCCCGGATCGGCGATTGGATCGGCATCGAAAGACCGCCCGGCACGCTTCGTCACTTCGCGCCACCCACCTTGGAAACCCGCATCCGCGCCATGCGCCCGTCAGAGAATGCCGCACTCTGGCTGGCTCTCGGTCAACTTGCAGAGCAGGACCCGCTCATTAACCTGCGCAGCAATGAGGAGACGGGCGACATCTATGTCTCGCTTTACGGCGAGGTGCAGAAAGAGGTCATCCAGGCAACCCTCTTAACCGAGTTCGGCCTGGACATCGCTTTCGAGGAAAGCACCGTCATCTATGTCGAAAGGCTGGCTGGAACCGGAAGCGCCGTCGAATTGATCTTCAAGGAGCCCAATCCGTTTCTCGCAACGGTCGGCTTGCGCATCGAGCCTCGGCTGGACGGCGCCGGCAACAGTTTCGCCCTGGAGGTGGAGGTCGGCCAGATGCCCGCAAGCTTCTATCGCGCTGTCGAGGAAGCCACGTTCGAAACGCTGAAGGAGGGTCTCCTGGGATGGCAGATCATCGATTGCCATGTCGCCATGACGGCGGCGCGACAGAGTTCGCCGGCGAGCACGGCGGTGGATTTTCGCAAGCTGACGCCGCTGGTGCTCGCTTCCGCACTGCTGTCAGCCCAAACCATCCTCTGCGAGCCCATCGAGCATTTTCACATCGAGATACCGGCAACGGCGCTCGCCGCCGTGCACAGCCTGCTCGCGAAATCCGGCGCATCGATGAGAAGATCGCTGATCGACGATGGATTGGCGCGGCTGGAAGGTACGGTGTCATCATCGATGATCCAGGCCATCCAAAGGCAATTGCCGGGATTGTCGGCAGGAGCCGGCGTCCTGGATCACGCCTTCGACCATTATGCACCGCTGTCGGGCCTACGGCATGTGCGCGAGCGCGCAGGCGCAAACCCGTTCGATCGGGCCGATTATCTGCGGCGCGCGAGATGAGGCGCCGCACAATTATATCAACGCAAAAAAGCCCGGCCAAGCCGGGCTCTTTTCAAACAGCAAATCGCAATGCGATTAGATGCCGAGACCGCCGAAGCGCTTGTTGAACTTCGAAACGCGGCCGGCACGGTCCATCATCTGCTGGTTGCCGCCGGTCCAAGCCGGATGGGACTTGGAGTCGATTTCGAGGTTCATGACAGCGCCTTCAGAACCCCAGGTCGAGCGGGTTTCATATTCGGTGCCGTCGGTCATGACTACCTTGATCGTGTGGTAGTCGGGATGAATGTTGGCCTTCATAACAATCTTCCTGTCATGCCAGGGTCCATTTGTCGCAAGGCATTGCGGCAACCGAACCGATTGAATAAATGAAGCCGCAGTCCGTTAAAGGCCACGGCTTCCAATTAAGATGGCGTGCCTATACATGAAGGCAGCGGCGATAACAAGGGGCGAAACGTCAAGTCCCTTGCTGATATGGGGATTGGAGACGACTTGTCAGAGACTGGCCAGGCTGAGGAAAAGAAAAACCGTTCAATCCGTCCTCTCGGACGACTGGCACCCTATCTCAGGCGATATCGGGGCATGGTGGCAGGCGCAATCATATCGCTCGTCATCGCCGCCGTCACCTCGCTTGCTCTGCCGGTCGCCGTCCGTCGCATGATCGATCACGGCTTCGATGAGGCCGACCGTGGCCTGATCGACAGCTATTTCGTCGCAATCATGATCATGGCCCTGCTGCTCGCCGCCGCGAGCGCGCTGCGCTACTATTTCGTCATCTCCATCGGCGAGCGCATCGTCTCCGACATGCGCCGCGAAGTCTTCGATCATGTCACGCGGCTGTCGCCCTCCTTCTTCGACGTCAACCAGTCGGGCGAGATCGTCTCGCGGCTGACGGCCGACACGACACAGATCAAGTCCGCGGTCGGCGCTACTGCCTCCGTCGCGCTGCGCAACCTCATCCTCTGTCTCGGCGCCGTCATCATGATGATCGTCACCAGCCCGAAGCTGTCGAGCATCGTTCTGATCGCCATTCCGATCATCGTCCTGCCGCTGGTCAGTTTCGGCCGCTCGGTGCGCAAACGCTCGCGCGCCGCGCAGGAGACGCTGGCGCAGGCATCGGCCTATGCCAACGAGACCATCGCGGCCAACCGCACCATTCAGGCCTATAACGGCGAGGACGCCGCCGCTCAGCGCTATGGCAGCGCCGTCGAGGATGCATATCGGGCGGCGCGCGCGGCGATCAGATCCCGCTCGCTGCTGACGGGCTTCGCCATCGCCATGGTCTTCGGCAGCATTGTCGCGGTTCTCTGGGTCGGCGCGCAGAATGTTCTCGCCGGCACCATGTCGGCCGGCACGCTCGGCCAGTTCCTGCTTTACTCCGTCATCGCCGGCTCTTCGCTCGGCTCCCTGTCGGAAGTCTGGGGCGAACTGTCCCAGGCCGCGGGTGCTGCCGACCGCCTGGGCGAGCTGCTTGCCGAAGTGTCCCCCATTGCCGCCCCCGTCAATCCCCTGCCCTTGCCGCAGCCGCCACAGGGCCGCGTCGAATTCTCCGATGTCCACTTCTCCTACCCGTCGCGACCAAATAGATCGGCTCTGCATGGGCTCTCCTTCTCTGTGAAACCGGGGGAGACAGTCGCGATCGTCGGCGCGTCTGGTGCCGGCAAGAGCACCATCTTTTCGCTGCTGCTGCGCTTCTACGATCCGCAGAAAGGTCGCGTCGCTATCGACAGCGTCGATGCGCGCGACGTCCTGCCGGATGCACTGCGCGAGCGCATCGCCATCGTGCCTCAGGACACCACGATCTTTGCCGCCTCCATTCATGACAACATCGCCTTCGGCCGCCCTGGCGCCTCGCGCGACGAAGTGCGTGCCGCCGCGATGGCCGCACAGGCGGATGAATTCATCTCGCGCCTGGAAGAAGGATATGACACTCAGGTCGGCGAGCGCGGCGTGACGCTGTCAGGCGGCCAGCGCCAGCGCGTTGCCATTGCCCGCGCCATCCTGAAGAATGCGCCGATCCTCCTGCTTGACGAGGCGACCTCCGCACTCGACGCCGAGAGCGAGACGCTGGTGCAGAAGGCGCTGGAAGGCTTGATGGAGGCGCGTACGACCCTCGTCATCGCCCACCGCCTGGCGACCGTGCTCAAGGCCGACCGCATTCTGGTGCTCGATCAGGGCCGCATCGTCGAGGAAGGCACGCATCAAAGCCTGATCCGCCACGGCGGTATCTACGCCAAGCTTGCGCGCCTGCAATTCGACGCCGGCATCGAGGAACATATGCTGATCGCGAGATAGCGATAACCGGGCAAATCGCGCCAAATACAACCTTGTGGAAATAGTTTCAAAGTTGAGCTAGATTTTCAGCGTTATCCCGCGCTGACGCGATTCTAGGAGACGAGAACCATGTATAAATTTGAAGTCTACAAGGACAAGGCCGGCGAGTTTCGCTTCCGCTTCAAGGCCTCGAACGGCGAAACCATGTTCGGTTCGGAAGGCTATAAGGCGAAAGCCTCGGCCCTGCATGCCATCGAATCGATCAAGGCTCACGTCGGCGGCGCCGTCATCGACGACCAGACCATCGCAACGGCCTAAGACTTCGCGTCAAGTATCCGCTGTAAAGCCATTTCCGGCCGGCTGCCCTTGGGTATGCCGGCCGTTTTGATTTTTGGGCAGCGAATTTCAAAAATCTTTTCGCGAATGTCGAATGCGCCTCGGCTCGAGGCTCATTATGTCGAAGCGGCAGGAAGCCGTTTTGCCAGCGGTGTTGTATATTCCGGCATTCAGCTTTGCAGGCACGCCGTCCGGCCATCGTCAAAACTGCAAATGGGAGATCTATCTCATGCAATATGCTTTGATCATCCGTGAATCAGCCGAGGATTTTGAACGTCGCGCCGATCCGACCTATAAGAACGGTTGGATCGCCTACACGCAAGCGCTCATCCAGGCCGGCATCATGACGGGAGGCGCGGGATTGACCGCGCCAGAAACGGCAACGGTCGTTCGTCGCCAGGGTGAGGACCATGAGGTAAAGGACGGTCCCTTCCCTGACGGTAAGGAGCAGCTTGGCGGCTTCTATCTGATCGACGTGCCGGATCTCGATGCCGCACTGGAATGGGCTCTGCGCATACCGATCTCCCAGCAAGGCTCGGTCGAGATACGGCCGCGATTGCAGATGTAACATCATGGCATTGGATGCCCGACGCGCTGCCGAGCAAGCGGCGCGTCAATCCTACGGCAAGCTGATTGCTTTTCTCGCCGCGCGCTTCCGCGACGTGCCGGCGGCCGAGGACGCTTTGTCCGATGCGATCGCGGCAGCGTTGAGTACCTGGCCGGAACGCGGCATCCCCGACAATCCGGAAGCCTGGCTGCTGGTTGCAGCCAAGCGCAACCTCCTTCGCGGGTTCAGGCACGAAAATGTCAGGGCCGGAGCGCGCGACAGGATCATGATGGCCTTCGAAGAAGCGGAGGAACGCATGAATGCCGACAATTCCACTTTTCCGGATGAGCGCTTGAAGCTCCTCTTCGTCTGCGCTCATCCGGCTTTGGATCGTTCGGCTCACACCCCGCTGATGCTGCAATCCGTACTGGCCGTCGATGCCGCAACCATCGCAAAGGCCTTCCTCGTTTCGCCGCAGGCCATGAGCCAGCGGCTGGTGCGGGCGAAAATCAAGATCCGCGACGCACATATTCCTTTTATCGTTCCCGAGCGATCCGCGTTGCCGGACCGATTGGAAAGCGTGCTCTCGGCGATATATGCCGCCTATGGCCTCGGCTGGGACGGGGTCGACGGAGAGATCGGCAAGCAGAGATCCCTGGCGGATGAGGCCATCTGGCTCGGCCGCACTCTGCTTGCGACCCTGCCCCAGGAGCCGGAGGCGGCGGGCTTGTTGTCGCTGATGCTCTACAGCCAGTCCCGTCGTGAAGCACGGCGCGACGCGAATGGACGATATGTCCCTCTCGACCAACAGGAAATGGCCCTTTGGGATGCCGAAATGATCGTGGAAGCCGATAATCTGTTGCGAAAGGCTGGCGCGTTCGGGCGTTTCGGTCCGTTCCAGTGCCAGGCTGCGATCCAATCCGTGCATGCCGACCGGCGACGCTCCGGCGCGACCGACTGGGCCGCTCTGGCCAAGCTCTATGAAGCACTTGTGATCATGAAACCGACGGCCGGCGCGCGCGTCGGCCACGCGGCGGTGACGGGCAAAGTGGAAGGTTCTGCTGCGGGGTTGGCTCTCCTTGAGCGGATGGCCGAGCGCGAAACTGTCAACTATCAGCCTTATTGGGCCGTGCGCGCCCACCTGCTCGCCGAGGCTGGAGATGCAGAAAGCGCCTCCAGTGCCTATCGAACCGCAATCGGCCTCAGTGACAGCGAGGCCGTGCGGCAATTCCTGCAGCACCGTCTCGATCTCATCTCGCCGAAGATCGGTTGAGCGACTACTTTTCAGTCAGTTTCAGCTCGATACGGCGATTGGTGGCGCGGGCATCCGGCGTATCGCCGGGGGCGATCGGCTGGAATTCACCGAAGCCGGCGGCAACGAGCCTGTCGGCGGGAACGCCCTGTGAGATCAGGAATTTGACGACAGCGATGGCGCGTGCGGATGACAGCGCCCAGTTGTCGGGATAACGGCCAGTTCCCGAAAGCGGAACATTGTCCGTATGGCCGTCGACGCGCAGCACCCAATTGATCTCAGGCGGAATTTCCTTGGCGAGATCAATGAGAGCCGCCGCAAGCTTGGTCATCTCCGCCTGTCCCGCCGGATTGAGATCGGCAGCGCCGGAAGGAAACAGCACTTCGGACTGGAAGACGAAGCGGTCGCCAACGATGCGGATATTGTCGCGGTCCGAAAGGATTTCGCGCAAGCGACCGAAGAAGTCGGAACGATAGCGGTTCAGCTCCTGCACCCGCTGCGCCAGCGCGACGTTCAGCCGGCGCCCGAGATCGGCGATCTTCACCTGTGAGGACTGGTCCTTGGCCTCCGATGCCTGAAGAGCAGCCTCCACGGCGGCAATCTGGCTGCGCAAGGCGGCAATCTGCTGGTTGAGGAGATCAACCTGGCTCATTGCCCGCGCGCTCACCTGCTTCTGCGCGTCGAGCTCCTGCGAAAGCGAGCCGGCGCGCTGTTCCGCCGCCTGGCTGTTGCCGGAACCCGCGGCGAGCAATGCCTGCAGCCGCGAGCGTTCGCTTTCCGCCGATGACAGCGACGCCTGCAGATTTGCAACCGCGTCTTCCAGGTCCTGCTTGCCGCTCTTTTCCAGCGCCAGCTGCTGCACCAGGTCGTTGATGCGGCTGTTGAGGCGATTGAGCACCTCGTCACGCCCGGAAATTTCGCGGCTGAGAATGAACTGGCCGACGACGAATACCGTCAGCAGGAACATGATCGCCATCAGCAGCGTGGACAGCGCATCCACGAAGCCTGGCCAATAGTCGACGCTTCTCTGATGGCGTCGGTTGCGGGCGAGCGCCATGGCTTACTTGCTCCCGGTCTTCTCGGTGTGGCCGATCCGGTCCGCAAGACGATCGAGCGTGCGGCGCATCGATTTGGCCTCTTCCTGCTGCGCTTCGATCCAGTCGCGCAGCATCTGCTGTTCGTTACGCATGTTCTTGACGAGGCCCTGAATGCCTTCCGCAAGGTTCGCCATGGCCGTCACCGAGCGCTGACCGCCGCCCTCGTCGGCAATCTTGCGCAGATAGTCCGACAATGCCCGCACGTCTTCCGAGGAGGCGCCCGCCGCGCCTTCAATGACCGGGGCGATGTCGGAACCCACATCCGTCACCGAGGAAAGCCAGTTTTCGAGCTCAGTATAGAAGCGGTTCTGAGCGCGGCCGGCCTGCAGATCGAGAAAGCCGAGAATCAGGGACCCGGAAAGACCGAGCAGCGAGGAGGAGAAGGCCGTGCCCATGCCGACCAGCGGGCCGGAAAGACCGGATTTGAGGGCGCTCAGAATATCGCCGCTATCGCCGGTGCCGGCATCGAGGCCCTGGATGACGTCATTGATCGAGCCGATGGTGCCGATCAGGCCCCAGAAGGTGCCGAGCAGGCCGAGAAAGACGAGAAGCCCGATGAGATAGCGCGACGTATCGCGCGATTCGTCGAGGCGCGTTGCAATTGAATCGAGGATCGAGCGCAGCGTCGCCGTGGAAAGCTGCATGGCGCGGCGGTTGCCGAGCAGCGCCCGCATCGGCGCCAAGAGCCGCGGATTGCGACCGACCTTGTCCGCATTGCCGACGGCACGGAAATGATTGAACCAGCGAACCTCCGGCCTCAGCATCAGCACGTGATTGAAGACGAGCAGGATGCCGACGACCAGAACGCCGACGATCAGACCGTTGAGGCCGGGATTGTGCAGGAAGGCGACCTGCGCCTGGCGGAACAGAATGGCCACGATGAAGCCGACGATGACCAGGAAGAGAACCATCGTCCAGAAGAAGGCCATCGGGCTTGAAAGCTTATAGGCATAATTGCCCGATACGTTGTCGGTCGATCCGAGATCCGACAGATTCACATTTTCCATCACACGCTCCGACACCGCATCTTCCGCAGGCGGAGACTAGAGCAACATTGTGCCGAATTGAAGAGACGGAAAGCACAAAACAGTCCATTGGCAACAGACTGTTTTGTCATTCGAAAAAGCGAACGGAGGAATGGCTTACTTCGTCGGGATCGGCCGCTTAACCACTTCGGCGAGTGCCTTCTGAATATGCTCGTTGCCGCAGATGATCGAATTGGTGCCGAGCATGTCGGTACCGCCATGGAAATCCGAAACGAAACCACCGGCTTCGCGGATCAGCAGAATGCCGGCTGCGATGTCCCAGGGAAACAGGCCAGTTTCCCAGAAGCCGTCGAAGCGACCGGCGGCGACATAAGCTAGATCGAGCGATGCGGAGCCGAGACGGCGCACACCGGCAACTTCACCCATGACATGGCGCAGCTCGACAAGGAACTTGCCGTGATTGCCGCGGCCAAGATGCGGAACGCCGCAGCCGATGACGCTATCCGACAGCACGCGGCGCGAGGCGACACGCAGGCGGCGATCGTTGAGGAATGCGCCGCCGCCACGCTCGGTCGTATAGAGTTCGTCGGTCGCCGGATTGAAGATGACGCCGGCAACGATCTCGTCATTGCGCTCGAGCGCGATCGAGACGGAGAACAGCGGAATGCCGTGCAGGAAGTTGGTGGTGCCGTCGAGCGGATCGACGATCCAGCGATGCGCGCCGTCCGTGCCTTTAACCTCTTCGCCCTCCTCGCCGAGGAAACCGTAGGTAGGGCGCGCCTTCATCAGCTCGTCGCGGATGATCTTCTGCGCCTTAAGATCCGCCTGGCTGACGAAATCGCCCGGTCCCTTCACCGAAACCTGCAGGTTCTGCACTTCGCCGAAATCGCGGCTGAGCGACTTGCCTGCCTTGAGGGCAGCCTGAACCATGACATTGAGAAGAGCAGAACGGGCCATCGGGTTTCCTTGGATAATGCAGAAAGCGCTGATCGGGCCTGAAAGCAGGCCCCGACGGAGCGGGAGCGTCAGCGGAAATAAAGATTGGCGGCCTCAAGACCATAAAATCGCGGGAATTTCAAGTGGTGAGGCTATGGCAGGCGCAAACTGACGTCAGATCCGCTCTGATCGGGTTGAATTCGACTCTCTATTAGCGCGCGCGCCGATACTTGTTGGCGGCGTCGATGGCCGCCTTCTGCTGATAATCCTCGATCCCCTGATAAAAGTCCTCAAGCTCGGGATCTTTCAGGCCGGCGCGGCGGGAAATGACGTACCAAGTGGCTGCAGCCACCGGGTCCTGCTTCGTACCAATGGCATTGATGTAAAGGTGCGCCAGCTTGTTTTGTGCAACGACATTGCCGCGATAGGCGGCAACTCGCATCCAGTTGAAGCCGTTTTCCAAATCCTGATCGCCGCCGGTGCCGTTGATCAGCCAGATGCCCATATCGAGCTGTGCGGTATCGAAGCCGGCATTGGCGGCACGCGACAGCCATTCCCGCGCACGCGCCTTCTTTTCCGGCGGCAAGTCGGGAAGGTTCAGATAGAGCTGCGACACGGCGTACTGCGCGTCGGCAATGCCCTGCTCGGCGGACTTCTCATAATAAGGAAGTGCCATCTGCAGGCCCTTCAGACCGGGATTTTCGGCCGTCAGCATCTGAGCCACGTTGAATTCCGCCGAAGGCTGCCCGGCTTCGGCCGCCTTCTTCATCCATTCGTCGGCCTTCTTCTGATCGCGGGGCACATCGCGCCCTTCCATCAGGATCAGCGCATATTTGAACATCGACGTGGGATCGCCGCCCTCTGCCGCCTTGCTGTACCAGAAGGCCGCATCCTTGGTATCGCGCTTGACCCCCAGTCCCTGCGCCATCAACTCCGCAATCAGGGTCTGCGCGGCCGGATCGCCAAGCTGCGCCCGCGGCAATGCCTTCTGAAAAGCGGTCAGGTAATAGCCGCGCTGGAAGGCGCCATAGGCATCGTCCACCTTGCCGGCGAAGGGCTTTTCCGGCGGCAGGTCGGGCAGGTTCGCCCCCATGCGCTCGAAAACGCCGACACCCTGGGATGGCTTGATGTCACTATCGGCTTTCGGCTCCGCGCCCGGCTGGATCTTTTCGGTCTTGAAGGTGCCGGCATCGGCCCCCAGGGGACGCGTCATGACATTATCGTTGTGCTGCGGCGCATCCGGCACAGTTGTATCGTCATCGGATTGTGCGTTGTCATCAGGCCGCGCACCCTTGTCCGCCGGCCGCGAAACACCCGGCAACGCTGTATCGCCGCTGCCCGATTGCGCTGCAGCCAGCAATGGAAATGCGGCAAGCCCGGCTGCAAGCACGGCAAGGAAGGATCGATGGCGGAATCGAGGCGCTGACGACATGAATCGCTATCAATCCTCAAACCGTGGCGCTTTTTCGTCCAGAAGCGCATTCACTTCCGCAACGATCGAGGGGGCTGCCGCAGGATCGGCAAAGACCGCCTTGTGCAGCGCGACGAACTCGGCACCCGTCAACGCGACGTCCAGCGCCGACTTCGGATCGGTGCCGCCCATGACGATGCAAGGAATTTCGATCATCGAGGCCCACCATTCGCCGAGCGCCAGGTTTTTCGGATGCGCCTCGGGCTTGATGTCGCCATCGAGCTTGCCGAAGAAGATATAGTCCGGCCGCAGTTCGCCTATCTCCAGCGCGCCATGCCTGTCGGCTGCGCTGCCGCCGCCAACGATCAGCTTCGGCACGAATTTTTCCACGGCTTCGGTAAGCTCGGTGATATTGCCGGCAATATGCAGCCCATCGGCCTTGGCACGGCCCGCCACGCGGCTGTCGCCGGCAATCAACGCTGCCGCACCGGCGGCCTGAATGACCGGCACAAGCTTTTCGGCATGTTTCTGAAAGGTCCCGTCGTCAAGGCCATACTGGGGAATGATCACCGAAGCGACGTCCCCACCCCTTAAGGCATCGGCCACCGCCGTCACCCGCTGCTCGATATCGGCAACGTCGGGAACGATGAGAACGAGGCGGCAACGGTCTTCGGGCACGGTCATGCGAGCTTCCATATTTGCGTTCATTTATCAGGGATGGCGCACCCATTCGATGCTTGTGAGTAAATCCGTTAGAACTCGCTGACAAGAGGAAACAGACGCTGACCCACGCACGGCCTGTCCGAAAGTTGAAGACTGCCGCCGACGCAACCCTGAGGGTGGCGTTCGCAATCCAACCCAAATAAAGCTGAGGAACTGCTGATGGCTCGCGAGGAAAAATTGCGATGAACCAAATGAAATCAGGGCGCATGATAGCGGCATTGGTAATGAGCATTGCACTTTGCACTGCTCACACCGCGGCCTCGGCCGATCCGGATGAAGCGTTTACCGCCTATCTGAAATCCGACTACGCAACAGCCTTCAAACTCTATCATGATAGAGCGCTCAACGGCGACGTGGCCGCGCAAGGCATGCTCGGAAGCCTCTATGCTTACGGACGTGGAGTAAAACAGGACGACGCGCAGGCAGTCTATTGGTTTCAGAAACTTGCAGATCAGGGCATTGCGAAAGGGCAATTCGCCCTTGGGGAAATGTATCTCACCGGTCGCGGCGTGCCCCAGGATTACACGAGAGCTGCCCAATTGTTCCGCAGTGCTGCGGCGCAAGGCGAGCCACTTTCCGCATTTTGGCTCGGCAAGCTATATGAACAGGGACAGGGAGTGCCCAAAGACCCACCGCAAGCCGCCTATTGGAAAAAGAAATCCGACGAGAACATGACCGATTTTTCCAATGTCTTGCCTCCGCAGCTACAAAAATAGGATGTAACGGACGCTAGTTATCATGCAGCGCACAATTAACTTGCCGCTCTTTGGTCTTTGACGTAGCTTTCCGCCATGTCGACCATGGACCCTTTCGCAGCCATCGCGGACCCGAACCGGCGTCATTTGCTGGAAGAGTTGCGCCGCGCACCCAAGACGGTCAACGAACTGGCGCAGGGCCTGCCAATCAGCCGCCCGGCGGTTTCGCAGCATCTCAAGGCGCTGCTCGACAGCAACCTCGTTTCCGTCACCAATGAAGGCACGAAGCGCATCTACGCGGTCAACAGCCGCGGCTTCGACAAGCTGAATTTGTGGCTGGATCAGTTCTGGTCCTGAACAGGCCCTTCGCCTTTGCGGCATTCTGGAAATGGCGACGGCATGACAGCACGAACGGCGGTTTTGGCCTGCCGCTCCTCAAGCTAGAGCAATTCCAGGAAAAGTGCGTAGCGGTTTTCCGTCCGGAATTACGTAGAAACAAAAGGATAGAGCGTTTTCGCGATTCAAAGAAAAGCGGAAAGGCTCTAATCCGGTGATAAAAACGACATGACTTCTGGATGGGCCAATGGCGCGACGAGACTAGCACCGTCCAATGCCACCCATGCCAAATCGGTATGTTCGTCTCCGATCAATCTGGGCAATCCATCGGACCAGCCTGTGACTTCATATAAATGATAGGTGGTTTCGTATCGGCTATCTTTGAAGAAGCCCAAATAGCGGAAGATGACAGGTGTAACGCCGACCTCTTCGCGGGCCTCTCTGATCAACGTGGCAACGATAGGCTCATCCGCCTCGACATGGCCGCCAACCAAATCCCAATGTCCCGGATAATGCTGCTTGTTTGCGGCGCGACGCGCCATCAAAACCCGGCCGCTCTCGATGAACGCCGCCAGCACGATTGTCGTCATGATATCATCCCGGCACCTCGAATTTCGGCACCTTGCAAGATTTGCCGGGTGACCACGGCGAGCCGAGAGTCATCTTCGACGATACTAGCATAAGATGGGGAAAATTGCGCCAACCCCTACTTTCGACGCTATGACGCTGGCGCATCCGTTTTGACGGAAATGCTCATTGATCCTGGCTGGGAAATTGCCTCAAGACCTTTCGATCTGCCTCTCTTGCCCCCAAGATCGATGGCTTTTTTGAACTTTGGAAGCGTTGCCTCAGTGAACGGAGGAACGCAGACGCTGGATTTCGTCCTTGACGCGCAGTTTCCTGCGTTTGATGTCGGCTATTTCCGTATCATTGCTAGAGGGAGATGACATTGCCAGATGCAGCGCCTCCTCGAGCGCGACATGTTTCTTTTCGAGCGATTCAAGATGAGCTTGAACAGTCATATGACCCTTCCTTCCTCTTTAAGGGCCCTGACCATCCATTCGCCAAGGCCCTAGGTGTCAACCCTCCCACTGTGCCACAATATCCGGCCATTGTCGAAGGCGAAAACGTGGCCTATAGGCGGCAAATTCGTGATGAAGGATAACTTCCCGTTACCGCCATTTGGTGATAGGAGCTTGCGGAATTCAGGAGGCGGAACGAACACGATTCCGCGATATGCTGGGGAAATGAACATGGCCGATCAGGAACAGGCGGAAATCAGGCTGATCGTGGCGCGGCTGCGCCAGGAACACGAGGATTATGATGCCGCAATCAATGCCATGATCCAGACGGGCTGCGATGCCCTTCGTATCCAGCGCATGAAGAAGAAGAAGCTCGTCATCAAGGACAAGCTGACCAAGCTGGAAGACCAGATCATCCCCGATATCATAGCCTGAGGAGCACAAGGCAACGATGATGACCGAAAGACCGCCTGTCGCCATCATCATGGGAAGCCAGTCCGACTGGGAGACCATGAAGAATGCCGCGGACACCTTGGAAGCGCTTGAAATCACCTATGATGCGCGCATCATTTCCGCTCATCGTACGCCGGACAGGCTGATGAACTTCGCCAAGGGCGCAAAGGACGAGGGCTTCAAGGTCATCATCGCCGGCGCCGGCGGCGCAGCGCACCTGCCGGGCATGGCGGCTTCGATGACGCCGCTGCCGGTCTTCGGCGTGCCGGTGCAATCCCGCGCGCTCTCCGGGCAGGACAGCCTTCTCTCGATCGTGCAGATGCCGGCGGGCATTCCTGTCGGCACGCTTGCGATCGGCAAGGCCGGCGCGGTCAACGCCGCCCTTCTTGCCGCTGCCGTCCTCGCTCTTGGCGACGAAGAGATCGCCGACCGGCTCGATGAATGGCGCGCGCGCCAGAGCGCGGCAGTCGCCGAATATCCGATGGACGACCTATGAACGTGAAGACGATCGGCATCATCGGCGGCGGCCAACTCGGGCGCATGCTGGCCATGGCGGCTGCACGCCTGAACTTCCGCACCATCATCCTCGAACCGCAGGTCGATTGCCCGGCCGCCCATGTCGCCAACGCGCAGATCGCCGCCACCTATGATGATGCAGCTGCGCTTGCCGAGCTGGCGAAGCGCTGCGATGTCGTGACCTACGAGTTCGAAAACGTCCCCGTGGCCGCCGCTGAGGATCTTGCCTTGCAGGTAACGGTCTATCCGCCACCCAAGGCGCTGGAAATGGCGCAGGACCGGCTGACCGAAAAGAGCTTCATCAACGGCTGTAGCATTCCGACGGCCCGCTTCCATGCCGTCGACAGCCAGACCGATCTCGAAACGGCGCTTGCCGATTTCGGTGGGCAAGGCGTGCTGAAGACCCGCCGCCTCGGCTATGACGGCAAAGGCCAGCGCGTTTATCGCTCCGCCGCCGACAGCGCCGAGGGCGGCTATGCAGCCTTGGGAAGCGTGCCCCTCATTCTCGAAAGCTTCATATCCTTCGAGCGCGAGATTTCGATCATCGCTGCGCGAGGAAGCGACGGGAAGGTCGCCTGCTACGATCCGGCAGAGAACGTCCATCGCAACGGCATTCTCCACACATCGACGCTGCCGGCGAGCATTTCGGAGCAGACTGCCACCGAGGCCAGGAAAGCTGCGGAAAAGATATTGACGGCGCTCGGCTATGTCGGCGTCATCGGCATCGAGTTCTTCGTGCTTGCCGATGGCAGCCTGATCGCCAACGAAATGGCGCCGCGCGTCCATAATTCCGGTCACTGGACGGAAGCCGCCTGCGTCATCTCGCAATTCGAGCAGCATATCCGCGCCGTCGCCGGCCTGCCGCTCGGAAATCCTGATCGCCATTCGGATTGTGTCATGACGAATCTGATCGGCGACGACATCCTGGCGCTGCCGGAGTGGCTGCGCCTTGACGACACGCTGGTGCATCTTTATGGCAAGACCGAAGCACGATCAGGCCGCAAGATGGGCCATGTTACACAGCTTCTACGCTGAGAGCAGCGGGAAAAAGCCCTGACATGGTTGACAGCGCACGGTCGACAGGGTATTTGCTCCCCACCCTAAAGAGCGCGCCCTGAGCGCGCTTTTGATTGTTAAAGACCCGGGCGAATGTGACATTCCCCCTCAGAGATCGCGGATCAGAAAAATGAAGATCAAGAATTCGCTCAAGTCGCTCAAGGCGCGCCACCGTGACAACCGTCTCGTCCGCCGCAAGGGCCGCATCTACATCATCAACAAGCTGAACCCGCGCTACAAGGCTCGTCAGGGCTGATATAGCGCGCGGCTCAGATCCCATGGATCGGGCCTCAGTTTTAGTTGATCGCATCAAATTTGGTTTGATCTTCGACATTGGCGGGCTACTATGCCCGCCATGCGCGTTTTTGCTTTGTCATATATAGCCCTGCCGATTCTGCTTGCTCTGACTGCCTCCGCACCCCATGCGGCACTGGCTGATGAGCCGAACCCTGTGGAAAAGCAGAGTCCCGGCGATTCCTCGGGCACCCTGTCGCCCAAGCAGCAGCTCGACAATCTGTTCACCGCGCTGAAACGGCAGCGTGATCCCGACCAGGCAAGCCTGATTGCGGATCAGATCAATGCCCAGCTCGGCGATTCCGGCAGCGCCACCATCAATCTCCTGATGCAATGGGCCGACAAGGCCATTCAGGACAAGCGCAATGCCGCCGCCATGGACTATCTCGATCAAGTGATCTCGCTGAAGCCCGACTATGTCGAAGGCTGGAACCGGCGCGCTACGCTCAATTTCGCCATTGGTGACTATCGCAAGTCGATGGAAGACATCAATCAGGTTCTGCGAATCGAGCCGCGCCATTTCGGCGCGCTGGCCGGCATGGCGGCGATCCTGACCGAAAGCGGCAACGACGCACAGGCTCTCAGGGTCTGGGACCGCTTTCTGGAAGTCTACCCGGCGAATCGATCGGCTCAGGAGGAGGCGGCCAAGCTGTCGGAAAAGATTGCCGGCAGCCGCACCTGATTTTTGCAACCGCCGCTTCCCACAACGCAGAAACCGCACCCCATGGGGTGAAAAGTCACAACAATGCGCTAGATTAGTGGCTTAAGATATTTGATCCGTGCCGCAATGATCGATTCTCTGTTCGCCGTCGTCGCTCTCCTTGTCATTCTCGCCGCAGGCTTTTCCGCCTATAAGACCCGTGCCATCGAGCAGGCCTATCCCAATATTGGCGAACTTACCGATATCGGCGGCTATCGCCTCAACGCCGTGCATCTGCCGCGCCCCAGGACCGCGGATCTACCCACGCTGGTTTTCATCCACGGCGCCAGCGGCAATCTGCGCGATCAGCTCGCAGCCTTCGCAGCACCTTTAAGCGGCCGCGCCGAAATGCTGTTCGTCGATCGTCCCGGTCACGGCTATTCCGAACGCGGGGCTGCCGAAAACGCCCTTCCCTCCGGTCAGGCCGACGCCATTGCCCGGCTGATGGACAAGCGCGGCATCAAGCACGCCATTATCGTCGGCCACTCCTTCGGCGGCGCGATTGCGGCCGCCTTCGGCATGCGCCATCCCGATAAGACCAAGGGCTTGCTCTTTCTCGCACCGGCCACTCATCCCTGGCCCGGTGGCGTCGACTGGTACTATACGCTGGCCGCCACGCCCGTCTTCGGCTGGCTCTTCACCCAGCTCTTCGTCATCCCGCTCGGCTTGCGCCGGGTCGAGACCGGCACGCTCAGCATCTTCCACCCGAATGCGCGACCGGCGGACTACATCATGAAGACAGCACCGGAACTGGTGCTGCGGCCGCAGACCTTCCGCAACAACGCCATCGACGTGGTCAATCTCTTTGCCTATGTCTCCGCCCATGCGCCGCGCTACAGCGAGATCAAAGCCCCCACGATCATCATCACCGGCGACAGCGACGATGTCGTGCTGGAGAAACTGCACTCGCGCGGACTTGCACGGGATATCGCAGACGCCGAACTCGTTACCATCCGCAATCTCGGTCACAAGCCGGATTATGTGACGACGGATGTTGCGATTGCAGCCATGGAGCAACTGGCAGGCCATCCGCGCGATCTGCAAGTGCTTGCGGCACAGGCGGAAATCCGCATCGCCAGCCTGACGGAAAAGCCAGTCGAGTCCGGTACCGTCTCTCAGACGGTCACGACATCGTAGTCGGGCACGCCCTCGAATACCCGGCTCTTCGGCACGGTCTCGATCGTCTGTCGCACCGCCTGCAGCATGATCGAAGCCAAGCGTTCCGTCGCCGGGCTTGCGTCCGCCTCGGCGCGATGCAGCACGAGATCGAGCTTCGGCAAGGCCGGCAGACCGGCCTCGCCCGGCGTCATCTGCCGTACCTTTGGCGGCAGGCCGAGTGGCGTTCGCAGCGCCAGGCCGAGGCCGGCGGCCGTCGCCGCCCAAAGGCCTCCAAGGCTCGGGCTGACAAAGGATATGCGCCAGCCGATGCCGGCGCGATCGAGCGTTTTCGTGGCAATGTTGCGCAGCAGGCACGGCGCCTCGAGCGAGGCCAAAGGCATGACCTCGCCGCTATCGGCGTGCCATTGCACCGCGCTATTCGCCGGGCCAACCCAGCAAAGCGGCACCTCGGCGATGCGATCCGTATGCGCCGTGCGGAAACCATCGCTCCAGGCAAGCGCGAGATCGAGCTTGCCTGACGTCACCCTCTCCACAAGCTCCACGTTGCGCACCACGCGCGCCTCGATACGCACCTTGGGATGCGCGCGGGCGAAGCGACCCAATACTTCCGGCAACAGCGTCTCCCCGAAATCCTCCTGCAAGCCGAGGCGCACCCAACCTTCCAGCTCCGCCCCGTGCAGCGCGGTCGCCGCCTCGTCATTCAGGTCCAGCAGCCGCCTGGCATAGCCAAGCATGGTCTCGCCGGCCTCCGTCAGTGCCAGCCCCCGCCCCGCCTTGCGGAAGATCGGCATGCCCGCCTGTTCTTCAAGCTTCTTGAGCTGAGCGCTGATCGCAGAGGTCGAACGCCCGAGCCTGTCGGCCGCCTTGGCATAGCTGCCGAGATCCATGCCGGTAACGAAGCTGCGCAGCACATCGAGATCGAAGATGACCTTTCGCATAGGTAATCATCCATATTTTTAGGACTATTTATCCTGAATTATCTGATTTTCAGGATGATTATCTGCTGGCATTCTATGATCGTCAAGAGACACGAAAACAGGAGCAATCCCATGCCATTCACCCGCATCACCCTTCTGCGCGGCAAGTCACCGGAATATCTGAAGGCACTGTCCGACAACTTTCACCGCGCCCTGGTCGAAGCCTTCGAGGTGCCGCCGACAGATCGCTTCCAGTCCATTCACCAGTTGGAGCCGCATGAGCTTATCTTCGATCGCACCTATTTCGCCAGCAAGCCGCGTTCGGACGATTATGTTTTCTTCGACGTCACGATTGGCAAGCCGCGCAGCACGGAAGTCAAGAAGACTTTCTATCGTCGGGTTGCCGAGCTTCTTGCAGACGCCCCCGGTGTCCGCCCCGAAGACATCATGATCACCATCACTACGGCGACACGCGAGGACTGGTCCTTCTCCGACGGTCGCGCGCAGATGATCGAACAGGTCTGAGAGCGATGCCACAGACCACATCGACCCGAACGCCGGCCATACATCGCGCCGGCACGAACATGCGGCCATCGCCGGAAGGCATCGCAACTGCCTCTTTCCTGGTGGAGTCGCTCGTGGAAAGCACTGAAAACGGCGACCTCACAGCCATGCGCTGTGCGCTGGAACCCGGCGTGATGACGCGCTGGCATACACATCCGCATGGACAGATCCTCTATGTTCTGTCCGGTGTCGGGCTTGCCGAACGCTTCGGCGGCACGGCGGAGGAGTTGCGTGCCGGCGACTGCATCAGCTTCGCACCGAACGAGCGCCATCGGCACGGTGCGGCGCCGGAGAATGCCTTTTCCTATATCAGCATCCAGGCGGCGCAGGATGGAAGCGCCGTAACGTGGCTGGAGGAATGACCGATGATCGCCATGCAATATAATTTCCCCCTCCCCGCGGATTACGACATGGCGATCATTGATCGCCGCATCCGCGAAAAAGGCCCGCTGCTCGACAATCTCCCAGGCCTGAAGTTCAAGGCCTACCTCACGGCAAGAAAGGGCGACGCCATCACAGGGAGCCGGCAGAATTTCTATTCCCCCTTCTACGTCTGGCAGCAGGAGGAAGGCCTCAGCGACTTCGTTTGCGGCCCCGGCTTCCTCGCCCTGACCGAGAACTTCGGCCGTCCTCAGATCAATACCTGGATCGCCTGGCACGCGGAGACATCTGCGGACATTCGCCGCGCCAAATTCGCCACACGCGAGGTGGTCGCAATCGACACGGAAACATCGCTTGCCGAACTCCGCGCGAAGGAGACCGAGGCAGCGGCACAGGCCATACCGAACGGCGAAGCGCTCGCCTCGGTCGCTGCCTTCGAGCCGACCCACTGGACGCTGGTGCGTTTCCGTCTGCTGGCCGAGCCGCCGAAAGATCCGGCCCGATCCGGTCTGCAGACCTACAATGTCGGACACCTCTCGCTGCCAGGCGTCGCCTGAAATGTCATGGAGACAATCTCCTTGTTTTAAAGGAAAGGCGGGCGCTTTATGGATGGAAAGTCTTCCTGAATCCGAAGAGTGATCCCCCATGGTCGATATCGCAATGATCGAAGCCGCCCGCGCTCGCCTCGGCGGCCGGGCGCGCCGCACGCCGCTTCTGTCCTCGCCCTTTCTCGATGAAATTGCCGGCCGCCGCCTGTTCGTGAAGGCCGAATGCTTGCAGCATTCCGGCTCCTTCAAGTTTCGCGGCGGCTGGTCTGCCGTCTCCGCGCTGGAGCCGACCGTGCGTGCCAGAGGCGTCATCGCCTTCTCTTCCGGCAACCATGCGCAGGGCGTGGCATTGGCCGCAAAGCTGCACGGCGTGCCCTCGGTCATCATCATGCCGACGGACGCGCCGAAGCTGAAGATCGCCAATACCCGCGCCTTCGGCGCCGAGGTCGTGCTCTATGACCGCATCAAGGAAGATCGCGACGAGATTGGTGCCCGTATTTCCAGGGAGCGCGGCCTGACCCTCATAAAGCCCTTCGACGAGCCGCAGGTTATTGCCGGCCAGGGAACGACGGGGCTGGAGATCGCCGAACAGGCGGCAGAGGAAGGCATTACGGCCGCAAGCGTCCTTGTCCCCTGCGGCGGCGGCGGCCTGACCTCGGGTATCGCTCTCGCACTCGAATCCCGCGCGCCGGGCCTGAAGGCGCGCCCGTGCGAGCCGGAAAATTTCGACGACACCACCCGCTCACTGGCCTCTGGCAAGATCGAGCGCAATGCCGCGCTGCAAGGCTCGATCTGCGACGCCATCATCACGCCGCAGCCGGGCAACCTCACCTTCCCGATCCTGAAGCGCCTCTGCGGCCCCGGCCTCGTCGTCTCGGATGAGGAGGCACAAAGGGCCATGGCGCTCGCCTTCACTCGCCTGAAGATCGTGCTGGAGCCGGGCGGCGCCGTCGCGCTCGCCGCGGCACTCTTCCACGGCAAGGACATCGACGGCGATACCGTGATCGCCGTCACCTCAGGCGGCAATGTCGACAGGGAAGTTTTCGAAGCGGCGCTAAGCCGCCACTAAAGCAATTTCAGGACAAGCGCGGAGCGGTTTTCCATCCCGAATTCGGCAAGACACAGGGGCGGGGCGGAGCGGAGCGCCCGCTCCGCCTTCAGTTGACGGCGCGACGATAGAGCGCAAGCGATCCGGCAAGTGCCAAAAGCGCGCCGCCACAGGCGCGTTCAAGCCATTTCGCCCCTTCCGACTTCAGGACGCGCACGGCCTGCGAACCGAACACCGCATAGCCAAACATGATCGTGAAATCGAGCGCCGCGAAGATCGCGCCCAGAACGACATATTGCTGCATCTGCGGCGCCGAGGGATCAATGAACTGCGGCAGGAAAGCCGAGAAGAAGAGATAGCCCTTGGGATTGGTGACGGCGACCATGAAGCTCTTCAGGCCAATGGAAAAGGTGGTTCCCCTCGATTGGCTTGCGCTCGCCTGCAGGGCGCCGTCAATCGTTCCCTTCGAACGCAGCATCATGATGCCAAGAAAAGCGAGATAGGCCGCACCCACCCATTTCAGGGCCGAGAACCAGAATTCGGAGGCCGCCAGCAGAGCACCAAGACCGATGGCGACGGCGCTGATCAGCACCGCATCGGAGAGGACCGCACCAACCATGCCTGGCAAGGCGCGCCTGACGCCGAAGCGCGAGCCGTTGGTGAGCGCCAGAAGCACGGTCGGCCCCGGCGTTGCGATACCGATGAAGGAAACAGCGGCAAAGGCGAGCAGCGTGGTGAAATGCATTGGGGTCCCTCCTCTCGAAGGGAGGAAGGTTGCATGTGGCGGAGTGGTTAGCAAGGGGCTGGTTGGTTGGCAAAGCTTCCACTATGCCGAACCGCTGATACCCCCTCTGTCGCTGTCGCGACATCTCCCCCACAAGGGGGGAGATCGTTTGGAGCTTGTCGCTCCCACTTTTCCAACCAACAGACTAAAGTTTCTGCGCACTCAATATTCGTTTGATGGGCATCCGCGCCGCGAGTTACCAATCTCCCCCCTTGTGGGGGAGATGTCACGAAGTGACAGAGGGAGGTGCCTCTCCACAAACGCAATCGCCAATGATTGCATAATTACCCCACCAACCCCGCATCCTTGGCCGCCAGCGCGCCAATCGCCGACCAGTCCAGCTCCTCGCCGCCATGCGCAAGCAAAGTCAGGAACCGATCACGCAGCAGGCTCGCCAGCGGCAACGGCACGTTCAGCGCCTCGCCAGCGGCAAGCGCCAGGCGAACATCCTTCTGGCCGAGCGGCGCGCTGAAACCGGCCGGCTGGAACTTGCGGTCCGCGATCAACCCACCATAGGTCTTGTAGACGGGAGCGTTGAACAGCGTCGAGGTCAGGAGATCGAGATAGGCGTGCCGGTCGACGCCACCCTTCTCGACCAGAGCCATCGCCTCGCCGAGCGACTCGATCACCGAAGCGATGAGGAAGTTGCCGCTGAGCTTGACGAGATTGGCTGACTTCGGCTCCTCGCCAAGCACGAAGGTTCGCTGACCGATGGCGTCGAAGAGCGGCGTGACCGACCGGATAGCATCGGGCGCACCTGCCGCAGCAACGAAGAGCTTCGCCGCGGCAGCTGCTTCCGGACGGCCAAAGACGGGTGCGGCAACGAAGCGCTGGCGTGCCGCGGCATGTTCCCTCGTCAGCCTTTCGGACATGGCGACGCTGATCGTGCTTGTGGAGATATGAACCGCACCCTTGCCGAGACTTGCCAGAACACCACCATCGCCATGCACGACCGCCGACAGCGCATCATCATGGGCAAGCATGGTGAAGACGGCCTCGCCGCCGCAGGCTTCCGCCACCGTTGCGGCGACCTTCGCGCCCTCGCCGACCAAGGCCTCTGCCTTGTCGCGTGAACGATTGTAGACAGTCACCTCATGCCCGGCCTTGATGAGATTGACGGCCATGGCGCTGCCCATCTGGCCCAATCCGATAAATCCGACTTTCATTGGCATATCTCCTTCTCAATCCGCCTGCCTGGGGGATTGCAGGCGCTTCGCTTCAAAGAAAAAACCCGCCGTCTTTCGACAGCGGGTTTCGAATATTTCAGGGTGCTGCCGCAGTCAGATGTCGGCAATCACACGCCGGACTGGCCGTCCGAACCGATATAGGCAATACGCAGCATGTTGGTAGCGCCTGGCGTACCGAGCGGAACGCCTGCCGAAATGATGATGCGGTCGCCCGGCTTGCCGAAGCCTTCCTCCGCAACGATACGGCAGGCATTATTGACCATGTCGTCGAGGTCGGTCGCATCGTGGGTAACGACACAGTGCATGCCCCAGACGACGGACAGACGGCGCGCCGTCTGAATGATCGGCGACAGCGCCAGGATCGGAACCTGCGGACGCTCGCGCGAGGCGCGCAAACCGGTCGTGCCGGAAGAGGTGTAGCAGACGATGGCGGCAAGCTTCAGCGTCTCGGCGATCTGGCGGGCGGCGAGCGAAATCGCATCGGCGCCGGTCGCTTCCGGAAGAGCGCGCTGGGCATAGATGATGCCCGGATAGTGCGGCTCGCGCTCGATCGTGCCGGCAATCGAGGCCATCATGGAAACGGCTTCCACCGGATAGTCGCCGGAAGCAGATTCTGCCGAGAGCATGACGGCATCGGCGCCTTCAAAGACGGCGGTCGCGACGTCGGAGACTTCGGCGCGGGTCGGGACCGGTGCGGAGATCATCGATTCCAGCATCTGCGTGGCGACGACCACCGGCTTGCCAGAACGGCGGCAGGCGCGGATCAGCTGTTTCTGAATGCCGGGAACGGCTTCCAGCGGCATTTCCACGCCGAGGTCGCCACGAGCCACCATCAGCGCGTCCGAGAGTTCGATGATTTCTTCGATGCGCTCGACAGCCTGCGGCTTTTCGATCTTCGACATCAGGCCGACGCGGCCATGCGAGATCTTGCGGACTTCCGTCAGATCTTCCGGGCGCTGGATGAAGGAAAGCGCCACCCAGTCGACTTCATTGGTGGCGAGAACGGCATCGAGGTCGGTGCGGTCCTTGTCGGTCAACGCACCGACGCCGAGCAGCGTGTCGGGCAGGCTCACACCCTTGCGGTCGGAAATCTTCGTGCCGGAAATGACTGTTGTGACGATACTCTTGCCGTCGCACTTTTCGGCACGCAGCGCCAGCTTGCCGTCATCGATCAGCAGACGATGGCCGGGCTGAACCGATTCCAAGATCTCCGGATGCGGCAGGTAGACGCGCGTGTTGTCGCCGGGGATATCCTGATTGTCGAGCGTGAAAGTCTGGCCAGGCTTCAAATCGACCTTGGTTTCAGCAAACTTGCCGACGCGCAGCTTGGGACCCTGCAAGTCGGCGAGAATGCCGATCGGACGACCACAGCGCGCTTCGACGGCGCGAATGCGCTGGATCAGCGTGCGCATCACGTCATGGCTGGCATGGCTCATGTTGATGCGGAACAGGTCCGCCCCGGCCTCATGAAGCTTCTGGATCATTTCCTCCGAGGAGGAGGCCGGACCGAGCGTTGCGAGGATTTTGACTTTTCTGTTGCGTCTCATCAATTCTGGCTTTCTTGGCTGCCCGAGGGCTCGGAAAGCTGAACCATCCAGCTCGCCTGGCGCCCGGTGTCGTATTCCTTGAATCCCATCTTCTGGTAGCCACGCGCGTAGCAGTCCTTGACACCTGGGATTTTGAATTCATTTTCCGCCACGCACATTTCGACGTCGCCCGTCCAGCGGCCGCCGCGGGCCGCATCTTCTGCGTAGAGGTAATAATAGCGGGATTGTAGCGGCCCCTCGATCAAGGTCGCGCAGGTATTGGCCGGAATCTGCCACCAGCCTTCCGTCACCCAGCCGTCCTTTGCGCGATAGCCGATCGCCACGCCAACGAGGTTCTGCGTACCGTTGCACGTTCGGAAATCGGCATGGGCCGCATTCGGCATGAAAAAGAACGGCGCTGCTGCAGCGAGAATGAGGAAGGCGATTCGGGCGAGCGGGCCTGACCGCTTAACGAAACGTGGCGCGACTTGGCTGGACACGGCTTCCAATTGGCTCCCGGTTATTCGTTGTTGTTGCTTCTTGCGCCGCCATCCTATGAATGTCAACGCAACTCTAATCGATTATATTTTCTTCACGGGACGGTGACGGCACCATGTGCCGCTCTTCATCCGATCGAAGTTGCGAACCTTGCACCTTCCATCCGCACATGCAATCAAACAAAGAGTTGAAAATTTTAATAACCGACAATCCGTATGACCGATTTCAGACCATTTGAATTCATACCCGGTAATCGTGACAAAGGCATGGTCATTCTCGGCGACCACGCCATGCGGCATCTGCCCGCATCTTATGGCAGCTTAGGTCTGCCGGAGGCCGCGTTTTCCCGCCATATCGCCTATGACATCGGCATCGAAAGCCTCTGCCGCTCTCTCTGCGAACGGCTGGGCGTGCCGGGCGTGCTCGGCGGCTTTTCCCGCCTGCTGATCGATCCGAACCGCGGCGAGGACGACCCGACGCTCATTATGAAGATCTCGGACGGCGCGATTATCCCAGGCAATCACCCGATCACGGATGAAGAATGGAACCACCGCATCGAGGCTTTCCACAGGCCCTATCACAAGGCGGTCGACGAGACGATTTCCGCGGTAGCTGAGGCGACGGGCAAAGCACCTCTGATCTTCTCGATGCACTCCTTCACGCCGGCGTGGAAGGGTGTGCCGCGTCCCTGGCATGCGAGCGTGCTCTGGGACAGCGACGACCGTGCCGTCGTGCCGCTTCTTGCAAAGCTCGGCGCCGATACCAATCTCGTAGTAGGCGACAACGAGCCCTATGACGGCGCCTTGCGCAACGACACGATGTTTCGCCATTGCATGATGAAGGGCATTCCGCACGCATTGCTGGAGGTTCGTCAGGATCTGATCGGCGACAAGGCCGGGGTTGCCGAATGGGCCGACCGGCTGACACCGATTTTCGCCGAGATCAATGCCGATCCGGCGCTCCATGAATATAAGCGATATCCTTCGCGCACCGGCCCTTATGAGGCGTGAGCCGGAAGCGAATTGAGGAGAAAGAGATGACAACACTCACCAAGGAACAAGAGACCGAGCTTGAGGCCGCTGCCTTCCGCCGCCTCGTCGCACATTTGCGCGACCGCAGCGACGTTCAGAACATTGACCTGATGAACCTGGCTGGCTTCTGCCGCAACTGTCTCTCCAACTGGTATCGCGAAGCAGCCGAAGAGAAGGGCCTGCCCGTCAGCAAGGACGAGTCGCGCGAAATGATCTACGGCATGCCCTACGAGGATTGGAAAAACCTGCACCAGAAGGAAGCCTCGCCTGTGCAAAAAGCCGCTTTCGAGCAGAACAAGCCGAAAGATTAACGCTCCCTTCACCAATCCGGCTTGACCTTGCGCGCCATTCGCGGCACGTCATCTGCCCGATCGAATTCGAAATACCGCGCAAGCCCTGAAGCGATGTGCCGTATCGGTGATCCACCGATCTCATCCGCGACCGGCCGCAAGCGACCCCTTGAGACCCTTTAGGAGAAGTGCATGGAAGAGAACAGCGTCGAGAACGTGGCCGCGGCCGAACTGCGTCAATTCATCGAGCGCATCGAGCGCCTCGAAGAAGAAAAGGCCGCGATTGGAAGCGACATCAAGGACGTCATGGGCGAAGCCAAGGGCCGCGGCTACGACACCAAGGCGATCCGTACCATCATCCGCCTTCGCAAGAAGGATGCGAACGAACGCCTGGAAGAAGAATCCATCCTGCAGACCTACATGGCTGCACTCGGCATGGAATAATCGAGGCCTCTTAGCCTTGCGAGATGATCAGGAGCCGGCTTGCCGGCTCCTTTCTTTTGAGCGCATTACTCTGCGAAAAGGCGACCGATCAGACCAGCAGCACTGCCCTGCCAGAGCTCACCCTTGCCGGCTCCCGACCAGAGAGACAGGAAATCCGGCGATCCTTTCGCCGTCGATGCGCCGCGTATGTCTCGCGTGAACTTGTTCTGCGCCGGAAACGGAAGAATGGCGTCGGGCTTCCCATCCATCTCATCCATGAAACGGTTCTCGATGCCGCGTGCGAAACGGCCCGAAAAGGCGCGTGTCGTCCGCGTGCGGCGCTCCGGCATTTCGAGAAGCTTCTTGCGATAAGGTGACGATGTCCCGGCTTCCGTGCAGGCGAGGAAGGCCGTTCCCATCTGCACGGCCTGCGCGCCCGCCTGTAGCGCCGCCCGGATGTCGCCTGAGGTCATGATGCCGCCGGCTGCGATCAGCGGCACGCGGATGGTGCCGGCGCATTGCGCTAGCAGATCGCGGAGATCGATTTCCGGATCTTCCGCCTTCGCATCAAAAATGCCGCGATGGCCGCCAGCCTCGTAGCCTTGCAAGGTGATCGCATCCACGCCGCTTTCTTCCAGCGCCCTCGCCTCCTCGAGCGTCGTCGCCGTGCCGATCAACGGGATACCGGCCCTTTTCGCCTCGCGGACATGATCGGCAGGCAGCAATCCGAAGACGAAGCTGAAACAAGCCGGCTTGAGGCGCAAAACCGCTTCGAACTGCGCGTCGAAATCCTCCTCATAGGGAAGAGCAAGCTGCGGCGACGGCAGCTCCAGTTCCTGGCGATATCGTGCGGTCGCCTCCACTGCGCGCTCGACCCGATCGGCAGCAACCTCCGGGATCGAATGCGGAATGAAGAGATTGATAGAAAACGGTTTGTCGGTTCGCTGCCGCACCTGGGTTGCAAAGGTTTCGATGGCCGCGGCGTTGGAATAGGCACCGCCCATGGCGCCAAGAGCGCCCGCAGCCGAAGCGGCCGCCGCGAGTTCCGCCGACGAAGGGCCACCGGCCATCGGCGCGACGATCAACGGATGCTTCAAACCGAGCTGTTGAAAAAGATTGCTGTCCGTAAGGGCAGACATGTCCGGCTTCCTTTCAGAAATGTCTGTTCAGGTCTCCATGCAACATAGGCGCCGCGCAGCGGCTTCCCAAGTATAAGCTCGGGGAAATTTATACTTTAGTCAGCTCCGCCTGAGTGCTGCGGTACGGGCCTCGATGGCGGCAACCACCGACACCATGTCGAGTCGACCATTGCCGAGCTCGACGCTCTCGCCATAAAGGGTCCGGCAAAGATCGAGAATCGGCGACGCCATGCCGGCGGCGCGGGCCGCCTCGGCAATCAGTTTCGTACTGTTGAACGCGTCAGCCGTTGCCGCCTGAACTGAAAAATCTCGCGAGATAAGCTTCGGAATTTTCACGCGCGTCAGATCGCTGGCCATCGGACCGGAATCGATGGCGGCCTGGAAGGTCTTGAGATCGAGCCCATTGCTCTCGGCAAAATGCGCCGCTTCGGTGAGCCCTGCCAGCATCGTGCAGAGATAGAGATTGACGGTCAGCTTCATCAGGAGCGCATTGCCGACCGGCCCGCACAGGATCGTTTCGCGGCACATGAGCGCAAGCAGCGGCCGCACCTCGGAAACAGCATCCGCATCGCCGCCGAGCAGGGCCACGAGCTGTCCCATCTCGGCGGGCTTTCGCGAGCCCGAAACAGGGGCTTCGACATAGCGTCCACCGGCGGCGGCGATATCGGCGGCGAGCCCGCGCGAATAGTCGGGCGGATTGGAGCCCATCGACACCACGATATGCCCGGAGACCAGCCTGGCGAAATCCGGCGTCCCGCGCCGCAGCACCTCGTCCAGTACCATTTCGTTGACGAGCATGAGGATGACGATGCGGGCGCGCTCGAACACGTCCTCAATGCTTACAGCAACAGTCGCGCCAGCCTCCCGCAGCGGATCGCTGGCGGTTGCCGAGCGGTTCCAGACCACGAGCTTGGTGCCGGCCTTCGCCAGATTGAGGGCCATCGGCTGGCCCATGACGCCGAGACCGACAAAGCCGATCCCCTCGCCCGGCGCGGCGCCGGGACGTTCGCTGACGTTGGTCATCATAACAACTCCGATATTTCGGGTGACGATGCGATCTCTCGTGTCAGAGCCGGCAGGAGCGCTCACATGCCTTTCCCGCCGGGTATCGGTTCATGGTCCGCTTAGAACAGGCGGTCCAGCCACTCATTCTTGTCCGGCGCGCGGCCGAACTGGATGTCCGTCAGCGCCGCCTTCAGGCGCAGGGTCGTAGGACCAGCTTCACCATCACCGATGGTGAAACCGTGCTTGTGGCCCTTCAGCTTGCCGATCGGCGTCACGACAGCTGCCGTGCCGCAAGCAAAGGCTTCGCTCAGGCGTCCGCTCTCGGCATCGGCCTGCCACTGCTCGATCGAATAGGGCTCTTCGCGAACGGTCAGCCCCATGTCGCGTCCGAGCTTGATGAGGGAGTCGCGTGTGATGCCCGGCAGGATCGTGCCCGTCAGCGGCGGCGTCTGGAGCGAGCCATCCTTGAAGACGAAGAAGATGTTCATGCCGCCAAGCTCTTCGATCCAGCGCTTTTCGACGGCATCGAGGAAGACGACCTGATCGCAGCCCTCACGCTGGCCTTCGGCAAGCGCGGACAAGCTTGCGGCATAATTGCCGCCACACTTGGCAGCACCGGTGCCGCCGGGAGCTGCGCGCGTGTAATTCTCGGAAAGCCAAAGCGTAACGGCCGACCCGCCACCCTTGAAGAAAGACGCAACGGGAGAGGCGATGACACAGAAGACGTAATCGGTCGCAGGCCTCGTGCCGAGCGCGACTTCGGTGCCGATCATGAATGGTCGCAGATAGAGCGATGAGCCCTCAGCGGTCGGAATCCATTCACGATCGATCTTGACCAGCTCGCGAACCGACTCGACGAACATGTTCTCAGGCAGGGTTGGCATCGCCAGCCGTTCGGCCGAATTGTGGAAACGGCGCGCGTTGGCGCTCGGACGGAAGAGTGCCGCCCCGCCGTCGGGCAGGTGATAGGCCTTCATACCCTCGAAAATTTCCTGGGCATAGTGAAGCACGACGGTCGCCGGATCGAGAGCAAGCGCCTTGCGCGGCTCGATCTTGGGACTGTGCCAACCGCGATCCTGCGAATAGCGGATCGTCACCATGTGGTCGGTGAAGATGCGGCCGAAGCCCGGGTTCTGCAGCAGCGCTTCCCGCTCGCTTGCCGTCGCGGGATTGGGGTTTTTCTGGATGTCGAAGGTTAATGTTTCGCTGTTGCTCATGGCTCCTCCAATGCTTCTTTTGTCGCGGCTTTCGCCGCCCATCTCCCGAAGGATGGTGTAAATCAAATCGGGTGGTATTTGATTGCGTTTACGCCTGTTCTCACGCAAGTTTAAGAGCGATTTGCATAAAATTATGAGGCGAATCGCTATTTCTCGCTTGCAAGCTGGCTATCGGTCTCATCGGGCTTCCATCAGAGCGATTTCGCAATGGCCTCGGCGGCGGCGGCGCCGGTTTCATAGGCCCCGTGTGCAGTAGAATAACGCGCCTTCGAGCAGGCCTCTCCAGCGAAGAACAAGCGCCCGTCACGGGGCGCGCACAGAACGTCGCGGAGATCGGAAGCACCCGGCGTCGCATAGGAATAGGAGCCACCGAAGAAGAGCTCCCCCGCCCAGGCCGACGCAGCCAGCGGCGACAGTTTCCTGCCGACATCCGCGCCGAAGACACGCTTCAACTGCTCGACCGAAAAATCAAACATGGCATCGATGCCCTCCCGCTCCAGATCGAGCGCGAGATCGGCGGCGAAATAGGCCTCGATGACTGGCATGCCGAACGGCTTCAGCTGATAGGCTCCCGTCCGGCGGCTATGCTGTGATCCCATCACATGGGTATCGTCCGGAAACATCCGAGGCTCGGCGACACGTATGAAAAGCTTGTTTGCCAGGCCGAGCGGCAAGCGAGACGCCGCCTCGATCTTTTCCGGCAAAGGCGGCCAGAAGGCGATGCGTTCGGCCGCGAGCACATTGGTCGAAACCGTGGTGACGACGGCCCTCGCTCGCAGCTCGCCTTTGCTCGTCGCAAGCACTACCCGGTCGGCGCCGCTGTGGTCGATGCGACTGACCTCGGCTCCGAGAACGGTCGGCACCGGCAAGCCGTAGGTCGCAACCAAACTGCCGTAGCCTTGCCGCACGCGCCAATCAGGACCGGGACCGGGATCGTAGCGGCCAAGATCGATCACCGAGGACTTGTCGAGCTCTCCTCCGGTCATGAAGGCGCCGACGGCGTAAATCCTTTCACCCCACGGATCATCAGGGGACAACATGGTCGAGAGATCTGCGTCTGCATCGCCCTCATAATTATAGACCCGCTCGAAGAAGTCGTTGATGGCGACAGCCGCAGCCTTTGCATCGGGATCGTTCTGCTCCAGCCGATGGCCGCCGTCGCTCCAAGGCGCGGGCGTGCGATCGACGGTCAGGCCCACTTCCTCGGCAATCTTCGTCCAGGCGTTGGTGCGTGCGCCATGCAGCCAGCCGCAGCCGAGATCCAGCGCGGCGGCAGCGGCCCCGAACGGATGGACTGAGCGGGCGCGGCCACCGACACGATCGGACGCTTCGAGCAGGACAATCGAGAGATCCGGCCGAAGCAATTGCAGTTGCCGTGCCGCACCAACACCGGCCGCTCCGGCACCAATCACGACAACGTCGACCTCGCCGCCTCTCCAGGATTCGATGGGCATTCCAATTCCTTTTCGCGCAAATGCCGGAGAATAGTCCAGCCGCGCGACTTGGTGATATGAGGTTCGCCAATCCGCCGACGCGAACCCTTGCCACCATCTGTAGCCGACCTCGGCGCAGCCTGTAAACGGGCGCAGCGACGGGGATACCAAATTGCCGCATTGAGCTGAAACGGCGAATGTCGTACGTGCTTCATCCAGGCAGATAGTGAGGAAAGATCGTGCAGAAGCGGATCTTCGCGACAACGCAAGGACTGATGCGCATTCTATGCGCCGTCGCGTTGATGTCGGTCGGTTTCGCGCATCATCCAGCCCTTGCCAGCGCCGCCGAACTGCCTCCCCTGGAGCTCTCGCAGTACCGCTTGCCGGATGGAAGCCTGCCCATCATCTGCACGACCGAGAAGACCGCTGATGGCAAACAGCACGGCAAAGCCCATATGCCGGGCTGCGAAGCCTGCCGAATTTCAGCCGTAGCGCTCCTGCCCCGTCCGCCGGCCGAAATGTGCGGCAATCTCGCGTCTGTGCGAGAGGGTCCGGTTCCATCCAAAACCGCGGCATTCCGCCGCCAGCTCCATCCGCCTAATTGCGGACCACGCGCCCCGCCAGCATTCCAAACACTTGCCTGAGCCAGCGCTGCGACCAATGCCGCAGTCGCCTGGCCGGCAAGCCTTCGTGTCGACGGCGGATCGTCCTCCGCGCCACGCAGGCAAGCAGCTTGCCATGAAAGCCTCGCGGGCAGCCTCTGCCAGGAGGCGCAGACCTCTCCCAAGGAAACCGATCATGATCCGATTGATATGCCATCGTGCAGCCTTCGGCCCCCATCGTGCCGACACAGCCGGCATCGACACTCATTTTTCAGCCGAGACGCATAGTAATGGAGGCGACCATGCCGACAGAGCTCAATAAGACGGCGACCGGACGTCGTGCCTCTTTCAAATCGCGTCCGGAAACACCGATGTTCACAAAGGAGTGGGCCATTCCGGCGATCCTCACCGTCTTTCTGCTCGGCGTCTGCGGTCTGATCGCATATTTCACCTGGACCCTTATGCCGCCGGCAGCGACGGCACAGAATCAGGTCGGCGGTCCCTTCACGCTCAACGACGGCCTTGGTCATCCGACTGCCGATCCCGCGCCGAAGAAGCAGCAATAGCTGCAGCCGACAAGCCAGAAACGGAGACGAAAATGCCTCGGATGAAGACGCTGCTTCTCGCCACAGTCACGATGACGATCGCTCTCGCAGGCCAGGCCCTTGCACACGCTCACCTGAAAACCTCCACGCCTGCCGCCGATAGCACCGTCAAGCAGGCACCTTCAGTGCTCGATCTCAGCTTCACCGAAAGCCTCAATCTGAAGTTCAGCGGCGCGACAGTCACCGGAGAGAACAAGAAGACGATCAAGACTGGCGGGACGGCTCTGACGGACGGCGACAAAACGCTGACAGTACCCGTGGTCGACATGCTCGCACCCGGCAAATACACCGTCAAATGGCATGTGCTCTCAACGGATGGCCACAAGACCAACGGCAGCTACAGCTTCACAATCGCACCCTGATCAGATGAGGCAACCGCTGCCTATCCGACGACGCACTTCTTGACGAAATGCAGCCAGCTATCGTTGCGCCGTATGGTCGCGCGCGGCAGGCCGAAAGGATCGTCACCCGGCCGCGCTCGACCGCGGCGCGTCGTCGTCGCGGCGCTGTAACCGGCTTCATAGGCAAGCACACGATCGAGCGGCGTTTCGTCGCCATAGGGAAAGCAGAAGGACGAGACGCCCTCGTCGAGCAAATCTTCTAGCAGCTCGCGCGAATGCGTAATCTGACGGCGCGCCTCTTCCATGGGCAATTGCGGCAGGCGAACATGATCGAGCGTATGCGATCCCACCTCATGCCCCAGACTGTGCCAATGCTTCAGCTGTTCGACCGACATGCAAGACGCCTGCGCCACGCCGAGGGGGGCATCCCAGATATTGCTGCCGCCAATCTGGTTCGCCACAACGAAATTCGTGGCGGTGAAGCCGAACTCCTGCAGCACCGGCAAGGCGTTTTCATAGACATTGGCGTAGCTGTCATCGAAGGTAATGGCAGCGACTTTGCCGGTCTTCTCGCCCCGGATGTAAGGCATTGCCTCACGCAGCGAGACACCCTGAATTCCAAGCTTTTTCAGCCATTCCATCTGACGACGGAAAGCTTCCGGGTGGACGACCATGCTTCTAAACGGCGCCTTGCGTGACGGCGGCGCCGCAATCTGATGATATGCGAGGATCGGAACAGCCACGTGGATCGTCTCAGACGGCGCGGCGCGAGCGAAGGGCAATCTTCGCGCGATAGAGCGGCCGCAACACCTCTCTAGAGAGCCGCTCGGCCAATGTCTTGCGGCTCTTGATCGTGCTGCCGCCGAGCTGCGGAGAAATTTCGCGCACGCCACCCGGTAGCACCGCCAGCGGCGACACACGGGTGAACCAGCTCATCTGCACGGTGGTATCGACAGGCCTGTCGAAGACCGAGGTCGCCTCCAGCAGACGGATGGCGGCGTCGCGGCTGACGAGCTGCGCCACCATGCCGAGGCCGATCCGCGTCGGCTGAATGACATTAGCCTCCCCCTGGGAGAGAATGCATCGGCCGTGTTCCTTGCCCATGCGGAACGGGAAGCGAATGAACGAACCCGGCTTGAGGCAGGTCTTGGCCGCCGCAAAGGCCGCATGGAACGCATCGTCGATCTCGACGTCATCCTCGAAGACAAGGCCTGCGTCGATCCCCTGCTCGACGATGGCAGCCCAAGCCTTGCGGTGCGACAGAAAGCAGGCGATTTCGCCCGTGCTCATGGCAAACGGGTAATATGGCTTCTGCAGCCGAGGACGGTAGACGCTGTCGATCTCGCCGGCACTCAGAGTGCGGCCATCAACCGCCTCGATGATCTCGCTTTGCACCGGAAGCTTCGCAGCAAGCCTTTCGACCTGCGGCATGCGGTCACGGGCGCGAGCCAGATGGATGATGAAGCCACGAATGACAGGTTGGCCCGGTGCGTCCCGAACAACACCGACCGGATTGGACGCAGGAGCGAACTCGAATCCCGTATGAGATCTTTCGAGCGGCATCGCCGAAGACGGGTTGAATTCGTGGGCTTGCATG
Source organism: Martinezella sp. CNPSo 3964 (assembly GCF_057784375.1). Classification (NCBI taxonomy): domain Bacteria; kingdom Pseudomonadati; phylum Pseudomonadota; class Alphaproteobacteria; order Hyphomicrobiales; family Rhizobiaceae; genus Martinezella; species Martinezella sp. CNPSo 3964. The sequence goes on from NZ_JBXSOW010000002.1 coordinate 786,607, forward strand.
AATGGATACCTCGAGGTCATATTTCGCGAGGCTCTAGCAACCCTGAATGAAAGCGAGCTTAGGCAAACCTGAGGCGAAACTGAAAATGGTTGTTTTCAACTGGTCTGAACAACTGAAAGAAGGCTAGACGAGCATGCTGATGCGGCCGGCCGCCATCTTGTCTTCGACCCAGCGGCGTTCATCCAGCCAGGCGTGGCGCTTCCATCCCTCCCAGCTGAAACCGCACAGCTTCACGTTCCATTCGTCAGCAGGCAATCGTGACAGCATGTATCGGATGCCGAAGAAGCCGGTGCTCGGGAAGAGCTGGCGCATCCGACATTGGGTCACGCCCAGCTCCTCACAGCCCTCGATGTAGAACTGCGGCGGCATGATGCGGATTTCCTTGCCGGCAGCACCGACCAGTTCGATCGTCCGCATCGTCCAATCGCTTCTTCTGCCTTTCAGGCGCGAGAGAAGATTGGGCTTGGGGTGATATTTGCGGATGATGTCGGGATGGTAGGCAAGCACGACCTCCTTGGCCGCCACGAACGTCGCACTGGTCAGGAAGGTCGGGTCCGTCAATCGGCGTTGCATCGGCTTGCTGGAAGCCGCAAGCATGAGAATATCGGTGCGTGAACCGCTCATGCCGATCGAGGCTTTCGGCTCGTTGAAACGCATTGCAAACTCTGCAGTGTCCACGACCTGCGAGAGGTCGCGCTCCAGCTTGCCATTGCCAATGATGATTGCCGTCTTACGCGTCAAATATGAATATCCATCAGGTCTGAAATCGCCGACCTAACGGAGCCAAATGAAGCCAAACTGAATGACGGATCAGGGAAGGATGCATAAATCCTGACACGAACCTGAAAGCCGTCGCAATGTCACTTACAAGCAACAGCGGTGCCTGAAACCCGCGCTTCAGCTCAAATTTGCATGCAGCCCGCGGGTCGCGTAACAAGCCCGATTGTAATGGCAAGCGGATAGCATCCTGCCGAATCAAAAAGGAGCCCAAAAGGGCTCCCTCAAACGCTGCTGACGTTGATACCTGGCCTATTCGACCGAATTGAACTTCTTCACCTGAAGGAAGTTCACTGCAGTTCCGCTGAAGCGCTCGGGATCGATCGATGCCGTCTGCACCTTGAAACCATCCGTGTAAACGGCGGTCGGCTGGGCACGGAGCGTCGGGCTTACGAAACGCGGCGCCTTGACCGGGCGGTTCACGATCTCGACCCGGGCCTTTGCAATCGCCCATTGCGAGATCATCTTCTCCGTCAGCGTCGGCGCAGTCGTCAGCGTTGCCCGGCCTGAATCAGCCTCGACAGCATCCTGTTTGTTCGGCCGACCGCCCTTGGTCGCAATACCGGCGGCAATCGGGCGTTCCTGCGGCGTTGTCGGCTCGAAACCGTCGTTGAAGCGACGGCTGCTGGCCTTGACCTCGTTGCGGATCGGCGCGAGCGCAGCCACCTGCATCGGCATTTGCTGAGCCGGTCTCTGCTGCGGCAGGACGGCAGCAATTGCCTGCGCGGCATCATTACCGTTGCTTGCGGGCGCCAGTTGATCCTTGGAGGCGACGTTGTTCGACGGCTGCATCACCGGAACCGCATTGTCGGCATCCGATCGATCAGGACGGCTTTGCTCCAGAGCCGCAATGACCGAGGGCGAAAGCACGCCTGCGTCAGCCTGGTCGTCGGCGGCTTCCTGATCCGCGTCGGCAGCAGCGAGGAGGCTCTCGGCCACTTCCGGACGTTGCGCCGGCACCGGAACAGCAGCCAGCTGACCTTTCATGTCAGCCTCGGCCGATGCAACTTCGGCATCCCCAGGCGAACGCCGATCAAGCAAGGCCGGCACGGGCACATGATAGGAGCGAAGATCGGCATATTGCGGCTGATCGCCCGTATCCGGCATGGCGGCGGCAAGCGCATCCTGAGCAGCGTTACGAGACGGCGAGACGAGAGCGGAAGCCACATCGCTGCCGGCAGGCTGATTGCCAAATGCCGGGCGAACCTGGGGAACGGGCGCGTTTACGCTGGCGACCTGAACCTGGGCAGGAGCCGGAGCGGCGCTATCGTCACCATCATCACTCGCAGCCGGAGCCGGCTGGCCTTTACGCGCAGACGAAGCGACAGCCACCGGTGCCGCGGTCGTTCCGCTATCTGCATTGTCCTCTTCCTCATCCGCACCGCCGCCCCCGAACAGGCGGGCAAAGAAGCCTCGGCGCGGCGAAGAGGAGCTAGCGATCTGGATATCGTCGGACGACATGCGGCGCTTGTAATCGGCGACCGCCTGCTGATAGCCCGGCAGCGGCCGGCCATCAGCAGGAATATGCATCGTCTTGCCGTCCGGGAAGAGACGGACGAGATCCTGGCGATCCATGCGCGGCCAAGCGCGTACGCCGCCGACGTCCATATGGACGAAGGGCGAGCCGGAGGTCGGATAGTAGCCGACGCCGCCCACCTGCAGCTTCATGCCGATTTCGCGCAGCTTGGTGAGCTTGACGTCAGGAATATAGAAATCCATCGCGTTGCCGAGCATGTGCTGGCTCTTCTTGGCAACGCCGGTATGGGCGGAACGCGTGCGCAGCATCTCGTTGGTGCCGGGCGAACGGAAACCGCAGATTACATAGATGAATTCATGCGAACCGCTTTCGCGGTAGACTTCCCAGATCAGGTCGAACAGGCGCGGATTCATCTTGGTGGGCTGATTCTTGCGCCAGTCGCGCAGGATGCGGTTCAGCTTCTCCAGACCGTCCGGATCGAACTTGCCGTTGCGCTTGTAGGTAATGACGGCCTTTTCGCCAGTATGGACGTAGTAGATCTTGAGGCTGCGGGTTTCACCGCCTGCCTGAGAGGGAGTGCCAACGAAAACAGGGGTAGAAACGGCCAAAGCAAGGAGACCAACGGCTACAACCTTGGCCACCTTGCTAAATAGGTGAGAGCACGCAGAATGCCAGCTCAAGCTATTAGGCTTGGTATTTGCACTCAAATTCGGCAATTCGATCCCCGTCCGACAGACAATGTCGCATCGTGTTCCAAATGGCTGTCAATTGCGGTGACACGATGGCAAAAATGCCACACATGATCGACCCCTTCATACATGGTGAACGATGCACTAACAAGTGCTTTACGACGGGTAACAAAATATGCTTGCCTAAACGTTAAGCTTTCCCTCATGCAGCGTTTTTTTGCGGGTCATCCGGGTCTATGCCGTAGTCTTTCAACTTACGGTAGAGAGTTGACCGGCCGATACCGAGCTTTCTCGCGACCTGACTCATCTGCCCGCGATAGAATTTGAGGGCAAATCGGATCAATTCTTCCTCGACATCCGCCAGTTTCCTGACATCGCCTGACGTGTTCGTGCTGACGATGACATTGTCGGAAGCACCGGCCGACGTATCGACTGAAGCAAGCGGAGTGGTTGCAGTCGATCCGAGCGCGCCCCCGTAAGAGGCCCGTTCGCTTCGTTCAGCCGCGAGAAGATCGGCCGAAGAGGCATGCGAATTATCCACAACCAAGGTCGGATGCTCGGCGGCGAAATAGCCGGGCAGCTGCGCGGCGATCTGCGGGAAATCCGTGTCGAGCAGCTCAGGGCCTTCGGACAGCACGACCGCGCGGAAAACAGCGTTTTCGAGCTGGCGGATATTGCCTGGCCAGTCGTAGGCGGTCAACAGCGCAAGGGCATCGTTGCTGATCCCGAGCGAATGATCGAGCTTCTGCTCCAGTGCAAACCGGTCGGCAAAGGCCCGTGCCAGATGCGGGATGTCTTCCTTGCGGCGGCGCAAAGCCGGCATGGTGATCGGAAAGACGTTAAGGCGATAGTAGAGATCCTCGCGGAACCGCCCCGCCTTGACCTCTTCGATCAGATCCTTGTTGGTGGCCGAGATCAGCCGGACATTAACCTTCTGTGCGACGCGCGCACCGACGGTCTCGATTTCGCCCTGCTGCACGGCACGCAAAAGCTTGACCTGGACCTCGAGCGGCAGATCGCCGATCTCGTCGAGAAACAGCGTGCCGCCATCGGCCTCCATGAATTTGCCGACATGACGCTCGGCCGCCCCCGTAAACGCTCCCTTCTCATGGCCGAAAAGGATGCTCTCCACGAGATTGTGCGGGATGGCGCCACAGTTGACGGTGACGAACGGCTTGCCGGCTCGATCGCTGGCGGCCTGGATGGCGCGGGCCACCAGTTCCTTGCCGACGCCCGACTCACCCTCCAGCACCACCGGAATGTTCGATTGCGCGGCGCGATGAGCGAGATCGATCACCCGCATCATCGCCGGGCTTGCCGAAACGATGTCGTCGAAGGTGATGCTGCTCGAGCGCGACTTGCGCCCGGCGCGGGCCTTCGCCTCGCGTTGATCGAGCTTCAGAGCATTGGCGATCGACGCCGCGATACGCTCCGGCGACACAGGCTTGACGACGAAATCGAAGGCGCCGGCGCGCATCGCCTGCACCACGGTATCGATACCGCCCTGCCCGGTCTGCACGATGACGGGCAGGTCGATGCCCATATCGTTGAGCGCGCCCAGGAACTCGATGCCGTTCATTTCCGGCATCATGAGATCGAGCACGATCACATTGATCTGATCGTTGCCACGCTTCAAGAATTCCAGGCCGAGACGGCCATTTTCTGCCAAATGGGCAACGTGTCCGTGCCGCTCGATGGCATTCTTCAGCAGACGGCGTTGAATCGGATCATCCTCAACAACGAGAATCTGCGCGCCCCCCTTGGCGCTATTATAAACAGTCATTGGTGCCTCACTTCATGCGAAACCTGACACGGACATTCGCAGAAAGGCTTGAACATGAAGTTTTGCCAAAACCTCGCATTTTAATCATTGTGACGAATGTAACGCCGTCCATGATTCAACCTTCGGTGCAGGAAAATCAGGCCTTGCAGCGGGCTTTCCAGCCGAATAGACACGAACGGATCGGACGATCCGAAAAATAAAAGCAGAGGAAATTTCGCCCATGAGCCCGACCTCGCTCCACTCCCTCATTAATTTCTCGGCAAGCCAGGCGACCGGCCAGGCGCTTGGCGACCTTCCCACCTGGAAGCTCAGCGATCTCTACCCGTCGGCGACCTCGTCGGAGTTCCTTGGAGACATGGAAAAGGCCGGCAAGATGTCCGTCGCCTTCGAGGAGAAATGGAAGGGCAAGCTTACCGATGCAGCCAGCAAAACAGGCGATGCCGGCCTCGGGGCAGCCATCAGGGAATATGAGGCGCTCGACGATATCATGGGCCGTCTGGGCTCCTATGCCGGGCTCACTTATTTCTCGAACACCATCGATCCGGCCAACGGCAAGCTTTATGGCGACGTCCAGGCAAAGCTGACGGACTATGCCGCGCACCTGCTGTTCTTCCCGCTGGAGCTGAACCGGATCGACGATGCCGTCATGGATGCCTGCATGGCGAACGATCCCGCCGCCGGCCACTATCGGCCCTGGATCGTCGACCTGCGCAAGGACAAGCCGCACCAGCTGGACGATAAGCTCGAGCAGCTGTTCCTGGAAAAATCCATGACGAGTGCTGCCGCCTTCAACCGGCTGTTCGACGAGACGATGGCGGAGCTGCGCTTCGAGATCGACGGCGAGAAACAGCCTCTGGAAGTCGCCTTGAACATGCTGCAGGAGCAGGACCCGGAAGCGCGCCGCAAGGCCGCCATGGCCCTTGCCGAAACCTTCAAGGCCAATCTGCGCACCTTCACACTGATCACCAATACGCTCGCCAAGGACAAGGAAATCGCCGACCGCTGGCGCGGCTTCGAAGATATCGCCGACTCAAGGCATCTGGCCAACCGCGTCGAGCGCGAAGTGGTTGATGCACTCGCGGCGGCCGTGCGCGACGCCTATCCGCGCCTGTCACATCGCTATTACAAGATGAAGGCCAAGTGGCTCGGCATGGACCAGATGAATTTCTGGGACCGCAACGCACCGCTGCCGGAAACGCCCAATGCGCTGATCCCATGGACCGATGCGAAAGACACGGTTCTTTCGGCCTACGGCAATTTCGCGCCGGAGATGGCCGCGATCGCCAAGCGCTTCTTCGATGAGGAATGGATCGACGCGCCGGTGCGCCCCGGCAAGGCGCCGGGCGCTTTCGCGCATCCGACCGTCCCTTCGGCTCATCCTTACGTACTGGTCAATTACACGGGCAAGCCGCGCGACGTGATGACGCTCGCCCACGAGCTTGGCCATGGCGTGCATCAGGTGCTGGCCGGCGGCCAGGGCGCGCTGATGTGCCAGACGCCGCTGACATTGGCCGAAACGGCTTCCGTCTTCGGCGAGATGCTGACCTTCCGCGCGCTCCTCGACAAGACCACCGACAAGCGCGAGCGCAAGGCGATGCTCGCCCAGAAGGTCGAGGACATGATCAACACGGTCGTGCGCCAGATCGCTTTCTACGAATTCGAGCGCAAGGTGCATACCGCCCGCAAGAATGGCGAGCTGACACCGGACAATATTGGCGAGCTGTGGCTCTCCGTACAGGAGGAAAGTTTAGGCCCGGCGATCAAGATCTCCGAGGGCTATGAGACTTACTGGGCCTATATCCCCCATTTCATCCACTCGCCCTTCTATGTCTATGCCTATGCCTTCGGCGACTGCCTGGTGAACTCGCTCTATGCCGTCTATCGCAACGCCGAAAAGGGCTTCCAGGAGAAGTATTTCGAGCTCTTGAAGGCCGGCGGCACCAAGCATCACTCCGAACTTTTGAAGCCTTTCGGCCTCGATGCGACCGATCCGTCGTTCTGGAGCAAGGGTCTGTCGATGATCGAAGGGCTGATCGACGAGCTGGAAGCGTTAGATAAGAACTGAACTGACGAGAAGCAGGACAGGCACCTCCGCCGTTGCTGCAGCTTTGTGCATGGCCCCTCACCCTAGCCCTCTCCCCGCTTGCGGGGAGAGGGGATTGGCTCAGCATTCACCGCATCGGTCTTTGCAAACGACGGTGTAGCGGCTGTGGTAACTCCCTCTCCCCGCATTGGCGGGGAGAGGGTTGGGGTGAGGGGCCATGCACAAAGCTGCAGCAACGGCGGACATGCCTGACAATCGACATAACAACGACCCGATAGATACTTGCGCATGGCCGACGCCATACCCTACGTCCTCTTCAGGGACGACAGCACAGGACAGGTGATGCTCTTTGCCGAACCGGCCGAGATCATCGTCGCCCATACGCGCGAACAATTCTTCGATGCGCTCGATCGCATGGAAGAAGCCAGGCGGCGGGGACAGTGGCTTGCCGGCTACATGGCCTATGAGGCCGGCCATCTCTTCGAGGAAAAACTCGCGCCCTTCGCCGAGGAAAACAGGGAAACGCCCTTGCTCAGCTTCGGCGTTTTCGATGCCCCCGCCGGCGACGGCCATCCGCTTGCTCAACCCGCACAGCGGCAGGAAAACCAGGAGTTCCTGACGGAGCTGAAAGCCGCGTGGAATTTCGAGACCTATCGCGAGCGCTTCGACCGGCTGCACCAGCATCTGCGCCTGGGCGACTGCTATCAGGCCAACCTCACCATGCCGATCCATGCCCGCTGGAACGGCGATCCGCGCGCCGCCTTCTGGTCACTGATCGAGCGGCAACCGGTGAAATACGGCGCGCTCGTCGATCTCGGCGGCCCGATCATCCTGTCGCGCTCGCCGGAGCTTTTCTTCCACACGGACGCGGACGGCTGGATCGAGACGCATCCGATGAAAGGCACGGCCAAGCGCGGCTCTAGCGCCGCCGAGGATAAAGAGATCATCACCGCCATGCTTGCGGACGAAAAGACACAGGCCGAAAACCGCATGATCGTCGACTTGCTTCGCAACGACATCTCGCGCATCACCGAAGTCGGCACTCTGGATGTGCCGAAACTCTTCGAAATCGAGACCTACCCTACCCTGCACCAAATGGTCAGCCATGTGCAGGCGAAATTGCTTCCCGGCATATCGATCCGCGACATTCTTGCTGCGCTCTTTCCTTGCGGTTCGATAACGGGCGCGCCGAAAATGCGGGCGATGGAAATCCTGCATGACCTCGAAGACAGTCCGCGCGATGCCTATTGCGGCGCGATCGGCATGATCTCGCCTGATGGAGCCATGCGTTTTTCGGTGGCGATCCGCACGATCACGCTTTTCCAAGACGGCCGCGCGGTGTTCAATGTCGGCGGAGGCATCGTCTTCGATTCGACGGCGGAAGCGGAATACGAGGAATGCCTCCTGAAGGCGCGCTTCGCCGTGGGGGACAGATGGATCGACCGCTAGAGGATTTTTCCCTCATCGAGACTCTGCGCTACGAGCCGGAAACCGGCTTCGTCCGCCTGCGCCTGCATCTCGCCCGGCTGCAGCGCTCAGCCCGCCGCCTCGGCTTTTCAGCCCCGAAGAATGTGCTTGGAAAGCTGGAACAGGCGGTTGCCGGCGCCGGCGCACCATTAAGGGTTCGATTGACGCTGGACCGGGAAGGCCAAACGGAGGTGACGACGGCACCGTTTGTCTCGCTGCTGCCCGACACCGTCTGGCGCGTCCGCATCGCCGCGACAAGGCTCGATTCTTCCGACAAGCTGCTGCGTGTCAAGACGACGCGCCGCGCGGTCTATGAAGCAGCCCGCGCGGAATATCGGCCCGATGAGGCTGACGAGGTGCTGCTGCTCAATGAGAAGGACGAGATTTGCGAAGGCACGATCACCTCGGTCTTCCTTGAGGACAGTGCAGACTTGCTGCGGACCCCGCCCATTTCTGCCGGTCTCCTCGCCGGAGTCCTGCGCACCGAGCTCATCTGCCAGCGCAAGGCCCGTGTCGGTCGCATCCAGCTCGACGACCTGAAAGATCGCACCCTTTACGTTGGAAACTCCCTGCGTGGCCTGATCCGCGCGCAACTTCTATGGAATTGATTGATGTTCATCCTCTCGCTCACCTACCTCAAGGGCAATGACGAAGCCGACAAGCACATGGAGCCACACATGGCCTGGGTGAAGGAAGGCTATGCCAGGGGCTGGTTCCTTGCTTCCGGGCGCAAGGTGCCGCGCACCGGTGGCGTCGTCTTCGCCCGCGGTGAAAAGGCCGAGCTGGAGGCCTATGTCGCTGCCGACCCCTTCACTATCCATGGCGTCGCAACCTACGAGATCCAGGAAATCGCCCTGACCACCGTCACGGATGGATTGGAAGGCTTGAAAGCCTGATCGACGGACGATCGTCGCATCATCCGATTTCGTTATGTCAGCGAAAACCAACCTTGAAGGCAACAAACTCGTCGCATAAGGCGTGTATGTTGGCCTCCACTTGACTTTGTCCGGCTAACCCTGAACAGCTCTTTATTGTGACATCAAATTATGATTAGAGCCGCTCACCTCGCGTTTTCGCGCAAACTCTGCCAGCGCTTACGCGCAAACTCTAACTAGATTTCGTGAACCGAACGGCGTCCTGCCTTTCGAAGGAGAAAAGAATGACGAAACACAACTATCCGGTATATGCCGAAATTACCGGTCCGATCGTGATGATCGGCTTTGGCTCCATTGGCCGTGGCACCCTGCCCCTGATCGAGCGCCATTTCAAATTCGACAAGAGCCGGATGGTCGTCATCGACCCGCGTGAAGAGCCAGCCGATATGGAAATCCTGGCAAAGCACGGCGTCCGTCATATCAAGGCGCATGTCACCAAGGACAATTACAAGGATCTGCTGAAGCCGCTCCTGACGGAAGGCGGCGGCCAGGGCTTCTGCGTCAACCTTTCGGTCGATACCGGCTCGCTCGACCTGGTCAAGCTCTGCCGCAAGCTCGACGTGCTCTATATCGACACCGTCGTCGAGCCTTGGCTCGGCTTCTATTTCGACAAGAACCTGAAGAATGCCGACCGCACCAACTATGCGCTCCGCGAAACCATGCGCAAGGAGAAGGAAAAGAACCCGGGCGGCACGACGGCCGTTTCCACCTGCGGCGCCAATCCGGGCATGGTCTCCTGGTTCGTCAAGCAGGCGCTCGTCAACCTTGCCAAGGATATCGGCCTCAAGTTCGAAGAGCCGGATCAGCATGACCGCGAGGGCTGGGCCAAGCTGATGAAGAAGGTCGGCGTCAAGGGCGTTCACATTGCCGAGCGCGACACGCAGCGCACCAAGCATCCGAAGCCGCTCAACGTCTTCTGGAACACCTGGTCCGTCGAAGGCTTCATCTCCGAAGGCCTGCAGCCGGCCGAACTCGGCTGGGGCACCCATGAAGAATGGATGCCGAAGAATGCCAAGAAGCACAAGAAGGGCTGCAAGGCTGCCATCTATCTGGAACAGCCGGGCGCCAACACCCGTGTGCGCACCTGGTGCCCGACCCCCGGCCCGCAATACGGCTTCCTGGTGACCCACAACGAGTCGATCTCGATCGCCGACTATTTCACCGTGCGCGACAAGGACGGCGAAGTCACCTTCCGCCCGACCTGCCACTACGCCTATCATCCGGCCAACGACGCCATACTCTCGCTGCACGAGATGTTCGGCAATGGCGGCACGCCGCAGCCGGTTCATCACGTCCTCGACGAGGACGAGCTGGAAGACGGTATCGACGAACTCGGCGTGCTGCTCTATGGCCATGCCAAGAATGCCTACTGGTACGGTTCGCGCCTGTCTCTCGAAGAGACCCGCCGCATCGCTCCCTACCAGAACGCCACCGGCCTGCAGGTGACATCCGCCGTGCTCGCCGGCATGGTCTGGGCACTGGAAAACCCGAAGGCCGGCATCGTCGAAGCCGACGAAGTCGACTACAAGCGCTGCCTCGAAGTGCAGCTGCCCTATCTCGGCCCGGTCGAAGGCCACTACACCGACTGGACCCCGCTCGACGGTCGCCCGGGCCTGTTCCCGGAAGACATCGACACCAAGGATCCCTGGCAGTTCCGCAACATTCTGGTTCGCTAAGAGTATAGCGTTAGCTTGATCCAAGACCCGAATGCCCGCACAGGTCGTGCGGGCATTTTTGTTACGCAAGCCAGATAAATCAAGCAGATCGCCTGTGACGTCTTGCTTTAGCTCAAGGGTCGCGCCATCTTTCTTGCAACCGATACGCCTTTAGACCGCCTCTATTCGCGGGAGATAATTATGAAGATGAGAACCGTTCTTGCCCTCCTCGCTGCCGCGGCAGCTCTATCTGCCTGCGTCGATTTCGGCGGCTCCAGACCGCCGCCGATGGCAATGAACCCAGGCGGCTCCCAGCCGCGCATGAATTCCGTGGAAGGAAGCTGGGCCGATTCGAATGGCCTGAATTCGACCTTCAACGGCGGTCGCTTCGAAACGCACACCACGGACGGCACGAACCAACAGATGGCCTCGGGAACCTACACGACCGATCCGTCGGGCGTGATCCAGATCAATCTCTATTCGAACATCAAGCGCACCTCATCTAAGGTCAATTGCTTCCTGGCCAATCCCAGCCAGCTCAATTGCACCTCCGAAACCGGTGGGCACTTCTCGCTCAATCGCCAGGGCTGATAGAAGCCAGATGGGCGGATAAGGCATCATGCGCGGTCTGCTGATTCTCTATCTGATCCTCGTTGCAGCCCTCCCCGTCGCGATCCTGGCGACGGTCCTTCCAGCCAACGTCTATCGTGCGCAGGGTATCGAAGCACTCGATTGCGACGGCCCGGCGAGCGTCCTTCTTTTCGCCGTACCGGCTTTGCTCATCTACGGTGCCGGCACTATCCTGCTCTACCGAAGGCGGAATAGGCGCCTTCATCTTGTCGCCTCTCTTTGCTGTGTCCTCGTCTTCTGCTCTGTCGGCTGGAATGCCGTTGCGGCGCTGCGCGAATCCTACGGTGCATCCTCGGTCGAGGCCTGCGCCTGATCCGGCGACCTGTTCCGCCGCTTTGTAAAATCCTAATGAAGCCAACAGCTTTTGCTTGCGCTCGCTCCGCCGGAATGAAAACATCGGCGCGGGGGACCGCCGTGGGGGCACAGGCGGGCCGGATTGCAATGACCAACAGGAGAGACAGATGAAGCAGCCCTTCGGAGTGGGTCTTTTGGCCGCAACGCTGCTGGCGCTGAGCACCAGCGCCGCCTTCGCGGACTATCAGCTCAACATCCTGCACTTCAACGATTTCCATTCGCGCGTGGAGTCGATCAACAAGTTCGACGCGACCTGCTCCGCTGCAGAAGAGGCCAAGAACGAGTGCTTTGGCGGTGCCGCGCGGCTGAAGGCAGCCATCGACCAGAGGCGTGCCGCCCTTGCTGGCCAGAACGTCGTCGTCCTCGATGCCGGCGATAATTTCCAGGGCTCCTTGTTCTACACCACCTACAAGGGTGCCGCCGAAGTCGAATTCCTCAACGACATGAAGATCGACGCCATGACGGTCGGCAACCACGAATTCGACGATGGCGAAGGCCCGCTTGCCGCCTTCCTCGACAAGGCGCAGTTCCCGGTCGTAACGGCCAATCTGGTGGTCGACGACCAGTCGAAGCTCGGCAACCGCATCAAGAAGTCGATCGTGCTCGATATCGGCGGCCAGAAGATCGGCATCGTCGGTGCCGTGACGACCGAAACGCCGGAGCTTGCTTCGCCCGGTCCGCATGTGAAAATCACCGACGATGCCGCCGCTATCAGCGCCGAAGTCGACGCGTTGAAGTCGCAAGGCGTCAACAAGATCATTGCTCTCACCCATGTCGGCTATCCCCGCGATGTCGAGAAGATCGCCAAGATCGCCGGTGTCAGCGTCGTTGTCGGCGGGCACTCGCATACGCTCTTGTCGAATACCGACCCGAAGGCAGCCGGCCCTTACCCGACCATGGTTGACAATCCGGCCGGCTATAAAGTCCCCGTCGTCCAGGCCGCGTCCTATAGCAAATATCTTGGCGATCTCGTCATCACCTTCGACGACAACGGCGCTGTCAAGGACGCCAAGGGCGATCCGATCCTGCTCGATGCCTCCATCAAGCCCGATCCGACGATCCTCGCACGCGTGCAGGAGATGGCAAAGCCGATCCAGGAACTACGCAAGAAGATCATCGGCAATTCGCAAGGGCCAATCGAAGGCGCACGTGAAATCTGCCGCGTTCAGGAATGCTCAATGGGCAATCTTGTCGCCGATGCGATGCTCGACCGCACCAAGGCGCAGGGCATTTCCATCGCCATCCAGAATGGCGGCGGCTTGCGCGCGTCCATCGGCGCCGGTGATGTCAGCATGGGCGACGTGCTGACCGTGTTGCCCTTCCAGAACACGGTCGCGACCTTCCAGCTGACCGGAGCCGAGGTGAAGGCGGCACTCGAAAACGGCCTCAGCCAGATCGACGACGGCGCTGGCCGCTTCCCGCAGGTTGCCGGCCTCAAATACAGCTTCGACAAATCGAAGCCGCCAGGCAGCCGCCTCGTATCGGTCGACGTGCAGGAAGGCACGGAATTCAAGCCGATCGACCCGGAAAAGACCTACGGCGTCGTCAGCAACAACTACATGCGTGCGGGTGGCGACGGCTATGCGGTCTTCGCCAAGGACGGCAAGAACGCCTATGACTTCGGACCCAATCTGGAATCGGTGGTCGCCGATTATCTCGGCGCGCACAATCCCTATAAACCCTATACGGATGGCCGCATAACCCAGGTTGCCGCAACGGCGACAACCGTTCAGCCGGAGCCGGCGAAGCCCGCCGCAACGGCGCCGCAGGCCGGAACCGAGCAAAAGCCGGCACCGGCCGCCGCCAACAGCGGCACCGCAGCGCCAACCGCAACGCCGCCGACCTCGACGGCTCCCGCCGTGGCCACGCCGAGCACGACGACCCCGGTCAACCCGACGCCCACGCCGACCGTTCCGGCAAATTCGGATCCGGCAGCCTCGACACCCGCCGCCTCGGCTCCAGCGGCGCAAACTCCGGCCACCTCCGCACCCGCGACCACGGCTCCGGCAACGGCAGCGCCCGAGGCCAAGGCAAGCGAACCGCCGAAGACACCGACGACCCACGTCGTCATCGCCGGCGACACGCTGTGGGATATTGCCAAGACCTACTACGGCAACGCCAAGCAATGGCACAAACTCGTGGCCGCCAACCACAACATCAAGCCGCATCACCTGACGGTCGGCGAAAAGTTGAGGATTCCGGCCAAGTAAGGACGATTTGTCTCGCTTACACCAGCCGGTCCGGGCTTCCCCGGACCGGCTTTTGTTCTTATGTGAAGTGCTTCGTATCTTGAGAGGAATTCGATCGATGACAGCAGACCTGACCGCGCTTGCGCCCAATCACCCGAGCGTGAAATACGGCAAGGTCGGCGTGCTGCTCGTCAATCTCGGAACACCCGACGGCACCGACTACTCCTCGATGCGTCGCTATCTGAAAGAATTCCTGACCGACCGCCGCGTCATCGAATGGTCGCGCTGGAAATGGTATCCGATCCTGTTCGGCATCGTGCTCAACACTCGTCCGGGGAAAGTCGGCAAGGCCTATGCGACGATCTGGAACAAGGAGAAGGACGAAAGCTATCTGCGCACCTATACCCGCAACCAGTCCGACCTGATGGCCGAGCGGCTGCGCGACCTGCCCAACGTCAAGGTCGACTGGGCCATGCGCTATGGCCAGCCGTCGATCGCGGATCGAATCCAGGCACTGAAGGACGATGGCTGCGAGCGCATCGTGCTCTTTCCGCTCTATCCGCAATATGCGGCGGCCACGACGGCTACCGTCAACGACAAGGCGTTCGAGAAGCTCCAGAAGATGCGCTGGCAGCCGGCCATCCGCACCGTGCCGCAATACCACGACGACGAGACCTATATCGAGGCGCTAGCCAATTCCGTCACCCGGCACCTTGCGACGCTCGACTGGCAGCCCGAAAAGATCCTTGTGTCCTTCCACGGCATACCGATGTCCTACTTCAAGCTGGGCGATCCCTATTACTGTTTCTGTCAGAAGACGGGCCGCCTGCTACGGGAGAAACTTGGGCTCTCCGAAGACCAGTTCATGGTCACGTTCCAATCGCGCTTCGGCCCGGAGGAATGGTTGCAGCCTTATACCGACAAGACCGTGGAGCAGCTCGCCAAGGATGGCACCAAGCGGATTGCCGTACTCAATCCTGGCTTCGTCTCGGACTGCCTCGAGACGCTCGAAGAGATCGCCGAGCAGGCGGCGGAATCCTTCCATCACAACGGTGGCGACAAATTCACCCATATTCCCTGTCTCAACGACAGCGAAGACGGCATGAACGTGCTGGAAAAGGTCGTGCGGCGGGAGCTGCTCGGCTGGGCGTGACAGACCGCCGGCAGCGATGCCGGCGACACGGCTCTATTGCAGCTGCGGCTTTCTGAGGAAACTGCCGCGATCGGCGGACTTGATTCGGATCCAGGCCTCGCGGCCGTCGCGCAGCACCCGCATGGGAATCTCGGAGCCGGCGGGGCCGCTCTGCCAGATCTTGCGGTAGAAATCGGCAAGCCCATCGACCTCGCCGTCGCGGATTTCGGAGATGACGTCACCACGACGCAAGCCCGCCTTGGCGGCCGGACCACCTTCGGTGACGCTCATGACGACGACCTCGCCGTTGCTTTCGGCGGAGAAGGCGCCAAGCCAGGGCCGCGGCGGCTTGTTGACATGGCCGCGCTTGATCAGATCATCCAGGATCGGCATCAGAAGGTTGATCGGCACGATCATGTTGATGTCGGCACTGTCGCCGTTCTGGGTCGCCATCTGCAGATGCAGCGAGCCGATGCCGAGAAGCTTTCCATCTTCATCGACAAGCGCCGCTCCGCCCCAGGAGGGATGGGCCGGTGCCGTGAAGATCGCTTCGTCGAGCAGATATTCCCAATAGCCGGCAAACTCCTGCTTGGCGACGATCTTCGCCTCGACGAACTGGCCGATCCCGTCGGCCACGACGACTTCATCGCCGATCTCTGCCTTGTTGGTATCGCCGAATTCGAGGGCGGGCACGTCGAGAGGCCCGAGCGCCTGCACGAGGCCGAAGCCTGTCTCCTGATCATAGGCAAGCGCATGGCCGGGCACGACACGGCCGCTATTGGTCGTCAGCCAAACCTCGTCGGCTTCGGTAATCAGATAACCGATCGTCAATACCAGGCCATTTCCGCGAATGACAACGCCACTGCCCTCCCTGCGGGTGCCAAGCGTTGCGGCCGTAAAGGCGTCTTCCGGAATTGAGGCGTGCACGGCCACAACCGACCGCAAGGTCCTATCTAAGTTCATAGCTTCACCCTGATGATGCGCGATGGCTTGGCCCGAAAGGCTGCTTGGCAGCGGAGCCGGAAATCTCCATATAAAGTATGAATATCAATCGCCGGGCGCAAGACCCAGACGACGATTGGTTGACCTGTCTCATAGCAAAACGCCTGCTGCAGCCCCATTCCTCACTTGCCGAGAACATGCTAACCCACCACATCTGATTGAGCTGCCGCCTCATGAGCTCGACCGAGCATAGGGAGGCCGAACGGTAGCGGTTTACGCGACGCGAGCCTGCTCAGGCAGGCGCGTCCATGGAGGAGTTCGATGGTCGTCGGTGGTTTCAGCATCGTTGTGATTGCCCTGGTGGTCTTGGTCATCCTGGTGCTGTTTGCAGGCATCAAGACCGTACCGCAGGGTTATCGATACACGGTCCAGCGCTTCGGTCGCTATATCCGCACGCTGGAGCCGGGGCTCAATCTGATCGTGCCCTTCATCGAGACGGTCGGCGCGCGCATGAATGTGATGGAACAGGTCCTCGCGGTGCCGACCCAGGAGGTCATCACCAAGGACAATGCCAGCATCTCGGCCGATGCGGTTGCCTTCTTCCAGGTGCTGAATGCAGCCCAGGCCGCCTATCAGATCACCAATCTCGAAAGCGCGATCCTCAACCTCACCAAGACCAACATCCGCTCGGTCATGGGCTCGATGGATCTCGACGAGCTACTGTCGAACCGCGACGCCATCAACGAGCGGCTGCTACGCGTGGTTGACGAGGCGGCCGAGCCCTGGGGCATCAAGGTAACGCGCGTTGAAATCAAGGATATCCAGCCGCCGAAGGATCTCGTCGACGCCATGGCGCGGCAGATGAAGGCAGAGCGCGAAAAGCGTGCCCAGGTTCTCGAGGCGGAAGGCATGCGCAACGCGCAGATCCTGCGTGCCGAAGGCGCCAAACAGGCCGCCGTGCTCCAGGCAGAAGGTCAGCGCGAGGCAGCCTTCCGCAATGCCGAGGCGCGCGAACGCCTGGCCGAAGCCGAAGCGAAAGCGACCCGCGTCGTGTCCGAGGCGATCGCCGAGGGCAACGTGCAGGCGATCAACTACTTCGTCGCGCAGAAATACACCGAAGCGCTGGCGGCGATCGGCTCTGCCGGCAATTCGAAGATCGTACTGATGCCGATGGAGGCGAGCTCCATCATCGGCTCGCTCGGCGGCATCGGCGCCATCGCTCGCGAAGTCTTCGGCGACAATGGCGACGGCAATGGCGCGCCGCAGCCGCCCCGCCCGCGCCCCGCCTCCGCCCGCACGACACCCTCGATCAATCCGTTGACGCCGAAGGAGAGCTGACATGTTCGACAATCTCATCGTCGAACTCGGCCCCTGGAGCTGGTGGCTCGTGGGTCTGGTGCTGCTTGCCGCCGAGCTCGTCCTGCCGGGCTTCTTCCTCGTGTGGATCGGGCTCGCCGGCATCATCGTCGGCGCCTTGTCACTCCTCTTCTGGGAGAACAGCTTCTGGATCTGGCAGGTACAGGGATTGGTCTTCGCGGCCACAGCGGTCATCGTCACCCTCATTGGCCGCCGTTATCTCTACAACAACAACCAGGTGACCGACGAACCGTTCCTGAACCAGCGCAGCGCCAGCCTCGTCGGGCGCACGGCAACACTCGACCAGCCGATCGCCGAAGGCCGGGGACGCATTCGCCTGAACGATACCTATTGGACTGTCAGCGGGCCGGACCTGCCGGTCGGCACCCGCGTCAAGGTGGTCGCAAGCAACGGTCGCGACCTCACCGTCGAACCGGTCTGATCAGGCGACGCCGATCCGCAGCAGATCGTGGAAATGCACGACGCCGATCGGTCGGCGCGCTTCGTCTATGACCATGAGTGCCGAGATATTGTGACGGTTGAGCACGGCCATTGCGCTCGTCGCCAGCGTCGTTTCCTTCACCGTCTTCGGATTACGGGTCATCACCTCGTCGACGCGCATCTCGGCAAGGCTGGTGCCGAGATTGCGAGCGATGTCGCCGTCGGTGACGATGCCGCACAGGCAGCCATCATCATCGATCACACCGACACAGCCGAAACGCATTTTCGATAGCGTCATTGCCGCTTCCGGCATGCCGGTTCCAAGTTTCACCAAAGGCACGCGGTCGCCCTTGTGCATGATATCGGCCACATGCGACAGGCTGGCGCCGAGTTTGCCGCCCGGATGAAAGGTGCGGAAATCCTCGGCCGTAAAGCCACGTGCCTCCAGCAACGCCACGGTCAGCGCATCGCCAATGGCAAGCTGCAGCAGCGTAGACGTCGTCGGCGCCAGCCCGTGCGGGCAGGCTTCCTGCTCCTTGGGCAGCAGCAGGACGACATCCGACTCGCGAGCAAGCGTGGAAGTCTCCCCCGCGGTGATGGCGATCATCGGAATCGAAAAGCGGCGGGAATAGCTGATGATGCCGCGCAGCTCAGCGCTCTCACCGCCCCAGGAGATGGCGATGATGACATCAGCCTGCGTGATCATGCCGAGATCGCCATGATTGGCTTCGACCGGATGTACGAAGAAAGCCGGTGTACCCGTGGAAGCCAGGCTTGCGGCGAGTTTGTTGCCGATATGGCCGCTCTTGCCGACGCCGGTGATGACGACACGGCCGCTGATATCGCCGATAAGCTCGACAGCGCGGCTGAAGGGCTCGGCCAAGCCGTTGGTCAGCGCGCGTTCCAGCGCCTCCATGCCCCGTCTCTCGGTCTCGATCGTTCGCATTGCGGATTCGATCGCACCGTTCTCGATGAGTCTTACAGCTCTCTTATTCATGAGCGAGGCCTAACGCTTTTCTGCAAATCTGTCCACCAAAGATCGACTTATGGCGATGCGACAACCTGCAACGCCTTCCCGACAAATATTGTCGAACCCTTTCTTGTCGCCATCGCTTGGCAACCAAGCGTTAACCACGCAGCTTTACACTTGGGTAAGAATTTAGGTCATTTCCAGCAGGGTCAGATATAAACAACATGGGCATCGGCAAGGACAAGGCGGGTCATGGTGCCTTCCGGCTGGCGGCATGGGCGGGTTCCGCCATGCTCGGCTGGGGTATCGCATTCGCCGCTCCGCTGCCGGCCAACGCCCAATCGCTGTCAGCCGACCAGAACCTCGACGATACGTTGCCTGCCCCGACATCGGCATCCCCAACCGATCCGAATGCCGCGCCTGCGGCCGATACCCAGGCAGCTCAATCGGCGAACCAGACATCGACCGGCAGTGATACGGCGCCGAATATGCGCCTCCGGCTCGGTGGTATCGACCCCAGAACCACCGGCTCGACACTGGATAACGATCTGCGCCGCGTAAATCTGCGCGAACCAGGCGTTGATGACTTGAGAGCCCGCCAGTATCCGGATCGGGCAGACGTCCAGGGCATCCCGCTCGGCACCTTCACTCTGAAGCCTTCGATCAACCAGTCGATCAATGTCGAACGGGATCGCACCGGCGACACCAAGGACAATCGCGGCTTCCTGCAGACCGACTTGCGCAGCACCCTGACTTCGGACTGGGACCGGCATGCTCTGACCGTCACCGGCGAAGGCGTCTGGCAGAAGAACATCAGCGGCACCGGCGAGGAAAAACCGACCGTCAATCTCAATGCCGACCTGCGTCTGGATCTTCCCGCCGACACGACGGCGCATGTCACCGCCGGCTATCAATTCTATCGCGAGGATACGAGCGATCCCAATGCGATCGCCGGCGCCTCGAAGCAATCCGCCGTCAACCAGTACACGGCCGGGCTCTCGCTGGAGCGCGATTTCGGCCTGCTGCGCGGCACGACGGCCGTGGCGCTGACACGCAGTGTCTATTCCAATGCCGTACTCTCCGACGGGACGACGGTCACCCTCAGCGACCGCAACCAGACGGCCGGAACCTGGCGCGGACGCATCGGCTACGAACTATCGCCGGCGATCATTCCCTTCGTCGAAGTCGATCTCGGCCGTGCCGTCTACGACCAGACGCGCGACAGCAACGGCTATGCCCGCTCGAATCAGAGCTATGGCGGCAAGGGCGGCGTCGAATTCGACCTCGGCGAAAAATTCAAGGGCGAGCTCGGATTCGGTTACCAGCACACGCAATTCGACGATTCGCGCCTCGCCTCGGTCGACTCGCCGACGATCGACGGCAGTCTCGCCTGGTCGCCGCAGCGCGGCACCGATATCAGCGTCGGCCTTTCGACTACGGTCCAGCCCTCCACCACGGCCGGCCTCAGCGGCTACACCGCCTATCAGCTCACGAGCACCGTAAGCCATCAGCTGCGCGACGATCTCACCGCCAAGCTGACGGGAGGCCCGACCTGGCGCAATTACCCCTCCAATGGCAGTGCCGCCGACGAGGTCGAATACGACGCCGCTTTCGGGCTGACCTGGGGCATCAACCGTTACCTCGATCTCACCAGCAATGTCGGCTATCAGCTGACGACGAGGGATGTGGGCGACAGCACCCGCCAGTTCCAGGCCGGCCTGGGCTTGACCGTAAAACGCTGAACACCGCCTTCGCTTAAACCCAAGTCACCGGCTCAAATGAATTGAGGCCCGGCAGATGCCAGGCCTCAAGATTTTCTTCAAAAGGTCAAACCCTTATTTCAAGGCCGAAATCAGCGCCTTGAAATCGTCCTCGATGGTCGGG